>JYIN01000005.1 GCA_002007405.1 Gammaproteobacteria bacterium Gsub
GACTCTGCCAAGTTAAATGTAACGGTTCCCATCTCTGGTAGAGGGTTAGTAATCGCAAGACTAGTAACCGAACTAAAACTTCCAGGACCCGCATTGGCTAGCGACACAAACCCAATCATTGTAAATAATAATGTTTTTATTAAATGTTTCATATCAATTCCTTAGTTAATCTAATATTTTTATTCTGTCACCTTATGCTAAACAAAATACCGTCACTCTTATTGTTAGCAAAATCTATTTCTCCAGTTGGTATTTCCCCTGATAGTCTTCCTATAATAGGGTCAAAATTAAAACGACCTCCAATCCCATTTGCCACTCTTACTCTGAAAATAAATTGCAGAACACTGCTATGAAATGGGGAGAATTTACCACCATTTGCAATATATCTCATATAAAACTTTGCAATATATCTCATATGAAACCTATCGCCAGTATTAATCTCACCACCAACCACTTCCCACTTTGCATTTTGAATGGCTATTTCCCTATTATCAGCAGGGTCAATAATACTGGTAACTGAGGTATCAAAATCATTAAAAGTCATACGAATATTATCCATGTTTTCACGAATCACACTAAAAGTGAATGAACCATTGTTAATGCCTCCTACCACTTCTGCCATCTCTACACTCACACCAATTTCATAAGTTTTACTAAGGCTGTCTTCTTCAACAGGTGTTAACTGAGTAAGGTCAGCAATTCCACCATTAGTATATATAAAAGCATTACGCGCTGCAAAAATTACAAGGGATTGCGCACATCTAATTATGTATTATACTTTTCTCATATTTTTCTCATTGTACCTGCAACTATCGCCCTAAAACCCACTTAAATCCTCACGGAAAAAGCCGTTCGGGTAAGGTCTGACCTTACAATATTATTTCTAATTTTTATCTGTTGCTCCCAGTTAGGTCAGGGCATCTTTAATGCAAAGCCCTTAGGATAGCGCATATCAAAGGTCGCGTGTTTGATTTTTGAGTTTTTCTTACTTAATTTATTATAGGCCTTGATAAATCTTTGTAGCCTTTGCTTTTGTTTTTGATAGCCCAGAACCACTTTAATATTGGGTTTGAATGTGAGTTGGTCAATATTTGTTTTAGAAAATTTAGTGATTTGTAGCGGGGCGGCGAGTGTTTGATAATGCTGATAATCTTTATAAAGTTTAGCAATTATGGCGCTATCTGCCTTTGAACGCGCTATCGGGGCATTAGATTGTAGTATTTTTTGAGGCATAAATAAAACCCCTTGGGTGGAGATATAGCCCGTGCAATGAGGTCTATTTTCATTTTTGCAGTTTGTATTTTGCCAGCGCATGGCGACTTTTCGTGCCTTAATCTTGATTTGAATGGCATTTAAAAATAGGCGCTTAATATCGGCTTTTTCTACCCAAGCCTGTTGTTCTAATGTTTGTTTAATCGCGCGTAAATCAAGCAGGTAGTTATTCTCAATTAAGGGCTGTATTCTGCTCATTAACACAGTTTTTTCAAGCACCGCTGTTGGCTCAATCTTCCAGTTGATATTCACTGCTGGGAATTTAATAAAATCGGATTTTAAAATAGACCAAATAATGGCGATTAGCCCCATCAAAATAAATAATACTTTGCCAATGAGCATAAGCCACTGATGCAGAGTTTTTTTACGCTTATTGTGTCGGACGGTGTTCTTACTACGCATTTAAAATAGACAAAACTAGGGCATCAAAACTCAAACCAGCTGCTTTGGCCGCCATTGGTGCTAATGAATGTTGGGTCATCCCAGGGATGGTGTTAATTTCTAAAAGTTGTGGATTGTTGTCGCTGTCAATTATAAAATCAATCCGCCCCCAAGTTTTAGCACCCAGCACATTAAATGCTTTGAGTGCGATTTTTTGTAGTCGTTGTTCGCCAGCATCTGTTAGCCCACAAGGGCAAAGATAGCGGGTTTTATCGCTGTGGTATTTTGATTCATAATCATAAAAACCTTGATTGGTAACGATTTTTATCGCTGGCAACGCTCCACCATTTAGAATGGTAACACTATATTCCTCGCCCTCAATCCACTTTTCGATCAGCACTTGTGAGTCATATTGCCAAGCCAGTGCCAAAGCTTTGTCTAATTCTGCCAAATGCCTAACTTTGCTGATGCCGATGCTAGAACCTTCTAAAATCGGCTTAATTGCCCAAGGCAGGCTAAACTCAATTTTTGGAATCGAGTGCCCAATATTCGCCAACGCCCAAGGAGGGACCGGTAACCGATGCTGATTCCAGATGGTTTTGGTGGTGTCTTTGTTTATACACCGCTTGGAAGAACTTGAGTTTGAGCCTGTATAAGCAATATTGCGTTTTTCTAGTTGTTGCTGAATGGTGCCATCTTCGCCACCACGACCATGCAAAATAATAAAAGCACGGTCAAAATCGCGCGTCCAAAGCTCGGATAGATTATTACCACACCAATCAAATTTAAAGCAATCAACGGCCTGATTTTTTAAAGCACGATAGATGGCGTTGCCACCATCCAAAGAAACCGCCCTCTCAGCAGAATTACCCCCCATCAATACTGCAATCATACAATCACTACTTCGGTTTCTAAATCAATGCTAAATTTTGCTTTGACGGTTTGCTGAATATGCAAAATCAATTTTTCAATATCTGTTGCACTGGCATTATTTTGGTTGATGATAAAATTGGCGTGTTTATTACAAACGCAAGCACCACCGATGCAAAAGCCAGATAAGTTTGCCCCTTCAATCAGTTTAGCAGCAAAATGGGGCTTTGGATTTTTAAACACACTACCACAATTTGCCTGCCCAATAGGTTGTGTTGCACGGCGTTTTGCCAGCAGAGTTTTGATGTCTTGCTGTTTTTGGGTTTGTCCAAATTTAAATGCGGCGGCGATGAAATATTCTCCCTCATTTTTGCCATAAACTTGACGATAACCAACCTCAAAATCTTTCTTGTAGCGCTCAAATACCACACCTAATGCGTTGATTGTTGTAACTGATTTAACAAATTGCCAAATTTCAGCACCAAAAGCACCCGCATTCATCGCCAAAGCGCCGCCGACACTGCCTGGAATTGTGGATAAAAATTCCGCACCATGTAGCCCCTGCGATTCACAAAACCGTGAAATCTTGGCTAAACTTGTACCCGTACCAGTATGGATTATGCCATCAAAAATATTAAGCCAATTAAGATTTTTAAGTGCAATTACCACACCTTTAAAACCACACTCACGCACCAACAAATTACTGCCCAGACCCAGCATTAAAATAGGTTTTTGATTGTGTTTTAAAAAATCAGCCAAATCATCAACCGTTTCAGGAACAAAAAAATCTTGCGCCAAGCCGCCTGCGCGTAGTGAGCAATGTTTGCTCATTGCCTCATTATGAGTAAGCATTTTTTAGTAATTCGGGCAGGCTGTGAATATCGCCAGCACCTAAAGTCAAAATAATATCATTTTTTTGCACAATGTTGGGCAACACCTTTAAAACTTCGTCGGTATTTTTAACCGCAACTACTTCTAATGACGAATGTTGGCGGATAGCAGATGCCAATGTAGCGGAGGTAATGTGGGCAATGGGGGGCTCGTTGGCGGGGTAGATATCTAACAAAATCAATCCCCCGGCTTTTGATAAAACTTGTACAAACTCGGCGAACAAATCCCGTGTGCGAGAGTGGCGATGTGGCTGGAAAATTACCAGCAAACGCCTATCAACATAGGTATTTTGCAAACTCTCAAAAACTGCGGCAATTTCATTGGGATGATGTCCATAATCATCAAATAATGATACTTTGGTTTTTTCCACACCCAATATCCCATGATAATCAAGACGGCGAGCAACGCCTGGGAAATTTTGCAGTGCAGTTTGAATAACCCCAATATCAACATTAAGCTCACGCGCCACCCCGATAGCCGCTAAGGTATTTAAGATATTGTGTTTGCCAATGAGATTGAGCATAATGGGAAATGGTTGCTGGTTTTTAATCACCACTTCAAAGTGCATTTGGCGCTCAATTTGGGTAATGTTACGCGCTTGGATATCAGCCCCATCTCTCAAGCCATAAGTAATCAAAGATCGGTGAATATGGCTTAGTATATCCCTCACCCCTAAATCATCATAACATATAACACAAGCGCCGTAAAAAGGCAGGTTGGAAGTAAAATTAACAAATGCCTCGGTTAGTTTTTGGTAATTATTGTCATAGGTTGCCATGTGGTCTTGGTCAATATTGGTAATGACACCGAGCATTGGCTGTAAGTGCAGAAAAGACATATCAGATTCATCAGCCTCAGCGATTAAATAATCGCCCCCTCCCAGTTTTGCGTTAATGCCGCTGGAGTTTAGAATGCCACCAATAATATAGGTTGGGTCTAATTTAGCAACCGTGAGAATATGGGCAATCAAACTGGTGGTTGTGGTTTTGCCATGAGTGCCTGCCACCGCAATGCCAAACCTAAAACGCATAATTTCTGCCAACATTTCTGCTCTGGGAACGATAGGTATGCCTAGTTTTTTTGCTTCAACAAGCTCTGGATTGCTGGCATCAATAGCACTGGAAACAACCACAGCTTGTGCGCCAATGATATTATCAGGGTGATGTTGATGGCTAATTTTACAACCCAGATTTTGCAATCTTTGGGTGGTTACAAAGGCATCAATATCTGATCCTGAGACTTGATAATTAAGATTGTGTAATACCTCAGCAATACCACTCATGCCTGAGCCACCAATGCCAATAAAATGCAGTTTATGAATTTTAGAACGAAAAGCGATGTGTAGATTATTCATAACTTGAGACTGTAATTATACTCAAAACTTGAACCCCTTCACCTTTGCCAAAAGCGCTCAGCCCCTCACCTGTGGTGGCTGTGATGCCAATATCGGTGACGGTGATATTGAGTAAATTGGCAATTGAGGTTTTTATTTCTTCAATCTTAGGCGATATTTTTGGCAACAAACACTCAATAGCAATGGCAACATGACTAATCTGCCAGCCGTGCAAATCACCCAGTGCAAGTTGTAAATATTGGGCACTATCAGTAACCCCGCGTTGGCAAAGTTCATCAGCCTTAGCGCCCAGTATGTTGTTGCCAGTGATGGACGAGATGGCATTTGTAAGTGCGTGCAAAACGACATCGGCATCACTATTGCCACGCAAACCTTGTGGATGGTCAAATTTCACACCACCTAAAATAAGGGTTTTGTTCCCCTTGCTTGCAAATGCGTGCGAGTCTTGTCCTAATCCAGTTTTTATTTTCATAGACGCTTGATTTTACCCTTGCTTAGAACTTGGCATAATTCAAACTTGCTATTTTTTCTATTGGTTATTTAGTAATGGCTGTATACTGGCAATCTATGAATAGGTTACTTATTTTTTTTGTTAAACAGAAAAAATTAGCGTTGGTTTTTACCTTGTTGGTTATCGTGGTGGGTTTGTTTTCTTTATCTAATATTCAAAGGGATCAATTTCCCGCAGTGGATTTTGAAGTGCTCACCGTTACTACCGCCTATCCGGGCGCCTCTCCTGAGGATGTTGAGCAAAATGTTACCAACCCAATAGAAGATGAATTAAAGACGGTCTCAGGGATTGAGGAGTTTAGTTCGATTTCTCGTGAGGCAGTGTCGAGTATTTTGGTAACACTTTCGCAAGATGTGAGTGATATTGAGGCGTTAAAACAAGAAGTTCGCAATGCCGTTGAGCGGGTCAAAGATTTTCCAAGAGAAGTGGTTGATCTGCCTCAGGTATTAGACCAAAAAAGCTCGCTTAGGAATATTTTAAAGGTTAATATTAGCAGTGAAACTCTGCCTTTTTCGGTGCTTAGAGACAGTACTGATGCGATTGCCAGAGAATTGGAATTGATTGAAGGCGTATCCGAGGTGGTTAAGGAGGGTTATTTAGACAGAGAAATTCAAATTAGGGTTAATGTTGATAAATTGTATCAACATAAATTATCTCTGCCCCAGGTTATTGAGGCGATTGAGGGGCGTAATCAGCGTTATACTGTAGGCAATAATAATGCTACGCTTGATGAAAAAATCATCGTGGTTCTGGCTAAATTTGATGCTGCACAGGCGGTTGGTGATGTGATTGTTAAATCAACTTTTGATGGTCCTGTGGTGCGTCTCAAAGATATTGCCCAAATTACCGATGGCAGTGTTGAGGAAAAATCTATTGTTCGCATTAACAGCACCAAGGCTTTTATTTTAAAAATTCGCAAACAAGAACGCGCCGATATTATTGCCACAGTGGATTTAATTAAGGAAAAATTACAAGATCTACAGGCCAAAAAATACCAACAACTAAAGATTTTTTACTCTTCTGATTTGTCTCAATATGTGCGTAATCGCTTAAATATTGTTACCAATAATGGCTTGATTGGGCTAGTGTTGGTGTTGGTTGTATTGGGGATATTTTTGTCATTGAAAACCGCATTTTGGGTGGCAATTAGTTTGCCTGTATCCCTACTGGGGGCAGTAGCACTGTTAGGGGTGGTGGGCGAGACAATTAACTTAGTGTCTTTGGCAGCTATGATTTTAGTGCTGGGGATTGTGGTTGATGACTCAATTATTATGGCAGAGAGCATTCATCATTTTAAACAACTGGGCGAGGACAAATATAGGGCGGCTGCACATGGTTTTAGGCGGGTTATCATGCCAGTAGTTACCACCATACTAACTACTATTTTGGCATTTTCATCAATGTTTTTAATGACTGGGACAATGGGCAAATTTATCTATGTTATTCCCTTAGTGGTGATTTTTGCCTTAGGTCTTTCTTTTTTAGAGGTAACCGTTGCTTTGCCTGCACACCTCGCTGGCTTGAATGAAAAGCCCACTCCAAGTGGGTGGTTTAGTTATGTTGAGAATTGGTTTGTTGGATTTTTAAGCAAGGTTTTAAAAATGCGTTATTTTGTGGTGGCAATATTTGTGATTGTTTTGTTTTCTTCGGTGTATTTTGCCATGACTCAAATGCGTTTTACTCTTTTTCCTACAGTGGGCGCTGATGTTATTAACGCTAAGTTACAAATGCCAGCAGGCAGTTCGGTGCAACATACAGAAAAAATCAGCACTACAGCAGAAAAACTAATTACTGAGGTGGTCGGGCAGGATTTAGATTCACTCACCAATAGTATTGGGCAAAATTTTACTTATGTGGCAGATTTTGATATTGATTTAGTGCCCTCTGGAGTGCGAAAACGCCAAGCCAAAACGCTATTGTTAGAATTAAAAGAGAGTGCCAAACAAATGCCCAAAAATCATAAACTCACCTTTTCAGTCCGTCGCCCAGGTCCACCACAGGGTAAGGATATTGAAATTTATTTGATTGGTAGTGATGACGAACAACGCCAGGATGCGGCGAATGCTTTGGAGAAAATTTTATCTAATATAGAGGGCTTAGATGATATTGACCGCGATGATAAATTAGGAAAATCACGCATTGAGGTAGTGCTTGATTTTGAAAAAATGGCAAGATTAGAAGTTGATTTTTTAACTGTGAGTCGTTATCTAAAATCCGCTTTTACTGGCATTGATGTTACCAATATTCGCTATGGTGATACCGATGTTGACTTTCGTATTTATCTGGGCAATTTATCACAATCAGAGGATTTTATCACCACCCTTAAAATCAACAATAGAAGAGGGCAGCCAGTGCCACTTAAGCAATTTTCACATATTCGTCAAATCTCTGGAGAGCCCGATTTTAATCATTTTGATGGACAGCGCTCAGTGATTATTAGTGGTAGCGTTGATGACCAAATAACCACCTCTCAAGAGGTTGTTAAAAAAGCCTTAAAACAACTAAACGCACAATCTTTATACCCCAATATTCGCATCCTTAGCGAAGGCGGGGCGAAAGAGACACAGGAATCTATGAAAAGTCTTTTACAAGCCTTTATTATGGCAGTTTTTGTGATATTTTTATTGTTGATTTTGTTGTTTAATTCCTACACCCAGCCACTGCTGATAATCAGTGCCATTCCTTTTGCAATTGTTGGGGTTATTTGGGCATTTTTCCTCCATGGCGAGCCGATTAGTTTTTTTGCCATGCTCGGCACTTTGGCGTTAATTGGGGTGATTGTCAATGATTCTTTGGTGATGGTGGCACATTTGAATTACCTACAAAAAAAATTAGCCACCACTACTTCTATATTTGTATGGGTTGTGCAAGGTGCAAAAGATCGCCTGCGGGCAGTTATATTAACTTCACTAACGACTTTAGCAGGTGTTGTCCCTTTAGCATACGGGCTGGGCGGCAGTGATTTTATTCTTAAACCGATGGCATTGTCATTAGGCTACGGCTTGCTATTTGGCACCACAATGACGCTGATATTACTGCCTTGTTTGTATTTGATGAATTATCAGTTTGTTAATTGGTTTAAATCAAAATTTTAGTTTAATAGGGTATATTGGCCGAATGATAAACAAAATTTTATTTTTTTCATTATTATTACTAATCGGGCGTTTATTTGCCGAGGATATTGATGGATTTTTTTTCTTAAAACAGCCCATACAACAAGCGCAAGGCGTGTCTTTTGATTTTGCCCTTGAGCCTGATTTATTGCAACGGGCATATACCAGCATTTTGCGACATAAAACCGCGCTGGGGATTGAAACTGAAGCGGATTTAGTTTGGAGGAAAATCACCACCGACCGTTTTAAAAATCAGCACATCCATTTTGGTCTGGTTTATCAAGGCCTTGAAATTGAAAATATGCAGATTATCGTCCATTTTAAAAAGTCGCAGGCGCGGTCGTTGAGTGGCTTTCAAAAACCCTTATCAGTGGCTTTTAAAAATAAAATTGATATGGCTTTAAATGACGGCAAAACTCACTTAAATGCTACCGAAGTGCTGGATTTTATTACTCAAGATCTAAGCGATTTTAAATTGATTGAAAATAAGCCAATCATCATCCAAAAAGCCCCTTATGTGGTCTGGCGAATTTATCTTGTAGTTGATGGAATCGGTAACATCTGGACTCTTAGCGACAGTAATCCGCCACAAATATTATCTAAAAAATTAGATATTAAACATTAGATGAATAAAATAGTCAGTTTATTGTTATTGACACTATTGTCAGCTTGTGGCGGTGGCGGTGGCGGTGTAACACCAACACCAACAACATTTAACGAAATTAATGAAAATATGGCAGCCCCTTATGTTGTTAATAATATCCCTCCAGGTTTAGCAGAGATAGAAATACCCACTGGGTTTTGCCCTCAGGATGCTTGTTGTCAAGTGTTAGTTAGAGAAGAAGAAGGGACTAGTGTATTAGATACGGGAAATGTGCTAAACATTTTAAATAAAGGCAGTCAAAGTGTTGTAGAGGAGAATAAATTAGTAAGATTAGTAACCCAAACACAAGGCACTATTAGCTTACTTATAATCCCGACTGATGATGCTAACACCTGTTTTTATACCACACCAACCCTAACCATAGTGGCAAATACAAACACCGCCCAAGTTAAAATCAACCCACAAGGTGATGGCAGGCAACATCTAAATTTAGATGCGATTAAAGTCGGCAAGCATTATTATTTGCGTGATATTAGTCGTCGCGGGGCAAGTTTGACCATGACTGCACAAATACAAACCCTAAAATCTATCGGTGTGGGCGATAATAAATTCGTCCGCCACAGTGCTAGCTCGGTGGATAATCTCAACCCAGATGGGGCTGATGCCCACGCCAATTCTATAGCAACCTATGATTATCTTAAAGATGTTTTGGGGGTTAACGGTTATGATGACCAGGGCTCTTCTATGTTAGCCGTTACTGATTATTTATATCCTCGCAGTGAGATAACATCATGTGGCTCGCTTGTTGCTCCAGGTGCGTGGTTCAATGCCTTTTACTCAGGAGGCAGTAATGCGATTTATTATACACCCGCTAAACCAGAACAAGATTTTGATAAAAGCCTATCTACTGCACTGAATGTGGCAGCCCATGAATGGGGGCACGGTGTTACTGGCAATATAGGGGCCGATTTTATTTATACGCGTGAGTCGGGAGCGTTGGATGAGGCTTTTTCAGACTGGCTAGGGATTGCCGTAGCACGATCCACCGGCTCTAATAGCTGGGAAATAGGGCTTGAAGGTCGAAGTTTTCGCTCACTGCAAAATCCAGAAATGTTTGTTACACAATACAGCATGGGAGAAAATTATAAAATTATAAAAAACGGCGTTGTTTATCAACCATCAGTAGGCGAGAAAATACCCTATCCCAACACTTACAAAGGCGAGAATTGGATCTTGGCTGATACCCAAAACTGCTTACCTAGGCGCTGTGAGAATGATTATTGTGGGGTACATACTAATAGCAGTGTGGCAAATAAAATGTTTTATTTATTATCCGTAGGTGGCGTCCACAATGGTATTAGCGTTAGTAGCATCGGCATTGAAACTGCAATGAAGATTGCCTTAGATGCCAATAGAAATTATTGGAATAGCAACAGTAATTTTCATCATGCTAAAGCCGGGATGATAGAGGTTGCTCAAGATTATGGCAACACCGAAAACGGGGACAACATACAACAACAAGTTAGATTAGCATGGGAGGCAGTCGGGGTAACCGATGCAACACAGCCTTAAAAAAAGCAAGTTATACACAAAGCGCTCTTAAGGTATAATCAGCGATTTTTGCCAATTTTTCCGAAGTTATGTTCGTCCTAAAAATTGTTACTGATTTTGCCTCTGCCCATTCACTTAGAAACTACCCAGGTGACTGTGCGCGTTTGCATGGTCATAATTGGCAAGTTGAGGTCTCAGTTGAGTCTGGGGCGCTAGATAAGAGCGGCATTGCCATTGATTTTCGTGATATTAAACAACAAACCAAAACCATACTCAAGCGATTTGACCATCAATATTTAAATGACATTCCGCCTTTTGATACACTCAACCCTACTGCTGAGAATATTGCTCAATATTTTTATCAACAACTGAGCGCCTTAATTAACAATCAAACGGTGCGTGTATGTGAGGTTGTGATTTGGGAAACCCCCAGAGCCTGTGTTACTTATTCGGAAATAAAGCCATGACCCGTCACGACCTACCAGATACCCAAAATAGGACAGATACGCGCCAAACTGTGATTGATAAAGTTGGCGTCAAGGATATTATCCACCCAATGACTTACATTGATAAAAATGGTAATCTGCTACCAACAATCGGTAACTTTACCATGACTGTGGCTTTACCAAAGCATATTAAAGGCACCCACATGTCGCGTTTTGTGGAAATATTAAATGCCGATCGTTGTGAATTTAGCAGTGTTAATTTTTCTGAAATTATTGACAAGGTTCGCAAAAAATTAGGCTCTGATATGGCGCATATTACCCTGAATTTTCCCTTTTTTAGAAAAAAACAAGCGCCTTCATCGGGTGTGGAATCAGTGATGGATTACCAAGCTACTTTGTATGGTACGCTTGATAATGGCGGCTATGAGATAACGATGAAGGTGGTGGTGCCAGTAACCAGCCTATGCCCCTGCTCAAAAAGTATCTCTCAATATGGCGCACATAATCAACGCTCGCATATTACCATTAAAGCCAAAGCCGCCAAAGGTAAGGCTTTATACCTTGAAGATTTGATTGATTTGGCAGAGCGTAAAGCATCGTGTGAGTTGTACGGTATTTTGAAACGCGATGATGAAAAAATGGTAACTGAGCGCGCTTATGATAACCCTGCTTTTGTTGAGGATTTGGTGCGTGATATTGCCCTAGAACTCAATGCCAACACTAATATTAGTTATTATCGTCTAGAGTCGGAAAATTTTGAATCAATTCATAACCATTCGGCTTATGCACTTATAGAAAATAGCAAATGTTGAAAAAAATACTCAACACAATTAGCAATATCCGTATCACCCAAGCCGAATCTATTGCCCCTCCGATTCATTTTATTAACAAATATTCGGTTAAAAAAACCCAATCTGACTTTATTATCAAAGCTAGAAAAACCATTGCCAATATAATTTCTGGGCAAGATAGACGCCTATTAGTGATAGTGGGTCCGTGTTCAATTCATGACCCTAAAGCTGCTAGAGAATATGCACAAAAATTGACCAAACTCAAAGAGGAAACCAAAGATGATTTATTTATCGTGATGCGGGTTTATTTTGAAAAACCACGCACCACAATCGGTTGGAAAGGCTTAATTTATGACCCCGATTTAGACCATAGTTTTAACATGGAAAAAGGATTTAGTTTAGCACGCAGTTTGTTGTTGGATTTAGCCAAAATGAAAATCCCAACAGCAACTGAATATTTGGATTTAATCACCCCCCAATATATCTCTGATTTAATTTCTTGGGGGGCAATTGGGGCACGCACAACTGAGAGTCAAACCCATCGCGAATTGGCATCTGGGCTGTCGTGTCCAGTTGGATTTAAAAATGGTACCAATGGTAATATTAAAATTGCCATTGACGCTATTATCTGTGCTAGTAGCCCGCATATGTTTTGGTCAATCAATAAAAAAGGCATAGCTAATCGCTACACAACCTCAGGTAATCCAAATTGTCATATTATTTTGCGTGGCGGCACCGAGGGTCCAAATTATGCCAAAACCCAAGTGATGGCGGCTATTGAAGAGTTAAAAAAAGCCAATCTCCCTCCCCATTTAATGGTGGATTTTTCTCATGCTAATAGTGAAAAGAAATTTAAAAATCAGCTCAAAGTTGGCAAAGATATTAGCAGACAAATTAAAGACGGCAGTAGTGCCATTTTCGGTGTAATGATTGAGTCTAATATTAATGAAGGCAGGCAAACACTGGGCACATTGGAGCCTTTAAAATACGGCGTTAGCATTACCGATGCTTGCCTCGGCTGGGACGATAGTGAAAAACTCATTAAAGAATTAGCACAATCCGTGCAAAAAAATAACAACACCTCGCTTTGAGCAAATAAACCCTTTCAAAACCTGTCTTATTCTGGGGGCTTTGTTATTTGGCGGGCTTAACTTAGAATAATCTTGGTGCGTTTTTAGTTAGCAAGCGTTGCCCCAAAAGTTGTTCCCAGACCTGTTGGTTAGACTCTCAAGTGCTAAAAAGTTGTTTAATTTTATACCATCCCCGATGGTCAAGCTACGATGGGTGTTGTTTTATCTTTGTAAAAAAGTGCTTAGCTTTTTTGTGAGTTTTGTTCCAATCTTGACGATCAGGGTATTATTTTCGTTGGGTTTTGTTAATGACCAAGTTAAATAACAGATCGGCTTTAACGCTTTGAGTATTGCTCACTCTTACGCGCTTTTTTGTGACCGACCTTTTTACGCTCCACAATTCTGGCATCACGGGTTACAAAGCCAGCTTTGCGTAACTCGGATCTGAAGTCTTTGTTATAAACCATTAACGCACGCGTAACCCCAAGTCTAATTGCCCCTGCTTGACCTGTGTCGCCACCGCCTTTGACGGTGATATTAAAATCAAACCTACCTTTCATATCAACAGCGTCAAGAGGTTGGTTAATAATCATTGCAGAAGTTTCACGCCCAAAATAATCACGCATTGGGCGCTTATTAACGGTGAATATGCCTTTGCCTTTGGTCATATAAACGCGTGCAACTGAGGTTTTTCTCCTGCCTGTTGCGTAAAAAGTTTGTGTCTTTGCCATAATAGATAAACCCTTAAATACCCAAAAATTAAATTTCTAACACTTGTGGTTGTTGCGCTGTGTGCATGTGTTTGCTACCTGCGAATACTTTCATTTTTCTAAACATATCTGCACCTAAGGCACCTTTTGGCAACATGCCTTTTACTGCTTTATTGATGATTTCTTCAGGTCTTTTGGCTTGTAAATCTTTGAATGTAATGGATTTTAAATTGCCCACATAGCCAGTGTGGTGGTGGTACATTTTGTCTTCAAACTTATTGCCCGTTACTTTAACTTTTGCGGCGTTGATAATAATAATGTAATCCCCTGTGTCTATATGTGGGGTGTATTCTGCCTTGTGTTTGCCACGAAGTTTGGATGCGACTGCTGTGGAAAGGCGACCCAAGGTCATATCGCTAGCATCAACCAGCCACCAGTTCCTTTTTACCGTATCTGCTTTGGCACTAAATGTTTTCATGATAATTTTATTGTTTTGTCACATAAAATAAACTGCACTATTATAATCACTTTTATCCATATTTGTTAAGTTTAATTATGATTAATTCACCCGCCCCATGGATTTTGGTAATATCCACGAGACTGCTGAAAATACCACTGCTATTGTGCCTAGTATCGGCAGGCAAAATTAGTAGGTTGTGCAAACGATACGATAATAACACTATTTTATTATTTGGATTGTAAAGTAATCAGTAGTTGTAACATGTAGTGAAATTTTAATCGCTCAGTGGTTTGGAGTGGTCGGGCTGAGCCTCACTGCAAATGCGTCTCTAGGCAGGGTGCATACCGTTAATTAGTGTCATCTTGTATATACCGAATATATTTGGGCTGATGATGGCAGAGTATTTGATTCAAAATCTATTAAAATTATGATTTAGGCAAAACTTTTATGTAAAATTTCTGAGCAAAAAGGAGGAAAAAATGGTTAGCACACAAACCCCAATCTGTGATTTTAACGCCCCAGCGATTGACTTTAATCTAATGGGTGTTGATGGAAAAACCCACAACCTGCAAAGTTGTAAAGGCGAGAATGGGCTATTAGTGATGTTCATTTGTAACCATTGTCCGTATGTTAAAGCCGTTATTGAGCGCATTATTCGTGATGCCAAAGCACTTCAAGCAATAGGGTTAAATAGCGTGGCAATTATGTCAAATAATCCAGATGAATACGAAGAAGATTCATTTGAGAACATGCAAAAAATCGCTCAAAAAATGGATTTTCCATTTCCTTATTTAATTGACAAAACCCAAGAAGTTGCCAAGGCCTATGGTGCTGTTTGCACCCCCGATTTTTTTGGCTACAACGCCCATTTAAAATTACAATACCGCGGTCGGCTTGATGCTTCACGCAAAGAAACTGCCCCTGCTGATGTCAAACGCGATTTATTTGATGCGATGCGTCAAGTAGCGACTACTGGACAGGGACCAAAACAACAAATCCCATCCATGGGTTGTTCTATTAAATGGCTATGATGTTTAACCTAACACCTAACAATGAGGAAAACATTTGTTATATCTAACGATTTTTTAGGTAAAAAGCGCTTGTTTAATAGGTTCTAGCTGTGTGTTTTCCTATGCCCAACAGACCTTTTATTGAGACCCTTGTAATAATAATTGTGAATAACCCCATAACAAAGACTTCTTATTGGTTTAACATCGTTTTGTGCAATATTCTCAAAAATGATGCGGGTTTTAAAAAATGCACACCCCAAGTTTTATCCAAATCAGCATTGGGTTTTAGGGCAATAATTTCGTCAATATGCTTACCTTCTTCAATGAGTTTTTTCATACGCTTTGTTACCAACTGTAACATGTCTCGATAATGTATTAAATCTGTTTTATTGGCTAAAGGACCATGTCCTGGAATAATTTTTGTGTTATTGTCAATTTGATCAATTACCTTATTGACAGTGCGAATCATACCCCTAACATCGCCACCGCTGGAGGTGTCAATAAAAGGGTACCAACCATTAAAAAAAATATCTCCCATGTGCACCACATTTGCATCTTTAAAAAAGATAATACTATCACCGTCAGTATGCGCATTGGCTTGGTGTAACACTTGTATTTCTTGACCATACAAATGAAAGTTGATGCCCTCATTAAAAGTAATCACTGGCAATGCAGTTTTTGGAGAAGCGGGTATTTTTCGGTTAAATGCTTCAATCACATTATCACGACTCATGCGTTTGCGAACATTATCATGGGCGACAATAGTTGCCCCTATTTTGCCCATATTTTCGTTCCCACCTGTGTGGTCAAAATGCCAATGGGTGTTAATAACAAACCTAATCGGCTGGTCTGAAATGTCGGCAATTGCTGCTTGGATTTTTTTACTTAAAGGGGCAAACTGGTCATCAATCATAAACACGCCCTCATCACCAACTAAGACGCCGATATTGCCCCCCTTACCCGTTAGCATATATATTCCTTTGGATAATAACTGGGTTTTAATACTAACTTCATCAAATTTATTTTCTTCGGCAAATGCAAAAGAACCAAGCAAACAAAAAGATAAAAGAAGTAGGCTTAGTTTTTCTCTGCTTAAAAATTGCATAGGGTTCTCCTTGGTTAATGACGAGATTAATTGCATTATAGCCCACAATACAAGCCAGTGTCGTATCTTTGTACCCACCCATAACGCATTACAATTCCTCTATATTCTTTCTCATTCATTTAATATATTCAATCAGCAGTATTTACCCAAGTGAATAATGCGCTGCTCTTTTAGGTCTTTTTCTGTTGGAGAAAATACAATGTGTTTTTGATTTTGTACCACATACAGATTAGACTTTGGATAATTTCGCACGCATGGCATCAATAGTAACTTTATAATCATCAGTGTTGAAAATTGCAGAGCCAGCAACAAAAGTATCAGCGCCAGCGATAGCAATCTCATAAATGTTGTCAATTTTGACGCCACCGTCAATTTCTAAGCGAATATCTAAGCCAGCATCATCAATCATCCTACGCACTGTCCGAGTTTTGTTAAGGGTTTCAGGAATAAAAGCCTGTCCGCCAAAACCAGGATTAACCGACATTAACAACACCATGTCTAATTTGTCTAATACATGATCTAAATAATGTAGGGGTGTTGCTGGATTGAACACCAAGCCCGCCTTACACCCTCGTTCTTTGATCAAGCCGATAGTGCGGTCGATATGCTCAGAAGCTTCCGGATGAAAGGTAATGTATGATGCGCCAGCACTGGCAAAATCAGGAATAATCCGATCCACAGGTTTGACCATTAAATGTACATCAATCGGTGCGGTAACGCCATTATTTCTGAGCGCTTCGCAGACCAGCGGTCCAATGGTTAGGTTGGGTACATAATGATTATCCATCACATCAAAATGGATAATATCAGCACCACCACGCAAAACATCATCAACCTCTTCGCCGAGTTTGGCAAAATTTGCTGCAAGAATCGAGGGTGCGATAAAGTTAGACTGTTTCATTTTTTCCTCCTTTTTTATTTATTGAGGTCTTTGCATGATTATTTATCATTATGCAAAGGTCTTATTAAAAGTTAATAAACTTTTACCTGTCATTTCTTCAGGCTGCTCAATATCTAACATTGTCAAAAGTGTGGGGGCAATGTCAGATAACGACCCAATGCCAGGTTTTGCGATGGTGGCGTCGCGATTACCGATAAATAACAGCGGCACTGGATTATTGGTATGTGCTGTATGTACTTCGCCCGTTTCTATATTAAACATTTGCTCGGCATTACCATGGTCAGCAGTAATCAATATTTCCCCACCGATGGCATCTATGGCTTGATAAATAATACCCAAACAAGCATCAACAGCCTCAACTGCTTTAATGGCAGCATCTAACTTGCCAGAATGTCCCACCATATCGGTATTGGCAAAGTTGCAAATAATCAGATTGTATTTTTGACTTTCAATATGTTCGATTAATTCATCGGTTAGCTCAAAAGCGCTCATCTCTGGTTGTAAATCGTAAGTATCAACATTGGGCGAGGGGACCAATACACGGTCTTCGCCATAAAAAGGGCGATCAACGCCGCCATTGAGAAAGAAGGTTACATGGGCATATTTTTCGGTTTCTGCAATTCTGAGTTGGGTCATGCCGAGATTAGATAGATATTTGCCCAGAACATTATTAAGTTTAGTGCTTGGGTAGGCGACTGGCAAATTAAAGTCTTTTTTGTATTCGGTAAGACAGACAAACTGGGTTGGTATAAATGTTCCGCGTGAAAAACCTTGAAAATTTTCTTCAGTAAAGGCTTGGGTAATTTGCCTTGCTCGGTCGGCACGATAATTCATAAAAATTAAAACATCCCCTTTTTTAATCTTGGTTGGGACCTTAATTGAGGTGGCTTGAATAAATTCATCAGTTTCACCACGCGCATAAGCTAAATCAACAGCATTTGTAGCACTCTCAGCAAGGAATTTCCCCTTGCCTTTGGCAATCAACTCATACGCACAGCGCACCCGCCCCCAGCGGTTGTCGCGGTCCATAGAAAAATAACGCCCAATCACGCTGGCAATTTCACCCACACCAAGCGCACCGATTTTATCTTCTAATTTTTGAATATAGCGTTTGGCACTTTTTTGTGCGCAATCTCTACCGTCTGCAAATAAATGCAAATAAACTTCTCTGCAGCCGTATTTTTTTGTCATTGCCAACATGGCGTGGATTTGTTCTTCGTGCGAATGCACTCCGCCATCAGAGAGCAAACCCATGATATGGATGGCTTTTTTGTTGTCATTAGCGTATTCAAGTGAATTTTTTAAAATCAGGTTTTTGAAAAAATCGCCATTTTCAATTTCATTATGAATGCGGGTAAAGATCTGTTTAACAACACGACCTGCACCTAGATTTAGGTGCCCAACTTCAGAATTGCCCATTTGCTTGCCCGGCAAACCTACTTCTTTGCCGCTAGTACTAATGAGGGAATGTGGAAACTGCTGATTGAATTTATCCCATACTGGGGTATGGGCTTTGGCGATGGCATTATTTTCTTTCGTCTCAGAATGCCCCCAGCCATCAAGAATAACCAGCAGTTTTGTTAGATTTTTAGTGTTCATTAACTTGTATCATTAGAGTCAAACATTAAATAAGAAGTGTAGCACATCACCATCTTGGACAATGTATTCTTTACCTTCTGAACGAAGCTTTCCCGCTTTTTTAGCACCTTTTTCGCCATCATACTTGATAAAGTCGTCAAAAGTGATAGCCTCAACGCGGATAAACCCTTTTTCAAAGTCGCCATGGATTTTACCCGCCGCACGCGGCGCGCTGTCGCCGATGTTAATAGTCCATGCACGCACCTCTTGCACCCCAGCGGTAAAGTAAGTTTGCAAGCCTAAGAGCCGATACCCGGCTTTGATAAGTCTGTCTAAGCCTGATTCTTCTTGCCCTATTGAGGATAAAAATTCCTGCCTCTCATCTGCCTCTAATTCGGAAATTTCAGCTTCAATATCAGCACAAATTGCAATTACTGGGGCGTTTTTTGCTTTAGCAAATTTTGCAACAGCCTCTAAGTGGGGATTATTGTTAAACCCATTTTCATCCACATTTGCCACATACAATACTGGCTTCATAGTCAGTAGCTGAAAGTTTTTGACTAGCTGGGTCTCGTTTTCATCAAACTCCAAGCTATGCAGCCCTTCGCCCGCTTCAAGCGTAGATAACATTCTTTTTAACAAATGTTGTAGCGGCGCCCCCCCTTTTTTTCCAGATTTGGAGTTTTTAAGTGTTTTTTGATAGATATTTTCAACACTTGCCAAGTCAGCCAAAGCCAGCTCGGTATTGATAATTTCAATATCATCAAGTGGCGATACCTTTCCAGCAACATGGACAATATCCACATCTTCAAAACAACGGACAATATGGATAACTGCATTGGTTTCACGGATATTACTCAAAAACTGATTGCCTAGCCCCGCCCCCTCAGATGCCCCCTCAACCAACCCAGCAATATCCACAAATTCCATTGTGGCAGGTAAAATCTTTTTAGGATTAACAATGGATGCCAACTGCCCCAAGCGAGAATCATTGACTGCCACAACCCCAATATTTGGCTCAATCGTGCAAAATGGATAATTCTCAGACTCAATCCCCGCCCGCGTCAATGCGTTAAACAGCGTTGATTTTCCTACATTTGGCAATCCAACAATGCCACATTTAAGTTCCATACCTATCCTTCCTTGGTCACGATATTTTTACTGCCAAAAACCCGTTCGTAACACTTTAATATCCATTCTTTAACCATCATTCTAATTTGATAAATTTACTTTTGTTTTTATAGTCTAAATCACTTGGATTGTCAGCCAACTATTGCCATTCAACAATATAGTGTTTTATTTTAAAATTCATGCGCTATTTTGTATGTAGTGTCTTCATGGCTTGTGCAGTTTCGCCTTGAGACACTTGTTCAATAACATTTAATGCGTCAAGTAGTGCGTCTTGAATGTGCCCCTCTTCTGATTTATTTGCTGGGTGGAGCACAAAATCAACAATTTTTGATTTATCATCAGGGCGTCCAATGCCAATTCTGAGGCGGTAAAAATCATTGCCACTTAATGCTTTGATTGTATCTTTAATTCCATTATGACCACCATGCCCACCAGAAAGTTTGATTTTGATAGTGCCAGGAGGTATGTCTAGATCATCGTGTGCCACCAGAATTTCATCTACATTGATTTGATAAAATTTAGCAACACTCTGAATTGAGCGACCCGAATGATTCATGTAGGTATTTGGTTTTAATAAATATGTTTTTGTGCCTGCGATAATAATCTGTGCCAATTCGCCAAAAAATTTAGGCTCTTTTTTAAAAGAACCCGAATATAGGCGCGCCAAGGCGTCTATAAACCAAAAACCAACATTATGGCGATGCAACTGGTAGTCTTTACCTGGGTTACCAAGGCCAACAATCAATTTTATTGCCACGATAGGCTAGTCAGTTTTGATGCAAAAGATAGATTAAGTATTAGTGCGAGGTTTATCGTCATCAGCCTTTTCAGCGTCTCCTTCTACCCCTTCGCTATCAGCAAGATCCTCTACTTCAATAGGTGTCTCGTCTTCAATTTCAGCCATTTTTCTCGCCTCTTGAACGGCGACCACACTTTGGTCGTGTGCCTCAATATCACCATGGGTGAGTGCGGTAAGACTCACCCCTTTTGGAACCCTAAGGCCAGTCAAACTAATATGTTCGCCAAGGGAGAGGTTACTGATATCAACATCAATACCATTTGGCAAGTCTGCTGGTAGGCAAGAAATTTCAACGCCAGTAATAAATTTATTAAGGACTGCGCCCAAACGAATGGCCTCATTATCATCTTCGCCAATGAAGTGTAGCGGAATGTTGGTAACAATGGTTTTTTTGCGGTTAATGCGCAGTAAATCAATATGGGTAATGGTGTTTTTTGTGCGGTGGCGTTGCAGGTCTTTGATAATGACGGGCTCGGTTTTTTTATCAATTACCAAATCTAAAACCGAAGTAAAGGCCGCCTCGTTTTCTAATAAGTGGGTAATTTCGTGGACATTGAGTGTAATTGTACTCGGCGCTTTGTTACTACCGTAAACAATAGCAGGAATCTTTTTTGCGTGACGCGCTCGGCGGCTCGCACCCTTTCCTTGTTCATTACGCACTTGTGCGTTAATTATCATACTCATTTTGCATTCTCCAAAAAATAAAACGCCTGCCAATCAGGCACCAATAATCAATAAACGGTATATTCTGTGACCCAATATATACCAAGCGACGATTTTACTTTAAAATTACTATAGAGGTAAGGCAAAAAATGTTTTTAGCCCCTCTTTTGCCAACAATTTATTGCGCTTTGAACCAAAATACTAGGGCCATAGCCCCGCTAATCGTGGTCGCCACCCACAAGGCATTCACTGCAAAAATAGCCGATAGAATAAGGAAAGAGGCGGTAAAAATAGCCCTAGTTTGTTGCTTAGCATTGTCTTTTAACTGCTGGGTAATGCTTCGCGTTTGTTCTGAATATAGGGTCTTGAGTTCTTTTGTTTGGTCTAATTGTTTAAGCGCATGGATTGTTAATGCAGGCAATTCTGGCAATTCTTTTAACAATTTTGGGGCTTGTTGTTTGATTTTTTCAAAGGTGTTTTTCATGCTGTGTTTTTCTCTCATTAAGTTTTCTAAAAATGGTTTTGCAGTTGCCCACAAGTCTAATTGTGGATAGATTTGCCGCCCTAAGCCTTCAACATTTAATAAGGTTTTGTCTAATAGTAATAGCTGGGGTTGCACACTAATATCAAAATTTCTAGCCTCATGAACCAAGTCAAGCAAAACCCGCGCAAACGAGATTTCGCCCAAAGGTTTGGCAAACACAGGTGTGCAAATACGCTCAACCGCGGCTTCAAATGCCACAACATCGGTGCTTGGGGCTATCCAGCCAGAATCAATATAAGCCTGGGCGAATTTTTTATAATCTTTATTAAAAAACGCCAAAAAAATATCTGCTAAAAAATCTAGATCTTGTTCGCTCAAGACGCCCATGATTCCAAAATCCACACCGATATATTGACCGTTATCAGCCACAAAAATATTGCCGGGGTGCATATCTGCATGAAAAAAATTGTGCTTAAATACTTGGGTAAAAAAGATAATAACCCCAGTTTCTGCCAAACGCTTCATATTGATATTTTTATCTTTAAGACTGGCAATATCGCTTATAGGTGTGCCGTAGATGCGCTCAGTGGTTAGAATGTTTTTACTGCATAAATCCTGATAGACTTTGGGTACATATAATAAATCTGAGCCTGCAAAATTTTCTCTAAGCCGTTGGCAATGCACAGCCTCAATACACATGTCTAATTCTTTCAAAATAATATTTTCAAACTCTGCAACCACCTCAATAGGGCGTACTTTTTTGCTTGCTGGGTGTTTATTAAAAAGCCTTGCTAAAACATACATAAGTCTAATATCGCGGGCAATAGCCTGCCTGATATTAGGGCGCACCACCTTGACCACTACGCGCTCTCCACCCAGTGTTAGCGCCGCATGTACTTGGGCAATTGAGGCACTGGCAAAGGGCTTATGGTCAAACTCTTTAAATAAGTTATCGGTTGTCTTGCCCAAAGACTGTTCAATAATGCGCTTAGATTCTGCTGGGTTAAATGCAGGGCAGCGGTCTTGTAGCTTTGCTAATTCATCACCAATGTCATCGGGCAGCAAGTCGCGTCTAGTGGATAGGGTTTGTCCAAATTTAATAAAAATCGGCCCTAACTCTTCTAACGCCAAACGGATTCGCTCGCCACGGGTGTATTGTTTAATAGGGAAATAATGCCAAGGAATTAAATACACAAGCGGTCTAAGACCTTTTAACACAGGTGTTGATAGCACTAAAGAGTCAAGTCGATAACGCATCAATATCCGAGAAATACAGGCAAATCTCAGTAAATTACGCATTATTTTTATACCGACTAGGCTTGGTTGGATGAATTTGAAAACACATTAAACCGTCTTTAACCACAGCTAACAGCGGGCTGTTTTTAAATCTTCTAGCCCATCCACCAATCTGATGGGCAATAATGTCGCCACTGTATTTGGAGAGCAATTCTTCTAAATCAATATCAATAAGTTGTAGCAAATCCACTAAAAGTTGTGCGGTTTTAACATCACCGTGAATAACGATTTTGTCTTGCTTTAGCAATTCGGTTAAATTTGCACCTTTTAATAGTGAGACAAACACATTCAATTCTAATCTAATATTAACGGCCGCATTAGGGTCAGCATTTTTAGCAACAAAAATTCTATCGTTGCCACAAATAAAACACATTGTCAGCGGCAGGTCTGCTAGCGAAAAATTTAGAGTTTTTCCATTTAAAGCACTGATATCAATGGCTTGATTATTGATGAGATAATTCAGTGTTTGTTCTAAAACAAAAAACCGCATCGTCTTGTTAAACTTTGATTCCTTTGTGCAATGCAACAATACCAGCAGATAGATTATGGTATTCGCAAAAATCAAAGCCTGCATCAAGCACCCTGTTTTTGAGCGCTTCTTGGTCCGGATGTTTGCGAATTGACTCGGCTAAATATTGGTAAGAGTCTGCATCATTAGTAACCAACTCGCCGATTTTTGGGATGAGGTTAAATGAATAAAAATCGTAGAATTTTCTTAATAATTCAGAGTTGGTTTTAGAAAATTCTAAAATTAACAAAACCCCGCCCGGTTTTAAAACTCGGTGCATTTCTTTTAGCGCCTGGTCCTTGTCAGTAATGTTTCGCAGCCCAAAAGCGATACTCACACAATCAAAAACCCCGCCCTCAAAAGGTAAATATTCGGCATTTAACTGCACAAAATCAAGTCCAAAAATGCCGTGGTTGATTAGATTTTTGCGCCCCTCATCCAGCATAGTGGCGTTAATATCGCTGAGAATAACCCGCCCTTCAGTGCCCACTTTTTTGCAAAACGCAGTCGCTAAATCGCCAGTACCACCAGCAATATCCAACACCTTATCGCCAATTTTAATATTTGCAGCAGCGACCGCATAGCGCTTCCATAAGCGGTGCATTCCAAAAGACAGAATGTCGTTCATTAAGTCATACTTGCTTGCTACCGAGTCAAATACACCTTTAACTAAATCTTGCTTGTCTTCGGTGGCAACAGATTTAAAGCCAAAATGCGTGGTGTTTTGCATATTTATTTTTTGGGGTAATCTCTAAATTCAACACCCGTGTAGATTTGTGTCGGTCTAAAAATGCGGTTATGACTGACTTGTTCTCTCCAATGTGCAAGCCAGCCAGCTGAGCGTGCTACGGCAAAAATCGGGGTAAACTGATCAGCAGGTAGTTTTAAAATTTCAGCGTATAAAATGCCTGAATAAAAATCAACATTTGGATACACGCCTTTAGCAGAGAGCAATTCTTCGCAAATACGCTCAACCTCTAAGGCAACTTCAAAGCGTTTAGACAGAGTAATGTTGTTGTTTTTTATATAATCTTCGATCATTTTTTGTAAAATTGTGGCACGCGGGTCTTTAACCGAGTATTCACGATGCCCCATACCCCAAATAACTTGTTTGTTTTTGAGGCAGTTTTCTATATAGTCGCGCACATTTTTAACATCGCCAATAGCGTCTAACATATGTAGAACATCTTCGTTTGCCCCTCCATGTAGCGGCCCCCCAAGTGTGCCAACAGCCGCTGAGATAGCTGCAAAAGGATTGGGTAGGGTGCTTGCAGTCACCATGGCAGAGAAGGTTGAGGCGTTAATGGTGTGTTCTGCATGTAAAATTAGACAAGCATCAAACAACTTAACAATATTATCGTCAGGCACCTCACCCAATAACATGGTGAGGAAGTTTTTGGCATAACCCATAGAAGTATTGGGTGGCACAGGGTCGTAACCTCTGCGAATATGCGCCCACATAGATACTAAAGTTGCCATGGTGGAGACAATATGCGTTAAGGCGTTTTGGGTAACTGTTGAATCGGGCGAGGCAGCTTTTGCACCGGGGTAGAAGGTAGCCATTGAGGCAATCGCCATTTGCAGAACATTCATTGGATGTCCAGCACTCGGCAACGACCACATCATAGTGCGAATATTGGATTTTACCCGATAATGTTTTTGTAATAGATTTTTAAAATCACCTAATTCTACCTCGCTTGGTAGATTCCCATGTAACAGCAAAAGCGCAGTCTCTTCAAACGAAGAATATTTAACCAGTTCAGCAATTGGATAGCCACGGTAAGCCAGTATGCCCCGCTTGCCATCAATTGAAGAAATAGAGGATTCTGTGGCTGGGACGCCAGCCAAACCAGGAATATAGTCAATCATATGCTATTCATAGTTATAAAATTAAAAATTTTACGCATTTTTTCCCCTTAATGGTAGTTTGTTTTATAAAGAGACATCTGTGCAATTTTGAATAAGTTAGTTTTTACCTTTTTCTCGTTTGCATGGCAAGATAGATTTGAGCAAAGGCAATCGCCTATTTTTTGTGTCGTCTTTTGAGTGGTAAGATAATAGGCGTATAGTAAGGTAGACACAAAATAAATCATTTTTTTTGCACACTTGAGCCAATATTGACCATTCTCCTGACTTCAGTAAAATGGTCCGAAATATGTGCCCCGAGACTTCGCAGGCGGTTTTGGCTTTTATAAAACATTTTTAAAGTAGCCTCACTTGTTGTAATCTAATAAATGCTATAAATCGTGTGCAGACAACAACTCTATGTCGTCATCGATGGTTTGCGAATAGATACCAAATCTGTCTGTAAGGGGCTGAATGACTTTTCTTTTCCTCTTGGGGTTGGATTACTCATAGCACGCAAGATGCTAAGAACACACTCAATATAAAAATAAAAAATTACCAATAAACAGGGTCATTTATAATATCCAACGACTACAGATGTGAGATTTAAACACAATGGATTTAATTGACTGGTTAATGTTACTCAAAGCCCCACAACTGGGGCTACAAACTTTTTACAAGGCGCTCAAAGTTTTTGAAACTCCTAAACAAATATTCACCGCCTCAGAATCACAACGCAAGGCCTGTGGTTTTTTTAAATCTATAACTCTGGAATATTTATCTCAACCAGACCATACAGCCGTTCAAGCAGACTTAGATTGGGCATGCGGTGATGATTGCCATATTTTGACCCTAGTAGATAAGGGCTATCCCCCGCAACTAAAAGCCATTGCCGACCCACCTCCTATTTTATATGTTAGGGGTGATGTTTCACATTTATCAAAACCACAATTAGCCATTATTGGTAGTAGAAACCCGACTCCAGGCGGTAGACAGAATTCTTACGAGTTTGCTCAGTCGTTGGCAGAGGTTGGTGTTGTTATTACCTCAGGCATGGCAAGTGGGATTGATGCCAATGCACATATTGGTGCTTTAGAGGCAGGGCAGCCTACCATTGCTGTATGTGGCACAGGATTAGACCGTGTCTACCCTGCCAAGCATAAATCACTGGCGCATCAAATTTCAATGCAAGGAACATTGGTATCCGAATTTATGATTGGCACCTTACCTATTGCCAATAATTTTCCTCGTCGTAATCGGGTTATTAGCGGCCTGAGTTTGGGAACACTAGTGGTTGAGGCAAGCATTAAAAGTGGCACTATGATTACCGCAAGACTTGCCGCTGAACAAGGTAGAGAAGTGTTTGCCATCCCCTCATCAATTCACAACCCTCTATCGCAAGGTTGCCACCAACTCATTAGACAAGGAGCTAAATTGGTGGGCAGTATTGATGACATTATTGACGAGTTGCCACTTGATTTAACCGTATCAGTAAAAGATAATATTTGTCTAAAAGATAAAAAAGAAATGGACAATGCCACCTCTGCGGTATTAAAATACTTGAGTTATGATGCCATGAGTGTGGACGAGGTGGTTGAAAAAAGTGGTCTAAGCCCACAGATTATTATGCAAGAGTTGCTACTATTAGAGCTTGCAAACAAAGTAATCAAGGTCAATGGTACTGGCTATTTATTAACGAGGTGAGACTTTTATGACAAATAATATTCTTGATGTTTTAACTTATATGTTTGACTATCTTTTTGCAGAGGCGGAGCAAGGTTTGACTAATGAGATTGATGATATTGAACTAAAAGCACACCTCTCAGATGCAGGTTTTGAAATCACTCGCATTGATAAAGCCTTAAATTGGTTGGAGAATATTGCCACCATGCAAGATGGCAGCATTCAACCTTTTGCCAACACTAGCGACAGTATGCGGATTTACAGCGAGGCAGAAAAACTCAAGTTGGATGCAAAATCGCGAGGTTTCTTATTGTTTATGGAAAACATGGGACAATTAGATGCCAATCAGCGTGAAATGGTGATTAACCAAATTATGTCCCTTGATGACAACACCCTCTCATTAGATGATTTAAAGTGGGTGGTAATGATGGTATTGGGCAATAGTAATAATCAACAACTCCCAGCCGAGTGGTTAGAATCCATCGTTTTTCTTGACGATAACCACACCATCCAATAATGCCTAAAAATCTTGTTATTGTTGAATCCCCCGCGAAAGCAAAAACCATTGAAAAATTTTTAGGCAAAGACTACACTGTCAAGTCCAGTATTGGACATATCCGTGATATGCCAAAAAAGAACATGGGGGTTGATATTGAAAATAACTTTGCCCCAAATTATGAAATCACTACGGATAAGAAAAAAGTAGTTGCCGAGCTAAGGAAGGCGCTCAAAACCTGTGACAAAATTTATCTCGCTACTGATGAGGACCGTGAAGGAGAAGCCATTGCTTGGCATTTATCACAAGCATTAAACCTACCCAAAAACACCCCCAGAATTGTCTTCCATGAAATTACCAAAAGTGCAATTAATAAGGCAATTGCCTCACCTAGAACACTGGATTATCGGCTGGTTGATGCCCAGCAAGCTAGACGCGTGATTGACCGTTTGGTTGGGTTTGAGATCTCACCTGTGTTGTGGCGTAAAATCTCGGGTGCACGCTCGGCTGGCAGAGTGCAATCCCCAGTGGTGCGCTTGGTGGTTGAGCGAGAAAGAGAAATTGCCCAACACATTGCCAAGATTAGTTTTAAAGTAAAAGCCGAGTTGGTTGATAAAAATGGCGCCCTACTTGAAGTTAAACTTAATAAAGATTTTGCTGATAAAGAGGCGGTTACTGATTTTGCTAAGGCGTTATTGGATTCTGAGTTAAGGGTATCAACGGTTGAGAATAAACCCTCTAAACGCGCGCCTAAAGCACCGTTTATTACCTCTACTTTGCAACAAGAGGCTTCACATAAACTGGGTTTTTCAGTTAAACAAACTATGACATTAGCACAAAATCTCTACCGTGAAGGTGCCATTACTTATATGCGAACCGACTCATTCACCCTCTCAGAAACTGCAATTGAGGCTTGTGCAAAAGTGATCAAAAAAAAATACGGCAGTCAATACCACCAACTCAGGCGCTATAAAACCAAAGATTCTAGTGCCCAAGAGGCGCACGAGGCAATTCGTCCAACAGACCTTGACAAAGCGCAAATTTTTGGTATCGATGCCCAAGCAGCCAAACTCTACACCTTGATTTACAAACGCACGATAGCATCACAAATGTGTGATGCACGATTGCAAAAAACTCAAATAAAAGTCGATATTTCTAATCGTGATGAGGTTTTTATTGCCAACGGCGAAGTCTTAGTATTCCCAGGCTTTTTAAGTGTTTATGATTATTTATCCGCAGATGATAAATTATTATCAGATTTGCATAAAAATGATAGATTAACTTTAGTCAATTTTGTTGCCAAAGAGCATTTTTCTCATGCTAAACCACGCTACACCGAGGCCTCTCTGGTGAAAAAAGTTGAGGAAATAGGTATCGGCAGACCCTCCACTTTTGCCACTATGGTGTCTACCGTACAAGATAGAAATTATGTTGTCAAAGAAACCCGTGAAGGGTTTGAGCGTGATTATCAATTAATTGAGATTAAAGACGGGCAAATTATAAATTCGCAATCCAAAGAAAATACTGGCGCGGAAAAAAATAAACTATTCCCTACCAATGTTGCCTATTTATTAAATGATTTTTTGATGAAGTATTTTAGCAATATTGTCGATTACGAATTTACTGCCAAATTAGAAAGTGATTTTGACACCATTGCCACAAAAAATACCCCTTGGCAGGGTGTGGTTAGGGATTTTTATCAGCCCTTCCATGCACAAATTGAAGCGGCTGCTGATATCTCTAGAGAAGAAACCCACGGCGTGCGTGAGTTAGGAATTGACCCCAAAACCCAAAAACCCGTCAGCACGCGCTTTGGTAGATATGGCGCCTTTGTCCAAATCGGGGATAGGGACGATGAAGACAAACCCATATTTGCCTCACTAAGAAATGGTCAAAATATAGAAACCATCACCCTTGATCAAGCTTTAGAATTATTCAATATGCCGTGCATTGTAGGCGAGGACAAAGAATTTGGGGTCATTAAAGCCAATTATGGTCGTTTTGGTCCCTACCTCCAATACGGCAAAAAATATGTCGCCCTGAAAGAAGACACGCCTGAAGAAGTCAGCTTAGAAAAAGCCCTAACCCTAATTGCTGCCAAAGAAAAATTTGATTCCGAGCGTATTATCAAAACTTTCAAAAACTCCAAAATCCAAGTCCTTAATGGTCGCTTTGGTCCCTACATTTGGAATGGTAAAAAGAAAGGCAAGGGGCAAAAAAACATCACCATTAAAAAAGTCTTCGGTGATAAATCTCCAGCAGATTTAAGCTTAGAAGAATGCAAAAAAGCCATTGCCGCCAAACCCAAACTTAAAACCAAAACCAAAACCAAAACCAAAACCAAAACCAAAAAGAAACCATAGTATTTAATCTGCTAACCCACTCATTTTACAGAATGGGAATTTACCATCAGAGTTTATTAACGCTGTAAATCTTTGCTTAGATACGGATGAATAGTTTTTAAAATAGCTTTAAATACTTGCCCATTGCCGGCTACCACATTACCAGTGATTAAATATTGGTCTCTGCCAGAAAAATCGCCGACAAAGCCACCCGCTTCTTTGACCAATAAAACACCAGCGGCAATGTCCCAAATATTAAGCCCAATTTCCCAAAAACCATCTAACCGTCCAGCGGCTAAGTAGGCTAAATCTAATGCCGCAGAGCCAGCTCTGCGGATACCCGCAACTTTGGGATGGATTGCCTTAAATGTTGATAAATAGACATCTAAATATTGCGGTGTTTTAAACGGAAAACCAGTACCAATCAAGGTGTTACTAAGCCCTTGTGTTTGGGTAACGCGCAGTCTTTGCTCGTTGAGATAGGCACCTTGACCTTTTGAGGCACTAAATAATTCCTCTTTAAATGGGTCATACACCACAGCATGTATGGCTTTGTTATTCTCATATAGAGCAATTGACACCGCGTATTGTGGAAAACCATGTAGGTAGTTGGTGGTGCCGTCAAGTGGGTCAATAATCCACTGGAAATGCTTGTCAGCCAGTATTTCACCATTTTCCTCAGCCAAAATTGAATGTTCGGGAAAGGCGGTTTTCAACTCGTTTATAATGGCGTCTTCGGCGGCTTTATCTACTTCTGAGACAAAGTCATTGGAGGCTTTATTTTGGATGGTTAAAACCTCAATTTGATTGTGATACCTTAAAATAATATCACCTGCTTTGCGTGCGGCTTTGACAGCGACATTAAGCGTAGGATGCATAATTAAACTGCGATGAAAAAAGAGACAAATTATACCTTTGATAATATTCGTGTGGTTATGGTTAATACCACTGAGGCGGGTAATATTGGCGCAGGTGCGCGGGCGATGAAAAATATGTGCCTGTCGCATCTGTATTTGGTTAATCCAAAAAATTACCCTTGTGCTATGGCAACTGCGCGTGCCAGTGGGGCGGATGATGTGCTTGCAAATGCTGTTATTTGTAAAACTCTATCGCAAGCATTGCAAGGCGTGAATTGGATAATCGGTGCGAGTGCGCGTCAGCGCACTATTAAATGGATGCAAATGGATGTGGTTGAAGCCTGTGTGGAAATACAAAAAATCACCACATTTGGGCAACAAGTCGCTGTGGTGTTTGGTAGCGAAAAATCAGGGCTTACCAATGAAGAATTGGATTTGTGCCAAGTGCTGATGACCATTCCCGGCAATCCAGATTATTTTTCTCTTAATGTGGCATCAGCTATTCAAGTATTTGGGTATCAAAATTTTATTCTAAACAGACAAGGATTATTGAAAAATACATTAAACAAACCCTTTAAAAAAGCAGGTTTTGATGAATTAGAAAGCTTTTATACCCATCTTAGGCAAGTGCTTGAGCATCTTGATTATTTTGAAGAAAAACGCTCTAAGGCTTTGCTGATGCGTCGTCTGCGTCGTTTTTTTAACAGAGCAGTGTTGGAGAAAGAAGAGTTGGCTATTTTTAGAGGGATTTTAAGAAATATTAAACCTTTTCAAAAATGATGAAAAATTCTAAAATCTTGCTTTTGGATGGAATTAGAGTTTATCAAGCAAATACAACAATAGTGCCTTTTGTACATGCAAACGGTTCTCAGCTGCATCCCAAACCAAACTTTGCCCCCCATCAATAATACTGGCTGAAACTTCTTTACCACGATGGGCAGGCAAGCAATGCATAAACACCGCATCGGGTTTAGCCTTGGCCATCAACTTGTCATTGACTTGAAAATCTTTAAAAGCCAATCCGCGTTTTTTCTGTTCAGTTTCTTGCCCCATACTTGCCCAAACATCGGTTACTATTAAGTCGGCATTTTTACAGGCATGTGCAGCGTCAGTGAATAAGTTGATATTGTCAGCATATTTATCAATAAAACTTTGTTGTGGCAGGTAGCCTTTGGGGGTAGCAATATTAAGGGCAAAGCCAAAAACTTTAGTGGCCTGCATATAAGTATGGCACATATTGTTACCATCGCCAACCCAAGCCACGATTTTGCCTTTGATGGTTTGATTATATTCTTGATAAGTCATCATATCTGCTAATAATTGACAAGGGTGCGATTCATCTGATAGAGCGTTGATAATCGGCACCGAAGCATACTCGGCAAAGCTGTTAATGTCTTTATGTGATGAAATGCGTAGCATAATACAATCAACCATTGAACTAATAACAACAGCACTATCGGCAATAGACTCACCACGACCAATTTGAATGTCTTTGGCCGATAAAAACAATGCATGACCGCCTAGCTGCACCATACCCGATTCAAACGATACTCGGGTACGAGTAGAGGGCTTGTCAAAAATCATAGCCAAGGTTTTGTTTTTTAAACTGTTGTTTATTTCACCAGTCTTATATTGTTTTTTTAATGTAATCGCATATTCAATAATTTGTTTCAAATCATTAGTAGATAAATCATCAAGGTTAATAAAATGTCTCATAAGCCCTCCACCAAGCCCACGATTTTATCAATGAGCACATTGGCTTGTGTTTGATTGATAATCAGTGGGGGCAATAAGCGTATTGACCGTCCTGTAATGTTTATCAAAAGATTGTCTTTGAGTGCCATTTGTAACAAATGCGCGCAGTTTTGATTTAACTCAATGGCAATCATCAAACCTTTGGCGCGTATTTCCACAACTTTATTAGAATATTGCAATTTTTTATTCAATTCAGAACTTAGATAGTTACCTATTTCTACCACATGGGTTAGGATGTTATCTTTTTCAATCACCTCAAGCACCGCCAGTGCAGTTTTGCAAACCAACGGATTGCCACCAAAAGTAGATCCGTGGGTGCCGGGTTGGAATAAATCTGCCGCCTTGCCTTTGGCTAGACACGCGCCAATCGGCACCCCATTACCTAAAGCTTTGGCAAGAGTTAGTATATCAGGGGTGATATTATTATATTCATGGGCAAATAATTTACCAGTACGCCCAATCCCAGTTTGCACCTCGTCAAGAATAAATAACCAATGATTAGTTTGACAAATATTTTGCACTTTATTGAGATAATCAGTAGCAGGGATAATAATGCCACTTTCGCCTTGAATTGGCTCCAACATTACCGCAACAATATTACGATTGTGCTGATGTTTTTTAAGCGCATCAATATCATCAAAATCAATATGAATAAACTTATCCACTAATGGGGCAAAGCCGCGTTGTAGTTTGGGGCTTCCTGTGGCTGATAAGGTTGCCATAGTGCGACCATGAAAACTTTGCTTGGCAGTTAAAATTATCGGATTATCAATGTTGTTTTGATGTCCATATAGGCGAGCAATTTTGATGGCTGCTTCATTCGCTTCAGCACCAGAGTTACCAAAAAAAACAGCATCCATATTGGCTAATTGACAGAGTTTTTTAGCTAAGGTTTCTTGGTGCTGGATATGATACCAGTTGCTGGTGTGAAATAATTTTTCTGCCTGTGTTTGTAGAGCAGCCACAATATCTGGATGACAGTGACCCAGACCAACCACACCCACGCCTGATAAGGCATCTAAATACTGCTCGCCTTTAGTATCTGTTAGATAGCAACCACTGCCTTTGACAAAACTAACTTCAAGGGGCATGTAATTTGACATTAAATAGGACATAGTTTTATGTTTATGCTTAAAGTAAAAAAGCCCCAAAACGGGGCTTACTGCTGGTCAGTAATCATTGTTTTACGACTGATAAACTAAAGGTGGGGCCATTTGGTTGTTAATTTCGTCTAATTCTTTTTTATAGTTTTCGTAAAAATGACCTGCTGGCGGATTAATCCAATCTTCGTATGAAAAACCATTAGCCTCATTATATTCTTTGAAAGTTTTTTGCAATGCGATTCTTTTTGCACTTAATTTATTAAATTGTTGGCTAACTGCATCCATAATCCTGCCTCTAACATAAGTTTAAAAAAGTTAATTATAACCGTAAAACATAACTTATGGGTTTATTATTTTGCCTAAATTATAATAAATACTTCGCAATTTGATTTGTATTTATGCAACAATATAACCGATAGTCTTGTAAAAAAGTTTAGTTTAATGTTTTAGTTATTTAACAAAGGAGGGTTTTTTATGCAATTAAATATTTCTGGTCATCATCTCGACATCACTGAGGCAATCAAGCAACATTCACTTGAAAAATTATCTAAAATTAAGCACCATTTTGATCATTTGATTAATATCAACATGATTTTAGAAGTGCAAAAAGATGTGCAAACAGCCGAAGCCACGATACATGTGAGCGGGGCAGATTTGTTTGCTAAAGCACAAAGCAATGATATGTACATATCCATTGACAAAATGGTTAATAAATTAGATGCACAAATTAGAAAGCACAAAGAAAAATTAAACGACCACAGGAAGAACTAATAGTTTTCTAATTTAGAGGCAAATTCTAAGTTTTTAAAAAAGGAATTGATTTAATGTCAGAAGTTGAAAATGCCTCTTTTAAAGATTATCTCCAAAGGCTGATGAGTGCTTTGGAGGCATCTTTATACGAGGAGGCCGTATCCCAGCTGGCTGGTCTACATTCAGCCGAGATTGCTCGTCTATTAGAGGCAATATCCCCCAAAAATAGAATCCAACTCTGGCCAAGCATTGATGTTGGTACACAGGGTGATATTCTCAAAGATCTAAATGAAGATGTGCGCTCCCAACTACTCAGCGAAATGGGTGTTGAGAACATTGTTAAAGCAGCTGAAGGTATGGATATGGATGATTTAGCGGACATTGTGCCGCAGCTGCCTGAGTCGACGCTACACAATTTGTTATTAACCCTAGATTATAAGCACAGGCAGCACCTAAAGCGTGTCCTATCCTATCCAAAAGATTCAGCAGGGGGGCTGATGAACATTGATATTATTACCGTGCGTGACGATGTAAGTGTACGCACTGTGATTCGTTATTTGCGCCTATTAAAAGAGATGCCAATTGATACTGACCAAATTTTTGTGGTTGATAGGGCTTATAAATATTTAGGCGCCATTCATATCTCAACTCTATTAACCCATGAAGCTGAGCAAAATATCACCCCGTTGATTAACAAAACATTAAAGCCAATCCCAGCTGATATGCCAGAGACAGAAGTGGCCAATTTATTTGAGCAGCGGGATTTAATTTCTGCCCCAGTGGTGGATGAAAATAATCAGCTCATTGGCCGTATTACCATTGATGATGTGGTTGATGTGATTCGCGATGCCGCTGAGCACTCAGTGATGTCAATGGCGGGTTTGGACGAAGAAGAGGATGTATTTGCCCCAGTCATTGAAAGCACAAAACGCCGCAGTGTTTGGCTTGGGGTTAATTTAATCACGGTATTTATTGCGGTATTTTTTATCGGTTTGTTTGAGGTAACCTTACAGGAAAAAATCTCGCTTGCTATTTTAATGCCAGTGGTAGCGTCAATGGGCGGTATTGCTGGCACCCAGACCCTTATTTTGGTTACCCGTGGCATTGCAACTGGCAGAATCAGCCATTCCAACCTTAAAATGCTGATGAATAAAGAAGTGGCAATTGGCTTTTTAAATGGCGTGGTTTGGGCCGCGGTCATTGGGGCTGCCACCTATATTTGGTTTGAAGATGAGTTATTGAGCATTGTTATTGCCCTTGCCATTATTGCTAACCTTATTTTTGCTGCCTTCTCAGGTGCATTCCTTCCTTCATTGTTGGTTAAACTTAAAATTGACCCAGCCCTTGCTGGTGGTGTAATTCTCACTACAATTACTGATGTGATTGGTTTTGTGGCTTTTCTAGGGTTAGCAGCGTTGGTTATTTAATATTGATATGAGACCTTTTGGATAATTTATAAATAATCATCAACAAAGTCTCAATATAATAAAAGACACCATACACTACATTTGATTGGATGCCAAGAGTCGTCCCTGTTTGATATTTCCAGAAAAACGGCCATGCCCCACACAAGGGCGTTTTTTGGTGGTTTTTGCTTGGCGACCTATTAAGTTAAGTAGGCACGGTGTTTTACAATAATTCTTGCTTGCTGTAAAATGGGGCAGGTTTTGTGTGTTTTACAATACTTAATCAGTAGAGACTTTATATAAAGTTATGGAGTTTAATCAACAAGAGCCTTGTCAAAATAGCATTGTTTCTTTTGGTGGTACATGGGTTAAATTAGCCGATGGTGTGGTAGAAACCCCTTGTTTTATCTCACCTAATTATTATGCAGAAGTTGGAATTAATTGCTTAGAAGAATTAGATAAACAGTTTCTTTTTCCGCTCAGTGCAAAAGACAATATTGACTTACTTATTATTGGTACTGGCGATTCAACTCAATTTTTGCACCCCAAACAACAGGTTGCCATCAGGCAAATGGGGATTGGGATTGAGAGTATGAATAGCGAATCAGCCTGTCGCAGTTTTAATTTATTGTTGTCTGATGTGCGTTTAGTCGGTTTATTATTATTATGAATACTAAAAAAATACACTATTATCGGTATTATTTTAAAATGGATGTGGTACTGTTTTCATTGTTAATGATTGTTAGTATTTTTGGCTTAATGGTGCTATCCAGTGTCTCAACAGATTCTATAAAATTGCTTTATAAACAAATTGCTCATCTTGCACTTGGCATTGGAGTGATGGCTGTTATTGCCCAAGTACCGTTTTATTTTTTTCGGCGTTATGCGGCTTATTTAATGCTGTTCGGCATTTTTTTGTTGATTCTAGTATTGCTATTTGGTTCTAGCAGTGGCGGTGCACAGCGTTGGTTAGATTTAGGATTTTTGCGTTTTCAGCCCTCAGAACTAATGAAAATCATTGTGCCGATTGCTATTGCCGCTATCCTCAGTGAAAAAACTCTGCCACCCAAGCCCCTACCCGTGTTAATTTCAATTATCTCAATTATTGTGATTGTATTATTGATTGGCAAACAGCCCGATCTCGGCACTGCTTTATTGATTGCCGCCAGTGGTTTTTATACATTATTTTTCTCAGGTATTCAGATTCAAATTATCAAACATAATAACTGGTTAAATTTTGGCATTATCTTTTCTTTAATTACCGCCGCTGGTTATATTATTTGGAATTATTTACTTATAGGCTATCAAAAAAAACGCATCCTAACACTCATTGACCCAACTTTAGACCCGCTCGGATCAAGCTATCACATCTTGCAATCTAAAATTGCCATCGGCTCTGGTGGTTTATTGGGTAAAGGTTTTGAGCAGGGTTCTCAATCTCAACTTGACTTCTTACCAGAGCACAATACCGATTTTATTTTTGCCGTTATCGCCGAAGAGTTAGGCTTTTTGGGAGTGCTTTTTTTGCTTTGTATTTATACCCTTATTATCTATCGTTGTTTTATGATTTCTTTTGAATCCGAGGAGACCTTCACCCAAATATTAGGCGCCAGTCTAACCCTGACTTTTTTTACCTATGTATTTGTTAATATTGGCATGGTATCGGGTTTGCTGCCTGTGGTTGGGGTGCCACTACCACTGATTAGTTATGGCGGGTCTTCGCTAATTACGCTGATGGCAAGTTTTGGCATTATTATGTCCATTAACAAATACAAAACACCAAGATTTCTCAAATAAATGTTGCGATTATTAGCACTCTTACTGTTGTTATTATCATTGGCAACTTCGGCACAAACACTGCCTGCCACGCATTTTAAATCGGTACAGGCGTTCATCAATAAAATGGTGGAAGAGCATCATTTTAGTCGGGCACAACTAACGCTTATTTTTTCTGAAATTAAATTTATAGTTGCTGATAAAAATAACAAGAAAAAACCCAAAAAAAGAAAAACCATAACTTGGGATAAATATAGGGCGTTATCTATTACTAATGAACGCATTGAAGACGGATTGGAGTTTTGGGAAGACAATTTGACCACTTTGGAGCACGCCGAGGCAGCCTATCATGTTCCGAGTGAGATTATTGTTGCTATCTTAGGCATAGAAACCAACTATGGTAATAAAAAAGGCAATCACCCTACATTCAAGACATTAACTCAACGCGCTTTTGGCAATTACCGCAGGCGTAATTTTTATAAACAAGAATTGGAGAGTTTTCTCCTCATGGCGCGTGAAAATGTTATTCCTCCCTTGTCCATTCAAGGGTCGTATGCGGGGGCTATGGGTTATCCGCAATTTATTGCCAGCTCATATCGGCACTATGCAGTGGACTTTAACAAAGATAGAAAAATTGACCTATTTTCTGACCCAATTGATGCGATTGGCTCAATTGCTAATTATTTTGATCAACATCATTGGCACGATGGTGGCGAAATTACGCGCCCGATTTTACTTGATAAAGAACAACAAAAATATGCTTCAAACACAATCAAAAAGCCTAAAAAAAGCGCCAGCTATTGGCGCAACAAAGGCTTTAATATTGATGCAGACATTGACCAACAAACCAAACTGGCGTTTATTAGCCTGCCACAAAAAATAATGAATGAAACTTGGCTTACTTTTTGGAATTTTTATGTGCTAACCCGTTATAATCATGACAACAGATATGCGATGGCTGTTTATCAATTATCACAAAAATTAAAACAAAAATTCAACCTTAAAAATCATCAATAAAACATGCAGATCCAACCATCAATAAAAAAACCATTCAAACTATTAACACTGATCTTAATGACAATTACACTCAGTGCTCAGGCGGCGATTTTCATCACCCCTAAACCCCCCTTAGTTGATGCTAAAGCTTATGTTGTTTTTGATCACAACTCTGCCACACTCATTGCCAAAAATAATGCCAATAAGAAGCACGCACCCGCTAGTTTAACCAAATTAATGACCGCTTATGTGGTATTCCAACTCCTAAAAGATGGCAGAGTCAGTTTAGAAGATAAGGTTAGAATCAGTGAAAAGGCATGGAAAACCGGTGGATCAAAAAGTTTTATTGAGGTCGGTAAGTCAATCAAACTTGAAACCCTGCTCAAAGGCATGATTATTCAATCAGGCAATGATTCTTCCGTAGCTTTGGCTGAACATATTGCTGGCACTGAAGGCACTTTTGCCGCGTATATGAATGAATATGCCGAACAATTAGGGATGCGCAATTCGCGCTTTGAAAACGCCTCTGGATTGCCTGATGAAAACCAATATACAACAGCTTATGACATAGCTATTCTAGCAAGTGCAACCATTCGAGATTTTCCAAAATTCTATTTGTGGTATGCACAAAAAGAATTTACTCATAACGGCATTAAACAACAAAACCGCAATCGCTTACTGTGGAGTGACAACACCATAGATGGGCTTAAAACTGGCCATACTGAAAAAGCAGGCTATAACTTAGTCGCCAGTGCTAATCGTGTTGGAATGCGGCTGATTTCTGTTGTCTTAGGATCAGGCAGTGTCAATGCGCGCGAACTACAAACCCAAAAGATTCTAGACTATGGCTTTCGTTTTTTTGAAACCATCCAAATCAGCGGTATTCACAAACAAGTACCGATTGCTAAGGCAACCAAGGACACACTTAAAATCGGCATGGCTAATACAACTTACCTAACTCTAAATCGAGGTAAATTTAAACTTTCGGAGCAATCCATTGTGCTTAATAGTAGGCTCTCAGCCCCCCTAAAAAAAGGTGAAAAAGTGGGCAGCTTAATGATAAATTTTGAGGATGAAACCCTTGCGCAGTTGCCACTTATTGCTTTAGAAGACGCACAGCAGGCTGGGTTTTTCTCGCGCATGATTGACAATATAAAATCTTTGTTTTAAAAAAGACCTTTACATCATTATGAATAATCATCAAAACACCATCTTTCACCAACTTGGCGAAATCCCCAATTTTGCCAATCATCCATAATGGCGCAAAGATTTCAAGTTAAAAAATCAAGTGGTTTTTTTAAACACCCAGTTTATTAAAAAAGATCAAGCCTGTATCAGTGTCATGGACCGAGGTTTTTTGTTTGGTGATGGGGTATATGAAGTTATTCCTGTTTATCAAAGCAAGATTTTTCGCCTCAACGCACATCTAAAGCGCCTACAAAAAAGTCTGGATTCGATCAAAATTATCAACCCTTATACTTTTAACGAATGGAGTTACATTTTAACTAAATTGGTTAATTTTTCCTCCTTGTCAAACCAGTCTCTATATTTACAAATCACCCGCGGTTGTGATACTCAGCGCCAACACAACTTTGCAAAACTGACCCCTACAATTTATATTGAATCTAACCCACTAACGCCAAAGTCCAAGTCAATTTTAGAACAAGGCTTTAATGCCATTAGTCGTGAGGATATTCGCTGGGGTCGGTGTGATATTAAGGCCACTTCACTACTGGCAAATGTGCTTTATGTTGAGCAAGCCAGACAACAGGGTGTTGAAGAAGTGATTTTATTTCGGGGCAAGAAAATCACCGAAGGCGCCAGCTCAAATGTCTTTATGCTTAAAGATGACACGCTATTTACCCACCCTGCTGGTGGCAACATTCTCTCAGGCATCACTCGTGATTTAGTCATTAGTAGTGCCAAAGCATGCCAACTCAGTGTCCAAGAAGTAGCTTTTTCGCTGGCAGATATTAGGCGCTGCGAAGGTTTATGGATTTCCAGCTCAACGCGCGAAATTATGCCTATCACTTTATTAGATGGTGCAACGATTAACCAAGGCAAGATAAACCAACATTGGCATTGTGTATATGATTATTATCAACAATTAAAATATGATTGATAAACGCCTAAATCTACTTAAAGATTGGTTAAATGTGTGCCTTAACAATAAAAATTTTAGCATTACCAGTGCTAGTGATGATGCTAGTTTTCGGCGTTATTTTCGTATCAGATACGGCAAAAAAAGTTTTATTGCCATGGATGCCCCACCCGAAAAAGAAGATTGTGCGTCTTTCATTCGTATTGCCCGTTATTTAATCACTGGCGGCATTCATGCCCCAAAAATTATCAACAGCAATTTGCAACAAGGGTTTTTATTGTTAGAAGATTTAGGTGTGCAAACTTTTCTAAGCGCACAGCAAAATATATTTGCTATTAAGGATTATAAAAATGCCATTGATACCTTGCTTAAAATTCAAGCACTACCGCCTCAAGCTGCCAATATCCCTAATTACGATAGCACATTATTAACAGCAGAAATGCAGCTATTGATTGATTGGTATTTACCAACACTCAATAGCAAACAAAATGCACAACTACAAACAATTTTTAAGCTTTTAAACGATAATGCGCTCAAAGCGGTGCAGGTATTTGCCCATCGTGATTATCACACGCGGAATTTAATGCTACTTGCCAATAAAGAGATTGGGGTGCTTGATTTTCAGGATGCGGTAGTTGGGGCGAATACTTATGATTTGGTTTCACTACTCAAAGATGCCTACTTTGAACTCACCCCCCCTGATTTACAAGTCTTGCTTCATTATTATTATAATCAGGCGGGCATTAAAACAGATTTTGCTACATTTGAAAAACAGTTTGATTTAATGGGTTTGCAACGCCACCTAAAAGTATTAGGTATTTTTAAGCGTTTGTCGGTTCGCGATGGTAAAAATCAATATCTAAGCAATATTCCATTGGTTATTAAATATGTCTTGAATGTTGTGGATAAATATCCAGAATTGTCCTCACTAAGGGACATTCTTACTTTAGATGATAGTCCAATCAATGCTATGATTCTATCTGCTGGACGCGGTAAGCGGATGATGCCACTGACTAAAAATCTGCCCAAACCATTGCTTAAAGTTGCAGGCAAAACCTTGATTGAGCACGCAATCAACACTTTAAAAAAAGCCAACATTAATAATATTATTGTCAATACCTCATATTTGGCTAAACAGTTGAGGCAACATCTTGGCGATGGCAGCAATTTTGGGGTGCAAATTACATATAGCAACGAGTCTCAAGACGCGTTAGAAACCGCAGGCGGTATTATTAAAGCACTGCCTTTATTAGGCGATAAGCCTTTTATTGTGATTAACTCTGATGTGCTTTGTAACTATGACTTATCCCAACTCAAGTTGCCGAGCAATTCTTTGGCACACTTGGTGTTGGTTGATAATCCAGCACACAATCCAGGGGGCGATTTTTCATTAGATAATCATCAAATTATCAATGCTGGCAGTAAAAGTTATACTTTTTCAGGGATTGGTATCTATCATCCTGATTTATTTAAATCATATCTTGGCAAGGAGAAAAAACTCCCACTTTATCCTTTATTTCAAGCTGCTATTAAGCGTGGCAAACTCAGTGGCGAATATTACGGTGGTTATTGGCGAGATGTGGGTACACCCCAGCGTTTAAAATTATGCAAAAGTTGCATATAATTTGTATTCTGATTCAAGTAAAATTACCTCTGGTAGTATCAAGGGTGCACTGACAATGAATGGTTATGAACCCCGCCAGATTCGGAAGAAAGCAACGGTAATAATTTTTTCATGTGTTGGTTATTATTCTTGGTGCTACCATTTTTTGAGACCCAGACAATGGATAAACATTATCAAGTTTTAGCGCGCAAATATCGCCCCCATAGTTTTGCTGAAATGGTCGGTCAAACCCATACTGTTAAAACTCTGATTAATGCCTTAGATGCGAACAATCTGCATCATGGTTTTTTATTTACTGGGACCCGCGGGGTAGGGAAAACCACGATTGCCAGAATTTTTGCCAAATCTATTAATTGTGAAAAAGGCATTAGCTCCAAGCCTTGTGGCAAATGCCTCACCTGTATTGAAATTGACAAAGGGCAATCGATTGATTTAATTGAGATTGATGCTGCTTCATATACGGGCGTGGAAAACATGCGTAATATTTTAGAAAACGCACAATACATGCCTACCAAAAATCGCTATAAAATTTATCTGATTGATGAAGTGCATATGCTCTCATCAAGCAGCTTTAACGCCTTACTTAAAACCTTAGAAGAGCCACCTGAACATATCAAATTTTTATTGGCTACAACGGACCCAAAAAAACTGCCTATTACGGTCTTATCTCGCTGTCTACAATTCAAACTACAAAAACTCACCCAAGCTGAGATATTCTCCCAGCTTAAATTTGTTATGCACTCTGAAAAGTTGGAATACGAAGAATTGGCACTGCGACAAATTGCTGATTTTGGTAACGGCTCAATGCGCGATTCTCTCAGCTTGCTTGACCAGTCGATTGCTTATGGAAACGGCACGGTTATGAGTAAAGACATCAAATCCATGCTGAGTTTGGTGGGTCATGATGACATGCTCACTTTAACAACACATTTATTTAATCAAGATGCTGAGGCGGTCATTAACTTTATTAAAAAACTCTCCCACAAAGGGGAAAACTTAAGCCATGCGTTGCAGGATTTGACTGTGCTTTTGCACCAGATATCAGTTGCACAAATCATTGATAACGATCAAGTAGAAAATGGGGCTAAAGCCTTAGCAACACAAATCTCCAGCCAAGATTTACAACTGTTCTACCATATAGCAATCAACGGAATCAAAGAAATGTCGCTCGCTCCAAGTGAGCAAATTGGGTTTGAGATGACCTTGCTTAGAATGCTGGCGTTTCGTAATGATATTGCCAATTTTTCTGAAAAAAAAACAGCCAAATTAGTATCTCAGCCAAACCAACCAAAAAAGGTAGAAAAAACTAAAAAAAGAACCTCCCAAGCAAAACTTAATATTGGCTCTCAAACTCAATGGGAAGAGATTATCAAATCGCTTGATTTTAGCCCAGCAGCACGCACATTACTTAAAAACACAGTGTTTGGTAGTTATGATAATCAAATCTTAACGCTCATCTTAGACAAACAACTTAGCAACTTATTAACCAATGATATCCAAACCTCCATACAAACCACATTAAACAAATATTTTGTTAGTTTAACACTTAAAATTCAGCTTGATAAACTTACAAAAAAAAGACTCACTCAAAAGGAAGCACAAGCCAATCAACAAAAAACAGCAGCAATGCAAAGTGCTTTTTTAAAAGATGAGGGGGTACAAAAATTACAAAAAACTTTTGACACAAAAGTTAATACTAACAGTATTCGGGAGGTAGAAAATGTTTAAAAACAAGATAGCGGCGATGATGAAAAAAGCCCAAAAAATGCGAGAAAATAGGCAACAAGTCTGGGCAGAAATCAAAAAAATAACCGCCAGTAAAGTGGCAAATAGTGCGGTGCAAGTCGCTCTAAATGATGCTTATCAAGCAACCAATATTAAAATAAACAACAGTGCTGTCAATGATAAAAGCATATTGGAAAATTTGATTTTAGCTGCCTTAAACGATGCCAATATACAAAATGCACAGGTATCTACGGCTAAAATAAAATGCAACTGGGGGAATGAAATTACCTGTTGGCACCACACTACCCCTCTAATGAGATGATTAAATCTCTTAACCAAGCTTTTTGTATATTGCCTGGTGTTGGCAGCAAAACCGCACAACGCTTTATTTATTATTTATTAGAGCACAATCGCGAAGGGGGTCTGGCTTTGGCCAAGGCATTGACTGGCGCTATGGAACAGGTCAAGCACTGCGGTATTTGCCGCACTCTGAGTGAGGCGACAGCCTGCGAAATTTGTGATAATGACAAGCGTGATGATTCGCAATTGTGCATTGTAGAAACGCCAGCCGATATTCATGCGATTGAACAAAGCGGGATTTATAAAGGCAAATATTTTGTTTTAGGAGGGTATTTGTCACCAATTGATGGTATTGGTGTGGCTGAGCTTGGTTTGGATGAATTGAATAAAATGCTTAGCAAGCAAAAAATAGCTGAGATAATTCTCGCTACCAACGCTACCGCAGAAGGTGAAGTTACCGCACATTATATCAGCAATATAGCAAAACAGTTTGATGTACAAATCACCCGCATCGCACACGGAATTCCAATTGGCGGTGAGCTTGAATATGCCGATATTAACACTATTGCCCACGCCCTATCAGGGCGGAAAAACTATGACTGATTCAGCAAACCACTGGGAGCAAGTTTATCAACAAAAAAAACCCACTCAACTGAGCTGGTATCAGCCTCGTCCAACTCTGTCTTATGATTGGATTTTAGCGTATGTAGACCGTGCTAATGCGATTATTGATGTGGGTTGTGGGATGTCGGTTTTAGCTGATAATTTACTTGATGAAGGGTATGCAGATATTTCTTTATTAGAGATTTCAAGCACCGCAATGGAGGCAACCAAACAAAGGTTAGCAAAACATAAAAACAAAGTTAATTTTTATAATACTAATATTTTAGATTTTAACCCAAATAAAACCTTTAAACTTTGGCATGATCGTGCGGTATTTCATTTTTTAACACAAACAAAAGCACAAAAAACTTATCTTTTTAAACTCAATCAATTTCTTGATAAAGGTGGGTTTTTCTTGCTTGCCACTTTCGCAAAAAATGGTCCTAAAAAGTGTTCTGGGCTTGAGGTTGTCCAATATGACGAGGCTAAAATTGGAAAAATGCTAGGCAAGCATTTTAAACTTATTAAGACCAGCTACGAAATTCACCCTCATCCTGGCGGCGGGACACAAAGCTTTGGCTATTTTCTGCTGCAAAAAAACTAACAGAGTGCTTTGCATAAATACAGTATAATCGTAGCCTTTCAAAGGTTTCAGATCAATGGAAAAAGTCTATAACCCTAAACAAATTGAGACAAAATACCGCACACTTTGGGAACAGGAAAATCGTTTTTCCGCTACTGTAAATTCTACCAGCAAATCCACTTATTGCATTATGTTGCCGCCACCAAATGTTACTGGTAGCCTCCACATGGGGCATGCTTTTCAACACACCATCATGGATATTTTGATCCGTTATCATCGTGCCAAAGGTGCGCAAACGCTTTGGCAGCCGGGTACAGACCATGCCGGAATTGCCACCCAAATGGTGGTTGAGAATCAATTAGCTGCCAAAAATATTACTCGCCACAATATTGGACGGAAAAAATTTATTGACAAAATTTGGGATTGGAAAACACAATCTGGTGGCACTATTACCGAACAAATGCGTCGGCTGGGCGCCTCAGTTGATTGGGAAAAGGAGCGCTTTACTATGGACGAAGGTTTGTCAAATGCAGTGCGCAAAGTTTTTGTCCAACTCTATAGAGAGGGCTTGATTTATCGTGGAAAACGCTTGGTTAATTGGGATCCAGTGTTGCACAGTGCTGTATCTGATCTTGAGGTCATTAACACCCAAGAGCGTGGTTTTCTTTGGTATGTACGCTATCCTATTACAGGCACAGATAAATTTATGATTGTTGCAACCACCCGTCCTGAGACCATGCTCGGCGATAGTGCTGTTGCAGTCCATCCTAATGACAAGCGCTACCAACACTTAATCGGCAAAACCATTGATTTACCACTGAGCAATCGTAGAATTAAAATTATTGCTGATGATTATGTGGATATGGAATTTGGTACTGGTTGTGTAAAAATCACCCCCGCCCACGATTTTAACGACTATGAAATGGGGCAACGCCATAATTTAGATATTATCAATGTTTTAACCGATGATGCGAAAATTAACGATAAAATTAAAAGCGCCTACTCTGGCTTGGATAGGTTTGTTGCACGCACCCAAGTCATCAAAGATTTAGAAGCGAAAAACCTGTTAGAAAAAACTGAACCACATACTTTGACCGTGCCTCGTGGCGATAGAACAAATGCCATCATTGAGCCCTACCTGACCGACCAGTGGTTTGTTAAAATCCAACCTTTGGCAAGACCAGCGGTTGAGGCAGTAAAAAATGGTAATATTCGTTTTGTGCCCGAAAATTGGAACAAAACTTATTTTAACTGGATGGATAATATTCAAGATTGGTGCATTTCTCGCCAAATTTGGTGGGGGCATAGAATTCCCGCCTGGTATGACGATAAAGACAATATTTATGTTGCCAATTCCTTAGAAGAGGCACAAAAACAAGCAGGCGAGAGCGTTGAGATTAGGCAAGATGAAGATGTTTTAGATACTTGGTTTTCATCCGCCTTATGGCCTTTTTCAACGCTGGGCTGGCCTGAAAAAACCCCAGAATTATCGCGTTTTTATCCAACCAATGTGTTAGTTACTGGTTTTGATATTATCTTTTTTTGGGTTGCACGAATGATTATGTTTGGGCTTAAATTTACAGGTGATATTCCGTTTAAAGACATCTATATTACTGGTTTGATACGCGATGGACATGGGCAAAAAATGTCCAAATCCAAAGGCAATGTGTTGGATCCCATTGATTTAATTGATGGCATCAGTTTAAAAGATTTACTTAAAAAAAGAACCCAAGGCATGATGCAGCCGAAAATAGCACAAAAGATTAAAAAACAAACCCAAAAAGAATTTGCACATGGTATTCCCGCTTTTGGTGCTGATGCCCTGCGTTTTACCTTTGCTGCTTTGGCTTCATTTGGTCATGATATTAAATTTGACCTAAAACGCGTTGAAGGGTATCGTAATTTTTGTAATAAATTGTGGAATGCCTCGCGTTTTGTATTGTTAAAACTTAGGAGTGAAACCATTATTCATACTAATACTGTGCCTTCTGTTGTAGATGCGTGGATTCTCTCTCGCTTGCAAGAGACTAAAGCCAATGTTGACAAACACTTAAGCGCTTATCGTCTTGATTTAATGAGCCGTGAATTATATGAGTTTGTTTGGCATGATTATTGTGATTGGTATTTAGAATTGTCTAAGCCGGCGCTATTGAATGATACAACCAAAGCCAGTACCCAAGCCACACTCATTAAAGTGCTTAATGAAATTGTGGTGCTTTTGCACCCTATTATTCCTTTTATTACTGAGGAAATTTTTGCTCAAATTAACCCCAACAGCTCAAGTGTAATGACACAAACCTATCCTCAAATTGAAAAAGATTTAATTTCAACAGCGTCTGAGGTAGAAATTAAATGGCTACAAACTTTCGTTTTTGGGGTTCGCCAAATTCGCTCACAAATGAACATTGATCCCTCAAAAATGTTATCATGTTGCGTAGAAAACTTTGATAAAACTGATGAGGTCTACCTCAGTAAATATGCAAATACCCTCAATACTTTAGCTAAAATACAAAATATTAAAAAATTAGCAAATACCAACCAAGCACCAGAATCAGCCATAGCGCTACTGGGTGATATGAAAATACTGATTCCTTTAGCAGGTTTGATTGATAAAACACAAGAAATAACACGCCTTAATAAAGAAATTAAAAAATTAGCCAAGCTTCACTCGCAATTTAGCAATAAACTTAACAATGAAAAATTCTTAAACAATGCACCAAAATCTGTGGTTAGTAAAGAGAGGCAAAAACTTCTCGCTGCTGAAAACACCCTTGCTGATTTATCATTGCAATTAGAAAAAATAGATAATTTAAAATCTTAGAGTTTTATGGAATTTAACAAATATTTACTACTGTCATTTTTATTAACCTCTACGCTGGTAAATGCCGAGTCTTTTGTATATGTAACTGATACGGTTGATTTACCCCTTCGTTCTGAAAATAAAATTAGAAATAATCCAAGTAATCTACTTAGAAACTTGCCCTCAGGCACTAAGTTAGAAATACTGGCCACTGAAAACGGCTGGACTAAGGTTAGATTTGAGAAAACCACAGGCTGGATGATCTCACGCTATTTGACCTCCAACCCGCCAGCTAAACTACAATTAAACAAACTCAAACAGGTTGATAATACCAAAACACTGATTATTACTCAACAAAAAGAGATGAATAAAAAATTAGCAAAACAACTTCAAGATTTAAAAATAAACAATACCAAGTTATTAACTGAAATTGGAAAATCAAAAGCCGAAAAAACCCATATTAAAAAAACTTACCAAGAAGCGCTTAAACTTGAACATACTAATGAAAAACTAAAAACCAAAGTTTTACAACTCCAGGCCAAGATTCAATTACTCCAAAATAACAATACTACTGATGCAGAAGCCAGTTCAAGAAATTGGTTTATCGTGGGTGCGATTGTGCTATTTTTTGGGTTTATAACCGGGGTTATTTTATCAAGAAGAAAAAATTAAAGGAGATTTTAAAAATGAAATTATTTAAAACTGCCCTTACTTTTGACGATGTTTTGCTAATACCAGCACATTCGCTCACCTTACCAAAAGAAGTCAGTTTAACAACACAGCTGACTAAAAATATCCACCTCAATACCCCCGTGCTATCAGCAGCTATGGACACCGTTACCGAATCCAAATTAGCAATTGCTCTTGCTCAAGAGGGTGGTATTGGCATTATTCATAAAAATATGTCAATTGAAAAACAGGCAAATGAGGTTCGTAGTGTCAAGCGTTTTGAATCTGGCATTATTAAAAATCCAATTAGCATCAGCCCTAAGGCAACCATTGCTGATGTGTTTGCAATGCAACAACGCCATCGTATCTCGGCCCTACCTGTGGTTGAAGGGAATACCATTGTTGGCTTGGTAACTGGGCGCGATGTGCGGTTTGAAACCCGTCTAGGCGAATTGGTTGAAAATGTCATGACCCCCCAAAATAAACTAATCAGCGTTGCTGAGGGCACTGAAATGGATAAAATACGCACGCTTTTGCAACAACATCGTATTGAGCGCATCATCATTACCAATGATAAATTCGACCTCAAGGGTATGATTACCGTGCGTGATATTCAAAAATCCAGCGATTTTCCAAACGCTTGTAAAGACACTGCTGAGCAACTACGAGTTGGCGCTGCTGTTGGTGTTGGTGGAGGCGCCAGTAAGCGGATTGATGCTTTGGTTGCAGCAGGGGTTGATGTGATTGTCATTGATACTGCTCATGGGCATTCGCAAAGCGTGCTTGAACAGGTTAAAAAAACCAAAGCAAAATATCCAAATTTAGACATTATTGCTGGCAATATTGCAACTGGTGTGGCAGCACTTGATTTAGTTAAAGCGGGGGCGGATTGTGTTAAAGTCGGCATCGGACCGGGCAGCATTTGCACCACTCGGATTGTCGCCGGCGTCGGGGTGCCACAAATTAGTGCTATCTCGGATGTGGCAGACGCCTTAGAAGGCAGTGGCATTCCTATTATTGCAGATGGCGGTATTCGTTATTCTGGCGATATTGCCAAAGCCTTCGCTGCAGGGGCATATTGTGTCATGCTTGGCTCAATGTTGGCGGGTACCGAAGAATCGCCAGGGGAGGTTGAGCTTTACCAAGGGCGTGCTTACAAATCCTACCGCGGTATGGGATCTATCGGTGCTATGAATCAAGCACATGGCTCTTCTGAGCGCTATTTTCAATCTGACTCCAAGGCGGATAAACTAGTGCCAGAAGGCATTGAGGGTCGGGTGCCATTCAAAGGTTCAATCCGCCCAATTATTCACCAAATGCTTGGCGGTATTCGTTCATCCATGGGTTATACAGGCTGTGAAACCTTAGAAAAAATGCGCACCAATGCAAGTTTTGTGCAAGTTACCTCAGCCGGCATGAGCGAATCACATGTGCACAGCATATCCATTACCAAAGAGGCGCCGAATTATCATCAATAAACCCACAAAATAAATTCACTACTACAAAGCAAGTTTTTGTGTGTATTTCTTTTTAAAATCTTTGCATGTTTTTATTTAAAATCATAGCCCATCTAAAACGGCTTGAATTTGTCGGCTGGTATGGGCGGGGGTTTTTGACGAATCAATGAGTTTAATGCGTTGGGGGGATTGTCTTGCTCGGTCAATATATGCTGCCCTAACCCGATTAAAAAAGTCTATATCCTCTTGTTCAATGCGGTCTTTTTTTTCTCTGGATTCAATGCGCGCCATGCCTAATTTGACATCTACATCTAATAATAGAGTCATATCTGGGGCAAAGCCCTGCAATGCCCATTTTTCTAGTTCGGCAATACGCTTGATGGGCATGCCCCTGCCCCCACCTTGATAAGCATAAGAGGCATCGGTAAATCTATCACTTAGCACCCAATTACCGAGTTTTAAGGCGGGGATAATTTTTGCTTGAACATGCTCATAACGCGCAGCAAATATCAATAACAGTTCCGTCTCTGGGTGAATCGATTGGGTCTGGGGGCTGAGTAATAGTGTCCTAATTTTTTCACCTAACTTGATGCCACCGGGTTCGCGGGTTAATATCACGCGGATGCCTCTGTCTTTTAGATATTGGCAGATAAACTTTATCTGTGTGCTTTTCCCCGCGCCTTCAATGCCGTCAATGGTGATAAATTTTCCTGTTTGCATGAGGGGTTATTTTAAATATTTTTTGATGTTAAGTCGGTGTTGTTGATAGGTTTTTGCAAAGGCGTGAGTGCCATCTTTTTTAGCGACAAAATACAGTGCATCGCCGGCTTCTGGGTGCATGGCAGCATTCAGTGAAGACGCGCTTACAGAGCTAATGGGAGTGGGTGGTAGGCCTTGGTGTCGGTAAGTGTTATAAAGGCTATTAAATTTTAAATCTTGTTTTTTTAATGTACCATGATAACTTTTGCCCAGAGCGTAAATAACACTGGGGTCAGTTTGCAGGCGCATGCCTTTTTGCAAACGGCGTATAAATACTCCTGCTATTTTTGATTTTTCCTGATTATGCGCGGTTTCTTTTTCAATCAATGAGGCTAATATTAAGGCTTCATCAGCGTTTTTTAAGGGTAGATTTTTTGCTCTATTTTGCCAAGCACTTGCCAGTTTTTGTTGCATTATTTGGTGGGCGAGTTTTAGAACGCTAACCACACTATCGCCATAATTAACTCGATAAGTATCAGCCCAAAAATACCCTTCATATGGAGGCTTTATTCCTGTTAATTGCATAGTTTGATTAAAATTACCCACTGATTTAAGTGCCTTATTTTGGCTCAGTTGTTGGTAATAATCAAAAATAGTTTTACCCTCAACTAAGGTAATTTTTCGCTTTGCAACCTGGGCGTTGGCAAAATTATTTAACAAAGTGGCTATCCCCATATTTGGCATAAGTTGATAATAACCGTGCTTTAATTTCTCGTCTTTATTTAATAATTTTGCCAATACAAACATGTATTTAGCAGAATCAATATAGCCTAAATTCTCTAAATTACTGGCGACGCTATGAATATTTGCCCCTGCAGGTAGATGATAAATAGTAGATTTTTGTAAATTGATATCTTTAACGCTATAAAGCCAAATGCCCAGTAATAACAGCAAAATAATCAATAGTCTTGACCATGAAAAATAACGCCTATGTTGAACTGGCTTTGAATGTTTGGGTGAATTTTGCAAACTCAAAACCGCATCTTGAATACGCTGGGTTATATTGTCTGAGTTAAACAAATGCCCATTGATTTCATTCACGGGTTTTACCCCAATCACTGCGTTAGTAATAAATATTTCATCACAATCAAGTAATTCTGGTAAAGACAATGCTTTGATACGCACCTGCAAATTCAGATCATTGGCCACGGCTAAAACCATCGTCCGGCGCGTGCCTTCAATGCCACACTTTGATAAATCAGGCGTTAATAAAACTCCAGAACGAATAGCAAAAATATTGCCCTGGGTAACCGAGATGACTTGCTGGTTTTCATCTAACATGATGCACTCATCAGCACTCATGCCACTTCTGGCTAATATTTGCTCAAGACGATTGCAATGCTTAATAGCCGACAATAATTGATTACTGCTATAGCCACTACGACAAGTGGTAAGAGTGTATTTTTGGGGTATTTTCTCAGGCATTTTTGAGACTATAACCACACGCGTTGGGTGGATATTTTTCTCAAAACCATAGCCCCGCATTGTCGTCCCACGAGAGAGTATAATTTTCACTACGCCGTGGTTTAATTTGGCAATTGATAGGGCTTTGGCAATATCTTTTAGCCAGAATTTTTGGGCAATGGGGTTAATTTTAAGTTGTGTGCGACCTTTTTCTAATCGCGAAAAGTGAGCTGCCCAAAATAATAACCTGCCCTCAGCAAACAAACAAGTTTCAAATACCCCATCGCCAAATTGAGTGAGGCGATTAAACACACTTAACTTAGATTGCTTTTTTCCATCAATCAATATAATGCTACGCATGAGTGCCTATTATAATTAACCAAAAACATGTGATGAAAAGAATGCTCAAGCAATTTATTAAAAATCTAGTTGATAGTGTTAAAGATTTAACACCTATTATCTTGGTTATCGCTTTTTTTCAAATTGTGGTGTTACAGCAAAGTATCCCAAATTTGGGTGATATTATTATCGGTACTGGCTTTGTGTTATTAGGCTTGACTTTATTTATATACGGACTTAAATTAGGACTGTTTCCCATTGGTGAGACCTTAGCCTATGCTTTTGTTAAAAAAGGCTCAATTTTTTGGCTACTGTTGTTTGCCTTTGCCCTAGGTTTTGGCACCACTGTTGCTGAACCGGCACTCATTGCAGTTGCCAATGAAGCTGCAAGCGTAGCACAGATGGGTGGCATCATTGATAACACGCCAGTGCAACTGCATAATTATGCAAAAAACTTACGCTTTGCCGTGGCCACCTCGGTGGGAATAGCGGTTGTTATCGGGGTATTGCGTATTTTAAAGGGCTGGGCAATACAGCACTTAATTATTGCCGGCTATGTTTTGGTTATCACCACCACATTTTTTGCACCTGAGTTTATCATTGGCATTGCCTATGATTCTGGCGGTGTTACCACCAGCACCATTACTGTGCCACTACTCACTGCGCTGGGCGTGGGGTTGTCCAGTTCGATTCGTGGTCGTAATCCTTTGACCGATGGTTTTGGGATGATTGCAATTGCAGCATTATTGCCCATCATTGCAGTCATGTTATTTGGAATTTTAATATAAAATTAATTGAGACTTTCTAATGGAACCTGTGCAACTTTTACATAATTATATAAAGGCCCGTTAATAGCAATTATGAATTTAGGAAATAATTTTATCAACATGTTTTGGGATGTCATGCCAATTGCTTTGGTGCTTTTTGGTTTTCAGACGATTATTCTCAAACAAAAAATTCCCCATCTGAAAAAAATCATTGTTGGTTTTTTATTTGTATGGATTGGGCTGACTTTGTTTATCGTTGGTTTAGAGGTGGCATTGTTTCCACTGGGCAAGGTTATGGCAAACCAGCTCATCTCAAATGAATTTATTGGCGTTGGTACTTTGAGTTGGCATGACTATTATTGGGTTTATATTTTTTCTGCCAGCATTGGTTTCACCACTACTATCGCAGAACCTTCACTGTTGGCAGTCGCGATTAAAGCCAATCAAGTCTCTGGCAGTTCTATCAAAATATGGCCACTGCGTATTGTGGTGGCATTGGGTGTTGCATTTGGGATTGCACTTGGCAGTTTCCGAATTGTAACAGGTTTCCCACTGCATTATTTTATTATTTGTGGTTATATTATCGTTCTGATACAAACCTACTTTGCACCTAAAAATGTGATTGCACTGGCCTATGATTCGGGCGGTGTTACCACCTCAACGGTTACCGTGCCTTTGGTGACGGCACTCGGACTGGGGTTGGCAGGTGCCATCGAGGGTAGAAATTCTCTGATTGATGGCTTTGGACTGATTGCTTTTGCTTCGTTGTTCCCGATTATAAGTGTCATGGCGTATGCACAACTTAACGATTTTTTTAACCGTAAAAATTATAGATAACCCTTAGGAGGAATTATGCACTTTAAACTAATTATTGCCTTTGTTGATAGCGATAAAACCGAGCAGATTCTTGAATCTTCTAGAACTGCCGGTGCTACTGGTTCAACCATTATCTCTCAAGCACGCGGTGAAGGTCTTGAGCACAATAAAACATTTCTGGGACTCAATGTAGAAACCCCAAGAGATGTATTATTGTTACTCGTAGAGCAGCACCTTTCTAGGACTATCTTAGAAAGTGTTGCCAAAGCAGGAGATTTTGAATTTGATTCCAAAGAAGGCATTGCCTTTCAAATTGATGTTGAAGATGCAATTGGTGTTATGCACCAAATAGAAGCTTTAGAAACTACCGTGGAGGAAAAATTATGACAACGCCAATTTTAGTTAAAGATGTAATGTGGAAGCAAGTTGATATTGTAGATAGCAAATGCACCGTTGAAAACGCCTTAAATGATATGCAACACAAAAAAACCAAGATGTTATTGGTTGATAGATCCCATCCTCATGATGAGTATGGTGTGGTGCTTATCAAGGATATTGCCTCTAAAGTCATTGCCAAAGACCGTGCGTTAGACCGTGTTAATGTTTATGAAATTATGAATAAACCCACCGTCTCAGTGCATTCTGATATGGATATTCGTTATTGTGCGAGGCTACTAACACGGTTGAATTTATCCCGTTGTCCAGTATTAGACAATGGCAAAATTGTGGGTGTAGTCAGTCTAACCAATATCGTTTTTAATGGGTTAAGAGTATAAAATAATTAGATTATAATATTAGCATATAGTGATACATAAGCCAAATGTTTTTAACCTGCTAAAATCTAAAATTGCTTTTTAATAGGAGGAAACAATGGGTGTTGTTATTGGTTTAATCAAATGGATATTGCTCATCATTGGTGCAATCAGTGTTTATTATGGTGCAATGTTGCAATTTAAATATAACGGTGTAACGGGAAAAATAATCAATGAAATATTCTCGCCAACCCTGCATCCGCAGGCGATGGAAAAAGTCTATATGCCGATGGCTAACAGATTGCTTGACAGTGGCGACATTACTATGGCAAGTATTCGCCGTATTGCGCTTGGGGATGATGTATCAATTGAAGACGCAGAAGAAGCCATGTCAAGCATTGCCACCGAGAGAAGCATTCGTGAAGTTGGTGTCCTGCCTTTATCAGAACAAGTTGAGATTCAATTAAAAGAAGCCGGCGACCCAAACTTCAAACAACGCTATTTAAAAATATTCCAATATTGCTCGCCTAGAACAGCGATGGAAATGGTAGATTATTCTGATGCTTTTAGTGCGTATTTGCCTTGTCGTGTTGCTTTGATTGAGGATAAACAAGGTAAGCATTGGTTATATACCTTAGATATGGATCCGATGATCTACGGTGGTAAACCGCTACCACCAGCACTACACAAAAAAGCCCTGCAAGTACAAAAAACCATCTATGCCATCCAAGATGGTGGTGCGGCGGGTGATTTTTAAAAAACCAATTTAACCACTACCAGCCTTGCTTATAAGTAAGGATTGTAAGCGAAGCAAGGTTAATAATGACAAGCCCTATTTATGACCAATTAGGTTTTGGCATTACTTGCATTGACACACAGCATATGCGTCGTCCAGGATTTGTGGCAGTGTATTTGCTTGAAGATGCGGGGCGGGCTGCATTTATTGATACTGGCTGCTACCTCTCAGTGCCGACACTGCTATCAGTGCTTGATGATAAAAATATAAAGCAAGAAAATGTTGATTTTGTCATCCTTACCCATATCCATTTGGATCATGCAGGGGGTGCAGGCAGACTCATTAAATATCTGCCAAATGCAAAAATATATGTGCATGAATATGGGGCGCGTCATTTGGTTGATCCTGCTAAATTACGCGCTGGGGTAATTAGCGTCTATGGGGCGTTATTTTTTAAGCAATTTTTGGGTGATTTAGTGCCGATAGAAAAATCACGCATTGCCATTATCAAAGATGAGCAAAAAATCACTTTGGGCAAGCGCCGATTAAAATTTATTAACACCCCAGGTCATGCACGCCACCACGCCTGTATTTGGGATGAAAAATCGGGTGGTATTTTTAGCGGTGATACGCTGGGGGTGAGCTATCGTGAATTTGACACCAAACAAGGGGCGTTGATATTTCCACCAACCACACCGATACAATTCGACCCCAACACTTGGAAAAATAGCATTCAAAAATTGATGCAGCTAAAACCAAAATACGCCTATTTAACCCATTTTAATCGCATTAAATTTGGGCAAAAATCTGCTGATATGTTGATTGAGCATATTGACGGGTTTGTGAGCATTGCTACTCGGTTAAAAAATGTAAAAAATCGCCATCAATCTATCAAACAAGCTTTACTTGCTTATCTACTAGAAATTGCTACCAGTCATGGTGTAGTACTTGACGAGGCACAACAAACTTATCTGTTTAAGGGCGATTTAGAAATTTGCGTCCAAGGACTCGAAGTTTGGTTGGACAGCCCTGATTTTTAATCTGCTTGATTTAAAATATATTGCACAAGTAATGGCACTGGGCGACCTGTTGCTCCCTTTTTATGACCACTGACCCAAGCAGTGCCAGCAATATCAAGGTGTGCCCAACGATAATCTTTAGTAAATCTGGCTAAAAAACAAGCCGCAGTGAGAGTCCCTGCCCCTCCGGGCCCACTAATATTTGCCATATCAGCAAAATTGGATTTTAATTGTTCATCATATTCTTCTTCAAGCGGCAGTTGCCAGACGCCGTCAAGTGCGGTTTTTGAGGCACTCATAATCTCGTCTGCCAAGCTTTGATTGTTACTCATAAGCCCGGTATTGTGCTTACCCAGTGCAACCACCACCGAACCTGTGAGAGTGGCAATATCAATGACTACTTTAGGATTAAATTTTTTAACATAAGTAAGTGCATCGCACAAAATCATCCGCCCCTCAGCATCAGTATTGAGAATTTCAATCGTCTGCCCAGACATGCTTTTAACCACATCAACGGGTTTAGAAGCGTTATGTGCTGGCATATTTTCAACTGCTGGCACCACGATGGTTAAATTGATCTTTGCCCGTAACTGGGCGATGGTGCGTATCACCCCCAGTGTTGATGCCCCGCCACACATATCAAATTTCATCTCGTCCATAGTATTGCCGGGCTTGAGTGAGATGCCACCAGAATCAAAGGTAACCCCTTTACCTACCAGCACAATCGGTTTGGCATTGCCAGCATTTTTATATGTTAGGCTAATGAGTTTAGGCGGCTCAATTGATCCTTTAGATATGGATAATAGTGAGTTCATGCCTAATTTTCGCATGTCTTTTTCTTCCAAAATTTCACATTTAAGTGAAAACTCAGTCGCTAAATCTTGTGCTACTTGTGCCAAATAGGTGGGCGTGCAAACATTGGATGGCAAATCACCCAAAGTGCGGGTCAGTGCCACGCCATCTGCTACTGCTACAGCGGTGTTGATTTCATTTTGCTCGCCATGTTCAAAGGTTACTAATTGTAGGGCATTGTTATCATTTTTATCCAAGCCTACTTTTTGAATTTGATAATCGTTATTGGCAATTGCTTGCACAGTGATATTAACAAAATTATTAACTTCAAGCACAGGAAAAAATAGTGCTTGAATATTAAATTTGTTGGCAGTTTGTGCCAAGGTAATGGCTAGTTTTTTGACCGTTTTGGCATTAGGATTCTCATTGCCAAGCCCAATTTTTAAACTCCCACTGGAGTCAAATCGCACTGCATTTAACTCTAAATCCTGCTCAAATATGACTTGCATTTGTCCATCTGTGGCAAGCTTATTGATTTTAAATTCCATATCCCTGTCATTGTTTATAAAAATGCGTATAATTTTATCATTCTTGTACTTTATAGAAAGATATGTTTAAAAAAATACTGCTTTTAATTGTTATCATCAGCACTCAGGCATTCGCCAATAAAGACAATGTCATTAAAAATTTATCACCATTTTTTGGCAATATTGACAAGGAAGATATTAGTGAAACCCCATTTGATGGAGTTTATGAAGTATTGCTACGCTCACCTATTGGCTCGGTATTAATCTCAAAAGATGGGCGTTATTTAATTCAAGGAGAGGTGATTGATTTAGACAAAAGACAAAGAATGCCAAGTAGCAATAAAGTGAATCAACTCAAACAATCACTTATTAACACTATTAATGATGAAGATAAAATTATTTTTAAAGCCAAAAATGAAAAATACGCTATTCATGTCTTCACCGATGTTGATTGCCCATATTGCCAAAAACTACACGCAGAAATGCCTAAAATAAATAAATTTGACATTACGGTCAAATATCTTGCCTCACCGCTGGCACAATTACACCCTAAAGCACAGAGTGTAATGGAAAAAATCTGGTGTGCAGACGATAGAATAAAAGCAATAGATGAATACAAAAAGTATAAAACTATCCCTAATTCAAAACCCTGTGATAATCCAGTAGCAAGCCAACTGCAAATTGCCACAAAACTTGGAGTCAATGGCACACCGGCTATTTTTCTACCAAATGGCGTGCATATCCCTGGTTATGTAACCGCTGAGGTTCTTTTGAAAAGACTTGAAACTTTAAAACCTTAAATTTGTTTTTGCCTCAGATGCGATTTGCTGGGCTGTTTTAAACAAAAAATCACTTTCCAATTTTTGCCTTTCCAACTGAAAAGACATACTACAGGCACAAACATATTACGCCCACCCTATTTGGTTAATAAAAAAATGGATGCTTTTGAGCATGCCCTATCTTCTATCAGCAGAGATTAAGGCTGTCTCTAAAATTTTAGGATTGTGTTAAAATTGCAACTTGCTTAGAATTTTTAAAAAGGGCTGATAGCACTATGCTTGACCTATTCTAGAAGAGAATGTCAAAATTAAAAAATATTTTCCAAACCTTAAAACAAAACCAGCAAAAGGCATTTATTCCGTTTATCACTGCTGGCGATGGTGGATTGGACAATACTTATGCTTTAATGCAAACTTTGGTTGATAGTGGCGCGGATGTGATTGAACTTGGAGTGGCATTTTCGGACCCAATGGCAGATGGGGTAGTGATTGCTAGGTCGCATCAGCGTGCGGTGGAGGCTGGAGTAAGCTTGGATAATGTTCTAGACTTGGTAAGGAGATTTAGACAACTCAATAACACCACGGCGATTGTGCTGATGGGGTATTTGAACCCAATTGAGATCTTTGGTTACCAGGCGTTTGCCGATAAAGCGCGTGAGTGTGGAGTAGATGGCGTTTTGGTGGTGGATATGCCCGCTGAAGAGGCGCATGATTTAAAGCGGCGTTTGGATGCTGTTGATATTGATTTTATTTTTTTGGTGGCACCAACCACAACGGATAAACGCTTAAAACTTTTAGCCACTATCGCCTCAGGTTTTGTCTATTTTGTTGCACTCAAGGGGGTAACAGGAGCACAACATTTGAATATTGAATCGGTTAATGCTAATTTGATGAAGGTTCGCAAATTTATTGATTTGCCTGTGGGGGTTGGTTTTGGAATTAAAGATGCGACCACTGCACAAAAAGTCTCAAAATCAGCCGATGCAGTGATTGTAGGCTCTGTATTGGTCGCATTTATTGAAAAATATAGCCGTGATAAGACTAAAATGCTAGCCAGTGTTGGCACTTTAGCAAAACAAATTTCCTTAGCACTTAAAAGATAGGTCTATTTATGAGTTGGTTAGAAAAAATCCTGCCCTCAATTACCAGCGTGGTTAAAAAAAACATTCCAGAGGGTTTATGGCGTAAATGCCCTAAGTGCGCAACTACCGTCTATGCAGAAGAGCTTAAACAACAAAACTATGTATGCCCGAGTTGCGACCACCATATGCGCTTAGCAGCCCGAGCAAGGCTTGAGAGTTTTTTAGATGCTGATACTCAAGTCGAAATTGCTCCTGATTTAGTAACCACTGACCCACTTAAATTCAAAGACCAAAAAAAATATAAGGAACGCTACTCTCAAGCACAAAAAAATACCGGTGAAAAAGATGCGCTGGTGGTCAAGGCTGGTACATTGAATAAGATGCCTGTTATTGTCGCAGCTTTTGAGTTTAGATTTATGGGTGGGTCAATGGGCTGCGTGGTAGGTGAGAAGTTTGTATGTGCAGTGCAGGAGAGTATTCGCACAAACGCCCCGCTAATTTGTTTTTCCGCATCAGGTGGTGCGCGTATGCAAGAAGGGTTGTTTTCCTTAATGCAAATGTCAAAAACCGCGTTAGCATTAAAATTATTAGATGAGAAAAAAATTCCTTTTATTTCTATTTTGACTGATCCGACTATGGGGGGTGTCTCCGCTAGTTTTGCAATGTTGGGTGATATTCATATTGCTGAGCCAAATGCACTGATTGGCTTTGCAGGACCAAGAGTGGTTGAGCAGACGGTGCGCGAGACTTTGCCAAAAGGGTTTCAACGCAGTGAATTTTTACTGAAAAAAGGTTTGATTGATATGATTTGTCACCGTCATCAGCTACGCCCTAAGGTGCACAAATTATTATTGGCACTTCATGGGTAAATACAAAATTAACTACAAACTCTCTCATGCAAACGGGGCATTGGTGGATAAATCTTGGGAGAGTCCGTTGGAATTTGAGATTGGTGATGGGCAATTAGACCCGTGTTTGGAGGCTTGTGTGATGGCAGCTGAAGTTGGGCAACTACAAACTTTTTTATTAACTGCGGATAAAGCTTTTGGTGCAATTGATGATGCAGCTTATCAAATTATGCAACGCGCAGATTTTCCTCAAGAAATGGTGATTGAATTAGATGCTGCTCTTGAGTTTAAAACCCCAACAGGTGAGAGTTATGTTGGTTGTATTGACAAGATTGAAAATAATAAAATTAGAGTTAATTTTAATCATCCTTTGGCAGGGTGTGATGTTTCGTTCCAAGTGCTAGTCCTTAGCAAACAATGAGAATTTTATTAGCCAATCCCCGTGGATTTTGCGCAGGCGTTGAACGCGCTATTGATATTGTCCAATGTGCTATTAAAAAACATGGCGCCCCTGTGTATGTGCATCATGAGGTGGTGCATAATAAATTTGTGGTTGATGGATTAAAAGCCAAGGGCGCTATTTTTGTTGAAAAGATGACTGAGGTCCCACTGGGTGAAGTGGTTATTTTTAGTGCGCATGGGGTGTCTCAGGCGGTGCGTCGGTACAGTCAAAAAATCGGCTCAATCATCTATGATGCAACTTGCCCCTTGGTTACCAAAGTGCACAAAGAAGTTGCCCGCAAACAAAAGCAAAATATCCAAGTGATTTTAATTGGTCACAAAGGACACCCTGAGGTTGAGGGCACGCTTGGGCAATCTAGCGAGGGACAATCCATACAATTAGTTGAGAGTGTAGCAGATGTTGAGAATTTAGCATTAGATGATATGCCACTGCCACTTTCCTATACCACACAAACTACTTTATCAGTTGATGATACTGGACAGATTGTGCAAGCGTTAGTGAAAAAATTTCCTAAAATTCAAGCACCGAGAAAAAATGATATTTGTTATGCTACGCAAAATCGCCAAGATGCTGTTAAAAGCCTAATGCAAGAGGCAGATATGCTTTTAGTGCTCGGGTCTAACAATTCATCAAACTCAAATCGTTTGCGCGAAATTGCCGATAAAATGCACAAAAACGCCTATTTAATTGATACTGCTGACGAGATTAAAACCAGTTGGCTGGCAGCCGTTAATACCATTGGCGTTACTGCAGGTGCTTCGGCGCCTGAGGTGTTGGTACGAGCAGTGATTGATTATCTATATGATTATGGTGCAACTGAGGTAGTTGAAGTCAGTGGTGCGTTGGAAAATGTGCATTTTCCAGTGCCTAAACCATTAAGATAATATTATTTATTCTTGAAAATACTACTTTAAACAGGAAAAAATAACATGACAAAAACAGCATTGATTTGCGGCTCCTATGCATTTGATAGCATTATGGTGTTTCACGACCAATTTAAAAATCATATTTTGCCCGATAAAGTCCACATGCTCAATATTTCATTTTTAGTGCCTACCTTGCGCAAAGAGTTTGGTGGCTGTGGCGGGAACATTGCTTATAACTTGCATTTGCTGGGGGCAAGTGCAATACCGATGGCTACTGTGGGTGAAGATTTTGCACCGTATTTAGCTTGGATGCAAAAGCAAAATATAAACACCACACACATGCGGGTAATTGAGGGTGCCTACACTGGACAGGCTTTTATTACCACTGATATAGATGACAATCAAATTACTGCCTTTCACCCTGGGGCAATGAATGATTCACACCAAAATAGAGTATCTGATGCCAATGCAGTAGACATTGGTATTATTTCTCCAGATGGTCGCGAAGGTATGATTGAACATGCCCAGCAATTCTTTGCAGCAAAAATTCCTTTTATGTTTGACCCTGGGCAAGGGATGCCAATGTTTTCAGGAACGGAGTTAGTAACTTTTATTGAACAAGCAACTTATGTGGTTGTGAATGATTACGAATCACAAATGTTAGCAGATAAAACTGGGCTGGATTTGACCACCATTGCAACAAAGGTTGAGGCTTTGATTATTACCAAGGGCGGGCAGGGTTCTGAGGTGCATACAGGTGGTGAGGTAATAAGCATTGCCTCCATCAAAGCACATTCAATCCAAGACCCAACTGGCTGTGGTGATGCGTATCGTGCGGGCTTGTTATATGGATTGATGAATGACATGGATTGGCAAACTTGCGCCCAATTAGCCAATTTATTGGGATCCATTAAAATTGCACACTTAGGTACCCAAAACCACCAATTTGATATTGCTAAAATAGAAAAACTCTACCAACAAAACTATGGACAACCTTTGTTTTGCTAACTAAAAAAAGGGAATTATCCCTTTAACTTGACAAAATAAATCAAACCTCTTTAATTGTCGGATTGCCTTTTTTTATCTAAACGCATCACAAATTTTTTATTTAATTCTGCCTTAGTTGGTTCTTTAGGGCGTTTGTGTTCTGCTGCATTTGATTTTAGTAGGGCGTTTGCCACTTTGTTTAGTGTTTTTTGTTTCATAATTTATAAGTTAGCACTATAAGGCAAGGATTTAATATAATCTTCCATAAATTTCCAGTCTGGGTTGCCTTGATTGTCTACAGGAAGTTTAATTTTAGTTTTTAATAGCCTTTCTCCAGTCCAACTCCTACCGAATGAATATTTTGGTCTTTCTTGGTCAAGAATTGCCACAAGGAATAGGGCGTTATATTTATTAAGGTTTTCATTATATCCACAAGATGTTTTACCGCTCATACCTATAAAATCATTTTCTTGATATGTTGTATAACCTGCACTGCCAGCCCCTATGTGGATAAATACAATACAATTTCCTTTAGAGATGTATTGGCTATTCTCTTCCTTTGCACACATTGCATTTAGCCCATTATTAGATTTTTTTGCAGCAATATAAGGTACTTCGTCTCCTTTTGTTAGTTCGTTTGTTGTTGCTCCCCTGGTGTCTTCTATATTTGTAAAAATTTCATCAAGTGCAAAATTTTTATACTTATTAAAATTCAAGTTAATTACACCTATTTTAGGATTTTTATTAGGAATTAAACAATCGCCAATAATACCGTCAATGTTTAGATTACTTGTAATTTTAAAGGCTACTACATCTCTTATTACTTGTTCTAAATAATTTACAGTTAATCTACTGTAATCAGTTTCCATATATGCTTCGGCACACCATTCATCATTTGACAATACTTTGGTTACTTCACTAAAGCCAACTTTTACAGTGTTGTTTGTATATAAATCTATCCACTTATTTTTTATTTCCGTCCATTGATTGTCATAATCAAACCTACCCTTTGTTTTTTTATTGTAAAAACCATCGTCTTTAAAATACCCAAAAAAGGTTTTTTTATTTTGTGGATGCGGTATGTGTGCTTCAAATACCATTATGCAAGTTACAACGCCTACTTTTGAATTTTTAAATAATTCGTTTGGCATAGAGAACACTGCTTTTAAAGTGTGTTTGGACAATAACTGCTCTTTTAATCTCAGCCTTTCCCCGCTTTGTGCTAAAGCACAACTCATAGGAACAATAGCAACACACCTGCCGTGTTTTTCTAAACATGCTAAATTATTTAGTATAAATTTTAGCTCTTCTATGTCCTCTTTTTTTGACTTATACGGTGGGTTTAAAAAACCAACTGTTGGCTTCTTGGTTTTAATTTCTTTAATAATAGATTTGTCAAAACAATTGCCACCAATAATGTTACTTTTACCATCCCCGTGAAGCAACATATTAGATACTGCAAGTGGGTATATTTCAGGTTGATATTCCACGCCAAATAATTGGTTCTGTTTGATATTTTTTTCTTTATCTAAATCCCCATTACACTTTTCAATCATTTGTTTCATTGCTGATACTAAAAAACCTGATGTGCCTGTGCAATTATCAAATACAATGTCATTGGTCTTTATATCTACAATATCAGCAAAAAGTTCTGTTATATGGGGGGGCGTTAAAACAATACCCAAACCCTTATCAGCATTAGAGTATCTTAAAAATTCAATATAAAATTGCCCTAAAACATCATAATATTTATAGGTTCTAACATAGCCATTGATATTTTCATCAATATCATTTATCAATTCCTTTAATTCTTTTAATTCTTTTGATTTTTGATTTTTGATTAAACTAGGATGAGTGGAGATGAAGTTGTAATTTTCCATTAGTATATCAATTTTATCTCCTTGTAAATCTTCGGTTTTTAATTGATCTTTTATTATTTCTACCAATGTATTAGAGAGAATTTTATTACTGCTTATTCCCGCATAATCCCTATAAAAGTCTTTATTATCTAAAGCGATTAATATGCCACTAACAAGCAAACTTCTTTTATCTTCTTTAATTTTTAATTTATGTAATTGTTCATTTAATGTTTTAGAGTAGTCCAATAACTCTTCGTATTTCTCTTTTCTTTTTGCTACATCTTGCGAAAGTCCTGCTACTATATCTTCAATAGTAATTAGAGTGTTACCGAAAATTTGCTCTGCTACATCTCTGTTTTTTCTTTGGATAAAATATGAAACTTTAATATTATCTGCCTCTACTCCACTAACAGCCAAAGATAAAACATCAAACTCTTTAGATAAATAAGAGGAATAAAGTAAAACACCATCAACCGCATAATCAACAAATTTATCCCTATTTTTACTTTCATGTTTTAATATATCTGCTTTACATTCAACAATAATTAATAAATCTTGTTCGTCGTTTATTGAAATAATAAATTCAGGTTTGCCAATGCTGTTACCTTTCTTGGAGGCGTTTTTAAGAAGTTTGGTTATTTTTGGGTTGTTAGATGATTGTTCTTCAAAAATAATACCGTTAAACAATTTATCTTTTTGAAAATGTTGTCTAACTATATTTTCGGTATCTCTTTCGTTTAGTTTTTTCTTAGCCATTTACCAACCCCCTATAAGTAACAACTTTACCAAACATATTGCCAAATAAACTATTCAATCTATCTCGTGTATCTATTTAACAATTACCCTCATTAAGTCTAAATGTAAATTCGTTAATGTATCTCTGTAAGTGCTTAACAGAGAAGTTATGATAAATACCATTATAACCTCGCTTCAATACCGCCCAAACACTCTCTATACTATTGGTGTGTGCCATACCTCTTACATACTCTTTAGCGGAGTGATTAACTTGCATTCTATCGTATTGAACACCTTTATACCCTCTTAATTCATCGGTCATAAGTAAAGCACTTCGGCTTACATTATTAGATAAAACGGTTTGCAAGGTATCAGTTTTAGTATTGTTTATAACTTCTGCTTTAATTTTGCCATCTCGTTGTTTCATACCCATAACAATACTTTTATTTGCACCACCTTGAGAGCCTTTTATTTTCTTGTTTTTGTGTTTATTTGCCTCTTTACCGCCAATATAAGTTTCGTCCGCTTCAACAATACCACTTAACAAACTATTATCACTAGAACAAGCAAGTCTTAGTCTGTGCATCATATACCACGCTGTAGATTGCTTAATGCTTAACTCTTTACTTAACTGCATACTAGATATTCCCTTTCTTGAGGTAAGTAACAAATACCCTGCAAACAGCCATTTACGAGGGTCTATCTTGCTCCTTTCAAGTGGAGTATTAGCAAATACATTAAAGTAACTTCTGCAATCACCACACCAATAATTTATCCCATCTCTTTGCGGTTTGATTTTACTATCACACTCACACTTACTACATACTTTTTTACCTTGCCAAATGGTTTTTTCAAAATATTTTATAGCACTTTCTTTGGTTGGATATAACTCCATAAGGTTGAATAAACTTAATGTTTTTGCTTTTCTTTTATTGCACATATTATGGCTTATAAGTTGTTGTTTTAATATTGTGATAGTATCAACAAATACAGTATTATTTGTCAAGTTTTGTAGTAAAAATATTTAATTATTTTGTCAAGTTAAAGGGATAATTCCTTAAAAAAATGGGTATAATCCACAATTTTTATGCCGAAGTAGCACAGTTGGTAGTGCAACTGATTTGTAATCAGTAGGTCGCCAGTTCGAGTCCGGCCTTCGGCACCATATTTTTTAAAAAAATATTTCTAGGGGTTGATCTGGTCGTTTAATCCCGCCTCTTATCCTAACTTAAAGGGCGCATATTTTATGTATTGGTTCATAATGCAAATTTGTTTAATTGGCTGATAATTTTATTAACAGGTGCGGGCAAACCAAGCGAGTGTTGAGAGGCAGGATAAAAAGTCTTATTGCTATTTTTACAATCAATTAAAACTGGGTGGATTAAAAGGTGATAGTGGGTAAAACTGTGTTTGAATGCAGGTAGAGTTTTTTGTTTTTGCGCATTTTTATCAAAATTGGTAATCGCTTGGCTAATGCTATTTTTATTATTTTCACATTCTACAAAACTCCACAACCCGCCCCAAATTCCTTTACTCGGGCGTTTTTGTAGATAAACTCGGTTTTTTTCATTGATAAAAATCAGCATTGCAATTTTTTTGGTAGGTTTGGGTTTTTTGGGTTTTGGATTGGGAAATATAGCTTGGGTTTTATGTTTTTTTGTTTGGCAGCCTTGGGCAATCGGGCAGTGTTGGCAAGAGGGGTTTTGACGCGTGCATAAAGTTGCCCCAAAATCCATAATCGCCTGCGTGTAATCTGCAATGCGTTGGTTTGGTGTGTGTTTTTCAGCTAAGTGCCATAATCTTTTTAAAGTTTTGGCTTGCCCATAATGCCCGCTGACTTCGTGATATCGGGATAGGACACGCCTGACATTACCGTCTAATATGGTGTGGTTTTGGTTAAAACTGATAGATAAAATCGCTGCTGCGCTAGATTTTCCAATTCCAGGCAGGTTAATAATTTGTGCAAATTCACGCGGAAACTCTCCTTGATATTGTGCCATGATGATTTTTGCACTGGCGTGCAAATTTCTAGCTCTAGCGTAGTAACCCAGCCCCGCCCACTGCCTTAAAACTGTATCTTCCTTTGCCGCGGCAAGTGTTGCCAAAGTTGGGAAGTTTTGGATAAAATTATTAAAATATCCAATCACAGTGAGCACTTGGGTCTGTTGTAGCATTACCTCGCTAATCCAAACATGATAAGGGTTTTTGGGAGTTGATTGCCAAGGTAGATTTTTTCGTCCAAAGACATCAAACCATTTTAATAATGGTTTTGAGATTGCCTCCATTACTTTAAGCCCAGTGGGTCATTTGCATCAATGTTATCCATAAACGGCTTGTCAATGTCTTCATGGGTAACCTGATAGACACAACCAATCCAGTTGTTAATAATGGCGTTAGTAGTGTTGCCCCAAGTGTTGTTAAGTGTTTGATTGATGAGCTTCTCAGGAAAATCACCCAATGCAAATTCTCCTGCTAATAATTTATCTCTATATTCGTTTAAAATAGCCTTATTTTGTGCATTTAGATAATGTTTGGGAAAATCTGGATAATCAACCCGAGAACCACTTAAAAACGCTGCCACTTCACGCTTATATTCTTTTAAAAGGCTGATGGTGTCGTATTCTGGATGCCCTTGGAAAAATACAATGCGTAGTAAATCTTGACTAACACAAAGGTGTGCGCCAACCGTGCCACTGACCAAAATTTTTATCCCTGCTTCCTTAAATTGGGTGCTTAAGATTTGATTAAAACGCGAATGAGGCACATCAAACTTTGTATTAGCACCGCTAACCAGCGGATGAGTACGGTCAATGACGCTATGTTGAAACACTCCCCAACATTTTTTATCTAATGGTTGGCGTTTTTTCCCGTAACGAAACTCAAGCACAGCATGGGTTGCTAAACACGAACACAAAGTTGAGGTAACACAGTCATATGACCAGTCAACGACCTCTTTAAGTTGCTGATAAAATGGCGCTTTTTGTAAATTGGCATCTTCAACATGCGCACCGGTAATAATGAGTGCGTCTAGCCCTTGTTTTTTAATGTCGTCAAAATCTTGATAATAAGTGTTAATATGTGTTTTGGCCTTGTTCCCACGCTTAATAGCAGGCAGGGTAAAAGGATGGAGGTAGAATTGTGCAATTTGATTTGAATGCCCAATTAAACGGAAAAATTGCCGCTCAGTTGCCTCAAGTGCGGCATCTGGCATCATGTTAAGTAGCCCAATATGAAGCTCACGAATGGCTTGATGGTCAGCCCTGTCTTTAGACAGGATAGTTTCGCCTTCGTTTTTAAGGCGTGCAAATGAAGGTAAATTTGAGTGGGCGATTAGCGGCATTTAATTGTCTTTTCAATCAATGTTAATACTTCGTTAGCATCACTGCATTGGTAGATATCTTCACTATCAATGATACATCCATACTTTTGTGCAATCGCCTCATATTTTGGAGTGCGATGTCTTAACAGATGAGGGAATATCCACCCGACAAAAGCATCAGGGTCAATTTGGGCGACATAAGTCAGTGCGTTTTCAGCCAAGTAGGTGTTGAGCTGTGTGGTTAAAAATTCATGTTGGTAATATAAGGGTTTTGGGTGGGCTTTTGCACGCTCAATGAGCGTTAATTCACTGGCTTTGCTAGCCCTAATATAAAGAATTAAGGTGTGCTTGGACAGCATTTGATACAAGGAGGTGTCGTCAAGCTCACATAAACTACCGCCAGCATCATTGATAAAATGATTAAAACCTTGCTTTGTGGATTTCTTAATAAATTTAGCCACATCAAGCATAGCGCCAGTCTCGGCTTTTTTATGTAGTGCTTGGCGTTTGTTAAATTCATCAATCGGTAAACCGCCTTGCTCTGGATTACCGACCTTGCCTAAAAAGTGAGATACTGAAGATAGGTTGTCAAAACTGATATGATTTTGCAGGCTGATTGATTCACTGTCTAACAGTTTGGCAAGCCAGCGGTCTTGTTTAACGCGGTTTTTGATATTATCTAAAATAGCATCGTTCATATACCCAGCACCAATACGATAATCGCTAGAATAATGAAACCATTCCCCATCTTTGCTTAGCATCTTTGCTAGATGGGTTTTGCCTACGCCCGACATCCCTAGCAAAGTTAAGCGTTTGTGTTTTGCGTTTTTAAATTGTTCGGCGGATAATTTCATGGTTTTAATAAACCATCGCGTCTAAACATCTCGCGAATGCCACGAATTGCCTGCCGCGTTCGGTGTTCATTTTCAATCAATCCAAAACGCACAAATTGATCCCCATAATCACCAAAACCAATGCCGGGCGAGACTCCTACTTTAGCAACTTTGAGTAGTTTTTTGCTAAATTCTAACGAACCCAATGTTTGGTAAAACTCAGGGATTTTTGCCCACACAAACATGGTGGCTTTTGGCGGGGTAACATGCCAGCCGATTGACGCTAAGCCTCCGCATAAAACATCTCGGCGGTCTTGATACATCTGTGCGGTTTGCCGAACGCAACTTTGATCCCCTTCCAATGCCTCAATGGCTGCCACTTGAATTGGGGTGAACATCCCATAATCAAGGTAGGATTTTATCTTTGCCAAGGCTGCCACTAAGGTTGAATTGCCACTCATAAAACCTACCCGCCAGCCCGGCATATTGTAACTTTTTGATAATGAAAAGAATTCAACCGCAATATTTTTTGCCCCCTTAACTTGCAAAATGCTGGGTGCAATATAGCCGTCAAACACAATATCGGCATAAGCCAAATCTTGAATTACCCAAATTTTATGTTTTTTAGCGATTTTAATAATGCGCTCAAAAAATTCTAATTCTACGCATTCAGTGGTGGGATTAGAAGGATAGTTTAGCACCAACATTTTTGGCTTAGGAAAGGTGTTTTTAATTGAGCGCTCCAATTCGGCAAAAAAATCATTCTCAGGTCCACAAGGCACATGCAAAATATCCGCATCAGCAATCACAAACCCATAGGGGTGGATAGGGTAAGCAGGATTCGGCACCAACACCGTATCTCCCGCACCAACAATGGCTTGGGCTAAATTTGCCAACCCTTCTTTAGACCCAATAGTAACAATAGCCTCAGTCTCTGGATCTAAATCAACCTCAAAACGGGTTTTATACCAGTTACAAATCGCTCTGCGAAGACGCGGAATCCCGCGTGAGGTTGAATAACGATGGGTGTCTTGACGGCGCGCCGCCTCTACTAGTTTTTCCACAATATGGTCGGGAGTTGGCTGGTCTGGGTTGCCCATTCCAAAATCAATAATATCCTCACCACGAGCTCTAGCCTTTGCCTTTAATGTATTAGTCGTTGCAAATACATAAGCAGGCAGGCGTTTGATGCGAGGAAAGTTGTTGTCCATATCAATAAGAATCTAGTTTTTCTATAGCAATCTGTGGCACTTTGGCTAAATTTTTTATTTGGGACTTTTGCATAATGATGCAAAAATCTTAGTAAATTAATGTTATTTGGTAAGAGCCAAATTTCCTAATGTTAAGCACACCTGTATCCAAAATCAAATATTGCCCCTTAATACCTTTTAGAACGCCACTAATATTAGGTGTTTTGTCAAAGTTTAGTGCGTTAATTTTGTGAGGGTATTCTATCACAGGATAGTTGATTTTTAAAACCGCTTCATCTAGAGTTTTTGCCCCTAATTCGGCAATCAACGCCTCAATTTTTGCCAACAATATATCACGCATTTGTGCTAAATCAGTTGTCTCAACTTCGTTTTTAAGCATTTTCCGCCAATTGGTCTTGTCACTTACAAATGCTTTTAGTGCCACCTCAATTTGCCCTGATTTTAGTCGCGTATCTATTTCTAATATCGGTAAAGCCATTATCGCACCCTGGTCAATCCAGCGGTCAGGAATATTGCTTTTGCGGGTAATGCCAATTTTCACACCAGACGAATTAGCCAAGTAAATGATATGCGGGCTAAAACAATTAGCCAACCCCCACTGCGGCTCACGACAAGTGCCAAGGTGATGATGACAAGTTTCAGGCTTCATAATGCACAAATCACAACACGCTAATTTTTGGCAGCAGAGATAACAATATCCTTGAGAATAACTTTTATAAGTGCGTTTCCCACAATTTACACAATAAACCTCCCCTGTAAACGAGAGGCTAATTTTACTGCCCACCAAAGCATTCATATCAAGCCACTCATCGCCAATGGGTAGCTGATATTGCACCACACCTCTATCAAGGTTAGTGTGCATTTTTTTAATGACTCCGCTAAATTGTGCCATTGTTATCCGTGGTTTAAACTTGCAAAATAGCTGCTATTTGTTGGTATTTTTCAGCAGTTCTTTGCACGATTTTATCAGGTAGTACAGGCGCTGGCGGGGCTTTATTCCAGTTTAGTGTTGCTAAGTAATCGCGAATAATTTGTTTGTCAAAACTTTTTGGGCTGGTGCCGAGTTGATAGTCTTTTACTGACCAAAAACGCGAACTGTCGGGGGTTAAAACTTCGTCCATTAAAATGAGTGTGTTATTTTCGTCAAGCCCAAATTCAAACTTGGTATCAGCGATGATAATGCCGCGTTTGAGGGCGTAATCACTGGCGAATTGGTAGATTTTTAAACTTATGCTTTTGACTTGTTTAGCCAAATCATGTCCCAGAATTTCTACTGTTCTATCAAAATCAATATTTTTATCATGTTCGCCTATCTTTGCCTTGTTAGACGGCGTATATAGTGTTTTTGGAAGTTTTTGTGCCAATACTAAATTTTTGGGTAAATGAATACCGCAAATTGAGCCAGTGGCTTGGTAATCTTGCCAACCTGAGCCAATAATATAGCCACGCACGATGGCTTCAACCGCCAGTGGCTTGAGTTTTTTAACAATCACTGCCCGCCCCCTAAGCTGCTTAGCTTCTGTCGCACTCAAAACACTGTCAAGCGCCTCGTGAGTGAGATGGTTAGGGATAATGTGCTGAATTTTATCAAACCAAAAATTACTCACCTGGGTAAGCACACGGCCTTTATTAGGAATATTTTGGGCAAAAACCACATCAAAGGCACTGAGGCGGTCGCTGGTAACCATTAACATTTTTCGGTTGTCAATGGTGTAAATATCACGCACTTTGCCTTGATAAATAAGAGGCAGGCTTATTTTCATAATGTTTTTATTCTTTGTTTGAATTTTTTTAACTCATTGCCCGACAGCTGTTTGGCTTTAGGGATTTTGTAACGAAGTGGGTTTTTCCGTTTGCCATTATATCTAATTTCATAATGTAGATGCGCGCCTGTTGAGCGTCCTGTAGAGCCGACATAGCCAATGATTTGACCTTTTTTTACAATTTGCCCTCGGCGTAGTTTTTGGGCAAAACCTGCAAGATGTGCATACACAGTTTCGTAATTTCCCCCATGCTGAATAAAAACCGCATTGCCCAGCGCACCCATGTGTTTTCTTTTTTTAATAATGCCATCAGCTACTGCATAAACGGAGGTTCCATGTTTAGCGGCATAATCAACTGCCCGATGCGGTAGGTAGGTTTTTAAAATTGGATGATAACGCCGATATTGAAATTTAGAGCTGATGCGTTGGTATTTTAATGGTGCTTTTAAAAAACCGACTTGCAGTGATTTGCCATTTTTATCATAATATTTTTTGCCCCACAAAAATGCTTGAATATTTTTATTTTCACGCTGGAAAAAAATCGCATCTGGGTGGTTTTTTTCACTGCCGATAATGCTAAATTTGTCGTTTTTACGCAGAGCGTTAAAGTTAAGCCTCCAACTCAGGGTACGGATAATTGTATTGATGGTAGCATGACTCAAGCCTTGTTTTTTGGCATCAGTATAAAATGAATTTTTAATGGTAATTTTGGTGTTTTTTGCCTGGGCATTTAGCGTTATTAAAAAAATAATCAGTGTAAAAGAGATGATTTTTATAACTATGTGGAGTCTCATAATAATTGTGTGGCAATTTGCCGTGCATTTTTATCGTTATCAAGAATTGCCTCAAGGGTATCAACTTTGACATTATCAATTTTTTCTAGTGTTTTTTCAATAACTTTTGCAATCTCTAAAAATTTGATTTTATGGTTTAAAAATGCCTCTACTGCAATTTCATTAGCCGCATTCAGTGCCCCCATCGCATTACCACCTTGTTTAAGTGCGGCAAAAGCTGAGCGCAAACAGGCGAATTTATCCAAGTCTGGTGGGTAGAATTCTAATGGCGAATTTTGGCTTAAATCTAGGGGTGCAACACCAGAATAAATACGCTTAGGATAAGCTAAGGCATAAGCAATAACGCTACGCATATCAGGGTTGCCAAGTTGCGATAAGGTTGATCCGTCTGTGTAATGTATACATGAATGCACAATGCTTTGAGGGTGCACCACCACACTGATTTGCTCTGCATTTAGCGCGAATAAATAATGCGCCTCGATCACTTCTAAGCCTTTATTCATCAAGGTTGCTGAATCTACCGAAATTTTACGCCCCATTGACCAGTTTGGATGTGCACAAGCCGCATCGGGGGTGATGGTTTTTAGTGCTTTAATCGGGGTGTGTAAAAAAGGACCGCCACTGGCAGTGAGCTCAATTTTACGCAAACCAGATTTGCCACTTTGCAAACATTGAAAAATAGCGCTGTGTTCAGAATCAACAGGAATTAATTCAGCATTATTTTCCTGAACAGTATTGATAAAAATATCACCTGCTAATACTAAAGATTCTTTATTGGCAAGTAGTATGCGCTTTCCCGCTTTGGCAGCGGTCAGGGTTGAAGCCATACCAGCAGCACCCACAATTGCTGCCATTACAAAATCGGTTTGGGGGTGGGATGCAATCTCATTTAAATTCTTGCTGCCGGCTAATACCTGGGTGTTGTTGTCTAAGGCGTTTTGTAATTTTAACGCCGCATCTTTGTTTGTCATCAGTGCAAAATCAGGCTGATATTTTTGACATAATTTAAGCATTTTTTGCCAGTTTGTATGAGCGCTGAGGGCAAAAATATTGAATTTATCTGGGTGCAGATCTACCACTGCCAGCGTGCTTTTGCCAATTGATCCTGTAGCACCAAGAATAACGATATTTTTCATAGAAAAAATATACCAGTTATAAAAATTGGTGTGGCAGCAAGCAGCCCATCCACTCGGTCTAAAATGCCACCGTGACCGGGCAAAATTTTGCCTGAATTTTTAACTCCTGCCTCGCGTTTGTAAATGCTTAGCAGTAAATCACCAACTACCGAAAATAGTGCTGTAATCATAGCAAGCAATAAATATTTATAATATTGTTGATAAGCAATATCAACAACATAGAGCCAAATAAGAGTAATGATAACGCATGCAAGCAAACCGCCTAAAACCCCCTCAATGGTTTTGCCAGCACTCAATTTGGGGGCTAATTTGTGTTTGCCAAAGGCACTACCGAAAACATAAGCAAAAATATCTGCGCCCCAAACAAGTAACAGCAACAATAGCAAAAACTCTACCCCAATATGGCGTAGAAATAACAACCCAAATAGTGGTGATAGCCCCAAGCTGGCATTGATAAATAAAATCTTATTGTTAGGCTTTCTTATAGGATAATTAACAACCATCCAAAGGTTAATTAACCACCAAAAAAAAGCCAGTGGGAAAAAAACCATTAGAGCGAATGAAAATTCCATAACACCAAACAAAACAAAGGCGCCCAAAGCTAGAGTTACAACCGCGGATAATATTTTGTTGCTTAGATTGGTTTGTACCAATTTTAACAATTCAAATAGGCACAGCAAAATCAGGGCAATAATAAAGCTGATAAATCCAGCATCAGGCGCTTTAAAAATTATAAAAAGAACGGCTGATACCAATACAGTTGCCGTTAAAATTCTTTGTACTAAATTATTCACCTACGCCCTCCAAAACGCCTGTCGCGACGGTTAAAGCTCTCAATCGCGCGGTCAAGCTCAGCTTCGTTAAAATCAGGCCAGAGAGTATCGGTGAAATACAGCTCGCTATAAGCAATGTCCCAAAGCAAAAAGTTGCTAATTCGCAACTCGCCACTGGTGCGAATAAGTAAATCCACATTATTACCAGTAAGAGATAAGTGGTCTTCAAACACAGATTCGTTAATATTTTTTATCCCTGCCTGTATGATTTTTTGGGTGGCGTTGAGAATGTCCCATCGGCCTCCATAATTTGCTGCAATAATCAATTTTAAGCCGGTGTTATTGGCCAATAATGCCTGTGCGCTAAGGGCTTTTTCTTGTATATTTTTTGAAAAAAAACTCATATCACCGATGATTTTAAGTCCAATATTGTGTTTATTAAGTTTTGCAGTTTCTTTATTTAATACAGCCAAAAATAGTGTTAATAAAGTTGATACTTCTTGTTTGGAACGCTGCTTGTTTTCACTGCTAAAGGCGAATAGAGTAAGAGTTTTTACCCCAATCTTATCACAATATTTAACAATTTTTCGTACCACATCTACTCCTTTTTTATGCCCCGCAACACGCGCCAGCAAGCGCTTTGATGCCCAACGCCCATTGCCGTCCATAATAATTGCAATATGTTGGGGGATGGTTTTGTTTGTATCATTCATAGGGAGGCATTATACCAACTACGGTAAAATCAACACTTATGAGTTTAGCAAAAAGAATTATCCCCTGTCTTGATGTGCGTGATGGGCGTGTGGTTAAAGGTGTGCAATTTGTGGATATTAAAGATGCGGGCGACCCAGTTGAGGTAGCCAAGCGCTATGACTTGGAAGGTGCTGATGAACTGACTTTTTTAGATATTACTGCATCACACGAAGACCGAAACACTATGGTGCATATAGTGGAAGAAATTGCCAAGCAGGTATTTATCCCGCTTACAGTCGGTGGTGGCATTCGGAGGGCGAAAGATGTGCGCACAATGTTGAATGCAGGTGCAGATAAAGTTGCAATTAATTCAGCTGCTATTCATAATCCGAACCTAATCAAAGCGTTGAGTGAAAAATTTGGATCACAGTGTATTGTGATTGCCATTGATGCAAAAAAAACACCTGCTAAGCCCAATAGGTGGGAAATTTTTACCCATGGTGGGCGCAAACCAACGGGTATTGATGCAGTTAAATGGGCAGTAAAAATGACGCAAGGTGAATTGGGTGCAGGTGAGGTATTATTAACTTCAATGGATTGTGATGGGGTTAGAGACGGCTTTGATTTAGCACTAACTCATGCGGTTTCTAATGCGGTCAATGTGCCAGTCATCGCCTCTGGGGGCGCAGGTAATTTAGCACATTTATCAGCGGCTATATTATCTGGAGGTGCTGATGCAGTGCTGGCTGCAAGTATTTTCCATTTTGGACAATACAGTGTGGCTGAGGCAAAAGCTGCAATGCACAAAAGTGGCATAGAAGTTAGGCTTTAGCGTATCATTATGCCCTCTAAACAGGATGATTTTTAATGAGTTCTAAAAAGGAATTGTGGGTATTATTGGCAGCTTTTGTTTTGCCAATTACATTAGGCACGGTGTTTTTTTACTGGAATCCAACCGTTTTTACCAATACTACGGTGAATTATGGAGAATTTGTCAATCCCATTATTGCCACAGAGCAGCAAGATGTGACTTTTCCCCAGCACGCAAAAAGCAGTTTACGGGGTATATGGACGCTGGCTTATGCAACTGAGCGCTGTGATAAAGCCTGTATCCAAACTCTCAAAAATATAAAAACCATTCGTATTTTAATGAATGAAGACATGCGCCGTATTCAAAGATTGTTATTAACCAACAACAACACCGCTATTCAAGAGGCAGGTGTATTGATTGCCCGCCCTAGTCAATCATTGCGTCAAAAGCTGGGTAAATTCCCAAATAATAGCCTGTTTTTAATTGATCCATTGGGTAATGTGATGTTGCGCTACGACCCTCAAACTCTAGATTTAAAACGCGTAATTAAAGACTTACAGCGTTTATTTAAATATTCACGCATCGGCTAACTACCACCATCATGCCAAAATTTAGTGATTTATTAAGGCTGTGTAAACTAAAAGTGGTGGCACTCATTCTGCTAACCGCTGTGGTCGGTATGTTTTTAGCGGTACCCGCTCCGTATTTACCTAATGGCTGGCTGGTGTTAAGTGCCACGCTTGGTATTGGTATGGCAGCGGCCTCAGCTGCAGTGTTTAATCATATTGTTGATGAACATATTGATAAACAAATGTCGCGCACCGACCAACGCCCACTACCACAACGCAAAGTCAATCGTAATCAGGCATTGGTTTGGGGCGTGTTTTTAGGTGTGGTTGGTTTGGGTATTTTGCAATTATTTGTCAATACCACCACCACGGTGCTAACTTTTATATCGCTGATTGGTTATGCGCTTATCTATACCATGTATCTAAAACGCACCACCCCCCAGAATATTGTGATTGGTGGCGCAGCAGGGGCTGCACCACCAGTGCTGGGTTGGAGTGCGGTTTCAGGAACGCAGGGGATTGAATACGCACTGTTACTATTTTTGATTGTGTTTGTCTGGACACCGCCACATTTTTGGGCATTAGCAATCCACCGAGTTGAAGAATACAAAAAAGTTAAAGTGCCAATGCTACCAGTAACCCACGGCTTGCCCTATACCCGAATGCAAATTCTACTTTATGCCGTATTGCTACTCATCATCAGCCTATTGCCCTATTTATCGGGGATGTCGGGAATTATTTATTTATTATCAGCTGTGGCACTGGGGCTGATATTTTTGCTCTATGCGGTGAAGATTTACACCAAGCCAGATGATAAAAAAATTGCGTGGGCAACTTTTGTATTCTCTATTAACTATTTAATGTTGTTGTTTTTGGCGCTATTGTTTGATCATTATTGGTTGATTTCATTGTGAAATAGCTGTTCTACCAATGTAGCGATAACAAAATCAATACTGGCTTGGATAACTCGCTCACGGCTGCCACTAAAATATTGAGTGGTGGTTGAAAATTGACCTAAAACAGAAAAACCAAAACATACCATGCCTACAGGTTTTTCTTTTGTACCCCCGCCTGGACCAGCAATGCCAGTAGTTGCTACGGCAACATCGGCAGATGTGTTTTTGACCACACCACGGACCATTTCTATGGCGACTTCCTGACTCACGGCACCAAATTTATCTAAGGTATGTTTTTTGACCCCTAGTGTGGCTATTTTTGCTTGATTAGAATAAGTGATAAAACCCGCGTAAAAATAGGCAGATGCACCACTTTTTTTAGTTAAATATGCCGATAAATTGCCTCCTGTGCAAGATTCTGCTACTGCTATGATGAGTGATTTTTGCTTTAGTAAAAGAGCTAATTGGCTGATTTTTTCCACTTTGTTTTTGTTATTATGTTTTGGATAAAATGTTGGGTTACCTCAACTAAAAATTGATTGACTTTATTGAGTAGCGGAGTGTAGAGTCCAAAAGCTAAAGTTATAAAGGCAATGCCCGCTCCACCGACCAAAATATCACTCAACCAGTGTGCCCCCGCAATTAGCCGTGGCAATGAAAAAAAAACAACTAGAAAAACTGCCAGTAGACTCCAAGTATTACGCGCAAAGAACAAGCAATATCCAAACCAAGTCAGCAAAATTGCAGCATGGTCGCCCGGGAAACTGTTACTAGATGCGTCTTTTAAATTAATATTGGGGTAAATCTCGGATAGACGAATCACTGCCTCAAGGGTTAACGAGGGGCTTTTTCTATTAAGATGATTATAATCAATATAAAAATTTACCCCTTCTCTTACTATAAGCATCAGCACCAATAATGAAACAAATCTAATCAAACCAATTAAACGCTGACCTTTTTTAAATAATATGTTATCAAAATAAAAAAATGTCAAAATAAAAAACAGTGGCACAAAATCTGTAATACGCACATTTAAAACGGCCCACATGGCATTCCAAAAATTAGCGGATTGACCCAAAGAACCGTTTAAAAATTCAACTGCCTGATAATCAACTAAATCCCAATACAGTTTGCTATGCGCATTTAACCAGCTAAAAAAAATCAGAAATGCCAAAATATTGCACAATAAAAAAAGTCCAGGTTTAAAAATAAAAGACTTCATATTAACAATAGTAAACCTAAAAACAGACGATAAATAACAAATGGCATCATTCCAATGACTGACAATAACCTGATAAACAATACAATGGTGAAATAAGCACTGAGCGTGGCAGTAAAAAACCCTAACAAAAGCAGGCCCACATCCACCGCTTGTGGCTGGGAATATAAATCTATCAATATTGATAAAGATGCCAATAAAATCACTGGGATAGACAATAAAAATGCAAATTGAATAGACAATTGTTTAGACAGTCCAACGAGAAAACCTGCGGTAATAACAATGCCAGACCTTGAAACCCCAGGAATCAATGCCAAGGCTTGCATCACGCCAATAAAAAACACATCAAACCAATTAATTGCCATCCTAGGTTTGAGATTTTTTGTATTTAACCAACTCGCCAAGCCCAATAAAATACCAAATAATAAAGTTGTGTAAATAATAATTTCTACAGAACGGAAATTCAATGTAATAAAATCTTTGAATAATAAGCCTGCAAGACCCACAGGCACTGTGGCTAGTAACACTGCCCAAGCCAATTTAGATTCACCGACCGTTTGGCGTTGAATGATTGAGGTGTAACAATCGACCAAGAGCACTCTGAGCTTGGATTGATAATAATAAACAACTGCACTTAGAGTGCCTAAATGCACCACTACATCAAATGTCAAACCTTGGTCATTCCAATCCACCGCCTTTGACGCTAAAATCAGGTGTGCTGAAGATGAAATGGGTAAAAATTCGCTAATCCCTTGAATAAACGCTAAGATAATGGTCTGAAGAATGTCCATAATTATAATTTGTGACTTAAATCTTGTTCTGCAAATCCTCTTAATTTTACTGCCATATTTTTAGTCAATGCCAAAACTTTAAAACTCTCCCCCATGGCATTTGGTAATACCAATTGTTTTATTTGCTGCGCCCAGTCAATGTGTTTATTTTTATCGGTTTGGGTTAAATATTCATCAATACCCAGTGCGATTAAAAACATTGCTTGGGTCGCATAGCCACCAATCTCAAACCCACTATTTTTAGCCTGCTGTGCTATATCAGAGAAATTAACCGAAGTGGTAATATCTTGTTTGCCAATATGCACAAATGGGTCGTCACTGGCTTGATGCTGATAATAACACCGTAGTGTGCCTCTACCACGCTGCGGGTGAAAATATTCGTCTTTATTCATGCCATAATCAATTAGCAAAACCAAGCCTTGTTTGATCACCGTGCTCAAGGCATCAATCCACGCCGCGGCTCTAGGGTTTGTCTCAGTTATCCAGCCCTCGCTAACATTGTTAGGTAATATTTTGTCGTTGGTATAGACCTGATTAAACACTTGCCATACTAACTGGTCATTTTGGCAACCTACACCCAACTCAGAAAAATGTGTGAATTGTTTAATTAGACGCTTTGCTGGCATAGCATCTAAGACTTCGTTGGCAATCACTATGCCAGAAAAATCCTGTGGTAGCGTATTAAGCCAAACCACAGTATTGCCCAACTTAGGAGGCATTGTATTAATGGTTCGTTTTTGTCGCTGTTGAAGTTCGGCGCTAAGTTCTAAAATGTAATAGGTTTTAGGTAATTGCCCTAACCTAGCTAATTCAGGTAGAATCTGGGTTGCCAAAACCCCGCTACCTGCACCAAATTCTAAAATATCGTTTTTTCCATCTAACACTTGCATACATTGGCGTGCCAAACAAAAACCAAACAAATCTGAGGTTTCTGGTGCGGTAATAAAATCCCCCTGTTCGCCAAATTTTTGCCGACCCGCACGATAATAACCTTGAACTGGGTGATACAAAGCCAAATCCATAAATTCATCAAACCCGATTGGTTTGGCTTTTTGTATAATAATGTTTTTAATTATTTGTTCAAGGTTCACAAAAAGCATTTTATATGAAAACAGCACTTATCACTGGTGGCGCACAACGCATTGGCGCACAAATTACCCAAACCCTGCATAAACACGACTACAATGTCATTATTCACTATAGGCACAAAAAACAAGTTGCCACAGCATTATCACAAATGTTAAACCGCAAACGCCCAAATTCAGCAACCACTCTGCAAGCCGAATTATCCAATGTAGATTCTATACAAACCCTCAGTGCCTCAATTCATGGGTTAGATGTTTTGGTGAATAATGCTGCTATTTTTTACCCAACACCTATCGCTTATGCTAATCATGATTCATGGCAACAAATTATCAACACTAATTTAATGGCGCCTTTTTTCCTCTCTCAATCACTTGCCACAACTTTGGCAAAAAATAACGGTTGTATTATCAATATTGTTGATATTCACGCCCAACGACCGCTTAAAAATTACCCAATTTACAGTATTTCAAAAGCCGGGTTGTTAATGATGACCCAAGCCCTGGCTAGAGAATTGGCACCTAAAATTCGCGTTTGTGGTGTCTCTCCTGGCTCTATCCTCTGGCCAGAAGACACAGAATTAGATAACAAACAAAAAAACAAAATATTAAAAAAAATTGCACTTAGCAAACAAGGGAGTACTCAAGATATTGCTAACACGGTTTTATTTTTAATCAATTCACCTTACATTACTGGGCAAATTATTAATGTTGACGGTGGGCGGACACTTAGTCAATAAAAAAGTTTAATCGGAAAAAAATGATGTTATAATTTACCGTACTTGACATTTATTATCAGGCTAAATAAGAATTTTTTTAAAATGTTTTTGTGTGAGGTCTCTACATAATGATCTAAAGGTCTGTGTAGATAAAGAAATGCCACAAAAACCATATTGATATTTTAGGCTTTTTTCAACTTAGAGTAATACATTGTTTGTTCTTAATAAATAAAAATAAAAAGAACCTTTAAATAATAAGTTTTGAATCATTATATGAATCAAATAAATCAAATTTTAATGTTAATTCAGCACCCTCGTGTTGAATCTCTATATCTGGAAGAAAGCCCGTTAACCGGACTTAACCATGAATCATATCCTCATCAATGCTGTACACAAAGAAGAAATCAGAGTTGCGATTGTCAAAGGCAAAAAACTCACTAATCTTAATATAGAAACCAGCCTTAATAAGAAGACTAAGGGCAATATTTACAAAGGCAAAATATCCCGAATTGAGCAATCTTTAGAGGCGGCTTTTGTTGATTACGGCAAAGAAAAACAAGGTTTTCTGCCTTTTAAAGAGGTGGCAGAAAGCCTACAAGCTAACATTAAACCCAAAGGTGATAAGCCCACTATTTCTGATGTTTTAAAAGAGGGGCAAGAAATCATTGTCCAAGTCGAAAAAGAAGAGCGTGGCAACAAAGGCGCGGTCCTAAGTACCTGTATAAACCTAGCTGGTGCTTATATGATTCTCACTCCAAATAATGCCAAAAGTCATGGTATCTCAAAACAAATTGTATCCAAAGAAAGGCAAGCGTTAAAAGAAGTATTGCAACTTATCAAAATGCCAGCAAATGCAGGCTTAATTATTCGCACTGCAGGGAATAGCAAAGGTCTCGAAGAATTACAATGGGAAGTTGATTATTTATCACAATTATGGGGGTCAATTAATGTTGTTGCAAAAGACAGACCTGCCCCTTTTTTAATTTATCAAGAAAGTGATATTGTCATTCGCACCCTGCGTGATTATTTAAGAGAACACACCGATAGTGTCATTATTGACGATTTAGAAACCTTTCAAACTGCCAAAGAGTTTGTAAGTTTTGTCTTGCCGCACTACTTAGACAGAATTAAATTCTTTGATGTCTCCGAACATTCCTTATTTAATCATATGGGTATAGAGTCCCAAGTTAGAAGTATATTCAACCGCGAGGTGTCTTTGCATACAGGTGCAACCATTGTTTTTGACTCAACAGAAGCGCTTACTGCCATTGATATTAACTCTGCTAGTGCGACTAAAGGGGGCGATATTGAAGAGACTGCTTACAACACTAATTTGGAAGCCGCTAAAGAAATTGCCATTCAATTACAGCTCAGAGATATTGGCGGTTTGGTGGTGATTGATTTTATTGATATGTCTTCTGAAGAACATCGCAGAGCAATTGAAAAAGCGATGGAAAAAGCCACCAATTCTGACCGTGCGCGCATCCAAATTGGCACAATCTCACAATTTGGCTTACTTGAAATGTCAAGGCAGCGAATCATGATCTCAGTAACTGAATTGGTAGAAAAATCTTGCCCCCAATGTAATGGTCGTGGCACAGTACCAACCATTCCAACTTTGGCGTTTAATATTCTAAGGCAACTAGAAGACGGGTGTAACGCCTCCAAACAAACACAGCATCTAACCATTCAATCCAGTGTTGATGTGGCAACTTATCTATTAAATGAAAAACGCGATGAAATTGGCAAATTAGAAAGCAAGCATCAAGTTAAAATTACTCTGTTGCCTAATCCTTATATGCAATTTCCTAACTTTAGCATTAATAAACAAAAAGGTGAGCGGAAATCCCAGTATAAAAGTTATCAGGGTATTTCTAAACCTCAATATAATTGGGCTGAAAATAATTTAAACAATATGATTGAGGAGCCTGCTATTAGTGTTAATCGACCCGAGACCCAGGTGCCTACGAAAAAACTCTCCTTACTGGAAAAAATCAAAGTCAATTTATTTGCCAACAAAAAGAAAAAAACGAACAATAAAAACCCTAATCGGCATAATCGTAACAGAGGGCGTAATAAAAACCATAACCCAAATAAAACTCAAAATAAAAATCAAAAATCCAAAGGCAACTCCCGACCTCGGCGTAGATTACAACAAAAAAAACCTAAAACCAAAAAAACCCAGAATAATTAGATGGATTATTATGCCGTATTTGGCAACCCAATAGCACACAGCCTATCACCCACCATTCACACCCAATTTGCCAAACAAACTGGGATGATGATTCACTACGAAAAAATACGCGCCCCAATTGACGGCTTTGCTCAAAGCGCAAAATTGTTTATCAATCGAGGGGGCAGGGGTTTTAATATCACCATGCCGTTTAAAATTGAAGCATTTAATCTAGCAACAAAACATACGACCAATGCCAAAACTGCAGGTGCGGTAAACACCATCAAAGTCAGTGGTAATACACTTATCGGCGAAAACACCGATGGCATCGGTTTAATCAATGATTTGTGCAAAAACCTCAATATTGACTTAAAAGGAAAAATTGTGTTGATTTTAGGCGCTGGTGGTGCAAGCAGAGGGATTTTACTATCCTTGTTGAGAGAAAAACCCAAACGCTTAATGATTGCTAATCGCACCACATCAAAGGCAATCCAACTGGCAAAAGATTTTTCAGCTTATGGGAAAACTTGTGGATTTGGTTTAGATAAAATTAAAAATACCCCCGTTGATTTGATTATCAATACCACCAGCGCTGCCCTCAATAACACAATGCCAAAAATTGCAAATGGCGTAGCATGCGGGGCAATTTGTTATGATTTAATGTATGCCATACAAACCCCATTTATGCGTTGGGCACAGGACAATGGTGCCAATTTAGTTGTAGATGGGCTGGGCATGTTAGTTGAGCAAGCCAGTGCCAGTTTTGAATTTTGGACTGGGGAAAAACCAGACACTCATCAAGTTTTAAAAAAGTTAAGAGATAAGATGCGCTAAGGCGATAGACGCTGAATAATCCAGCCCGAGTGTTGTTTTTTATAAACAAAACGATCATGCAAACGATTTTCCCTGCCTTGCCAAAACTCAATACTATGTGGAACCACTCGATACCCTCCCCAAAAATCTGGCAAAGGCACTCCGCCTTTAGTGAATTTTTTTTGCATAGATTTAAACTGAGATAACAATATTTTCCGAGAGTCTAACTGTGATGATTGATGAGATGCCCACGCCCCTAGTTGCGAGTTTTTCGGTCTTGAGGAAAAATACTTAACCGACTCTAAAGTTGATATCTTCTCAGCCATGCCTGAGATTTTCACTTGCCTTTCTAAATCTAACCAAGAAAATAGCAAAGCAACTTTTGCATTGTTCCTAATTTGCTTGGATTTTTTGGAATTATAATTGGTGAAAAACACAAACCCACGCTCATCAAACGACTTTAACAAAACAGTTCTAATACTGACCTCATCCGCATCGCTACTTGCTAAACTCATAGCATTTGGCAGCGTTAATTTAGCCTCGGTTGCCTGCTTTATCCAAATCTCAAACTGGGCAAATGGGTCTATATTTAACTGCTTGCGATTCAGCCCATTTTTGCTAAATTTATGCTTGTATTTAATTGAATCAAGTGGCATTAGAATCGAGGGAATTTACCTGCTTTTGCTTCAGTCAAATGTTGGGTAATCAAATATTTAATCGGCGGAAAACGCTCGGAAAATTTAAGCACAAAACGCCTAACTTGCTTGATTACTGGCGTCTCATTGGTAAATAGGGCAACAATACCATTAGTGCCAAAAAACATAACTCGGGTGAGAAAAATATGCTTTTTCTCAAACGATCTCAACAAAGATTGGGCGCCAATATCTTGCCTATGAGCCAGCGCATCTTTTACCAAAGTTGCTAAAATATCTTGCCCTCTTAATCCTAAATTAAACCCGTGTGCTGTTACTGGGTGCATCCCTACAGCCGCATCTCCAATAAGCGCAAAACGCTCGGCAATAAATGTCTGCGCATGTACCCCAACCAGCGGATAAGAATGCCGCTCACCCAGTTGCTGCATTTGCCCCAACTCTGCTTTAAAATCTTGGGTAATCTTAGCATTAAATTTTTCCTCAGATAGGGTCAATATACTTTGTGCTTTGTTTGCTGCCACAGTTAAAACAATAGAAGATTGGTTACCAACCATAGGCAACAACGCCAAAGTTTGACCATAATCAAAACGCTCTAAGGCAATGTTATTATGCGTTTTTTCATGTGCCATCTTGGTAACAATCATCACTTTAGAAAAATCTTTTATAAGTGAAGGTATGCCCATTTTACGACGAATATTAGAAAAACGACTGTCTGCTGCAATCACTAATTTTGCTTTTTTTGTATCTGCGTTTGCAAATAATACTTTTAAATAATCCCCATGATATTCAACATCATCAACCATATTGCTTGTCATTAAAGTAATATTATCAGCCTGACTAACACGCTGATAAAGCGCACGGCGGATTTGATGGTTTGCAACCAAATATCCCAGCGCCTCAATGGTGCTATTGGTTTTAAAATTTAGCAAAGCAGAGGAATCCCCGTCAAAAACTTGGGCTTGTTTTAATTTTGATATTTTGTTGTGGCTGATTAAATCCCAAACCCCGAGTTTTTTTAAAATTTTAACTGACAAATGTGTCAGTGCAATTTCTCGACCATCTTCTTGTGGCTCGGCGATGGCATCAATATTGGCTTTTTCCACTACCAAAACACTGGCGTTTGAATCTATCATCGCACAAGCAAAACTCAATCCTGCGGGACCTGCACCAACAATAATAATATCGTATTTCATAGGGTAAAAAATTTGAGATAATACTACTATTATAACTATTTAAAGACTTCTATGATTTATGTTGTTGCCCAGTTTTGCTGCATTATTTTCTTGATTGTGAATGCCGATTTTTCTCAGCTGGGTTATTCTGCGTGGAGCTTATTGCTAATTGGCTGGGTTGTTGGAGTTTTGGCTGTTTTTAATATGCAGATTGGTAATCTTAACATCCTGCCCAAATTAAAAACCAACCACCAACTTATCACCCATGGTATTTATCGCTATATTCGCCACCCAATGTATACAAGCCTTATCCTGCAAGCTTTAGCGATGGTTTTTAGCAATCCAAAAATAGTGCAATGGCTGGTCTATTTTACTTTGATTGTGGTCTTATTTTTAAAATCTAAAAAAGAAGAGATGTATTTAAGGAAAGGCTTTAAAGACTACGCCTCGTATCAAAAAAAAACAGACAGATTTCTACCTTTTTTGTAACCGCCCAAGGTCATCTTTGGCTTGTTTATCGCCTTTTTCAATAAGTTTTTTTAACCAGTACTTAGCCTTGGGTAAAGATTTTTTGACGCCTACGCCATGCTCATACATCGTCGCAACTCTTTTTTGAGATAGAGCGTGGTCTTTTCTTGCGGCTGCAATCGTAAAATCATAGGCTTTTTTTAAATTTTTCTTAACACCTTGCCCAGTTTCATAATGTCTAGCAATATCGGCGTAGGCATCTAAGTTGCCTTGTTTCAAAGCCATTTGATAGAGTTGATACGATTTTTTATAATCCACTGCCACACCCACACCGTGCTCATAGAATTGCGCCAAAGTATAGATGGCAGCAGTTGCACCATTTTCTACTGATTTTTGATGCCAGTAAAAAGCCTGAGTATCATTTTTCTTAACTCCGCTACCATTTGCAAACAAACGCCCAAGATGATATTGTGCTTGTGCATTGTCTTGTTTGGCAGATTTTAATAACCAAATATGGGCTTTAGTATAGTTATTAAAATCTAAATACTTTTTGGCAACTTGATATTGTGCCTCATCATTACCCGACTTGGCAGATTTTAAATACCATTGATTTGCCAACAATTCGTCTTTATCAACGCCTTCGGATCGTTCATACATGAGTGCTAAATTATATTGGGCATCGGGATAACCTTGTTCGGCTGATTTTTTAACCCACTGATACGCCACTGAAAAATTACGCTCTACGCCAATTCCCAGATAATACATACTGCCTAAATAATACTGTGCCTTATCGTGGTTTTGGTTGGCAGATTTTTCCAATAAAGCAACACCGCGCTCATCATTTTGCGGTGTACCTCTACCCTCAATATACATAATACCCAGAGCCGTCTGTGCTTCTAAATTACCAGCCTTCGTGGCATATAAAAATGCATTAAACGCCTTTTCATAGTTTTGCTCAACACCATCTCCATAGTAATAGGCTTTGGCTTGTTTGTATAAAGCCTCATCGGCTAACACAAGCATGCTGAATAGGTATAAAAATAAGCAAAATAACCTCATGGGATAGAATTGTATATGAGAAATTGTATTGTTTGAAGACTTTGGTAGTCGCGAGTGAATTCGAATCACCGACCCCTACCATGTCAAGGTAGTGCTCTAACCAGCTGAGCTACGCGACTAAAAAACTAGAATTATACTATGAAACAACTGCGGATAATTTTTTGAATATCAATTGCGGCTTGATAAGGATTGGGGGCGTTTTTAATCGGGCGACCGACCACAATATAATCTGAGCCATGATTAAAGGCGGTAGCCACATTCACTATGCGTTTTTGGTCATCGTCATTTGCAACAGGGCGGATACCTGGGGTTACAATAATCAATTTATTGTCCACATATTCACGCAAAAATCTAACCTCAAGCCCAGAGGACACCACTCCATCACAACCTGCTGCAAAAGCGCGTTTGGCGCGGGAAATAACCAAATCTTGCACCTCACAATTAAAACCCAAATCATCTAAATCGCCACGGTCAAGGCTGGTCAGTGCCGTTACTGCCAAAACCTTTAAATTGCCTTTATTCTCAGCGGCTTTTTCCATTAATGCTTGATTACCGTGAATAGTTGCAAAAGTGGCACCTGTTTGACTTAGGCGCTTAATGGCTCTACCCACAGTTTCTGGGACATCAAAAAATTTCAAATCCACAAAAACTTTTTTATTCTTTGTAAGCAGCCAATCCATGAGATTGAAGTATTGCCCAGTCATCAATATTTCCATGCCAATTTTATAAAAATTAACACTCTCATCAAGCTGATTTACTAAGTTTTTCGCCTGCTCAATTTCAGCAACATCCAATGCAAAAATCAACCTATCTTCAACTTTAATATCGTCCATTCATTCGCTCATCCAAGTTCTAAGTGCCACTCCTGCTCCTAAAAAAAGAAGTGCAAACGAACCAATAAAAATACCTCACTAAGGGGTAAAGATACCATATTTACCAGCGCTTAAAAAGCAAAGAATGATATTTTCATTCATCACCCATAAGTTGATTTTAATAAATCAACCATATCACCAAAGATACCCGTAATACAAGAAAAACAGACCAATAAAGGTCTATTATCAAACACCATAGAAGGCATTTGGATTAGATATTATTAACCAATAAAAATTTGTACCTAGGGTTTTAATTTAGAGCGTATAAAAAAAAGTTGTTATCCCATCAAATTTGCTATTGTCTTTATCTATTTATTTAGATAGAGATTTTGTATAATTGTATGGAGATTACAGATAAGATTTTTAATTAGGCAAGGTGTTTAGTATCAAGTTTGTGTTATAAAATACATCCTAATTAACCATTCAAGAGGGCACAAAATGCTCCACCCCTTAGTTTGGTGTTGGGTTTAATTATGGAGTTATTATATGTTGGACATTAAATCTTTGAATCACATAGGAATAAGAGTGAGCAACAAAATTATTTCTACAAATTTTTATAAAAAACTTGGGTTTAAAATTATTATAGATCATGGTTTTAATCAGGGGCACCCTATTGTAATGCAACACATCTGTGGTGTTACATTAAACATATTAGGACCTGCTACAGAAAATGTAGGAAAAAATATCTTAATGGATTTTGATAAACAATATTCAGGTTATACACATATTGCATTAACGGTAGAATCTTTACAAAAAGCAAAAGATTTTCTTAAAGAAAAAAATATTGAAGAAACAGGATCTTTTAATTTTAAAAACATGTCTGCTATATTTTTTAGAGATCCAGACCGAAATGTAATAGAATTAGATGCTTACGACAAAACCTATTAAACAGCAAGAAAATCATTGACTAATTTAAACTCCTTTGGAAGTGATGAAAATGAGAGCAAAACCTTCCAACAGATTTATAAAATACCCAATATGCAAACTTTTGAAACATTATTAAAAAGCAACTCAACTGGATAAATAAATGTAAATTAACCCCGCGGTTAAAGTAATAAATATGGTTAAACACCATTGGAAGGGAATTTTAGATTAAGAAAAATAGGTAAAAAACCTGTTACCAGTATGGCGCTTAAACCTAATTAAATCCACATAAAAAAAGCCTTCTGTGAAGAGCGTATAGCCGTTTTGTTATCTTTGGTTTTGTGGGTAGGGGTCGAGGCTTGAAAAAACATCAAAATGACGGTATTTTATCGACTGATTTCTACTTTTAAGTTTTTGGTGCTTTTTGAAAGTAGAAAATCTGCCTGTGCCTTGAGTATTTTATCCACACACTCGTCGAGGTCATTATAAGTCTCAATGCCTGTATCAAAACGCTTATCACGCAGAAAATAAAAAAGACTTTTATAACAAAAAGCACCCATTTTAATAATAATAAAAGTTGAGTGTTTATCTTCCCAAACTGCTGCTGGTTTTTCTTTTCCAGCAACTTCAATATCTCCTAAATGCACTCTATGGTCTTTTTTTAGCCAGCGATTATCAATATGTTTTTGAATGGTTGCAATTTCTGTTTGAGTAAAATCTATGCTCATGATGAATGTTAATGTAGCGCTTTAGTATTGGCAATAACAGGGTCGGTGTTAATAGGACCGCCATTATTAATTTCTTCATCTGTTGCATCACGCACAGTAACGATTTCAAGAATAAAAACCACCTTCCTACCACACAGTGGATTATTGCCATCAACCGTTACTGATTTTTCATCAACGCAGGTAACAATAAAATTTTTCACTTCACCCTTATCATTTTCCATTGTAACTGTGGTGCCAAGTTTGTGATATTCTTCGGGTACATTGTTGATATGACTGGTAAACACTAAAGATTCATCTCTATGTCCATACAACTGCTCACAATCAATTGGTAATTCAATCACATCACCTGCGGATTTCCCTATCAACTCAGCCATGACTTCTGGGGATAGAATTTCATTTTTGCCATGCACATAGCCAAGTGGAAACTCCACTGCCGATAAAATGTTACCTGTTTTTTCGTCAATTATCTTATAGGTGAGTTCAACAAATTTACCATCTTGAATGTCCATGTTTTGCATTTTAGACCTGGAGTAAAGTAGCTAAAAGTCTGCTAAAAAATAGTAGCGCCAAAAATTTTGATTGTCTCGTCTTCATAGCCTAATACCAAGCGCCCTAACCATTCTCCCGGAATTTTTTTATGTCTTTGTCTAAACAAAATAGTAACATATTCGCCACGGCGAATAATGCCGAGAAAATCTCGTTCTTTGGATAAATTTTTGGTCAGCTTACTTTGGGCAAACTGTTTGCCCATTTCAATTTCATTTGCACCACGCAGCATTTTTTGTGAAAAATTTCGAGTAAATGCGCCATAGTTTGAATTATTGGAATACTTAACTAAATCATCCCACATAGGGTTTGCAATTGCCAATATCTCTGCATCGGTTTTTTTAAGAATATCCATTGTTTTATGCTTGTCTTACAGCAAAAAACCAACATAATATTTGTTGGTTTTTTAGTTTAAGTAAAAATTTTATTAAATTTCTACTTCTCGTCTGCATCAACCAAGTGATAACAAGGTGCCTTCTCCATTGTGTATTCACCAGTTATGCGATCACGATGAGATACTGTCAATACATGCCAATTCTCATCATCTAATTTCATTGCATCGCCACGGTAATAATAGCCCGGCCAACGCGTTTCTTTGCGGAACAAAGTATGGTGGAAGACACTCTCAGATGTGCGATGACGGTGTTTAAGCTCCCATGCACGCAACAATTGGTGAATATCTTCTGCGGCAACTTTTTCTAAATCCTCCTCTAGAATCTTTATCTTTTTTAGACCCATTGTCAATAACTTATCGTTGGTCATGTAATTGACCGTCACTCCGCCACAATACTCGTCCATCAACTTTTGCAAACGCTGTAAGCCAGGCATTGGTAAGATGTAACTAGGGGATACGCTACCACCAACAATTTCATTCCGACCTACAGTGTAGGTTTCTAAAGGCTTGTAGATTTGTACTTTACGCTCAGCAATTTGTTTATCAGAAACTTGGATACCTTCGGCCATACCATCATCAATATATTTACAAGCCGCTTTAGCCGACAGGCGACCTTCGGTAAATGAACCTGATGAAAATGCGTGTGGGGTGCCTCCTACTGCGTCGCCTGCACCGAATAACCCCTCAACGGTCATCATCCGGTTATAACCCCAGAAATACTCATCAGGTGAAACATCTTCAGGGCCCGAGCACCAAGCGCCACAACCTGTTGCATGCGAGCCCATAACATACGGCTCAGAGGTTGTTAATTCAGGGTTTTCATATTTAGGATCAACATCTGTTGCTGCCCACAGAACTGCTTGACCAACGGTCATACCAAGGAAGTTTTCCCAACCCACTTCTTCTAGGTGCGGGTCTTGAAATGCCTCCATAGTAACCATGTGGATTGGACCACGGCCTGCACCTACCTCGGAGATAAATGCATGATTACGCAGGCAAGTTGGGGTCGGTACATGGTCAATATACTCGCCTACTAACTCTTTAGTATTTTCATACCAAGTGGTTTCATATTCATCACCATAGCCATTTTGGGTGTAGGTTTTTAGGTGTAGAAAATAAGCCCCAACAGGACCATAACCGTCTTTAAATCTAGCAAGAACAATGCGGTTTTCCATTTGTGTCATTTTTGCACCTGCTTCAATCAGTAGGGCATAAGCAGATCCTGACGACCACGGCGCATACCATACACGACCTGCACCTTCACCCACCGAACGCGGCTTAAAAATATTAGAAGCACCGCCAGCACCAACAATAACTGTCTTTGACTTAAATACATGATAATTGCCGGTGCGTACATTAAAGCCAACAGCACCTGCAACCCGGTTTTCTTTAGCATCATCCATCAATAAATGGGTAACCATAATCCGATTAAAAGTTTTATCAGCAGAATTTTTAGCAGCTTCTGCAACGATAGGCTTGTAAGATTCACCGTGAATCATAATCTGCCATTTGCCTTCACGCATGTAAGCGCCCGTATCTGGATTGCGCATGAGTGGTAAGCCCCATTCTTCAAATTTATGCACTGCTGAATCAACATGGCGTGCCATATCAAAAGCTAAGTCTTCACGAACCATGCCCATTAAATCATTGCGCGCATAACGCACATGATCTTCAGGATTATTCTCACCCCAACGCGTGCCCATATAACAGTTAATTGCATAGAGACCTTGAGCAACTGCCCCGCTGCGGTCAATGTTTGCTTTTTCGGCAATTACAATTTTTTTATCACGACCCCAGTATCTCGCTTCATAAGCAGCACCCGTGCCACCCAAACCCGCACCGACAACTAAAATATCAATATTGTCTTCAATAATTGTTTTATAACCCATTAGTAATACACTCCTTCTTTAAGTTTCAAGCCATTAGATTCTAAGGTGTTTAAATCACCATCATCTAGCCGAATTGACTCTGGCTCAAACGCCAATAATTGACTATTACGCATCTTATCACTCGGTTCTGGCATTTGTGCAAATTTTGGAATTTCACTGCCCCAAGGTTTGGTAGTAATTGGTGATAAGAAATTTTTCTCACGACCGTCTCTAAACTTAATTTTCCATGCAATTGTGCCTTTCTCTTCATCGCGAAGCACACGAACACTGTGCCCAAGTGGGGCAAAATCAGCGTAACCACGCACATCAATCGCATTTTGAGGGCAAGCCTTGACACAAGAGTAGCACTCCCAGCACATGTTGGGCTCAATATTTAACGCACGGCGATATTTTTTATCAATGTGCATAATGTCAGATGGGCAGATATCAACACAATGTCCACACCCATCACAACGGGTCATATATACAAAAGTTGGCATATTATTATCCTCTCTTTTTTTAAGTTAATTGGTTAAATAAATTAGTAGTGGTTCGGTTTTTCACGCTTGATACCAAGCCCCATGTTCATTGGTGCGTCTATTAATAATTCCATAGAATGTCTTTTTTGTTGCTCGGGGTCGTCTCGGGTCAATAGAGGCAAGTTCTCAGCTGAGCCATCTGCTTCAGTGATGCGCTTATCGTATGCTGCAAATGGTTTAAAAAACATATGTGCAAACTTGGACCAAAGAATGCCACCGAATAATGAAACTGCAGAGAGCACAAATAAAACAAAAGTGATGCCTGTGCCGCCGCCAACGAAAGACCAAATGAGCGCAAACGAAGAGGTTGCAATCAGTGAAATACTAAACATATCCATAGAAGAAATGTTGTACCATTTATTGCCTTCGGCTACGACATCAACTCTGATAAATAGCCAAAACCACCAGCCACCGACTGCCAGCATAAGTGCGCCTAAATGCCATAATTGTGCATACAGACTGTTGGTTGCAGTCTTAGCTTCACCAAAAACGATGATCGCAGTCATGATATTAAATATAATAAAACCATACATGGTTAGTAGGTGTGCAAATCTGCGTTTAAAATTACAAAACTCACCTGATAACACCACATCCTCTACAACGGTTGATACAGCAATACCCGCTTTATCCCCAACACTCAGCTTTTTAGTTGCATTAGCTTTTGCTTTTGCGGCATTTTCATAGAAAAATTTTGCACTTTTCTTATGTACCATATCAATAATAGTCATAACGATTACCAATGCAACCATTACAATCACAAAAATTTGCATTGTTTCGTAAGGGATGGTTTTTGCTAAGTTGGTAATCGGTGTTTGGGTGATATCCATCATTTCCTCCTTTTAGGGTCATAATCAAACTAAAATTCAAAAATTATTAACAAACTTTATCAGTTAATAACTTGACAACTTCTTTAATTTATTTTTCAAACGCTGAGTGCATCAAAAAAATCCAGTCATTATACTTATAATAAAAAAAAATACAATAAAAAAACCAAATAATAAGGCTATTTGGCTGAGTGCCCGCTCATTTTGATTTCTACTTTGTCTTCATCTTTGATGCTGGCATAGTAAGCTTGCAACACATTAGCAACTTCGGGGCGACTGAAAGTGCTGGGTAAGTCTTCGCCCTCAGACAACATTTTACGAACCTTAGTACCAGATAATAAAACCCGATCCTTCGCCTCATGTGGGCAAGTCTTCATACTTGCCATGCTGGCGCATTTATGACACCAAAATGTCCAATCAATTTTAAGTGGCTGGGTAATCAATGTATCGGATTCAATTTCATCAAAGATATTATGTGCGTCAAACGGTCCGTAATAATCATCAACCCCAGCATGGTCGCGACCAACAATTAAATGCGAACAACCATAATTTTGCCTAAATAAAGCATGTAAAAGCGCCTCACGAGGACCCGCATAGCGCATGTCTAAAGGGTAGCCTGATTGCAAAATTGTATCATCCACAAAATAATTTTTAATCAATGTGGCAATCGCTTCTGAGCGCACGGTGGCTGGAATATCGCCCGCTTTAAGCCCGCCTAATACTGAATGAATCATCACTCCGTCACAAATTTCAACTGCAATTTTTGCTAAATATTCGTGTGAGCGGTGCATCGGGTTGCGTGTTTGAAAGGCAGCAACAGTCGACCAGCCTTTGTCTTTAAAATAAGCACGAGTTTGCATTGGGGTCATATACAAATCGCTGTATTTCTCGGGGAAGCCACCATCTGATAGAACTTTAATTTGACCCGCAAGATTATACTTGCCTTGTGCCATTACCATTGCAACACCTGGGTGTGCCATCTCAGTGGTTTTATAAACCATCTCACATTCATGTGTTTTGTCAATGGTATATTTTTCATCTACCATCATGGTGGCAACAACAGTACCCGTTTTGCCGCTGACTATGGTAATTTCATCGCCCGCTTTAACTGTCTCGTCAGAGGTAGAAAAGGTGATAGGAATAGGCCAGAATAGACCGTTTTCCATCGTCATGTTATCGCAAACGCCTTGCCAATCAGCTTTATTCATAAAACCATTTAATGGTGTAAAACCACCAATCCCCAACATAATAATATCGCCTTCTTCTCTAGATGAGCAGGTAATTTTTGGCAGTGATTTTGCTTTGTTTAATTCTGCATTTAGGGCGCTGTCTGTTAAGGCAAGCGGCTTAAGGGTGTTACTGCCGTGTGGCGGGACTAATTTCGACATGGCTGATCCTATATTGGCTAAAAAGGCTAAATTATACCGTCAGCCATTTTTATATGGATTATTTTTGTAAATATTGCCTATCCAAAACTATAATTTAATCTTAAATTTGACTCGTTGGGTGCCGTCTTTAGATTGCTTGACGATGACCTTGTCATTTTTAATATCATAATCTAGAGTACCGCCACTAAAAGAATCAAACCCTTGTATTAGGTTTGCTCTACCATTGAGACGCACCAAACCAGATTTGATAAAATAAGTAATATTATCAGCCCGAGCTTCAATAAAGCGCGGCTTGTTGACCCGCCCTTGTTTGTAGTAGGCGCGCTGGTTTTTGGTGCCATTGGCGATGATTTTAGTTACTTGTCTTTGAGTATTAAACAGTTGAATTTTTTCGGCTTTAAGAACGAGTTCGCCTTGCGTAACTTTGACATCGCCAGTATAGATACTCAGCCCTTTTTGCTCGTCAATCAAAACGCTGTTGGCATAGATATCAATTGCCGTTTTGGCGTTACTTGGCAAGACTTGGACACTAAAAAACAAAAGCGATAAATAACCTAAAAAATGCTTATTCATAATGCCCTGTTACCCCATCCGTGAGTTTGATTTTTTGCCGTTTTGCATCATATTGCATGCTTTTGGCATTGATATATGCTAATTTAGACTGATAGTGTATCTGCTCCTTAGTGCGGTAAATTTCATTGCCATTAGACTGGTCAATGGTTAAATTTTTGGTGTTAATTTTAGAACCTGAATTTTGCAAAATTTCTACCTTATCCAAAAGTTTTATAATTTTTCGTTGCAAATCCATATCAATACCCTGTGCATAAATTTTGCTGGCTTTACTAAGATAAGTTGTATCATGTTCAGAATAATAATGTTGTTGTTTGTTTGACTTATCAATAATTAAATCTTTGGTTAATATTTTTTGCCCACTGTCTTGGTGGATACTGGTCTTGCCAAGCAGTTTCATTTTGTCTTGTTTGGCTTGCATTAACATACCTTGAGCCACGATTTTGGTATCTTCACCGAGATAGGTAACTTTTTTGTTACTGGTTAAATTATAGGTTTTAGCAGCGAGTATTAACGCTTGAGTATTCATCACATAATCAGCCCCAGTGTTAGAATGAATATTAACTCTGCCAATAAATTTGACCTCACCATTATCTAAATAATGGGCATTTATTGCATCTAAACTGTATATTTGTTTGCCTTTTTCATCGTAAATAATAATCTTAGGCTGCAATAATAAAGCTGGGGCGTCTTTAAATCTAAGATATTGTTTAGCGGTGATAAAATGTGTGATTTTTTGGTTAGTATCAAATTCTTGCAAAGCAAAATTATCAATTTTTTCTACATAAGGCGCACCCTCTAAATCTGCTTGAATAGACGATGAGTCATCACTTTGAAACACACTAAATAAATATATTACACTTTTTATTAAAAGCCACATAATCACTATAATAAAAACCGTGACTAGCAATTTTTTTTTCAAGTGAAAACTAACCATTATGTTCAATAAAAAAATAACAGGTATCTACGCCATAACGCCTAATAAATCGCCCGACCTTGTGTTAATCGAACAGGCGATTATCAAACACCAAATTAACATCCTCCAATATCGCCACAAAACAACCAACTCACTGGTAAAACTAAAAGAAGCACAACAATTACAACAACTGTGTTGGAAACATCATACTTTATTTATCATCAATGATGACATTAACCTAGCACAAAAAATAGGTGCCGATGGTGTGCATTTAGGAAAAAATGATGCCTCAATCAAAACTGCCAGGACTCAACTGGGCGACCAAGCCATTATCGGTATATCCTGCTACAATGATGTTCATTTAGCAAAACAGGGGCAAAATCAGGGGGCAGATTATTCGGCATTTGGCGCTCTATTCCCCTCAAATACCAAGCCCAACAGTGTGCATTGTCCGCTTGATATTATCACCCAAGCCAAGTTTGTGCTCAATATTCCCATTGTTGGTATCGGTGGGATTGATTTTAATAACCAACAACAAGCCATAAATGCAGGCTGTGATGCGGTGGCAATGCTCAATGCGTTATTTCAATCAACTGACTAATCGCGGGGCAATACAGCGCACACTTGATGTCGTTATCATAAATTTTTGACAATGCCGCTTGGTAGGACAATAGTTGTGTGGCATTCTGCTGGCGTTGTTGGTTAATAAATTGCGCCAGTGTTTCGCCTTGGTCCAGTGTGGCAATTTTAAAATCAATAATCCACAAAACATCATTATCAATAAACAAACGGTCAATGATAATGGTTTTTTCATCCACAACAAACGCTACCTCGGTGCGGGTTGAGGGTCGGTCTTTAAACAGCCAATCAAATTGCGGGTCTTGTTTTGTGTTGTCAAGTAACTCTATGACCAATGCACAATAACGCTCAATCTCACTTGGGGCGATGCCCATTTCAATGAGGCGGATTTTGATATTTTCTGGGCTTGGATTGAATAAACCATGCTCATAATAAAAATGTATTAGAGTACCCAATAAACGCTTAAACAAAATCTCAAAATTTTGTTGGCAAGTGCCCGTTTCATTATGAATTTTTGTTTTGTTAATTGGGGTTTGAAGTATTTTTAGTCGTTGCAGTGTTGGTGCATTTTTAGGTACTGAGTCTGAGTCGACCTCAAGCACAGTTAGCTGCTCAAACCTATGTTGATAAAACGGAATTAACAACGCTAAAAAGCTACTTTTAATTACCTTTTCGGACACATTCAGCGCACCCAATAAATGTAGATGTTTCTTAGCACGGGTCATTGCCACATATAACAAGCGCATGACTTCAAATTTATTTTGTTGAGATTCAATAAATTTTAAATATCTGCTTGTGGCACTCTCGTTGATATCCGCTGAGGCTTTGATCGGTGCCAATAACAAAGATTGATCAGCAAATTCTTGCATCTGTATTATCGGCGGAGCATAATTTTTAGGTGGCTTACCCAAGCCCGGAATAATCACCGTATCAAACTCTAAGCCTTTGGATTCATGAATACTCATTAGTTTCACTTGGGCTTTTTCGCTGGGTGTATATAGGTCTGATAATGACTCTTTGAGGGTTTGTGGATTTAATAATTGATGCCATTCACATTCATGCACGATGTGTAAAAATTGGGTTTTAATCGAAACCTCGATTGCTGATAGTGCGCGCGTATTTTGTAATTGCTGCAAGGCATGGGTGAGACGCTCAACAAAACTAAATCTTCCTTGATTGTGTACCGCATCAAACAAACAATGGTGTAAATGTTGGGCTCGTATTCTCCCGTCCTCACTCAGTCTGGATAAAGTGTTTTCGTCCGTTAATTGCTGGTAAATAACGGTTGTATCAGACTCAGATAATATCAGTAAATCGTCCAATATCAGCCCACACCAAGGCGCGCGTAACACACTTAGCCACGCTAATTTATCCCCCAAATGCAGTAGTGCTTTGGTCAATGATAATAAATCCCGCGTAAATAGATGCTCAGTTAATGGATTAATTTTTCGTGCTTCAAAGTCAATTTTTCCTGCTTTGAGCGTACTGGCAATAGCGGATAGATGCCCACGCCCCCTTGCCAATATTGCCACTTCACCGTCAGGGTTGCTTGCAAGTGCTTGTTGCACAATTTTTAATACTGTTTGTGCCTCTTCTTGGATTTGGTCGTGGGCAAAGGGATGGAAAACAATCGCCTCAGTATCCGTTGCCGCTGATGCTGAGATTGAAGGAGAATAAGAGATTGCACTTTGGTAAATATCGTCTTCTTGAGGAAAGATGGCACTGAAAAATTGATTATTACCCTCAACAATGCTTTGTGAAGAGCGAAAATTAGTTTTTAACACCAGCGGTATGGGTTTAATATTTGCAATACCTTGCGTCCTAACCTGCAAAAATAGACCCACTTGGGATTCCCGAAAACGATAAATTGATTGCATCGGATCGCCAACTAAAAACAGAGTTTTTCCATCATTTTGATGCCATTGGCTAATGAGTTTTTCAATGCTGTTAAATTGTGAGGTGGAAATATCTTGAAACTCATCAATCAATAAATGTTGCACTTGATAATCCAAAAATAAGGCAATATCACTAACCTCATCGCGTGCGTCTAATGCTTGATTTGCCAGCAGTGCCACTTCAATAAAATCATGTGCCTGCTTGCGTTCAAAATACATTTGCAACTGTGCCACACACAGTTTTAACACCTGTGCAATCACACTCAAAGCCTTAGTTTGGGTGGTAGAAAATTCAACATCAGGCAAACATAACGCCTCAAACAGCAAGTTTTTGAATTTATCTTGTCTTTCTAAAGTTTTTAAAAATTTGATAAACTGGACTTTTTGGGCTTTAATTTCGGGGGTAAATCCTTGATTTTTATTAACGCTCTTACGCCATTCATTCTTTTTATCAATGCCACCGGCAAGCAATAAATCTGCGATTGCCTGCCAAGCTGCTAATGCGCCTATCTCCGCCTTTGGCAGATTTTGGATTGATCCCAATTCAGCTTTAGTATTACCTTTCAACAAGGTAAAAAAATGCGCATCTAAATAAGGCTGAGCCACCTGCCTCAGGTGCCCAAGGTGCGCCACAATAATTTTTTTAGCATTTTTTTTGAGTGTGTCTGGCTCTATTGTATCATCACGATACAGGCGCATTAGCCATTGGTCTCGCCTGCCTAGCATTTTGACAATCAATCGATAAAACCGATTAACATTATTATCCAAATACAATAACAAAGTGGCAACTGATTCGCCGTATTGCGCATCATCAACCATCTGCACAACATCCATAGCAACCTGCTTATAAGCATGATTTTGCTCCCATTGCTGGGTGATAATCTGGCGCGGCACTAATTGTTGTGGCAGTGGATAACGACTGATAATCAAATTAGCCAAACCATCAATGGTAGAGATTTTTAAGCGTTTTGGATTTTGCAATAAATCCCAGCAACACTCATCTGAGTGTTGTATTACCCGAAGCGCTAAATCATAAGTCTGCCGTTGATGTGGCACTTTTGGAGGAGGATGGCGGGTTGATTCCAAAGCCAAAAGCACCCGCTCAACCAACTCATCCGCCGCTTTATTGGTAAAAGTCATAACCAGTGTATTTTCAGGCTGCGCAGAACTTGCCAAAAGCTTTAAATATCGCTGTACCAAAATTTCGGTCTTTCCAGCTCCAGCTGGCGCTTGGACAATATAAGAGTTAGCAATATCTAATGCCCTGGCCCTTTGTTTTAAATCACTCACTTAATTTTTTTAACGCTATAAAACTTTGAATTTTGATATGAGATAAATTTTCCATGATTTTATTTTACATTTCCGCATATTTAATTTTGTTTAATTTAAAGCAAAGGATTGGTGCAATTTATTCTATCCTATCCAAAATCGTAAAATGATAGGGGTAGGAATTTTTTGCGTCAGCGGGGTGCGACTGGCGATTGGTTTCTAGAAAATCATCGCGATTAAATTTGGGGAAATGGGAATCACCTTCAAACTCGCCTTCAATCTCAGTAATATAGAGCCTGTCAACCCTTGGTAGTATTTGTTGATAGAAAGATGCACCGCCCATCACTATAATCTCGTTATCATTTTTTGCCAATGCTAATGCTGCATCAATGCTAGAGACTACTTCACAGCCCGATGCTTTAAAATCAGCGGTGCGACTTACCACCACATTGCGGCGGTTAGACAAAGGTTTGCCGATTGAGTCATAAGTTTTACGCCCCATCAGCACAGTCTTGCCCAGAGTGGTTTTTTTAAAATATGCTAAGTCAGCGGGCAGATACCATGGTAGGGCGTTATTTTTACCAATCAGTTGATTTTTATCCATTGCTACAATAATTGATAATCGCATTAGTTTGTGTATCTAGTAAAATGACTTGTATTTTACAAACCTCTTTGCTACAGGTGTCATTAATTCTCGCCTCATCTTCTCCTTTTAGAGAACAATTATTAGCAAAACTCGGGCTAAAATTCTCAATATATATTCCTGATATTGACGAATCAAGACGAGCAGGCGAGACGCCCGAACAATTGGTCTATCGCCTAGCAGAAGAAAAGGCGCGTAAGGTTGGCAAGACTCAGAGCGGGCTTATTATTGCCTCAGATCAGGTGGCAGTTTTAAAGGGGGAAGTTCTAACTAAGCCAAATTCGGCTCAAAACGCATTTAGACAACTTGAGCAAAGTTCTGGAAATACCCTGACTTTTCTTACTAGTTTGACGCTTTTAAATACAAATACCGACAATATCCAAACTGTTATTGAGCCTTTTAAAGTAGTTTTTAAAACCCTTAGCAGTCAGCAAATCAATCATTATCTATATAAAGAACAACCTTACCATTGTGCTGGTAGTTTTAAATCTGAAGGTCTTGGAATCGCTCTGCTTGAACGCTTAGAGGGGGATGATCCGAATGCTTTAATTGGGCTACCACTGATTCAACTGATTAAAATGCTGGAAAACGAAGACATTGACATTCTCTTGGACTAACTCAAGGAGATGACACACCTTTATCCAAAGGATATGTCAGCCCCCCAATCAGGGCAAAAATCTTATTGGGGCTCGCTCTACGGTAGTGCCCACGCTCTAGCGTTGATTGAATTTGCCAAACAACAAAAGCAGGTTGTTTTGGTTGTTGCTAGTAATATCGCCTATTGCGATGAGATTTATAAATCACTCAATTTCTATAATGATGGGTTAGATATTCTTAAATTTGATAATTGGGAAGTGCTGGCATTTGACCATTTTTCGCCACACCCTGATATTACCTCTAATCGCCTAAAAACATTATCCAAACTATCAAGCTTAACCCACGGCATTGTGATTACTGCTTTGGAATCTTTATTCCAGCAGTTATGCCCATTAGAGTTTAGCCATAAATACGGCTTTAATTTACAGGTAGGTGATGAATTGGCAGTGCAAATATTTGCTGAAAAATTATTAAAAATTGGTTACAACTGCACCACAAAAGTTATGGAACATGGTGAATTTAGTATTAGAGGCTCACTGATTGACCTCTACCCAATGGGTGCTAAACTGCCTTATCGGCTAGATTTGTTTGATAAAGAAATTGAATCCATTCGTACTTTTGACATCATTTCGCAGCGCTCTATTGAGGTTATACAGAAAATTCTGCTACTGCCTGCCAGAGAGTTTGCCACCGACGAGCATAGTATTCAAATTTTTAAAAATAACTACCAAAAAGTTTTTAATAATAGCGATGATTTTATCTTTACTGAAGTTTCCCAATCGCGTTTTCCTAACGGCATTGAATTTTATTTACCGCTATTTTTTACGCATACCAATACCTTGTTTGACTATCTACCAAATAACACTATTATTGCCACTTATCAAGGGTTTAATACATTGGTTGAGGCAACTTTTGAGCAAATTCGTAGCCAACATCAAAACGCTTGCGGTAATCTTGATAGAATGCCACTACCCATTGAACAAGTATTTCTAAACAAAGAAGAGTTGTTTGCCAATATTAAACAACACCAGCAACTGATTATCGGCAGCTCTAAACTTGAGCGCGGGCTAAACTTTACTAGCAAACTTCTGCCGCCGCTAAATATTGATGCAAAATCCGAAAATCCACTTACCAAACTGCTTAATTTTGCCAAAAAATTTACGGGCAGAATCCTCATTGTTTGTGAATCTGCAGGGCGGCAAAGTGTGCTTAGCGATTTGCTTGCTAGTTATAACTTAAAGCCCAACAATGTTGAAAACTGGCGCGCATTTATACAAAACAAACACGACCTGTGTATTACCAATGCCGAAATAAGCGAAGGGCTGTTGATTGAACAAATTGCAATTATTACTGAAGCCAGTTTATTTGGTGCTGAGGCAGTCAAACAACGAAGGAGAAGACGCGCTAAACATAAAGATTTTGATGCCGCCATTAAAAGTCTGGTGGAAATTCAAACGGGAGACCCCATTGTGCATGAAGATTATGGTGTAGGTCGCTATCTAGGGTTAAAAACGCAAACTTTTGACGGAATCATGCAAGATTTTTTGCTACTCAAATATGCTAATGATGCCAAACTGATAGTGCCAATGACCTCACTTAATCTAATTTCTCGCTACTCAGGGGTGGCTGAAAACGCACCTTTGCATAAACTTGGCACTAATCAATGGCGCAAAGCTAAACAAAAAGCCTGCGAAGCCCTACATGATATTGCCGCCGAACTATTAGAAATTTACGCCAAACGACAATCACAAGCTGGCTTTGCCTTTCCTCAGCCAAGCGATGCTTATTCTTCATTTGTTGCTGGCTTTCCTTTTGAGGAAACCCCAGATCAAATCAAAACCATGAATGAAGTATTGGCAGATATGCAATCTAACAAGCCAATGGATCGGTTGGTGTGTGGCGATGTTGGTTTTGGTAAAACTGAAATTGCCATGCGTGCGACATTCTTGGCGGTTGAGGCAGGCAAACAGGTGGCAATATTGGTGCCAACTACACTACTGGCAAATCAACATTATCAGTCGTTTAAGGATCGGTTTGTTAATTATGCGATTAAAATAGCCGTCTTATCACGCTTCCAAACTTTAAAACAACAAACACAAATCAAAAACCAATTACAAAATGGCAAAATTGATATCGTAGTCGGCACTCATAAACTTATTCAAGGTAGTGTTCAATATCAAAATATAGGTTTGATTATTATTGACGAAGAGCACCGGTTTGGGGTTAAACAAAAAGAGGCTTTGAAAAAAATTCGTGGTCAAAGCGATATTCTTACCATGACAGCCACACCGATTCCGAGAAGTTTAAATATGGCACTTGGGTCGCTACGCGATTTGTCTATTATTACCACGCCACCCCAGGGCCGCATGGCTATTCAAACTTTTGTCAATGTTTGGGATGATGACATGATTGTTGAATCCTGCCTGCGAGAATTGCACCGCGGCGGGCAGATATTCATCCTCCATAATGACATAGATTCTATTGATAATATGGCAGAAAAAATTGTCACTTTGGTGCCCAATGCACAGGTTCGTATTGCCCACGGACAAATGCCAAGCAGAGAATTAGAGCATATTATGAGTGATTTTTATCATGCGCGTTTTCAGATTTTGGTATCCACCACCATTATTGAGACCGGGATTGACATTCCAAATGCAAATACCATTATTATTAACAATGCGCAAAATTTTGGCTTAGCGCAATTGCACCAACTACGAGGACGAGTAGGGCGCTCACACCACCGAGCTTATGCATATTTTGTAATTAAATCGTATCAATCACTTAATCAAAATGCTAAAAAACGCCTTGATGCCATTGAATCGTTAGAATCATTGGGGGCTGGTTTTATGGTGGCTAATCACGATTTAGAAATCCGTGGTGCTGGAGATTTGCTGGGGGATAAGCAGTCGGGGAAAATCAATGAAATCGGGTTTAATCTCTATCATGATCTACTCAAACGCACCATCGATACCTTGCGTGCTGGGAGGAAAATCGACTTAAGCGAGGCAGTTAACCATGAAATTCAAATTGATACTGGTCTTGCCTGCATTATTCCCCAAGATTATTTAAACGATGTACATGAGCGCCTAGTATTATACAAACGCATCGCCAGCGTTAGAGAAAACGCGATGATTAAAGATTTGCAAATTGAGATGATTGACCGTTTTGGGCTATTGCCAGATGCAACAAAAAACCTTTTTGCTAGCACCAGACTTAGGCTCATTTGTGAAAAAATTGGGGTTGATAAAATCAGCATTTTTGATGACAGAACGATTATTGTTTTTGGTAGCAATCCAATGATTGAGCCAATAAAAATCATCCAGCTTGTCCAACAAAAAGCACAGCAATTTAAACTTAAAAAACAAAATCAGTTAATCTACACGGCTCCGATGTCTAAGGATATAAAGCGGATTGAGCAGATCGAGGCTTTATTGGTGGAATTGGGTAAAAATTAAGCCACCTTTGACTCTAACTCTAACGGCTCTTTTTTACCAATTGTTAGCAAATCCCAAACCAATAATATAAAGCCAAGCGCGGTAATATAACCCATGATTTGTCGCCATACCAAGCCCTCAACAAACCAAGGGTGGATTTGTGCTTGAAAATAGCCCAGCCAAGTTGAGCCACCGATAGCGCGTTCAATTTGTGATTGTTCATAACCTGAGATTAGTAGCGCAATCGTCATTCCCATAACGCCAATATTAAGCAGTGCCAGCGACCACTTCCATTTCCAACCACTATCAACCAAGTCGCCACGAATTGTCACCCCGCCACGCCATTTCTGCACAGCAAAATAAAACATAGCAATAATAATCGTCGCATACGCGCCAAAAAATGCCAAATGCCCGTGTGATGCTGTCCATTGTGTGCCGTGTGTGTAGAGGTTAATCTGCGGCAAAGTATGCATAAACCCCCAAACTCCAGCACCAAAAAAGTTACCAAAAGCATGGGCAATCAGCCACGCCATAGCAGGGTGATTATTGCTTTTAAAGCCATGTTTGCCTGAGTCATAAACAGCGTGGACAACCATTGCTACCAAAGGTATTGGTTCTAAGGCAGAAAATAAACCACCAACGGTGAACCAATATTCAGGCGTTCCAATCCAAAAATAATGATGTCCAAGTCCTAAAATACCAGCACCAAACATCAGGGCGACTTCTATGTAGAGCCAAGTGGTAACAATTTTGCGACTTGCCCCTAATGTGGTTATTAACCCCCATGCCATAATACATCCAACCAATACTTCCCAAGTTGCCTCTACCCATAAATGAATGACCCACCACCACCAAAATTGATCAAGGGAGATATTGGTGGTGTAAAACATTCCTGCCAAATATAAGCCAGCTAAAGCAACTAAATCTAGGGTAAGCACGCCAGTAATGCCCGTTACCTTTCCTTTACTGACTGTGGCTGCTACATTATAGAAAAATATTAACATACAAATAACAATGCCAATATCTGCCAAACGCGGTGCTTCAATGTATTCGCGCCCTTCATTGATAAACCAAATGGTCGCATCGGTGCCTGGTCCCCATTGAATAAATAGATAAACCAATACCACAATAATAACAGCGACTGTTAGTAGCCAAAATGAAAAATGACCCCATTTAATACCAACAATAGAAATGCCTGTTTCATCTTCTAATAACCAATAACTTGCCCCAATAAAGCCATAAAGCATCCAAATAATCATAGCGTTAATATGCACAGTGCGATTGACATTAAAATCCAGAACCCCGTAGAATAAATCCGGCTGTAAATATTGTAGACCAGCAATTAAACCAAATAAAATCTGGGCGGCAAACAATACCACAGCCACACTAAAATATTTAATTGCCAGTTTTTGCCCAACATTTAGATTTTGAGTATTAAATTGATTGATAGTCATTATTTTTCTCCTTGTGATATGGCGTTAAAGTTATAAGGAAAACCATTGGTATCTATTGAAGACATCCATTTCAAAAAAGCAATAATGGCTTGTGCCTCTTGTTTGCTAATATTGAGGTTGGGCATTTTACGACCACTACCAAAAGTGCGTGCATTTTTCTCTGGTTCCATCAAGAAGTTAATCATTAATTGCTCGCGATATTTTTCATCCCCCCATGCTTTATCCAGCCACGCTTTGGTTAAATCAGGGGCATAGTAAGCACCATTACCAAGCAAAGTATGGCAATTCATACAATTACGCCCTTGCACGATTTTTTTGCCATGAGTTACTAACTTTTCTGCTTGTTCTTCGGTGAGCTTTTTGCCAAACAAAGGTGAATCTTGCTCGCTAATAACTGGCACTTGAAAATTACGCTTAGTATCAAATTTATAAGAAATCTGTTTATTGATAACCGAATAACTAGGTACTCTATTACTGCCTACGGTTATTTTATTGATGGTGTCAAAAGACAGAAATATCAAAATTACAAACATCAATGCCGTTACCCAAATTGCAGTTTTTTTCCAAAACTGCTCACTTGACCACCAAATTTTATTTTTGTTCATAGCCCTTCTCCTTGTGTGTTGCCACACATAAATGCCATATTCCTCGCGGCGCTAAAAAATAACCAACCAACATCGCAATCACTACAATTGTCCAAATTTTATCTAAGTGCATTGTCTGAGTAATAATTAATACTGAAATGAACAAAACAAAATAACTAACATAAGCCAAATAATTGAGCACTGCGATTTTTTTCAAATGATAAAAGGCGTAGAATAAAGCATACAAAGCCCCTGAGACAATAATGATGCCACTGGCAAAAAAAGTAATGAAAAAATCTTTTAATTCAACTGGTTGGAGCATGTCTTTTTTGTAATAACTGCGGGTTTTAAACCGCAGTTATCGTATGGTAAAATTATTTTATTTTACTTGGTGCGCTGACCTGTTCCATCAAATCATTATTCCATTTACCCTCAACCGCTACATGGGCCGCACCACCAAGCATAAAGGCTTGGATTAAATCATGGTTAAGATAGGCATAAATACCTGGTTGTTTGAAGGTATAAACAGCTGCCACCGCCTCGCCACCATTCACATGCCAAGTCTCTCTATCAACGGTTGGTACATTGTTAAATGACCCACCTGGCCAAACCAAGTCTCCATGACCGCCAATTAAATGAATACGCGAATCTTCATTCGCTTGTGAATGAATAAATAACACAGTCTCACCGACTTTAGCGTGCATCGCATTTTCTCCTGTCAATGCTCCCTTTTTCCCATTATAAGTAACATGGGTGGGCACCAAACCTCTCATTACCTTCAAGGTATCGTTATAAGGCGCAACAGCATTTGAATAACGCTTATATTGACCATTATGATCTTTAGGGATATACCAACCCTGTTCGCCAATATAATAGGCTCTATCATAAGTAACCAGAGCGCCTTTATCATCTCTAATGCCGTCTTTTGGCAATATCATAATTGCGCCATACATCCCTGAAACCACATGATAAGGAATCATTAGCCCGCCTGGCGCACAGTGATAAACAAAGGTACCTGGTCTATCTGCTTTAAAACGCAAGGTTACTTGCTCTCCAGGGGCCACTTTAGTTAATGCACCGCCACCTAAAGCGCCTGTTGAGGAGTGAAAATCGATATTATGCACCAATAGATTGGTTTTTGGATTTTTTAAAGTAAGCTCGACATAATCTCCCTCATGTACTACTATCATCGGACCTGGATTGGTGCCATTAAAGGTCATCGCCTGCACAAAAACACCAGGCTCAATTTCTATTTCTTTTTCTTCAATCACCATTTCCATTTCAATAATCCTAGACTTGCCAGAATATTCTTGCTGGTGTTTGGGCAAAAAAGGCGGTGCCACTAAAATTTGTTTGACACGCTCCAAACCGCTTAGATTTGCCGATACGCCAACATTAGCAATATAAGACTGTGCGCCTGCTTCTGCTAAAGCAATACCTGACAGTAAAATAAGTACAACGCCCAGAGTCGTTTTTTTTAGTATATCAATCATTTTTTACTCCCATTATTATTAAACTCAAGGGCGATGTTACCCTGATAAAAGCAAAAATCATTGACATAAGTCAAATAATTTTAAAAAAGTTAATTGCTAACTATATTTTTAAGTTCTACAGGTCTAAGTAAGGTGATGCGGTTGTTGTTTACTGATAATAGACCATCGTTGGAGAGTTTATTAAGGATGCGTGAGAGGGTTTCTGGTTGCACCGAAAGCTGGCTTGCCAAAATATTTTTAGTTACCAATAAATCAATTTGGGTGGTTTTTCCCGTTTGTTGGGCGTTATTTAGCAAAAATTTTAGCAATCGATAAGTGCCATCGTGTAAGCTTAGGCTTTTTATCTCAGTCAGTGACCAATGCAATCTTTTTGATAACCGCGCCATAATTTTGAAACAGGCCTTGGGGGATTTTTCTAAAATATTAAGATAGCCTTGGGCGTCAATTTGCAAAACACCACTGTCTTTTAAAGCGGTTGCGCTCACGGGGTATGTTTTTTCATTGAGAAACATAACTGCCTCAGCAAAAGTATTGCCAGCGCCAATAATATCCATAACTTTTTCATCACCTCTTGGAGACAGAAAACTGAGTTTTATGCTGCCATAAATAGCTAAGAAAAAATGCCTGGCTGGCTGACCTTCTACAAAGAAATGTTGCTTTTTTTTTAATTCATGATAACTGGTTTTTGCAATAATTTGGGCAAGTTCAGCCTCATTAAAATCTGTAAATAGATCGTTTTGTTTGAGAATTTCTTGCTGTTTAAGTGTTAGCATGTTTATTTTTTACAAACAAATAAATGGCAATTATAAATAATGTCAATGCCATTAAAAACCATTGTAGAGCGTAACCGAGATGCTTATCAACAGAGCCATAAAAAGGCTTCCATTTGCGATAAAATCCTTGTTGGGCATCAATATCAAGTTGTGCCAACATAGGGACAAGATCATAGCCTGATAATTTTGATAATTGTGTCATGTCTAAGGATTGGATAAGAATGGGAAAATGTTTCTCTACATTTTGTTGCCTCAATTTGATGCGTTGCTTAGGTTTTATAAGCCTGACTTTGATAGTGGTTTCATTAGTATTTAGGCGAATATCGGCCAATTTATCCCGTCTGCCATGCCAAGGCACAAAGCCACGATTGATTAAAATTGCATTATTTTTGTTAATCACAAAAGGGGTTAGCACATAATAACCAGCATTGTTTTTTACAATTTGGTTGTCGTAAATAAATTGTTTATCAACATCATAATGACCTTTAAGCAAAACTTGGTAATATTCTTTATTATGCAAATCCTGTATTGTTTCAACTAATTCTGCGGGGTGTTTTTGTGCCAAAATAATGGCGTTTTCAATGCCACGTTTTTCATCCGCACGCTCCAGCTGCCAAAACCCTAATGACAATAAAATAGACAAAATGGTGGCAATTAGTAGGCTTGGTAAAACGGTAGTGGGTTTTATCATTATTTTTGTGTAGAGGTGCTAAATACCACAGGGTTTGGCTCAATCCAGCCCATATAAGCGGCAAACATGACCAGTAAGAATAAAAACACTGACAAACTAATCCGTGCGACTAACGATTTAAACATCCTATCAGAGCCTCGTCTGCCACCTTTGAGCATACCGATTAAACCAAATCCTAACGCCACTAAAATAGTAATGATGACAATGATAATAAAGAATTCAGCCATAGATATTATAGATATTTTTACAGTGATTAAAAAAAGACCCCAATCAAGGGGTCTCATTATATGAGATATGAGGTCTTTTTATAGCCAATATACAAATACAAATAAACCTAACCAAACCACATCCACAAAGTGCCAATACCAAGCTACGCCTTCAAAACCAAAATGGCTATCAGCACTAAAATGACCTTTTTGCACGCGGTATAAAATAACGCTTAGCATAATTGCACCAATGGTTACATGGAAGCCATGAAAACCCGTTAACATATAAAATGTCGAGCCATAAATGCCAGAAGTGAGTTGCAGACCGTCAGCATAAGCATGACCATATTCTGCAACTTGAAAACCTAAGAAAGCCACGCCAAGCACAATGGTTGCCACCAACCAAGAAATAACTTGATTACGGCGCTCTGCACGCAGTGCATGATGGGCAAAAGTTAGGGTTACGCCTGACAATAATAATAGTGCAGTGTTCAGTGCTGGCAAGCCCCAAGTATCAACCAATTGCGTGGGAATGGACATTTCAACGCCTGATTTTAAGGTCGTGCCTGGCGTGCTAAAGGCAATTTGTTGCCAAGTCGCTTTAAAACCGTCCCATAACTCAGGTGTATATAAATTATTACCTTCGCCACTTAACCAAGGTACTGAGATCTGCCTTGCATAAAACAACGCACCAAAAAAAGCGGCAAAGAACATCACCTCAGAAAAAATAAACCAACTCATACCCCAGCGGAATGAACGATCAACTTGGCTATTATAAATGCCATTAACGCTTTCATTGACCACTTGTCCAAGCCAGCCAAACAGCATAAATATTACAATCGCAAAACCCAACACCATCGCCGAAGCACCCCAACTAACACCATGCATTTGATTAGCAAAACCAACGAATAATATTGTTACCCCAATGGAGCCAATAATTGGCCAGTAAGTGCCATCTGGCACATAATATTTTTGTTCGCTCATACTTTCTCCTGTTTTTTAACCAACAATAAATTAACCTTCAAGTTTAAAAAAATTATAGGATAAACTAATATCCTTTATACGCCTGTCTAACGCTGGATCAACCACGAATCTCAAACTCATCTCAACCTCTTCATGTGGTTCAAACACTTGTTTGTTAAAACAAAAGCATTCTAATTTCTTAAAATGGAGTGCAGCATCTGTTGGTGCTACACTCGGAATCGCTTGACCAATGACCACCTCATCGGTATTATTTTTAGCAATATAACTGGTCGTATAAAACTCACCTGGCACTATTTCCATTGACTCTACTTTAGGTCCAAACTGCACCGGGAAACCACCCATAGTCATTGCAAAAAACCCCACTCCAACCTTACGATCTTCATCAACCACATATTGTTGCTCACTTTGAATCCTACTTGTGGTGCCATTAAATCCAGTGATTTCACAAAAAACATCGTAAATAGGCACCATAGCATAGGCAAAAGCAAACATCAATATTGGTGCTGAGACTAACTTTACCCAAAACCCTTTACTTATTTTTTTATTCATGTCAACCGCCATAAAATATAATGGTCGCTGTAAATACCCCTATTGCTATAGCGCCTACAACGATTGCAGTAATGTAGGCACCTTTTTTATTATCCCCCATCCTGTTTAGGCACTGTGTTGAGACTCTGCCTCAATCAGTGCTCTTGAGGGCGGGGTGTTAAAACTATGGTATGGTGCTTTCGCATCCAAAGTCCACTCCAAGCCTTTTGCCCCCTTCCAAGGGCGGGCACTTACTGGCTTACCGTTACGGATACAATCAACAACAATATAAGTCAATAAGAAAAATGAGGCACCAAAAGCAAAACCACCGATTGAAGAGATCAGGTTAAAGTCCGCAAACTGTAGCGAATAATCGGGGATGCGCCTAGGCATACCTGCAAGCCCCAAGAAATGTTGCGGGAAGAATAAAATATTGACTGAAATAACCGCCCACCAAAAGTGAATCTTTGCCAAACTCTCGTTATACATTTTACCAGTCCATTTTGGCAACCAATAGAGCGTCGCTGCAATAATTGCCCACAATGCACCAGTTACTAATACATAATGGAAATGGGCAACTACAAAATAAGTATCATGATATTGGATATCTGCTGGGGCAATACCCAACATAAGACCAGAAAAACCACCAATGGTAAATAGAAATACAAAAGATAATGTCCACAACATTGGGGCCTCAAAAGTCATTGAACCACGCCACATAGTAGCAACCCAGTTAAAAACTTTAACTCCTGTCGGTACTGCAATTAGCATCGTTGCATACATAAAATAGAGCCCACCTGCAACTGGCATGCCTGTTAAAAACATGTGATGCGCCCAAACGATATAAGATAAAAAAGCAATTGATGCTGTTGCATATACCATAGAAGAGTAGCCAAATAATGGCTTGCGCGCAAAGGTTGGGATAATATGAGAGGTTATTCCAAATGCTGGCAAAATCATAATATAAACTTCTGGGTGACCAAAAAACCAAAAAATATGCTGGAACATTACTGGGTCGCCACCGCCTGTTGCGTCAAAAAAGGCAGTGCCGAAGTTACGGTCAGTCAGCATCATAGTTACTACACCCGCCAATACTGGCATCGCGCCAATGAGTAAGAACGAGGTGATTAACCAAGTCCATACAAATAAAGGCATGTCCATGAGCTTCATCTCTGGTGCACGCATGTTAAGCACGGTTGCAATAATGTTAATCGCACCCATGATAGAAGAAAAACCTAACAAATGCACAGCAAAAATAAAGAAGTCAGTGCTGTCTGGGGCAAAGGTGGTTGAAAGTGGGGCATAGAATGTCCAGCCAAAGGCTGGCGCGCCTCCTTCCATAAAGAAAGTGCTTAATAAAATACCGCCTGCAAAAGGCAAAATCCAAAAAGACCAATTATTCATCCGCGGTAATGCCATATCAGGCGCACCAATCATCATTGGAATCAGCCAATTTCCCAAGCCAACAAAGGCGGGCATAATCGCACCGAATACCATGATCAAACCATGCATAGTGGTCAATTGATTAAAAAACTGTGGCTCCATCAACTGCATACCCGGCTGCAATAATTCAGCACGAATACCCATCGCCAGGGCGCCGCCTATCAATAACATGGCAAAAGCAAACCACATATAAAGGCTGCCAATATCTTTATGGTTTGTTGTTTTTATCCATCGCATTAGACCTTTTTCAGGACCGTGATGATGCACACCATGAGGGATTGTTGCTGTGGCTGTTGTCATAATTATATTCTCCTCCTAATTTCTTTAACTTTTTTGATTAGCGTGCAGATTTAACATCTGCTGGTTGAACAATACTGCCTGTGTTTTCAAAGGCGACTCGCTCATAAGTGATGACTGCTGCAAGGTCAACATCATTGAGTATTTTAAATGCTGGCATGGCTGCTTTGCCGTGAAGCACAATTTTTATGTGTTCAGAGGCCGGACCATTGACTATTTTTGAGTCTTTAACTGGTGGGAATACCGGTGGCAAACCAAGTCCATTCTTTTGGTGGCAGGCAGCACAGTTGGTGTTATAGACACTTTCACCTTTTGCCATTAATTCAGATTTTGACCAGATTTTGTTTGCACTTGCAGCAACTGCAGCTTGGGCTGATTGCTGCTTAGCCACCCATTTTGCATAATCTTCCTTAGAAACAACATCGACTACAATCGGCATAAAGCCATGGTCTTTACCACAAAGTTCTGCACATTGACCACGGTAGGTGCCGATTTTATCAATCTTTGCCCATGCATCATTAATAAAACCAGGGTTAGCATCTTGTTTCACTCCAAAATCAGGCACCCACCAATTGTGAATCACATCGTTTGAGGTAACCAAAAAACGAATTGAGGTATCAACTGGCAACACCAAGCGATTATCCACCTCTAATAAATAATGCTCGGGTTTTTTATCACCTTTAATTGAATCTTTAGAAGATTGTGCCAAATTAGAAATAAAACTAATGTTTTCTTTAGGATAGTCATATTGCCATTTCCATTGATGAGCAGTAATTTTGATGGTCATATCGGCTTTCGAAGTATCTTCTAAATCAATTAACGCTTTAGATGCTGGAATTGCCATCGAGACTAAGATGAGAATTGGGATAGTCGTCCAAAGCAGTTCCACCTTAGTGCTTTCATGAAAATTAGCGGCTTGATGCCCTTTTGATTGTCGGTGGGCAAATATAGAATAAAACATGGTCCCAAATACCACAACAGCAATTACTACACAAACCCAAAATACCATCATATGTAGGTCGTATATATTGCGGCTGACCGAAGTAACGCCTTCGGTCATATTCAGACCATACTCAGCAAATACATTCGTTGATACCAAAGCAACCAGCGCACTTGTAAGTGTTGTCAATCTTTTCATAAAGTCTCCAAATAAAAAATATTGCCTGCTTATTTAATACTCAAGCATAAAAAACTATTGGGGATTATACCGCTATTTTTTTTTGCGGTTAATTAAATTAGCAAAAAACTTTATTGCACCAAATTCAAGAGTTTTTATGTTTTAAAATATTCATTCATCCCATTTGTAAAAAATAAAATAATGGATAATAGCAATCAATGTTTAAAAAATTATTACAAATTTCAATTTTTTTGGCTTTAGTTGTGGTCGTGTTAGGCGCTTATACACGCTTGAGTGATGCTGGGCTTGGTTGCCCAGATTGGCCTACTTGTTATGGACAATTCATTGTGCCAGATGTTGCAGATGGTACAAAATTGGCAGGCTATGAGCGCCCGTTTGAGGCTGCCAAAGGTTGGAAGGAAATGTTGCATCGCTACAGTGCCTCAATGCTCGGTCTAGTGGTTTTGGTCTTGTTTTTTTTGGCACTAAAAGGCAAAACTGAGCGTCCGCAATCAATGGCATTGCCCAGTTTTACTGCATTCTTTATTATTCTTCAAGGTATGTTCGGGATGTGGACCGTTACTTTACTAGTACATCCAGGCATTGTTACCTTGCATTTGCTCGGAGGCTTTATCACTGTCGCATTGATCAGTTGGATGTTGCTTAATCAAAATAGGCTTGTGGTTACTTATTCCCATATTTTAAAACGTCATAAACTTTTGTTAATCACCACCTTGGTACTACTGAGTGGGCAAATTATTCTGGGTGGCTGGACTAGCGCTAACTACGCGGCACTGTCTTGTGGCGAGCAATTTCCTACTTGTTTGGGCTCGTGGTGGCCAGATATGGATTTTAGCAAGACATTGTATTGGGGTGCGTTTGGTATTGATTATGAATATGGCATATTGGAAAACCAGACGCGTGCCACCATTCAAATGATGCACCGTATTGGTGCACTGGCAAGCACGGCATTAATAGGGTTACTCATTTATTTATTTAGAAGTTATTCACACCTTAAATCAAGCCTGATGTTGATTGGCAGTTTGTTGATTGTGCAAATAACGCTTGGAATCTTAAATGTTTTGCTCTCATTACCAATGGCAATAGCGGTTTTGCACAATGTAGTTGCTTTACTATTGTTGCTCAGTATTGTTACGCTGATACATAAAGTATTTAAGACAGTACCAAATTAACCGCAGCAATCATAGAAAAAATAAATAAAATGGTCATTACCAAACCAACAATAATATAAGCCCAAGGACCTTGTTTTTCTGTGCGTTCAAAGTCTTTTATTAAGTCTTGTCTTTTGCCAATACCAATCATAGCAGAAGTTACTGCTTTAAAAACTTGCCCTAATCCTCTCATAACCATCTAGCCGTAAAAATAAAAAAAATCATAAAAAACCTTATGCGTAATCTTTCATATAATTTATGAATGATTAGCAAAATGGAAAATTTTGCCAAATTGGCGAAAGATGGGGTTTTGATGATTATTCATATTTACAATTATACAAAGGTCTTTGTTTAAAGTATTGAACTTATTTTATAGGTTGAGTAAATTGTGTGGAATTATACAAAAATCTCCTACATATTATTTTATAATTAAACCCTGAAGTTGGTTGGATGGTCGCTGGGGTTTTTGTCTCAGAGGAAAGTCCGGGCTCCACAGGGCAAAGTGCTAGCTAACGGCTAGGTATGGCAACATAACGGAAAGTGCTGCAGAGATTAGACTACCCATTTGATGGGAAAAGGTGAGAAGGTGCGGTAAGAGCGCACCGCGCGGGAGGCAACAACCGTGGCAAGGCAAACCCCACTTGGAGCAAGCTCAAATAGGCTGCCATTGGTGTGGCTCGCACAAGGTAGCGGGTAGAGTGCTAAAGTATTTTGGTAACAAAATGCGTAGATGAATGACCATCATGATTTTTATCAAACAGAACCCGGCTTACAGACTGACTTCACCCTATTACAGGTAGATAAGTAGATTTACTCAATTAGCAAAACCATACCAATTTGGGAAAAATACCAAGCTTAGTAGCACACTAACTTGGATGATGATAAAGGGCGCTACTCCTTTGTAAATATCCGTTGTGGTAATAGCGCTTGGTGCCACACCTTTGAGATAAAATAGGCTAAATCCAAATGGTGGAGTAAGAAATGAGGTTTGTAGATTCATCGCGATTAAGATTGCAAACCACGACATATCAATGCCGAGTGATAAAGCAATGGGGTAGAAAATGGGCACCACAATCAGTGAGATTTCGACAAAATCAATAAAAAACCCCAGTACAAAAATAATCAACATTGAGATAAAAATAAAACTGATTTCTTTAGCCGGTAGCCCCAAAATAAATTCTTCTACTAAGATGTCGCTGCCACTATAAGTAAAAACCATTGAAAACGCGGTAGCACCAATCAAAATAGCAAATACCATAGCACTGACTTTAATGGTTTCAATGCTGGATTTGCGCACCATCTGCCAACTCAGTTTCTTATAAATACTTGCCAGTACCAAAGCGCCTACAGCGCCAATAGATGCCGATTCGGTGGGGGTGGCAATACCACTGAAAATTGAGCCAAGCACTACAATAATCAGCAAAATAGGGGGTATAATCGCCTTGCTAACGGCTAAATATTTTTGTGTTTTTTTAAACTGATGATTGTTGCCTTTAAAAGCAGGGGCGGATTCTTTGTCCCAATAAGAAACAGTGAGTACATACAAAACATACCCCCCCACCAACACCAATGATGGTATCACCGCATCTTTAAATAAACTGCCTGCAGGCACACTCAGCACATCTGCTAAAATAATCAGCACAATTGAGGGAGGAATAATTTGCCCCAAAGTTCCAGAAGCACAAATTGTCCCCGTGGATAGTTTTTTTTTGTAGTTGTGTTTGAGCATGACAGGCAAGGAAATGACCCCCATAGCAATCACCGATGCCCCTACCACCCCTGTTGAGGCGGCAAGTAGTGTGCCAACCAAAATTGTGGAAACTGCTAACCCCCCATTGACATTGCCAAACAATTCGCCCATTGCCTCTAAAAGTTGTTCAGCCAGTTTGGTTTTTTGCAAAACAATACCCATAAAAATAAACAATGGGATTGCCATTAAAATAGTATTTTGCATGATATTCATAATCCGATATGGCATAAACTCAAACAATCCAACCCCTTCGCTTAAAATCCCAAAAATCACTGCCACACCAGCAAAAGTAAAAGCCACTGGAAAGCCGACCAGTAGTAATATCAAAGCGGTAGCAAACATGATTAGGCCAATCATTTATCTATCCTCTTTTAATATTTTGTAGTTATTTTGGACAAAAATAATCGTAGAAATAATCACCAAAATAAAACTAATTGGAATTAGACTCTTAACTATAAAACGATACGATAAGCCACCAGGGTCGCCACTTATCTCACCTAATTCAAAAGCTTTGTAGGCAAAATCAAAGCCGTTATAAATCAGCAAAATACTGATAGGTAAAATAAATAAAGCACTGCCGATAATGTTAATTAACGCTTTTTTTTTAGTGCTGAATTTGGCATAGAAAATATCCACCCGAACATTGGCATCAAACTGTAGAGTATAGGAAATGCCAAGTAAAAACATGGCAGAAAATAGATGCCATTCCATTTCTTGTAGGGCAATAGAAGAATTATTAAAAGCATAACGAAGTACAACATCAATAAAGACATTAAAAATCGTTAAAAGTAGCAGCCCAATTGTTATATTTTCTAAATATCGGGTGTATTTTTGTTTAATCAATGTTATTGAAAAAAGACTTATTTAGACTGGGAATTTAGATAAGATTGATCTGATATTGCGCTCCAAGCACGGGCTTTTTTGAGATATGCCGCTTGAGAGTCAATAATTTCTTTTGACAGCGGGTTTTTACTAGCCAATTTGGCAAGTAATTTGTTATTTGCTGCTCTGAGTGCGTCAAATACTGGCTGTGAAAAAGTTTTAACTTGAATATTGGGATAGTCTTTTTTCATATTTGCCCAATTTTTAGCGCTTTCATATTCAGATTGTGCATACATTTCATAGGCAGATAGTTTCATTGCCGTGGTTAAGATGGTGCGTAAATCTTGGGGCAATGAATGGTATTTTTTTAGGTTGATTAAGAATTGTAATTCTGTAGCTGGCTCATGCCAGCCAGTGTAATAATAAGGAGCGACTTGGTGGAAACCCATGCGTAAATCAAGCGAAGGTCCAACCCATTCCAAAGCATCAATTGTGCCTCTCTCAAGTGCGGTGTAGAGTTCGCCTGCTGGAATATTGATAGGTTTAGCACCAACTTCTGCCATCACTTCCCCTGCAAAACCAGGAATACGCATTTTTAAACCTTTTAAATCTTCAACAGAGTTAATTTGTTTTTGAAACCAACCCCCCATTTGGTTACCAGTGCTACCGCCAATAATTGATTTCATACCGTGTTTGCTATAGACTTTATCCATCAATTCTTGACCGCCACCGTACTCAAACCAAGCGCGCTGTTCAGAGGTGGTCATGCCAAAGGGCATGGTAGTAAAAAACAAAGTGTTGATATCTTTGCCTTTCCAATAATAAGAGCCTGAATGTCCTAAATCATATTGACCGGATTTGACAAAATCAAAAATCCCTAAGGCTGATTTGTGTTTATTTTTAGAATCAATGCGGATTTTTAGCCTGCCGTTTGACATTTCTTCTGCCAATTTTTTGAATTTTTTGGTAGCATCACCAAAAATAGGAAAATTACTTGGCCATGATTCTGCTAATTTTAAAGTATAGGTTTTGTTATTTTCAGGTGTGTTGCTAGTTGTTTGTTTATCGCTGTTGCAAGCCATTAAAAACATGGTGATAAAAACTATTGATAAAAATTTCATCCTCTGGACTCCTTTAACTCTTTTATTTGCGTTGTGCCAAAATAGCACGGTCTTGAGCATTATAATCTCTAAAAGTTTGGATATTGCAAAAATCATTAGCTAATAATTTAACAACCCTTGCCTGCTGATTGTAGGCATGTTCTAATAACAAATACCCCCCTTGATTAAGATGATTAGGGGCGTTGTTGATAATAATTTTAATATCGTCTAAGCCATCTTCCCCAGAAATTAAGGCGTTTTTTGGCTCATATGTTAAGTCTTGCAAATGGGAGTCATTTTTTTCAATATAAGGGGGATTGGATATAATTAAATCAAATTTTTGTTTGCCAACAGCCACAAACCAATTACCATATTGAAAACTAATATTCATTGTGGCGTTTTGTTTGGCAACAGCCAGTGCTTTTTTTGAATAATCGCTTGCCACTACTTGCCAGTGGGGGTTTTTATCTGCCAGCGTAATTGCAATAATACCACTGCCTGTACCTAAATCAAGCAATTTGCAAGGCTGGCTTGGTTTGAATAAATCTAGGGCAATATCAATCAGCAACTCGGTTTCTGGTCTGGGAATAAGTACATCAGGTGTAATCGTAAAATTAAGATGATAAAACTCTTTTTTGCCACTTAAATAAGCAAAAGGAGTGCCGTTTTTTCTCCGTTTGATGAGTGTTTTTAATTGGCTTTTTTCATGTTTATTAAGCATATAATCGCCACTGACCATTAACTGCGATCTGCTTTTATTTAACGCCAAAGACAAAAGCGGGGCAATATCAATTACGCCACTTTCTAAATAATCTAAAATTGTGTTCAAGGTTTTTTTAAATCAATAAAATTTTTAACAGCCACAATCAACCCCAAACCGATAAACGCTCCAGGTGGCAAAATTGCCAGCAAAGTGCCTTGATAATCATCAACCACGCTAATACTCAGTGATTCCCCCAAAGTGCCAAGCAACAAAGACGATTGTGCAAACAAAGTGCCACCACCAACCAACTCACGCATTGCCCCTAAAATAATCAATACTAACGAGAAACCAAGCCCCATCATCAACCCATCAAGGGCTGATTTATCCCAACTGTTTTTGCTGGCAAATGCTTCAGCCCGACCCAAAATGGCGCAATTAGTAACAATCAAAGGCACAAAAATACCTAGTATTAAATACAAATCATAAAAATACGATTGCATCAGCAGTTCAACAATCGTTACAAAAGCGGCAATCAATAAAACAAAAATCGGAATTCGCACCTCTTTTGAAATATGATGGCGAAAAATAGAAACCGTAGTATTAGAAGCAATCAGCACAAAAGTGGTCGCCAACCCCAGCCCAATCGCATTCACAATATTATTAGTGACTGCCAACAATGGACACAAGCCCAACAACGCCACCAGTGCTTGATTATTATCCCACAAGCCATTTTTTGCAATTTTGAGGTAGTCTTCCATAAGGCTTCATTATAGCAAGGGTTGTTTGTGAGTCAGAATAAAATTATCTTTGGCATAAATTTTGCCGTTAATTTGCAATAAAATTTGATAATTTCCAGAGTGCAATTTTTTGCTTGTCATGACTTTAAATAAATGTTTTTTTTGAATTAAAACACTGCTGTTTTGTTTTATAAAAAGCTGTTTAATTTTAAAAACTTTCTCAGATTTTCGCTTAGTTTTTGAGGGGTAGATGATTTTATAGTCAATCATTAAACTTTGGTTTTTACTGGCTTTGATTATAAATGAAAATCTCAAATAATCACCCAAGGCAATTCGCCTATTTTTAATATTAAAATTATGGATTTTGATTTTTATATTAGACGGATAGCCGAGTAATGTTAATGCCTCTATATTACCTTGTTTGATGAGTGTTCTAAGGGCATGCCGAATTAGAAAATCCATCTCTTTTTTACTTTTTTGCTTGCCTTCTATTTGCCATTTTTTTAGCGTTTGTAATACAAAATCTGCATCTATTTTAGCAATATCATTGAGATGGTTAGCAACTGAGCGCACCACAAACCGGGTGTTATCAAAATACAACTGGTCCAAGATTTTGATAGATTTTTGATAATTAAAATTGATGTTGATAGACCACGGCAGTTTTGGGCGCAGACCTTCACAAGCCAACCTTCTTTGATGATAATTTTTTGAGGTTGCCATTTTCTGCATAAAAACAAAAGTTTTTTGTGGATAGGCGTTGATAAAGAAACGAATTGCGTCTTCGCAGCTAAAGCGTTTGGTGATTTCTGCCAAAGCATCAAACGATGGGGTTAAATATTTATCCTGCAAGCCGTTTTTTGCTACAAAATCAGACAAAGGTGCAAAGATAAAATCGCCAAAATCATTATCGCTTCTATTTGGGTCTAATTCTTTTGGCAAAGATTTAACGATAATCTCAAGTGCTACCTCAAAATCATTGGGTAGGTATTTTTCTAAATTTTCTCGAATCCAATAAATGCGTTGCTTAAGCTCTAATTTTGGGAGGGATTTTGAAACTTCTTTTATAAATTTATTGGCTTCAAATTGGGGATAAACCGCGGTTAAAAATGTTGCTAAATCACCCACTTTTTGAGTATTAAATAAGTGGTCTTTTAGTAAAAATTTAGCATTCATTCAAATAAGGCATCAATAAATTCTTGTGCTTCAAATGGTTTTAAATCTTCAATTCCCTCACCCACGCCGATATAACGAATGGGTAGTTTGAGTGCAGTAGAAATGGCAAACAGAACGCCGCCTTTGGCACTGCCGTCAAGTTTGGTGATACTAATGCCGCTTAAACCAATGGCTTTATTAAATTCTATCGCTTGATTAACAGCATTTTGTCCAGAGCTACCATCAACCACCAGCAGAGTTTCATGTGGTGCATTTTTATGATGTTTATTTAAGACGCGTTTGATTTTTTGTAATTCTTGCATTAAGTTGTCTTGGGTGTGGAGTCGTCCAGCAGTATCGGCAATCAAAATATCAATATTTTTGGCTTTGGCAGATTCAAAAGCATCAAAAATAACCGAGGCGGCATCTGCACCTGTGGCTTGTGCGACTACGGGTATTTTATTGCGCTTGCCCCAAACTTTGAGCTGTTCAATGGCTGCAGCACGAAAAGTATCACCCGCTGCCAACATAACAGATTTACCTTGTTTTTGAAAGGCAGTGGCGAGTTTTCCAATGGTGGTGGTTTTGCCCGCACCATTGATGCCAACCACCAAAATCACAAAAGTTTCATTACCACTGATATTTAATACATTGTTTTTAATCAGCAGTTTTTTGAGCTCATTTTTTAAAAATGAATATAGACTTTGAGCATCTTTTAGGGTTTTGCGTGAGGCATTTTTCCGCACCGATTCCAAAACCTTGTCGGTGGTATCAATCCCAATATCTGCACCAATTAGCAGGGTTTCTAACGCATCAAGCAAGTCTTTGTCAATTTTTTTCCTGCCCAGCAGCAGTGTAGATAAACCCATACCGAGTTTTTGTCTGGATTTAAGTAGTTTATTTTTTAACGAAGCGGGCTTTTGTTGTGTGTTGGATGAATCTTTTTTGAAAAAGTTAAACATCATAAATCAAGGGATAAAAAATAATAATTTTACACATAGCTTTACATAATTATTAATAATCACTAAAACACCATTCCCTCACCAATTCAATAAAATCTCCGATTTTGCTAACCCTTACCAATAATTTTGTTTTATATTTTAGCTGGTCTCTCTTTTCTTTTTGGCCCTAAAATTTATAAAAAGAGCGACAATAGCCTATTAGTAAATAATTTAATGTTTTTTGGCATAACATCACGGCAATTATTAGTTGTATAGGCAGTGACTTACATATCTTATTGGTGGCAGGTTCTCCTTAGTCTATGTTGCTGACATTATAAATTTGAGTGTGTATAATGGGTGAAAAAATGGAAAAATGACCCTGAATGAAAATAACTGAGCATCATATTACCGACGAAAAAAATTATCTTAATCGTCGTTCATTTATCAAAAAAAGTGCTAAATTTGGTGCTGGTTTGGCGTTGTTTAATAGTGCTTCAAGTTTGGCAGAAGGGGTTGAAGGCGGGGGGTGGTCTGACAAAATTACCACTACAAGTTATGGCAAAGATTTAACCCCGCACTCTTTTAAAGAAATTAGCAATTATAATAATTTTTATGAATTTGGCACTGGCAAGCGTGACCCCGCTAAAAACGCCCACACCTTAAAACCTAACCCTTGGCATGTTAAAATCTCTGGTGAATGTTCAAAACAAGGCAATTATGATTTAGAAGATTTTATTGCCCCCTATCAATTGGAAGAACGGATTTATCGTCTGCGTTGTGTTGAGGCCTGGTCAATGGTCATTCCTTGGGTCGGGGTGTCTTTGGCGGAGATGCTAAAAACCTTTCAGCCAACCTCAAAGGCCAAATATGTGGTATTCAAAACCTTGCTTGATAAAGTACAAATGCCTGGGCAAAAACGCCCGATTTTAAACTGGCCCTATACTGAGGGTTTGACGATTGCTGAGGCGATGAATCCACTGAGTTTTTTGGCAGTAGGTTTATATGGCAAAGTCTTGCCTAATCAAAATGGCGCACCAATGCGTTTGGTCGTACCTTGGAAATACGGTTTTAAAAGTATCAAATCTATTGTCTCAATTCATTTTCAAGAAACCATGCCACTTAATACTTGGCAAGAACAAGCCTCTAATGAGTATGGTTTTTATGCCAATGTCAATCCAAATGTTGATCACCCGCGTTGGTCTCAGGCGCGTGAGCGGGTGATTGGTCGAGGCAGTTTTTTTAAACCCGAAAAACGCAAAACCGAGATTTTTAACGGCTATGGTGATGAGGTGGCACATTTATATGCGGGGCTTGATTTGAGAAAGAACTTTTGAGCATTGTTTGGCAAAAACCCCTGCTTTTTGTTCTACTTTTAAGCCCCTTTTTGGCACTGGTATTTGATGCGTTTTCAGGGAATTTAATTGATCCGATTGAAGAAATTACCAATCCAACTGGGCAGTGGGCGATGCGATTTTTATTGTTGAGTTTGCTGGTTAGCCCACTGAATAAAATCCTACCATTTTCGATCGTTAAATATCGCCGTATGATTGGTGTTTTTAGTTTTTTTTATGCCAGTTTGCATCTCAGTATTTATTTAATTGACCAAACTTTTGAGTGGCAGATGGTATTGGAAGATATCACCAAGCGTCCTTATGTAACCATTGGTTTTAGTGCATTTGTATTGTTATTTTTGCTCACCATTACCTCAACCAATAAAATGATGCGCCGTTTGGGGAGGCGCTGGAAAAAACTGCATAAATTGATTTATTTGATTGTTATATTAGTCATGGTACATTTTTATTGGCAGGCAAAATCTGATATGGATATTGAGCCACTGATTTACAGTTTTATTGCCCTATTGTTGCTTAGTTTTAGGTTTATCCCATTTTTAAAAAAGAAATATTTTAAAAAAGCCTCTGCATGATTTATTCATAATTATACGAAGGTCTTTAATTCACAAAAAATGCCAAAACTAATCCCTTTTATTTTTCTATTTCTACCCCATTTTGCATTTTCTGCAGTTAATATCCCAGTGGTGCAGGCGGTGTTAGACAATGGTTTAAAGATTGTGGTTAAGGCGGATAAGCGTGCACCCGTGTTTATTTCCCAGCTTTGGTATAAAGTCGGTAGCAGCGATGAGTCTCGTCCGATAACCGGTATCTCGCATCTGCTTGAGCATATGATGTTTAAAGGTACAAACGCCTATCCAAAAGGAGAATTTTCTAAAATTATTGCCCAAAATGGCGGTGATGAAAACGCTTTTACGGGTAAGGACTATACTGCCTATTATCAAAAAATGCACAAATCTAAACTTGAATTAGCCATTAAATTAGAGGCTGACAGAATGCACAATCTGATTTTTTCCAATGCCGAATTAGACAAAGAAAGGCAAGTGGTAATTGAAGAGCGCCGGCTGCGTGTTGAGGATGTACCCAACGCCAAAGTTTATGAGAATTTACGCTTAATTTCTTTTGATCCAAAAGGCGCTTACCATTCCCCAGTGATAGGATTTCAGCAAGATTTAGAGCGTTGTAAATTAGAAGATTTGCGTACTTGGTATAAAAAATATTATGCTCCAAATAATGCGACTCTGGTGGTGGTCGGTGATGTTAATCCGCAAGCAGTCATTGAACATGCAAAAACTTATTTTGGTGGCTACAAACCAAACCCAGATATCCCCCTAATACGACCTTCAATCCCCCTAAAATCAAATACAAAAACCCTAAAAATTAAAGCAGAATTACCTTTTTATACCTTGTCTTTTCCAGTGCCTAGCCTAAAAACTGCCAATCACGAACACAAGGCCTATCAGTTAAAAATGTTGGCACATATATTGGGCAACGGGCTTTCAAAGGCATTGGTCAGAAACCAACAAATTGCCTCCAATATCAGTGTAGATTACCATCTATATGACCAATATGATACTTTATTTATACTCAGTTTTACCCCAGCCAAAGGTGTTAGCAATCAAGCTGTATTGGCAGCGATTAAAACCCAAATGGCTGAGTTAAAGAACAAACCTCATTTGCTTGAAGACGAATTAGCGCGTACTAAGGCACAATTAGAGGCAAATTTTGTGTTTGCACAAGACCAAATATTTACCCAGTCTTATTATTTAGGAATGCTCTCGGTGGTTGGTTTAGGGGTCGATAAAATGTTTAATTATGTTGATAAAATGCAAGAAATTGAAGTTAAAGATATATCAAATATCACCAGAGAATATTTGAATTTTGCTAACGCCAACACTGTTGAGTTGATTCCTCAAAGGTTAAAATGAGGGCATTATTATTATTTTTATTTGTCAGTAGCACGCAGGCGCTTGATATTATGCAATGGACAACGCCTGAGGGGGCAAAAGTATTATTTGCTCAAACGCAAGGCTTGCCGATGTTAGATATTCAACTCAGTTTTGATGCTGCTTCAGCCAGAGATGGGGGGAAATTTGGCTTAGCATTCCTGACCAATCGCTTATTAAGTACTGCCACTAAGTATCATGATGAAGAGCAAATTATTCACGCATTTGAGTCAGTGGGCGCACAATTTTCTCGCCACATCTCAAAAGACATGGCAACTGCCTCATTACGCACCTTGACAAGGGCGGAGATTTTAAAAAAATCGTTGGCTACATTTACTGAGGTTATTACCCAGCCAAGTTTTCAACAATCTTATTTAACCCGAGAAAAACGCCAAAATTTACGCAAGATTGAGGCAAATAAACAATCTCCTGCCAGTGTGGCTGCGTTGGCATTTAACTCAGGAGTTTTTGCCGACCATCCCTATCAACACCCAAAAATTGGCACCAAAGAGAGTATTGCCAATATTTCTATCAAAGATTTAGAACAACATTATCAGCGCTACTATGTGGCAAAAAATCTCACCATTGCCTTAGTAGGCGATATTAGCAAACCCCATGCAAAAGAGGTCGCAAGGCAGATTTCCCACGGTCTAAATAGTGGTGAAAAAGCCCAACAAAATCCAATGGTTAGCGCACTTAAAAAAGCTAAAAATAAACACATTGATTTTCCCTCAAAGCAAACTCACTTGTTAATTGGTCAAGTTGGCATCAACCGTTCCGACCCTGATTATTATCCTTTGTATTTAGGCAACCATATCCTTGGCGGCAGTGGTTTGACTTCAATACTTAATGATGAAATTCGTGAAAAAAGGGGCTTGGCTTATTCGGTTCATAGCAGTTTTAATAAACTCCAATCAAAAGGTTATTTTCTAATAAAACTACAAACCAAAAATACACAAACTTTAGCGGCAAGAAAAATTGCCTTAAAAACTTTGGCTGATTTTATAGACCAGCCACTGAGTGCCAAAACCCTACAACTTGGCAAGGACAATATCATCGGTGGTTTTGTATTAGAAACCGCCAGTAATAGCAAAATTTTAGCATATTTATCGGTGATTGGTTTTTATGACTTACCGTTGGATTATCTATCCAATTTTGTTGATAAAATTAAACCCATTAGCGCCAAACAAGTGCAAACTGCCTTTAAAAACCTGCTTGCCATGGACAAACTTTTAATTTTAACTGTTGGTCAAAATTGAGCACCGATGAATTACTTTTTTCTTACGCTACATTACAAGATAGCCAAGTACAGCTACAAACTTTTGGGCGCAAATTACAAGGTTATCAAGACCGATTATTAGATTATCAATTACAACAAATCAAAATTGAAGACGATTTTGTAGTCGCCCTCAGCGGCAAAACCTATCACCCAATCGCCGTCCCCAGTATCGGCAAATTCGTTGATGGCACAGTATTCGAAATTACCCTAGCAGAACTCACCCAGTCAGACCAATACGAAGTCTGCACCTACAAACGCATCAAAGGAGAATTCCAATCTGGAATTAAAGCATGGGTGTATGTTAAATCCTAAATTTTTCTAAACTTCTAAACTCAAATAGCAACATAACCAGAAGGAAGTTTGGAAATCATGAGGACAAAGCTGGATTGCCCCTATTATGTCTTTCTTGGCGACATTTTCCTGCGGCAAATTTCCGTTTGATATTTCCTTTTCATTGCCTATTTTTATTTTTGTATTGCTCTTGACTATTTCTTTGTGATTTTAATTTATTCAATAGAGTATAAAAATAACCCATGCAGATAAATTTTACTGGTATGTTTATTTTTTAAACTTTTCAAATACCAAACAAGCATTAGTGCCACCGAAACCGAAGCTATTGGACATCACCCGATTGAGGGGTTTGGGGGTGGTAGATTGCACTATTGGGACGCCTTTGGCGACAGGGTCTAAGTTTTTGATATTAGCAGATTCTGCCATGAAATCATTTTCTAACATTAACAACGAATAGATAGATTCATTGACACCAGCGGCGCCAAGCGCATGACCTGAGAGTGATTTTGTGGAGCTGACATAGGGCAGGTGTGTGGTAAATACTTTTTTAATGGCAATAATCTCTTTGTTGTCACCTACTGGGGTCGAGGTGCCGTGGGCATTGATATAATCAATGGGCCCGGCAACGGTTGAGATTGCCAGTTGCATACAGCGCTGCGCCCCTTCGCCGCTTGGGACAACCATATCAAAACCATCTGAGGTGGCACCATAACCTGTTAATTCGGCAATAATGGTCGCACCTCGTTTTTGTGCATGGTTTAAAGATTCCAAAACTAGAGCACCGCCACCACCAGAAATTACAAAACCATCGCGCTCAGTATCAAAGGCGCGTGATGCTTTTTCGGGGGTTTTGTTATATTTGGAAGATAGCGCACCCATTGAATCGAACAATAGGGTAAGTGACCAGTCCAATTCCTCGCCACCACCAGCAAAGACTACATCTTGTTTGCCCATTTGAATTTGTTCCATAGCATTGCCAATACAATGTGCGGAAGTGGAACATGCTGAGCTGATGGAATAATTGATGCCTTTGATTTTAAATAGGGTAGAGAGGCAAGCTGAGGTGGTAGATCCCATAGCGCGCGTTACCCGATAGGGTCCCACGCGTTTAATGCCTTTTTCTCTTAAAATATCCGCCGCCTCTACTACATTTTGATTGGACGCACCGCCAGAACCCATAATAAGCCCAGTTCTGGGGTTGGAAATTTGTGTTTGGGTGAGTGCTGATTGCCTAATCGCCTCATCCAAGGCAATGGCGTTATAGATTGCCGCGTCTGCCATAAAACGATGCATTTTTCTATCAATAACTGTGTTTGTATCAAATTCTGGAATAGCACCAGAAACATGGGAACGCAGCCCCATTTCGGCTTGTTGTTGATCAAATTTAATACCTGACTTTGCAGCTTTTAAAGATTCTAATACCTCTCTACAGTTTTTGCCCAAACTAGAGACAATACCCATTCCAGTAACAACGACTCTATTCATTATTCATTACATATTATTGACATCGGCAAAAAGCCCAACTTTTAAACTTTTGGCTGTATAAACAAGCCCGTCATCGACAAAAATACTAGCGTCAGCAAAACCCATATACAATTTGCGTTTAACCATTCTAGATAAATCAACTTTATAAATTACTTTTTTATTGTGCGGAAATATTTGACCAGTGAATTTAATCTCGCCAGAGCCTAACGCACGACCCCGACCCTTGCCACCACTCCAGCCTAAAAAGAAACCAACCAATTGCCAAACTGCATCAATACCGAGACATCCGGGCATGACTGGATCGTCATTAAAATGGCATTTAAAAAACCACAAATCAGGATTAAGGTCTAATTCAGCAATAACACAGCCTTTGTTGTGTTTTCCGCCTTCTTTAGAAATATGAGTAATGCGGTCAAACATTAACATTGGTGGTTGTGGTAATTGTGCATTACCAACACCAAATAACTTGCCATTGCCACATTGAATAAGTTCTTCGTATGAAAAAGAATTTTGCATCAATAAAAAAATACCTTTGTTGTGTTATATTTGAGCATCTATGAATTAAGAAAGTTACAATTATACCAAAAGCCCTTTGCTAATGTCATTTATCACATCATTCGTATCTTCTAAACCAACCGAGATTCTAAGTAATCCTTCGCTAATATTCGCCTGTTTTTTTTCCACTTCTGTCAAACGGTAATGTGTAGTAGAGGCGGGGTGTGTAATTGTGCTTTTGGTATCGCCTAGATTTGCGGTAATAGAGAGTATTTTAGTGGCGTTAATTAACTTGAATGCAGCTGCGCGCTTACCCTTAACTGTAAATGAGACGATACCACCAAACCCAGATTGTTGTTGTTTTGCCAATGAGTGATGAGGATGAGATTCCAAACCCAGATAATACACCCTCTCAACTTGATTTTGCTGTGTCAGCCATAAGGCAACTTTAAGTGCATTGTCTGAGTGCGCGCGCATTCTCAGGCTAAGTGTGTCCAAACCTTTTAGCACAATCCAAGCGTTAAAAGCACTCAGGCTCGGACCCGTTGCACGGGTGAAGGTGGCAATTTTTTCTATCAACTCATTCGTACCCAGAACCGCACCAGCCAAACAACGCCCTTGACCGTCAATGTACTTAGTGGCAGAATGAATCACAATATCAGCACCTAGGGCGATAGGATTTTGTAATGCGGGGGTTAAAATTGCGTTATCAACTGCCAATAAAATATTATTTTCTCGGCTGATTTTGCTAAGCGCAACAATATCAACTACCTCACCTAATGGATTAGATGGCGTTTCTAACAAAAATAATTTGGTATTATTTTGCAACGCCTCTTGCCAAGCCGATAAATCACCGAGATCAACATAACTAATATCCACATTAAATTTAGCAACGATGGTATTAAGTAAGACAATAGAGGTGCCAAACATATTACGCGAAACCACAATATGGTCGCCAGGTTTAAGCAATGCCATAATGGTGGCAAAAATTGCTGCCATACCACTTGCAGTGGCAACACAGGCTGGCGCGCCTTCAAGTGCGGCCAATTTGCGCTCAAAGGCAGCAACTGTTGGATTGGTAAAACGCGCGTAGATATTGCCCGGCTCTTTTTTAGAAAATCGTTTTGCGGCTTGTTGTGCAGAATCAAAAACAAAACTTGAAGTTAGAAAAATGGCTTCTGAATGCTCTTGCTCCCCCGTGGTTCGGTAACCTTCTCGGATCGCTTTGGTATCAAATTGTTGCTTTTCCATATTCTAAAGTTGTGATGGTTAAACCGCACCATTCTACATCATTACAAACTCATCTCAGAAGTATCAAGCGTATTATTTTTCTTCTTAACAGCATCTGAGCGCAATAATTCAATTTGGGTTAGATAATCTTTATCAACATCGCCAGTTACATATTGACCGTCAAAACACGAACAATCAAAGTTTTTAATCTTTGGGTTGCCTTGCTGGACACACCAAATAAGATCATGCAAATTTTGATAAATAAGTTTATCAGCACCGATGGTTGCACAAATTTGGGTGTTGTTTTTGTCGTGGGCAATAAATTCTTTTGCGCTTGCCATATCAATGCCATATACATTGGGATAGCGCACTGGTGGGGCCGCTGAGGCAAAAAATACTTTGTTGGCACCCGCATCACGAGCCATTTCCACAATTTGCTCGCTGGTGGTGCCACGCACAATTGAATCATCCACCAATAAGACATTTTTGCCCTTAAATTCAAGCTCAATGGCACTGAGTTTCTGATGTACGGATTTTTTGCGTTGTTTTTGTCCAGGCATAATAAAAGTACGGGCAATGTAGCGATTTTTAATCAAACCCTCACTGTATTTTACTTTGAGTTTATAGGCCAGTTGTAGGGCTGCCACCCTAGAAGTATCTGGAATTGGAATCACTACATCAATTTTGTTAGCACCCCATTCTTGGCGAATTTTAGCGGCCAGGCACTCACCCATTCTAAGGCGAGATTTATAAACCGAGATATTATCAATCACTGAATCTGGGCGAGCAAAATAGACAAATTCAAAAATACATGGCGAATATTGCATACTATCACTACATTGCTGGGTGTGGACATTGCCTTGTCTATCAATCACAATGGCCTCTCCAGGCTTAATATCACGCACAATTTTATAGCCAAGTGCACTGAGGGCAACACTTTCTGAGGCAAGCATATATTTAGTGCCACCACGGGTTGTGCGCTTACCCAGAATTAGAGGGCGAATACCAAAAGGGTCACGAAAACCAAAAATGCCATAACCTAAAATCATCCCAACTCCAGCGTATGCACCACGCACACGCTTATGCACTTGGATAATTGAATTAAATATATCATTTTCATTGATATGGTATTTTTGTAATTTAGCAAGTTCGCTAGCAAAAACATTAAGCAAAATTTCTGAATCAGAATTGGTATTAATATGACGCAAATCTTGTTCAAAAAGTTCTTTTTTTAACTGTTTGGTGTTGGTTAAATTGCCGTTATGCGCAAAGGCAATGCCATACGGAGAATTAACATAAAAAGGTTGTGCCTCAGCACCAGAATAGCTGCCTGCTGTTGGATAACGCACATGACCAATACCCATATCACCCAAGAGTTTGGACATGTGTTTAGTGCGAAAAACATTCCTAACCAAGCCATTGGATTTACGCATATAAAAACGCCCTTTGTGCGAGGTTACGATACCAGCAGCATCTTGACCCCGATGCTGGATAATGGTTAGCGCATCGTAGATATAAAGTGCAGTGTCTTTTTTGGTAGTGGATAAAATCCCAACAATCCCACACATAATTAGCGCTCAATAAAGGTTAGATAATCCGATAAAACTGCTTGTGTATTGTTGGCTACGGCATTAAACTTATCAGTAATAGGACCATTAATCAGGTAATGGGAATGATTAAGTGCCACAATCATTACTACAACCACTATCAGTCCTTTGAATAATCCAAGCCACAGACCAAAAAAATGATTGACTGGGCTATTGACATTTTTGGCATTAAGGATTGAATCAAGTGGCTTTAGGGCAAGTAATAAAGGGCAGGGCTGATCAGTGCCGACTTTGATATTGAGCATTTTTATCAGCACAAAAGCGGTAATGACAGTGGCACCAAAAACAAGCGTGGCTGTAACAATAAAAAGCAAATCTTGATGGGTTATTAAGCGTGAGACAATCTCAATATGAATAATATCATTGGTCAAAACCCAACTAACACCCAGTGCAATAGCCATGCCAATAAAGATTGCCAAAAAGCGATTGAGTGGGCAGGGACCGTGGATTTTGGCAATAATTTGCAGGATTTTGTAAAGCCCTATTTTTAATAATAAAAAGCCTAAAAATAAAACCACAAAACTGACCAAAGGCTGCCCAGTAAACAGCCAAAAAATATTGTCGTTACTAAGCACTTGGTAGAAAAAACCTGAAAAAATAAGTGCTGCCACAACCCAAGCAAAATTAATAAAACCCAATGCAAAGCCGCGTTTAAAGCCAATCAGGGCAAAAATAAGCAAAAATAAAATAATTAAATAATCATTCCAAGTTAATTGTTCAAAGAAGTTTAAAAAATCCACCCAAATACTTGGTGTAGATTCTTGTTTTCCCAATGTATTTTCCCAATTTTTAATGGTCTGCATAATTTCCCTGCTTGTCTTCTCAATCAATGTTGAATTTTACAAGCAATCACGCTTATCAAATGCCTTTATTATATCAGCAACCAAATAAAATGAACCAAATGCCACAATGCGTGTGCTGTGTGAATCTTTGAGTGCCAATTCCAATGCTTGTTGCCCGTCTTTGCAAGCTAAAATATTGTCGCTAAGAGTAAATTGATTGTTCAAACTTGCCATACTCATGGCTCGTGGATTATCAAGCGGGACCAGTAACCATTGGCTAATTATCGGACGGATTGCCTTAATCATTAGATTAATATTTTTGTCTTTCAAAGTAGAAAAAATTGCCAGTGTAGGGATTTTTTCCCTTGTTAATTCATCTGTCAAAACTTGCACTGCTGCTGGATTATGTGCTACATCAAAAATTAGGGTTTTATTGGCAGCCTTTCTTATTTGTAATCTAGCATCCAATGTGGTATTTTTAATGGCAAATTTAAGTTGAGTTTTGCTGATTGGAAAAGTTGCCTGTAAATGTCGCACTGCTTGGATTGCCAGAGCCACATTTCGCCTTTGATGCACACCCAGCAAGCCAATCTCACCTAGATACGGATGATCGACAAATGATAGCTTTGCACCGATGGCACTGGCTCTTTGTTGAATTGATTTTGGTGGGTTGTTGTCGGCACAAATACAGGGGGTGTTTTTTCTCATAATGCCTGCTTTTTCAGCGCCAATCAAGGCACGCGTATTGCCCAGATAATCAGTGTGTTCAAGGGCAATGTTGGTAATAAGGGCAACATCACTATCAACCACATTGACCGCATCCATACGCCCTCCTATCCCAATTTCTAACAAGGCGACATCAACTTTTTGTTGAGCAAAAATCCAAAGTCCAGCCAAAGCGGAAAATTCAAAAAATGACAGTGAAGTATTGCCACGCACTTGTTCAATCTGAGAAAATGCAAGACACAATAAATCATCATCACTATTTTTTAAATTCAGGCGCACTCGCTCATTATAAGTAAACAAATGCGGAGAGGTGAATTTGCCCACTTTATAACCTGCCTGGGCGTAAATATTTTCCAAAAAAGCCAAAGTTGAACCCTTACCATTAGTGCCGGCAACGGTAATAATTTTAAATGTAACCCCCTTCGGGAGCAGTTTTTTATAAACTTTTTGGATACGACTAAGACCTAAATCAATCTCTTTTGGGTGCAAGGATTGTTGATACTTTAACCACTGAGGTAAACTACGCTCTATTCTTCCCAAAATTCACCCTCAATTGTATCGTTTTTATTTGGGTTTTTATTGGGTTTTTTGTTCTTAGTGTTGTGGATTTTTTGGGTAAAAATTATATTATTTTGGGTAAAAATCTTGCCAGCATTTTGGATAAATAAGTGGTTAATAAAATATCTCCTTGACCAAGGCAATAAACCCAACAAACCTACTGTATCAGTAATAAACCCCGGGGTAAGTAGTAGTACGCCAGAGATTAAAATCACCACACCTTCCATCATTTCAAAAGCTGGGCTTTGCCCTCCCAAGATAGATTGCTGAGCTTTTTGTAGCGTTGAAAAGCCTTGCTGTTTAATCAAATACGAACCTATAAAAGCTGTTAGCACCACCAGCATCACGGTATTAAACGCACCGATAGACTCACCTACCGATACAATCACAAACAACTCTAATAAGGTTGCAACAACAAATATAGGAAACAGCATATTATTTCTCGCAAATGAAAATCAAATCCCAGACACCATGCCCTAGTTTTTTGCCACGCCTCTCAAACTTAGTAATGGGTCGATTTTTTGGTCTTGAAGAATAGATATGGTCGCCCAGAAGGTTTTTAAAGTGGGGATGTTTTTGCAGAATTTCCATCATCTGCTGTGCATAATGCCACCAATCGGTTGCCAAATGAATGCTGCCACCATTAATTATTTTTGCACTCAACAAATCTAAAAATGGGGGTTGCACAATACGGCGTTTGTGGTGTTTATTCTTCTGCCAAGGGTCGGGAAAAAACAGTTGAAAAACACTAAAACTGTCATTTTTAAAGTTGTTTTTTATCACTTCTACTGCGTCTGCATTGATGATTTTTAGATTGTTAAGTTGGTGTTTGTATGCCGCGCTAATCAGCCGTCCAATACCTGCCTCATACACCTCAATACCTAGAAAATTTTTCTCAGGCGTATCGATTGCCATCTGCAATAAAGAGTCGCCATTGCCAAAACCAATTTCTAAAACAATCGGCTGTTGTTTAGCAAAAAGTGTGTTTAAATCAAGCTTTTTTGCCCCAATATCGATACCATAGACTGGCCATAAATCGTATAGCCCAGTTTTTTGTTCTAGCGTTAAACACCTAGAACGGCGCACAAAACTTTGAATCTTATTCATCATTTTTGTAAAAGCATGGATAAAATATCATTAGCCCACACAACTTAAAATACCTAATTCAAAGGCTAGTGTACCCACCCATAACACTTCTTTTTGTATATTCTTTCTTATTCATTTTAATATATTCAATCGGTGGTATTTGCCCAAGTGAATAAATACTCTTTTAGAGTTATACTAAAATAAATAATCACCCATTTTATCGTTAAATTCTTTCGGGCTTTAAATTAAAAAGACTGTAATCAACTCACCCGTCTTGTAATCTACAATTAAATCTTTTGTAGTGCGCACCTCTCTTTAGGGGGTTTAGGGTGAGTATGCCGTGTTTTGGGATTATATGATGAGACCTTTGCTAATTGAATGTTGTATTGTTTTTATGCTTGCGGCGGAATAACTGGCGTGGTAGATTGGACACCGGCATTTTGCGCCCGATGACGCAACAATTGATCCATAAGAATAATGGCAAGCATGGACTCGGCAATTGGGGTCGCACGAATGCCCACGCAAGGGTCGTGTCTGCCTGTGGTAATGACCTCTACTGGATTGCCGCTTTTATCAATGCTTTGAATCGGCAGACGCAAACTTGATGTTGGCTTCAAGGCAATAGATACCAACAAATCTTGCCCAGAGCTGATACCGCCCAGTGTACCTCCAGCGTGATTGGATTTGAATCCATTTGGAGTAATGCTATCGCGATGTTCGCTACCTTTTTGGGTGATTGCGCTAAATCCTGCACCAATTTCAACCCCTTTAACCGCGTTGATACTCATCATGGCGTGGGCGATGTCTGCCTCAATCCTGTCAAAAATAGGTTCGCCCAATCCAACTACCATATTGTTGGCGACAATGTTAATGCGCGCACCAATTGAATCCCCTGATTTCCTAAGGGTATCCATATACATTTCAAGTGCTTTCACTTTGCTGGCATCGGGGCAAAAAAATGGGTTTTTATGAATCTCTTTCCAGTCTATTCTTTCCGCCTTGATTGTCCCTAGTTGTGCCAAATAACCACGAATTTCAATTTTTAAATTCTCTCTAAGATATTTTTTAGCAATCCCGCCACAAGCAACGCGCATAGCAGTCTCTCTTGCACTGGAGCGCCCACCACCACGATAATCTCTCAAGCCGTATTTTTGTGCATAGGTGTAATCAGCATGACCAGGGCGAAAAGTGTTGGCAATATTGCTGTAATCTTGCGAACGCTGATCGGTATTTTCAATCATTAAAGCAATCGGTGTACCTGTTGTTTTGCCCTCAAAAGTGCCTGATAAAATTTTCACCAAATCTTTTTCACGGCGTTGTGTAGTATGGCGTGAAGTGCCCGGTTTTCTAAGATCTAAATCACCTTGTAAATCAGCTGCACACAGCTCCATACCCGGTGGACAGCCATCAACAATACCAATCAATGCCTCACCGTGAGATTCGCCAGCAGTAGTTACTGTGAATAATTTTCCAATACTATTACCACTCATTGATTATTCCTTCGTGTTTTTAGCATATCAAAATCTTTACATAACTGTGGATGATTAGCAAAATGGGGGATTTTGTCAAGTTGGTGGAAGACAGTGTTTTGATGGTTATTCATAATTATGCAAAGGTCTCATATTATCATAAATCCCCTCAGTTTATTTTTTACCTGTGGGTGGTGGCGTCCTTGGCAGGATTTGAACCTGCGACCTGCCGCTTAGGAGGCGGCCGCTCTATCCAGCTGAGCCACAAGGACAAAGTAACCTATTTTACAGTGCTATAATAATGCAGATGAAAAATTATCAACAAGTGATAAAATTGGCAAATAAAGGCGATATACAGGCGCAATATGAGCTGGGTTTGATGTACGAGTTAGGGCTGGGGGTTGAAAAAAATTTTCCCCAAGCGTTTTCTTGGTATCAAAAATCTGCCCATCAAAATCATCCAAAAGCACAGTACAACTTAGGTATTTTCTACGCTTTGGGTAAAGGAGTGGGCAACGATATTCAACAATCAAAATACTGGATACGGTGTGCCAATGAAAATGGTTATTCAGGCAGTAGTGTTTTTTAAAGATCCTAAATTTAAAGACCCTAAATTCAAATTCTCAATGTAGCCTCCATCCTTGAAAAAACTGGCAAATTATTTGAAGAGGTTGAGCCAATGATTCAACACCGCAACTTAGATTTTTATTGTGATAAAGTTAGGGCATGGTTGTTCTAACTCTATTTTATGGGTTGTAGGGTTTTTAATTATTGAATTTTTAGTTTTAAGTTGGGTATTAATATTGACTAATGGTTAATCAAATACACCACGCTTGGTTATATATATTTTAAAGTTAGAGGCTGTGTTGTATGGTCTGGCACATTATCTAATACCAAATTACAAAAGGTAGAGACATTTCAGACTGTTTATTAAAGATGGTATTTTTAGTGGTATTTTGCAAAGGTCTATTGAGTATAATTCTACAACATTGGAATTAAAAAATACACTTGCGAATGATCCTTATGTTGTAAGCCTTGCTTACTACTTTAAGCCTTGCTTACTACTTTTTTGATATGAAAAATAGAACGACTTTAAAAATTAATGGCACCGATGCGCAAGGTTTTTTACAAGGGCAGTTGAGTAACGATATTGACAAAATAAAACAAGGTGAATGGCAGTTGAATGCTTATTGCCAGCATCAGGGTAAAATTATTGCACTTTTTTGGGTAACCAAGGACGGGGCAGATTTTTATCTTAACTTTCCCAGCTGTTTAAAAGAAAAAGTATTGCAACGCTTAAATATGTTTGTATTGATGGCTGATGTTGATATATCAAAGGCAAAGCTTGGAGACAAGGCCTGTGTGCTCCTAACCCACAAACGAGATTTCCAGCAGGAGTATGCTGAGGTGTATTTGCAAACCAGTGAAAAATTTTTACCACAGGATTTGAACTTAGATATTGACGAAGTGGGGGTGAATTTTTCCAAAGGCTGTTATCCTGGGCAAGAAGTGGTGGCTCGCCTGCATTATTTAGGAAAACCAAAGCGTCGCATGCGTTTATTTAAATGCAAAAAGAGGGTTGAAGTGGGGGACGAATTAGTGGTTAGCGTCTCAAAATCGATGAAAGCTTCAGGTCAAGTGGTGCGTTGTGTAAAATCAGCGGACAAATCATTATGTTTAGCAACAATCGAAGTAGCACATGAAAACGCTAAAATTACACTCAAAGATGTCAATGGTGTGCAATTAACCAGAGTAAGAAATGCCTAAATTATTGTCTTTTTTAATATTATTGTTTCCTGTAAGCGCATTTGCAGATCATGCCGATTTACAAATATTAGATTTAACCAATCATTGGATTGGGTATTTATCACTAGCATTATTTTCAGCGGCTTATATTTTTGTAATGGTGGAAGAAGCCACTCAACTTAGAAAATCCAAACCTGTAATTTTGGCATCGGGCTTGATTTGGGGCTTGATTGGTTGGGTATATGCACAGCAAGGCTTACCACATGTGGCAGAGGCGGCAATCCTTCATAATTTATTAGAATATTCTGAGTTGTTTTTATTTTTATTGGTGGCAATGACTTATATTGAAGCCTTGCGTGAGCGCTTGGTGTTTGAGGTTTTGAGAGTATGGCTGGTCAATAAAAATTTTAGTTTTAGGCAGTTGTTTTGGATGACGGGATTCTTGGCATTTGTTCTCTCACCTTTGGCAGATAATTTAACCACCGCGCTTGTCATGGGGGCAGTCGTATTGGCGGTGGGTGGCACTAATATAAGGTTTATCTCCGTTGGTTTTGTTAATATTGTAGTGGCAGCAAATGCAGGGGGTGCATTTAGCCCGTTTGGCGATATTACTACTCTGATGGTTTGGCAGAAAGGGGTGGTAGAATTTTCCCAATTTTTTAGTTTATTTTGGCCCTCATTGATTAATTTTTTAGTGCCAGCAGCGATTATGCACTTTGCCGTTAAAAATGAGACAAATAAGGCGCATGAAGATGAGATTAAAATTAAAGATGGTGGTTTATTAATTGCTGTGTTGTTTTTATTAACCATCATAACGGCTGTTAGTTTCCATAATTTTTTGCATCTGCCACCTGCTATGGGGATGATGACAGGCATGAGTTATTTGATGATTGCTGGTTTTTTCATTCGCAAGCGTTCAATAGTTAATGCCTCTGAAGATAGGCATTTTGATGTATTTAGACAAGTATCTAAGGCAGAATGGGATACATTGCTATTTTTCTTTGGCGTGATTTTAAGCGTGGGCGGCTTAGGTGTCATGGGTTATTTGGCACTTACTTCGCAGGCTATGTATGTCTCACTGGGTGCGACTTATGCCAATATTTTAGTTGGTGTGTTGTCGGCGATTGTTGATAATATTCCAGTTATGTTTGCGGTGCTGAGTATGAATCCTGATATGAGTTTGGGGCAGTGGTTGTTGGTAACACTCACCTCTGGTGTGGGCGGGAGCCTGCTTTCTGTAGGCTCAGCCGCTGGGGTGGCATTGATGGGACAATCCAAGGGTTTATATACATTTACCTCTCATATTAAATGGATGCCAGTGATTGCGTTGGGATATGTTGCTAGTATTTTGTTACATTTATGGATAAATGCAGCCTTATTTGATGTCCCAATCTAGGCAAACTTTGTTGGTTGATATTGGCAATAGCATGCTTTGCTGGTCTTTGGGCGGTAAATATGATTGCGTACCAGTAGAAAGCTTTGCAGCGGATTTAATGCCAGTGTATGAGCGGGCTTTGGTTAGCTGTGTAGCACATTCTCGGCTGTTGCCACTGTTTAATAATGCGATAATTATCAAGCCCAAACCTTATAAAAATATAAAATTCCACTATGATTTAGCAGAATTGGGTAGCGATAGATTTTTGGCAATCGTTGCAGGCTTTGAAAAATATCCAACCCAGGATTTAATGATTATTGATATCGGCACTTTTGTTACTATTGATTGCATTAAAAACCAACAACATATTAGCCTTGGTATTGCTCCGGGGTTAAAAAAACTGAAAAACATTTGCAATTTTTTGGGTATCGATAGTCGTAATGCTTGGAAAATTGGCACAGAAGAGATGTTTCAATCTTATATTAAAAATAAAGTGCAATCTTTTAAAGGTAAAATTCTCATTACTGGTGGCGGGCAAGATGGAGTCAAAATTAACCATGCTGAATACCAGCAAAATTTAGTGATACAAGGCTTAGAATTTTTCCATGAATGAAAGTAGAGTTTTATCAGGTATGCGCCCCACGGGACGCCTGCATTTGGGGCATTATCATGGCGTTTTGCAAAACTGGTTAGCCCTGCAAAATGAATACGATTCTTATTTTTTTGTGGCAGATTACCACGCACTTACGACTCATTATGCAGACAAAATTGACCTTGAATCCAATGTTATGGAAATGGTGGTGGATTGGCTTGCGGCTGGTATTAACCCAAAAACCACGACAATTTTTGTCCAATCCAAAGTCCCAGAGCATGCCGAGCTGCACTTGTTATTGTCAATGTCGACTCCACTGAGATGGTTAGAACGCATACCTTCTTACAAAGACCAGCAGTTTAAACTTAAAACCAAAGATTTATCTACTTATGGTTTTTTAGGTTATCCGCTGTTGCAAAGTGCTGATATTTTGATATATAAAGCTCATTTAGTTCCAATTGGTGAAGATCAGATGCCACATGTAGAACTTACCCGAGAGGTGGCAAGGCGTTTTAATTATATTTATGGACGGGAGGCTGGTTTTGAGGAAAAAGCCGAGGTTGCGATTAGCAAAATGGGTAAAAAACAAGCTAAATCTTACCGTAGCTTACGCAAAACTTACCAAGAAATGGGCAACGGTGAGGCGCTGATTAAAGCCAAAGCCCTGTTGCAACAACAACAAAACTTAACCTTGAGTGACCAAGAAAGGCTCTCAGGCTATATTGAAGGTGGCGGTAAAATTATTTTGCCAGAGCCAGAGGCATTATTAACCAAAGCAGCAAAAATGCCAGGGTTGGATGGGCAGAAGATGAGCAAATCTTACAAAAATACCATCTCTTTGCGTGATACAGAGCCTGAAATTGAGAATAAAATTAAGCGTATGCCAACTGACCCTGCCAGAGTAAAAATAACCGATCCGGGCAACCCTGAAAAATGCCCCGTATGGCAGTTGCATCAGGTGTATTCGGACAAAATGACTTGCGATTGGGTAGTGGCAGGTTGTAGCAGCGCAAAAATCGGCTGTGTGGAGTGCAAACAGCCAGTGATTAAAGCGATAAAGAGCGAGTTAGCACCCATGCAAGAATGTGTTGCAAAATATCAATCTGACCCCGAATTGGTTAAACAGATTATTTTTGAAGGCAGTAAAAAAGCCCGCAATGTTGCCAAAGAGACAATGGCCGAGGTGCGTGAGGCAATGAAGATTGGGTATTAATTTGTTGGTTTATTGTGAGGTCTTTAACATAGAGACCTTTGCAACTATAAAGGCATCGAATAATTATACAAAGACTTTATAATCAAAATATAGGTGATTTTCATTAGAAATTTACTCAAATTTAAATGTATAAATTACAAAAACTCATCGCCAATGCTGGCTATGGTTCGCGCCGCTGGGCTGAGAAACTGATTGGGCAGGGGCGTGTTGAGGTAAATAATAAAACTGCACAAATTGGCGATAAATGCACAATATATGATTCGGTCAAAATTGATGGACGGAAAATTGACCTAAAGCGTTATAACGAGGCAAAAACCAAGGTTCTAATTTTGAATAAGCAAGCAGGGGTGATTTGTGCTAACAAAGACACAAAAGGACGCAAAAGCGTCTATGATTTGTTGCCCAAAGAGAATCGCTGGGTTATGGTAGGGCGCCTAGATCTTAACACTTCGGGTTTATTATTATTCACTAATAATGGTGATTTGGCCAACAAACTCATGCATCCGAGTACAGAAATTGATCGTGAATATGCAGTTAGAGTGCTGGGTAGGGTAGAAAAAAAAGACATTGTAAAACTCACTCAAGGTATTGAGCTTGATGATGGTTTTGCTAAATTTTCGCGGCTGAGTATTGGCGGTGGCAGTGGTGCAAATTGCTGGTATAAGGTGGTGCTTAAAGAAGGTAGAAAGCGTGAAGTAAGGCGTTTGTGGGAGGCATTAGGGTTTCGGGTTTCACGCCTTATTCGCGTGCGTTTTGGTGAGGTTCGCCTACCCAAAAATCTCAAAACCAATCAAATGGACTATCTCAAACCCGATCAGGTTAAATTATTACTTAAATCTGCAGGTCTTTAATCGCTGTATTCATGGTTTTTGCTCAAGTATAATTGTGCTTTTTTTAATATGTAAGAATCTTTCGTGGCTGATTATAAATCCACCCTAAATTTACCTGCAACCACTTTTTTGATGAAAGCCAACCTTGCCAGTCGCGTTAAGTTTTTTTTAAAAAAATGGCAAGATGATGATTTATATCATCAAATTCGCATGCAAAATCAAGGTAAGCCAAAGTTTATTTTGCACGATGGTCCACCGTATGCCAATGGCGATATTCATATTGGCCATGCGGTTAATAAGGTGCTTAAAGATATTATCATCAAATCAAAATCGTTATCGGGTTTTGATGCACCCTATCTGCCCGGCTGGGATTGTCACGGCTTGCCAATTGAGTTGAATGTTGAGAAGAAAAAAGGCAAGGTCGGACAGAAAATTGATGCCAAAGAGTTTCGTGCCGAATGCCGAAAATATGCCGATTCTCAAATTTTCAAACAAAGGCAAGATTTTAAGCGACTGGGTATTCTGGGTGATTGGGACAAGCCTTATTTAACTAAAGATTTTAAATACGAGGCTGATATTGTTCGTGCCTTGGCTGAGATTGTTAAAAACGGTCATGTATCCAAAGGGCATAAACCCGTGCATTGGTGTTGTGATTGTGCCTCAGCTTTAGCCGAGGCTGAAGTAGAATATAAAGACAAACAATCGCCAGCGGTTTATGTGAAGTTTGAACTAACCGAAGCAACTAAATCTGAATTTATTAAAGATATTCTCAAAGACAAGGGGGATTTGGCATCTTTATTTGACCGCAAAAAGCCTATTTTTATTGTAGTTTGGACAACCACACCCTGGACATTGCCTGCGAATGAGGCGGTTGCATTAAATTCTAAATTGAAATATTTTTTGGTTTCTACAGATACTGAGCATCATATTTACGCTAAAGATTGCTATGACAAAATAGCATCGAATCTTAACTATGACGGAGTTTTAGTACCAGATATAAACATATTAGAAAGGAAGTTGGTTAAACACCCATTTTATGATAAACAAGTGCCGATTATTTTTGGCGACCATGTGAGTGGCGATACTGGCACTGGTTGCGTGCATATTGCACCTTCACATGGTGAGGAGGATTTTGCGCTTGGGTTAAAATATCAATTACCAGTTAAAAATTTAGTCAATAATTATGGGGTATTTTTTGATGATGTGCCGTTGGTGGGTGGGCAATTTGTGTTTAAAGCAAATCCGATAGTGATAGAAGCTTTAAAACAAAAAAACACTTTGTTGTTACACCAAGATGTTAGTCATAGTTATCCGTATTGCTGGCGGCATAAAACCCCAGTGATTTTTCGGGCAACACCTCAGTGGTTTATCTCTATGCAGCAAAACGGTTTGCGTGATGCGGTGAATAGCGAAATTCCAAAGGTGGAATGGATTCCTGATTGGGGCAAAAAACGCATTGAATTGATGGTTGCCAATCGCCCAGATTGGTGTATATCAAGACAGCGTTTTTGGGGGGTGCCGGTTACTTTGTTTGTACATAAGCAAACAGGTGAATTACATCCAAATACCCAAAAATTATTCACTGTCATTGCCAGCAAGATTGAAAAAAGCGGTATTGAAGCGTGGTTTGAATCCGATATTGCGGATTTCTTAGGCGACGATGCAAAAGATTACAACAAAACCACCGATACCTTAGATGTTTGGTTTGACTCAGGCGTCAGTCATTATGCGGTATTAAAAAATAGAGCGGAACTCTCTACTGTAGCTGATTTATATTTAGAGGGCTCAGACCAGCATCGTGGTTGGTTTCAATCCTCAATCATTTCAGCAGTAGCAATTAACGGCAAAGCTCCTTATAAACAAGTTTTGACACATGGTTTTACGGTAGATAAAGACGGTAAGAAAATGAGCAAATCGCTCGGCAATGTAGTGAGCCCACAAAAAGTAGTTAATCATCTCGGTGCGGATATTTTGCGTCTATGGATTGCCTCAACTGACTACACTGGAGAGATGAGTGTTAGCGATGAAATTTTAAGGCACTCGGCAGATAGTTATCGTCGCATTCGTAACACCCTGCGTTTTATGTTGGCTAACATGAATGGCTTTGAGGTGGATAAACATTTGGTTGGGTTTAAGCAAATGTTGGTTTTAGACCAATGGATTGTTAATGTAGGCGCTAACTTGCAAGAGGAAATAAAAATAGCCTATAAAGATTACAATTTTCATCGGGTTGTTAGCTTAATTATGAATTTTTGTAGCAATTATTTAGGTAGTTTTTACTTAGATATTATCAAAGACCGTCAATACACCATGCAGAAAAATTCATTAGGTAGGCGCTCGGCTCAAAGCGCTCTTTATTATATCACTCAGGCAATGGTGCGCTGGATTGCCCCAATTTTGTCTTTTACTGCTGAGGAAGTATGGCAACATCTACCTGGGGCAAGTGATGAGAGTATTTTTTTACAAAATTGGTATGGGGAGATAGGTCTTTTTACAGGTCGTATGAAACACCAATCTGGGATTGAGGCGACTTATTATTTAATAAATGATGTCCGTCAACAAATTGAGAAATTACGCAATGATAAAATTATCGGCTCTTCTTTAGAATCTGAGGTGGATATTTATTGTGATGATGCTATTTTTACCGCACTTCATAAGCTCGGTAATGATCTGCGTTTTGTTTTTATTACTTCCTACGCTCGGGTTCAGCCTTTAGATAACAAGGATAGTGATTGTATTTCTACAAGTAAAGATGGGGTATTTATTAAAGTAGAAAAAAGCAAACATAAAAAATGTGTGCGTTGCTGGCATCACCGCGAAGATGTTGGCGATGACAGCAATCATCCAAAGCTTTGTGCGCGTTGTGTTGAAAATGTGGCTGGTGATGGCGAGCAAAGGCTTTACGCATGAAAACACTCAATCTTAATCTCGGTGAAAAATCTTACCCAATTTATATTGGGCAAAATTTATTATCTTTGGGAGAATTATTAACCCAGCATATCCATGGCAGACAAGTGATGATTGTAACCAATACCACCGTTGCCCCACTTTATTTGCAAAAAATAAAGACCTTACTCACAGACTTTGCGGTGGCACAGACCATTTTGCCTGATGGTGAAAAATATAAAACACTAGCCAGTATGAATTTGATTTTTGATGCATTATTAACTGCAAAATTTGATAGAAGTTGCACCTTAATCGCTCTCGGTGGCGGTGTAGTAGGCGATATTACTGGGTTTGCTGCCAGCATCTATCAGCGTGGGGTGGATTTTATCCAAATCCCTACCACTTTGTTATCCCAAGTAGATTCCAGTGTTGGTGGCAAAACTGGGGTCAATCACCCTCTTGGTAAAAATATGATAGGTAGTTTTTATCAGCCTAAATGTGTGTTGATTGATGTTGATTTATTAGATACTTTAGATTCTAAACAATATTGTGCGGGCATGGCTGAGGTGATTAAATATGGATTATTAGCCAATATTGAATTTTTGCATTTTTTACAAGACAATATCCACAGTTTGATAAATAGGGACAAAACATTGCTGATTTCCAGCGTGTATCAATGTTGTCAAGACAAGGCCCATATCGTTGCTCAAGATGAATTGGAGACGGGCAAAAGAGCGCTGCTTAATTTGGGTCATACTTTTGCCCATGCAATTGAAAATACGCTGGGTTATGGGGTTTATTTGCATGGTGAAGCGGTCGCTGTTGGAATGTTAATGGCGGCTGAATTATCACAATTAGAGGGGTATTTAAGCCTTGATGAAGTTAATCAAATTCGGATTTTAATCAAAAAATCTAACTTGCCCATAACAATTAACAGTAAAATTAGAAAAAGTGCTTTTAAGCAAGCAATGAGCGTTGATAAAAAAGCCATTGGTGGCAATATTCGCTTGGTGTTGTTGCGTAAATTGGGGGCAGCTTTTGTTAGTAGCGACTATCAACCAAAACTTTTAGACCAGATTATTAACAAATTTTGTCAGGGGGAGGATTATGACAGATAAAAACAAAACTCAAAAAATTAAAGATGACGAGGTGATGATTACCTCCAGTATTTCTGATTTGGAAAAAATGCTAGAAGAGGTTGAAAAACATAATAGATCTAAGTTTGAAAAGTTTTTCCTGCCTTCTTTATTGGTTTTTACTTTATTGGCGTTTGGTGGTTTTTGGATTATTTATTCAATTACCATAGATATGAATAAACTAGCAAAAGCCATGGACCCACAAATGGGTAAAAACATGTCAGCAATGGTGAAAAGTGTCGATAGTTTAGCTAAAAGCGTGACACAAATGAATATCTCAGTGGCAAAGATTGAGCATAATTTTGCCAGCGTTAATCATAATATGGAGGTGGTTGCCAACAAACTAGATAATTTAGATGAAATTTCAATCTACACAGGGCAAATTAACCAACGAATCGGTACACTCAAACCGATGTTAAAAAATATGGAAGAGATGAATAGCAATATGGTGGGGATGCGTAGATCCATGTTATGGATGCAAAGAGACATCTCAACGCTCAGGGCTTCTTTTAGTAAGCCAATGAGTGTTTTTAATGCAATCCCATTCTTATAAACAAAGGCGACTTGTGATTGATAATACCCAGCTCGAACAAATTGCTAATTTGGCTAAATTAAACATTGCTGATGATGCCCTTGATGCGACCACAAAAGATTTAAACAACATTCTTGCGCTTGCCGAGAAACTCAGTGAGATTAACACCGATAATATTAAACCTATGGCGCACCCACTACACATGACCCAACGCTTGCGTGAAGACAAGGTGGGCGAACAAAATCAAGTGCAAATTTTTCAATCAATTGCCCCAAAAATTCGTGATCAATACTATCTTGTACCTACGGTAATATCAAACCCCAGCGATTCTGGGTGATGGTTATGCACACCAAAACCATCGCTGAATTGTCTGCGGGTTTGAGAGCGGGCGATTTTTCCTGTGTTGAACTCACAAAACATTACCTTAACCGCATTCACAACTCAGATTTGAATGCCTTTATCAGTGTAACCGATGACTTAGCACTCAGACAAGCACGCGCAGCAGACGATAAAATTGCCAAAGGTGAGGGCGGTATCTTGGTCGGCATTCCCTACGCACACAAAGATATTTTTTGTAGCACAGGGGTTAAAACTTCCGCTGCCTCAAAAATGTTAGATAATTTTATCTCTCCTTATGATGCCACTGTCAGCCACAAACTCAATCAAGCCAATTTGGTTATGTTAGGCAAAACCAATATGGATGAATTTGCTATGGGATCAACAACAGAAAGCTCTTATTATGGCAAAACACACAATCCTTGGGATAGAAAAAAAATCCCAGGCGGTTCATCGGGTGGCTCAGCCGTTGCCGTGGCAGCTGGGTTGAGTGCCTTTGCTACAGGCACAGATACAGGTGGATCAATTCGTCAGCCTGCCAGTTTATGTGGTATTACTGGGCTTAAACCTACCTACGGTAGAGTGTCGCGTTATGGCATGATTGCCTATGCCTCCAGCCTTGACCAAGCAGGGCCCATGACTAAAACAGCCCAAGACGCTGCCATTGTCTTAAATGTTATGGCAGGTTTTGATAAAAAAGATTCCACCAGCGCCACACAAGCCGTGCCAGATTATACAAAAAATTTAAATAACTCAATTCAAGGACTAACCATCGGCTTGCCCAAAGAGTTTTTTTCCACAGATTTAGACTCTGGGGTTGCTAGCAAAATCATGGCAGCAATAAAAGAATTTGAGGCATTGGGTGTCAGTGTTAAAGAAATTTCCTTACCAAACTCCACCTATGCCATTCCCACCTATTATATTATTGCTCCATGCGAATGCTCGTCTAACCTTTCTAGAATGGACGGGGTGCGTTTTGGCTATCGTTGTGATAACCCCAAAGATTTGCAAGATTTGTATTTGCGTTCGCGTACTGAAGGCTTTGGTGAGGAAGTCAAACGCCGTATTATGATTGGCACTTTCGCCTTATCCGCTGGCTATTATGATGCGTATTATCTCAAAGCCCAAAAAATCCGCCACTCAATCAGCGATGATTTTAAAACCGCTTTTGGCAAAGTGGATATAATTATAGGTCCAGTCAGCCCAACAACAGCTTGGGATTTGGGCTCAATCAAAGACCCAGTGACCATGTATTTATCCGATATTTACACCTTGAGTGCTAACTTAGCAGGCTTGCCCAGCATGTCCATCCCTGCGGGTTTCTCCCAAAACCTCCCTGTAGGCCTACAGTTAATCGGCAATTACTGGTCTGAGGAAAGACTACTCAACACCGCCCACAAATTCCAAATGCAAACTGATTTTCATCAAAAAACACCACAAAGATCTGAGGCGATGGCATAAGAAACCCAAGATTTTAGGGCGCTACTGAATAGTGGCAGTGGGTTGGTTTTTTTATAGATAGACGAACATATGGAGAGATAATAGGGGTTATTTTTTAGGGCTGAAGTTTCAGGGGTTTTACCTCTCAGGGATAATTGTAGGTGTTTATTAGCAGTTCCCTGCGGGTTTATTTTTTTTGTTATCACAATGACTAATAGTGGAAATCGTAGCGTCGTCCCTTACCTCCATCTAATATCAAAACTCAGTTAGCCATCCACTGGGCGTTATAATTTTTAAAAGCAAGATCAATGCCCACACCCTTATTTTTTGCTTTAAGCTTCTCTTAGTTTTCCATTTTCTAACAACAAAACCCGTTCCATTTTGGTGGCAATTTTTTTATCATGGGTTACAATCACTAGGGCACAATTTTGTTGTTGGTTGAGTTGGAGCATTAAGTCTAAAATTTGATTGGCGTTAGTCGCATCAAGATTGCCAGTAGGTTCATCTGCCAGCAGGCATTTGGGCTGGGTGATGATGGCTCTTGCAACTGCCACCCGTTGGCGCTCACCACCAGAGAGTTCTGCGGGCAGATGGGTGGTGCGATTTTCTAACCCTACTACTTTTAATAGCGTTTCGGCTTGGGTTTTTGCAAGGGTGTTTTTTACGCCGCGAATAAGCAGTGGTAGCATGACATTTTTAAGGGCAGTAAAATCTTTTAGCAAGTGATGAAATTGATAAACAAACCCCAAATATTGTCCCCTAAGTTTGGTAATCTGATTTTCATTTAAAGTTACAGTATCAATATTATGAATCCACACTTTGCCACTGCTAGGTCGGTCAATGCCACCAAGCAGATTAAGCAAGGTAGATTTGCCACAGCCTGATTGCCCTAAGATAGCAACAGATTCTGCCTGACCCACCTCTAAATTTAAGTTATCTAAAATTGTAGTGGTATGCAAACCATCATCATAATGGTAGCAAACTTGCTGGCAACTGATAATACTATTCATAATTCAACACCTTCGCGATTTGAACTTTACCAGCACGAACAGCAGGATAAATTGAGGCGAGAATAACCAAAATAAAAGTACCAATGGCCACTTTGATAATATCATCAATCTGTATTTGTGAGGGAAAGCGATTGATATAAAAAACATCTTTGGGAAAAAATTCAAAGCCGAGAATTGCCTCAACCCCACTCACAATAACTTCAATATTAAGTGCCAACAACACCCCCAAAATTAGCCCAAATGTAACACCGATAACACCAACCGTGAGCCCTTGATAAAAAAACAACTTAACAATGCGTTTTGGTGTCATGCCCATAGTTCTGAGAATAGCAATATCGGCTTTTTTATCAGTAACCATCATCACCATCATGGAAACAATATTAAAGGCAGCTACTGCAATAATGAGTGATAAAATAATGCCAATCATCTGTTTTTCAAGATTCAAAGCTTTGATAAAATTGGCTTTTTGCTGCATCCAATCTACACTGTAATACATTTGTGCATCAAGCCCAGTAATAACCTCATTGGTAATGGTTTTGATATTAAATAAATCATCCACTTTGAGACGAATACCCGAGACTTTATCCTCCATAGAATAGAGTTTTTGCGCCTGCTCTAAAGCGATAAAGGCCAAATTATTATCGTATTCACTAATTCCAGCATCAAAAATCCCACTTACTTTAAAGCGTTTAAACCTTGGCTGAATGCCGATAATGCTACTGGAGAGTGTTGGGGTTAGTAGGGTTATCTTATCGCCAATAGTAACACCCAGATAGACGGCTAAACTTGAACCAATTAGAATATCCATTTTCCCTAAATCAGCACTGCCAGCACTTATTTTATCCAGCAAGATTGAGGTTTGTTTTTCCAGCTCGGGTAAAATACCGCGAACCGTAATGCCTTGAGCACCAACTTGGGTATTTAAGAGTGCATATTTTTCAACATAAGGCGAGGCATTTATAACATTGGGGTGGGCTTTGATTTGGATCTGCAAACTTTGCCAATCATCAACCACAGCATCATATTGGGTGATATAAGCGTGAGAAATCGCACTGAGCACGCGTTCTCGCAACTCTTTTTGAAAGCCATTCATTACCGATAGCACGGTAACTAAGGTCATCACCCCGAGAATCAACCCCACCATAGAGACTCCAGAAATAAAAGATATAAAGCCTTTTTTACGGTTTGAGCGTAAATATTGGTTAGAAATTTGAAATTCAATACTCATTGGGGCAATATTTTGTCATAATTAGCACTTTAAAAAGGAGGTATATAAATTGACCATTAAAAATAGAATTGACCAACTGGGTAATATCTTAATTGAATCTTTTCATATATTGGGTTTGTTTGTCATTGGCGGTACTATCGTTTGGTCGGCAGTCAGTGAATATTTAATTATTATGCACGATAGTGCGGGTTTTGCATCGTTAAAAGATATTTTACTATTATTTATTTATTTAGAGCTCGGAGCGATGACTGGCATTTATTTTAAAACCCATCGCCTGCCAGTTATATTCTTGATATTTATTGCAGTTACTGCGATTACCCGCTTTATGGTGATTGATATGAAATTACTGATGGCAGATGATAAATTTAATTTATTGATTATGGTGGTCTCAATTTTAGTGTTGGTAATCTCCGCTGGGGTACTTAGATTTTCTGAAAATAAATACAAAACCAAAAGCGAATTTGTTGAATAATGAATCTCAACAAGCGTGGCATTATTAACTATTTATTGTTGCCAGTTGCAGCGATTTTTTATCTGTTATCAACTTTTAGAAGACTCTTTTATCAAATAGGGTTATTGACTACCCATCATTTTAAAGTGCCGGTGATTGTGGTGGGCAATATCACGGTGGGGGGTAGTGGTAAAACTCCTGTTGTTATTGCGCTGACAAATTATTTTAAGCGATGCGGTAAAAAAGTTGGCGTGGTCTCTCGTGGCTATGGTGGCATACATAAAAAAGGCAGTTTGTCGGTTAATGATAATACCCTATCTCTTGATTGTGGTGATGAGCCGCTACTGATTGCCATTCAAACCCAAGCACCAGTGATGGTGAATAAAAATCGCCCACAGGCAGTTATTGATTTAATCAATCGGCATAATGTTGATTTGGTGATTAGCGATGACGGCTTGCAACATTACAGCATGGGTGCAGATGTAGAAATTTGTGTGGTAAGCGGCTTTGGCAATGGTTTCTACCTGCCAGCGGGACCGTTACGAGAGAGTAAGAATAGGCTTAAAACTGTGGATTTTGTGCTCCAGAAACAACTGAAACTATGTGCCTTTGTTAATGCCAAAACGGGTGGGGAAAAACCGTTGAATTATTTTGCCCAGCAAACTTGTCATGCGGTTGCTGGGATTGGTAATCCAGCTGAGTTTTTTGTCTCTTTAACCAAGCTTAAGATTAAAATTCAGCCACATGCGTTTGCCGACCATTATTTTTATAAGCCCCAAGATTTATTATTTGCAGATGATTATCCTATTCTTATGAGTGCAAAAGATTGGGTAAAATGTCATTCTTTTGTAAATGATAAAATGTGGTATTTGCAGGTTGTGGCTGATTTGGATGCGGATTTTTTAACCCAATTAGAGGCAAAATTATGATTGATAAAGCACTGTTAAAATTACTGGTTTGCCCCAAAAGCAAGGCACCACTTAAACAAGTGGGAGACGAGTTGGTCTGTGAGGTCAGCGGTTTGGCTTACCCTATCAAAGACGGCATTCCCATTTTGTTAGTAGAAGAGGCTAGAAAGTTAGATTGATGGATTTTTGTGTTATTATCCCCGCGCGTTATGCTTCTAATCGCCTGCCAGCGAAACTACTTAAAGATATTCACGGCAAACCACTGCTTCAATATACTTATGAAAATGCTGTAAATAGTGGTGCAAATACCGTGATTATTGCAACCGATGATAAGCGTATTGAAAAAGTGGCAAAGAATTTTGGGGCAATCACCTGTATGACAGGGGATTATCATAGCTCAGGCACTGAACGCCTTGCACAGGTGGCAGAAAAATTAGCGCTTAAAGAAAATCAAATTATTGTTAATCTGCAAGGCGATGAGCCTATGTTGCCCGCTGATGTTATTCAACAAGTGGCAAATAATTTAACACTTAGTAATATGCAAATGGCTACCTTATGCGAGCCAGTGCTTGATAGGCGCCAATATTTAGACCCAAATTGTACTAAAGTAGTGTTTGATAAATTTGGCAAAGCCTTGTATTTTTCACGCGCACCAATCCCCGCTTTTCGGGATGAGGCAGATTTTGATGCCGCGCTGTGTTTTAAACATATTGGTATTTATGCGTATCGGGTAAGTTTTATTAAACAGTATTTAACAATGGACAGCCCAGGCTACGAGCAAGTAGAAAAATTAGAGCAGCTGCGGGTTTTAAATGCTGGGTTTGCAATTCATGTAACGCCCGCTTGCACGCCAACGGGCATTGGGGTTGATACGGCTGAAGATTTAGAAAAAGTTAGGAAAATATTACCATGAGGCTTTTGCATGATTATTGATGGCAAAAAAATCGCCCAAGATTTAATAAATGTAATTGCTAAAAAAACTGCCAAATTACCCAGAGCACCAGGTCTGGCGGTTATTTTGGTAGGAGACGACCCTGCATCAGTCATCTATGTTCGTAACAAAGATAGAGCATGCAAAAAAGTGGGTTTTTATGCCAAAACCATTAATCTGCCCGCCAATATTACCCAGCAACAACTTTTAAGTGAGATTGGGCGTTTAAATCAGAATCCTAAAATTGACGGTATTTTAGTGCAACTGCCGTTGCCAGAACATTTAGACTCCAGCCAAGTGATTGAGAAGATTGACCCAGCTAAAGATGTGGATGGTTTTCACAGCCAAAATATTGGCAAGCTAATGCAAAATAAGCCTTTTTTGCGTCCCTGTACACCAAAAGGGGTGATGACCTTGCTGGCAACTCTAAACATTGGTGTAATTGGCAAAAATTGTGTGGTGGTGGGCGCTTCCAATATCGTTGGTCGTCCGATGGCAATAGAGCTTTTAAATGCAGGTGCCACGGTTACGATTTGCAACAGTAAAACTCAAAATTTGAGCGATAAAATCAAACACGCTGATATGATTGTAGTAGCGATTGGAGTCCCTAAGATGATTAAAGGCGATTGGATTAGAAATGGTGCAATTGTGATTGATGTGGGCATCAGTCGTTTAAATAATAAAACTCTGGTCGGCGATGTTGATTTTGCCTCAGCTAAAGACAAAGCTGCATGGATTACCCCAGTGCCAGGGGGTGTGGGACCAATAACCATTGCTACACTTTTGGAAAATACAATGCTGGCTTTTACAACTAAGGAGGGGAAATAAAATGAAACTGCTATTAAAAATTTTTAGAAACGGATTGGGTGCCATCATTGCATTTTTTAGCTGGATTATCCCAGTCGGTAAAACCAAAAGAAGCCATGAAGCGCAAAAAGAAGTGGATAAGAAGACCCAAAATTTAGAGCTCTATCAATTTTTTGGCTGTCCTTTTTGTATCAAAGTTAGAAGGGTAATTAGAAAATTGGGATTAAAAATCGTAGTTAGAAACGCACAAACTGCTGGCACTTACCGCGAAGAATTATTAAAAAAAGGCGGCAAAATCCAAGTACCGTGTTTAAAAATCACCACAGATAATAAAATAACCTGGCTGTATGAATCTGCTGAGATTATTGTCTATTTAGAAAAACGATTTAGGTAAAAAACACTCTAATTTTTTAATGCTACGCTCTAATTCTAACTTTGATTGAGCAGTGATATTGATATGCCCCAGTTTTCGGTTTTTGCGTGCGGCTTTAGCATACAAATGTAGGTGCGCATTTGCCATATTTAGCACTTTATCAGTTGTGCCGATCTCGCCAATAATATTAATCATTGCACAATAGGGCTGCCTGAGTTTAGTATCGCCAAGTGGCATACCAGTAATGGCGCGCACATGATTTTCAAACTGCGAAGTATTGGCGCCTTCAATACTCCAGTGACCAGAATTATGCACCCTTGGCGCCATTTCATTGATTAACAAACCCTCACTAGTTTCAAACATCTCAAGGGTAAGCACACCAACATGTCCCATTTTATCAAGCAAAATCTGCATGTAATGCTCAGCAGTTTTTTGCATTTTTGCATCGACTGCTTGGGCGGGGGCAATGGTTAGCCTTAAAATGCCCTCGTAGTGTTTATTTTCAACCAAGGGATAATATTTGTGGTCATTATCAATGCTGCGCACGGCAATAAGTGAGAGTTCACGCTTAAAATCAACAAACTTCTCTAAAATAGATGCCACTCCATTCATGTTTTGCCAAGCTTGGTTAATCTGGTTTGTGGTTTTTATTAAAAACTGACCCTTGCCGTCATAACCTTCGGTGGCAGTTTTTAAAATCGCCGGCAGTCCAATAGACTCAATTCCAGCCTTTAAATCTTGTAGTGAATTGATCATTTGGTAGGGCGCGCAAGGGATATTAAGTTTATCAAACAAGGCTTTTTCACGGCCGCGATGCTGGGTGATAAATAGCGATTTTTTACTCGGATAAACAGCAACATTTTTACTAATTTGTGCCACCATTTCAGCATCGGTATTTTCACTCTCAAAGGTTATAACATCAGCAAAATTGCTCAATGCTTGGATATTATCAATTTTTTTTTTGGCTAAAAACACTCGCCCCAACGATGCTGCTGGTGCGTCCTTAGTATTGGCAGAAAATCCAAATTGATGATTGAGCGGATACCCGCCAAGTGCCAACATTCTGCCTAACTGGCCTGCGCCTAATACGCCGATTTTCATGCTTTAGGACTGGGATTATCTAAAATGGTTTGGGTTTGTTGGCTACGAAAAGCAATGACTTTTTCACGCACTGATTGATTGTCATTGGCAATGATTTGGGCTGCTAAGATGGCTGCATTTTTTGCCCCCGCATCGCCAATTGCTAGCGTGCCAACAGGTACTCCAGCAGGCATTTGTGTGATTGAGAGCAATGAATCATACCCACTGAGTGCGCTAGATTGGACTGGCACCCCTAATACTGGCACAATGGTTTTGGCAGCCACCATGCCCGGCAAGTGTGCTGCCCCTCCTGCCCCCGCGATAATAACTTTAAGCCCGCGCTTACTTGCACTGCTGGCGTATTCAAACATCAAATCAGGGGTGCGGTGCGCAGAAATTATTTTAACTTCGTGAGGAATACCTAGTTTTTCTAACATTTCTACTGTGTTGCACATGGTTTTCCAGTCTGACTTTGAACCCATGATTACACCTGCTAATACTGTCATAATGATTATAAAAAAGCCGAATATGAATTATGAGTGGGAATTATACCTAATTTTGAGCGTCTATCTTAGTTGCTACTGGCGGGTGTTTTGGGTTTGAAAATAAGCAAATACAGCCAAGCACCAAAACCCGCGAGCAGCATATCTTTTTCAGCGTCCCAAATATCGCCCTGTGATCCGAGGAATGAGTCAGTAGCACTGGATTTTTCGTAAAATATAGCATAAATCCACTCCAAAATTTCATACAAACTGCTGATGCCTAGAAATAGCAAAATCAACAACAAAATTTCTGTCTTGCGGTTTAAGAATTTGACCCTCCTACTAAGTATTTCTTGACACGGTAACACCAGTAAAAATCCAAATGCAAAATGCACTAAGCGGTCATAATGATTACGCTCAATATCTAACCAGTCTGCTACCCAAAAACCCAGAGGTACTTGTGCGTAGGTATAGTGTGCGCCAATGGTTTGCAAAATGCAAAACATAAAGATCAACCAATATGAAGTGTTGGAAAAAGGTGTGATTTTGTAGGTAAAAAGCAGATAAATAATACCCATAACCAAAATAATATTTTCTGCAATCCAAACATCTCTATAAGTTGGGTTAATGGCAAGGAATAACCAAAAAACAACAAAAAATAGTAAAAGTTTTGGGGGCATAGACCGTGTTTTGCTCATAACTTAAAATCCTTATGTAAAAATGGTATATGTCCAGTATCTAAGAGTTGTGTGCTGACAGGGATTTTAGCATACCAATTTAGAATTTGAGGGCGCACCAAGGTATCTCGTTTGCCTAAAATCACTTTTATCGGCAGGTTGAGTTGTTTAAATTCTTCCACCAAATCATTGTTTAATAAAATTTCTAAGCCTTGATTAAGGGCTTGTGTTGTTGCAGAAAAAGTATCAATACTCAGATTAAGTTGGACCAACTTTGCCTTATCTGCACTTTGCAAACTAACAAAGCGTTTCAAACCTTTTGCTAAATCTATTTTTAGGGTATTGGCAAACTGCTGAAAATTATTTGCATCAATGCCATATTTCCAATTATCATCTTGTACAAATTTTGGCGTGCTGGCAAGCAATATAAGCCTGCTAATTGGCAGCTGGGCGGCAATATGAATCCCAAGCAAACCGCCCAATGACCACCCTAGCAAAATTGGATTTTTAGGCAAAATTTTAATAATTGCACAGCACCACTCCTCTAATCCACCGCCAACATCTGGGCTGTGTCCATGCCCGGGCAAATCAATGGTAGTAATACGATAGCGCCTTTTATAGCGTTGGGCTAAATCATCAAACAAAGCCGAGCTAAACCCCCAACCATGTAATAAAACTAAATCTTTCCCACTACCAATTGTGCGCTTATAAAGCATCTTTAATCTGTAGTAATAATTGCTCAATTTGGCTCTGGGTGTGCTCGCTGCTTAGGGTGATTCTCAGGCGTTGGGTGTTTTTCGGTACGGTCGGTGGGCGGATTGCACCCACATAAAATCCAGCGTTAGATAATTTTTGGGCAATCTCTACGGTTTTTTTGTTATCCCCTATGATAAGCGGAAAAATAGCACTATCAGATTTTTCAATGGGCAGTTCTAAAGCGGCTGAAAATTGAGTGAAAAATTCAATATTGGCGAATAATTTAGCCCTTTGTTCGCCATTTTTAATCAACTCAAGGCTTTGCATTGTTGCCATACATAATGCTGGCGGGTGTGCAGTAGTGTAGATATAAGGGCGCGATTTTTGCACTAAAAAATCAATCAAATCTGCATCTCCTGCCACAAATGCCCCCATCGTCCCCGCAGCTTTTCCTAGGGTCGCCATGTAAATAGAATTTTTTGGAATATTAGGCGCAAACATGCCGAAACCATGGGCATCATCTTGGTAAAAAATACTTCCACTTTGTTTGGTTATTTGCCCAATTTTACTAATATCAGCTCGGTCGCCATCCATGCTAAACACGCTATCAGTTGCAACCAGTCCAGCCCCCGATTGTCTAGCGATTTTTCGACTCAGTGCATCAGTATTATTATGCAAATATCGTTGCAAAGGCAAGCCAATTAACTGGTTAGCATCAAGCAGTGAGGCGTGGTTGAGCTTGTCTTGTAATACCCAATTTAACACTTCTTTTAATGCTGAAAAAACCCCCAAATTCGCCATATATCCGCTTGAAAATAATAGCGCTTTCTCTTGCCCAGTATAGTCCGCTAACACCTCTTGTAATTGCTGATGTGCAAACGAATGCCCACCGACAAGGTGTGATGCCCCCGCACCCACTCCAAATTTATCTGCCCCGCGTTTAAAAGCTGCCACCACCTGGGGATGATTTTTAAGCCCCAAATAATCATTTGCACAAAAATTAATTCGCCCACAATCAGGCGACTGAGTTTGCCGATAAAGACCATCTTCCTTAATCTTATCAATAGCATTAGTAAATTTCATAAGCGATCAAATGGTGACACTACGATTTGCGCACTTTGTTTTAAAACATGGGTATAGACCATTATAGCCTGCAAATCACTATACCCCAATGGTCCTAACTGGTTAAGACCGAAAAATATTTTAGATAAAAATAAATGGATTTTTGTTTATATTTATAATGATTTTATGATTTTTTTAAGCCCGTATTACCCGTATTACCCGTATTAAATATAGTAAGAAAGCGATTATTTTAAATCAGTGCGAGTGGATTTGCGTTTTGAACGCTGGATTTTGTTGGCTTTTTTTTGAATCTTTGCCCCTTTAGAGATGATTTTATCAACAGCTACTAAATCAGCAACGCTTTGTTTGATTTTTGCAAACGCTTTGGGTGTTTGAATCTCAATCATTTGTTGCACAATCCATTTTTCATCGGCATCGGTCATAGCGTGTTTGATTTTTTCGCCGAAGTAACGCAGGAGGTGATAATCTGGTTCATTATTGTTAAAATCATAATTTGAATAATCAATGACACGCTGATTATATGTGGTGATAAATGCCTTCCAATGGTTGCCCTCTCCCATTCCCTCGGCTTTATTTTCTTGATAATAAAATCCACATTGTTTGGTAACTTTGGATATTAATTCTTGACGCTTATCGGTGCTCAAGGTTTTAAATACTAAGCGGTCAATACATTGAATTAGAAAACATAAATATTCCCTAATCACATCATAAACTTGCTCTTTTTCGATTACAAAACCCTCATTGATAAGGTCTTCAAGGTGGTTTTTTGTAATCCGCCAGCAGATGAATGCCATTGCACCACCAATATCTTCAATGGTTTTTGTTTTATTTTTATGCCATTTGCTTTTGACTCTCACAAATCAATTTTAGCCGTTATTTAACATGCGTAGTTTTTAAAAGAGCCCAAATCATACACTTCGTTAAAACCCATTTGCATTAAATAATTTTTAGCAACTAAAGAGCGTGCGCCAGTTACACAATATAAAATGACCACTTTATTATTATCAAGGATATTATCGGCAGCCATGATTGATTGTAATGGTAAATTGATGGCATTGGGCAATGCACCACGGGTAAATTCAGCGTTTGAGCGCACATCCACTAATTGGGCGCCTTCTGCCAAAAGTTTGCAGGCATCATGGTTAGAAAATGAATTGAGCATAGTATAATCTCCAAAGTTATTTTAATTATGAATACGGTTTTATTTGATATTCAATCTATATTAGGAAACAATTATATAATAATGTTAAGCAGAAAACAACTACGAAATGATACTGAAGCAGTTGAAAAATCTTTAAAAAAACGGGGTTTTTCTTTTGACAGCAAGCAATGGAGTGATCTAGAAAATAGGCGAAAAAAAAATCAGATTAAAACCCAAGAGTTGCAAAATTTGCGTAACACACAATCAAAGGCCATTGGTACAACCAAAGCAGCTGGGGAAGATATTGAACCACTATTAGATGCGGTTGCTGGCTTAGGTGATGCGTTGGATGTGGCAAAATCTGAATTACAAACCATCCAATCTGAGATTGACAATATTGTTATGGCACTACCCAATTTGCCACACGAATCTACACCTGAGGGAAACTCTGAGGATGATAATGTCGTGGTATCAAAATGGGGTATGCCAAAACAGTTCGATTTTAAGGTTAAAGACCATGTTGATTTAGGCGCAATACACGGTCTTGATTTTGAGATGGCAGCTAAAATATCGGCTACCAGATTTTGTGTGATGACTGCCAAAATTGCTAAATTGCATCGGGCATTAACCCAATTTATGTTAGATTATCACAGTGAAAAAAATGGCTATACAGAGGCTTATGTGCCCTATCTGGTCAATGCTGAGTCGCTCATGGGCACTGGACAGTTGCCGAAATTTGAGGCGGATTTGTTTAAAACCCATTTGCACGGCGAAGGGGGTAGCGGCAAATCCTTGTATTTGATTCCAACCGCTGAGGTACCAGTCACTAATATGGTGCGTAACTCTATTATTAAAACGGCCGATTTGCCATTAAAATTTGTCTCTCATACACCCAGCTTTCGCTCTGAGGCAGGGGCTTACGGGCGTGATACGCGGGGGTTGATTCGTCAGCACCAATTTGAAAAAGTGGAATTGGTGCAGGTAGTGAAAAGCGAAGATTCTTACCAAGTGTTAGAGGAATTAACCAGCCATGCCGAAGCCATTTTGCGGGCTTTAGAGCTGCCGTATCGCAAGGTGGCTATATGCACTGGTGATTTGGGCTTTGCTGCGGCTAAAACCTATGATTTAGAAGTGTGGTTACCAGGGCAAAATGCTTATCGTGAAATTTCCTCTTGTTCTTGTTTTGAAGATTTTCAAGCAAGACGCTTACAACTCAGGTGGAAAAACCCCGAGACGAATAAATCAACACTGCTACACACTTTAAATGGCTCTGGTCTGGCAGTGGGTAGAACTTTGGTTGCAGTGTTAGAAAACTATCAAAATGCTGATGGAAGTATTAAAATACCAACCGTATTATATAAATACATGGGCAATATAACAATTATTGATTAACGGGAGACAAACATGAATTTATTGGATTTTATTATACCTCCAGCTCTTGCACAAGGTGAGGTGACAACCGTTTCAGGGTCTGGGTTTGGCGGTCTTGTGCCACTGGTGATTTTATTTGTGATTTTTTATTTCCTACTCATTCGTCCGCAACAAAAACGCGCCAAAGAACACAAAGCCTTGTTGGCTGTGTTAAAAGCCGGTGATGAGGTGGTTACTAATGGTGGCGTAGTTGGTAAAGTCGTCTCAGTTGAAGAGTCTTTTGCCAATATTGAGATTTCTAAAGGTGTAGTGGTTAAAGTGCAAAAACAAGGCATCAACCAAAAAATGCCAAAAGGCAGTGCGGGAATTTGAATTAAAAAATGAACCATTATTCAGGATTAAAAAATGTATTGATTGCATTTTTTCTACTACTTTCAGTGTTATATGCTTTGCCAAATATATTTGGCTCAGACTTAGCAGTGCAAATATCTAGTGCTGACACCCGGTCGATTAAACAAAATGATTTAAACAAAGTCAGGGTTATTTTAAAAGACAAAGGTTTAAATTATAAATCCGCCCATTTATCTAATCGTCAAATTTTGGTGCGTTTTGACAACAGCGCCACCCAGCTCTTAGCAAAGGATTTACTTAAAACACAGTTGGGACGCAATTATGTAGTGGCACTCAACCTTGCCCCCTCAATACCATCTTGGTTAGCGGGTTTGGGTGGTAAAGCGATGTCGCTGGGTTTGGACTTGCGTGGGGGGGTGCATTTTTTGTTAGAGGTTGATACCCAAGCAGTTTTATCAATGTCAATTGATAGGTATTACAATGAGCTACGCACATTGTTGCGGGCTGAGCGTTTGTATAAGCGTATTAGCAAACAAAATGAGGCCATTGTTATTGAGTTTAAAAATACGGCACTAAAAGATCAGGCGTTGCGACTCATTCGCTCAGAATTAAATGATTTAACGATTTTAAAAACCGATAATCAAACCCCATTATTGTTGCGCGTACGCTTGAGTGATGAGACACAGAAACAAGCAAAAAAAAATGCCCTAAAACAAAATATTAACACCCTAAGAAACCGTGTTAATGAGCTGGGTGTGGCTGAACCAATCATTCAGCAACAGGGTTTAGAGCGGATTGTGGTGCAACTTCCGGGGGTGCAAGATACTGCCAGAGCAAAAGAAATCCTAGGCGCTGTGGCAACTTTGGAATTTAGATTAGTTGATGAAAAAAATGACCCTCAAATTGCAATTCAATCTGGCAGGACTCCATTGGAATCTAAGTTGTATTATTTTAAAGATGGGCGTCCCCTATTATTAAAAAACCGCGTCATTGCAACTGGTGAAAATATTACTGGGGCATCCTCAGGCGTTGATCAAGAAAGCAACGCCCCTATGGTTAATATTACTTTGGATGGTGCCGGCGGTAGAGCGATGCTTGATACCACAAAAAAATATTTGCGTCATCGTATGGCTGTTGTATTTATTGAAAATAAAGTTGAGACCGTGCATAAAAAAGACGGCACAACGCGCAAAAAACGCACAACTACTAAAGATATTATTAACGCTGCCACCATTCAAGGCACATTCTCGTCGCGTTTTCAAATTACTGGCATCAATAGTGCCCGTGAAGCCCGTAATTTAGCCTTATTACTCAGGGCTGGCTCGCTTTCTGCACCGATTGAAATTATTGAAGAGCGCACGATTGGCCCTAGTTTGGGTGCTGACAATATTAAAAAAGGTGTGCTCTCAGTGGTTGTTGGATTTATCTTGGTGTTATTATTTATGGCAGTGCGCTACCGCATTTTCGGGATGGTGGCAAATGTTGCATTGACCCTTAATTTGGTGATGATTGTGGCAGTTTTATCAATGCTACAAGCAACACTGACTTTGCCGGGCATCGCTGGCATCGTATTAACAGTAGGCATGGCAGTTGACGCCAATGTCTTGATTTTTGAGCGTATTAAAGAAGAGCTGGGTATAAGTGGCAATATTCAAAAGGCAATTACCAGTGGTTATGATAAGGCGCTGCGCACCATTGCGGATGCAAATATTACCACGCTGATTGCTGCCTTGGTATTGTTTAGTTTTGGCACCGGTCCGATTAAAGGGTTTGCGATTACCTTATCTATCGGTATTGTAACCTCAATGTTTACTGCTATTGTTGTCTCGCGTGCCATTGTTAATAAAATTTATGGGGATAAAAAAATACAGGAGTTATCAATATGAAAATTTTAAACACAAATATCCCCGTTATTGACTTCGTTGGGAAGAGGCTTTATGCGGTTATTTTTTCGCTGGCATTAATGGCAATCTCAATATTTTCATTAACAACACAGGGGCTAAAATTTGGCATTGATTTTACTGGTGGCACCTTGATTGAGGCAGGTTATAAAAAAACCGTTGATCTGGGTGAAGTTAGAAGCGCGCTGGCAGAGGCAAAGTTTAGAGGCGCTAATGTGCAATATTTTGGCAGCAGTCGTGAAATCCTCATCCGTCTTGAACCACAAAATATTTCCAGCGCAAAACTCAGCTCAAAAATTATTCGCCTATTGGGTGAGGATGTTGATATTCGCCGAGTTGAGTTTGTCGGACCTAAAGTTGGCGAAGAGCTGACCAATGACGGCGGTCTGGCAATGTTGTATGCCCTGATTGGGATTTTAATTTATGTGGCATTTCGTTTTGAATATCGTTTTTCTTTAGGCTCAATAGCGGCGTTGATTCATGATGTCATCATTACCTTAGGCGTATTTTCATTGTTACAAGTAGAGTTTGATTTGACTGTGTTGGCAGCAATTTTGGCAGTAATTGGTTATTCATTAAATGACACGATTGTGGTATTTGACAGAATCCGAGAAAACTTTTTATCCACCCGGGAAGTTGATTCAAACAAGATTGTTAATACAGCACTTAACCAAACCCTATCCAGAACCATTATGACCTCAGTTACCACTTTATTGGTGTTGTTGGCACTATTTTTCTTAGGCGGTGAAATCATTCACGGTTTTGCCCTTGCCTTACTTATTGGCGTAGTTACTGGTACCTACTCTTCAATCTATGTTGCCAGTTCAATGATTTTGATTTTAGGTATTACTAAGGCGGATTTGCTGCCCTCAGAAAAAGAAGAAAAAGCAATAGACGCCCGTCCTTAAGTTTTGTCATTTAGACAAACATCAATTATTCATCATCAGCAAAATCTAAGCGCTCTTGTAAGGTCTTTAAACTCTCTACAGCACAAGCTTCGTCAATATCACCACCAGGTGCACCACTAATGCCGATTGCGCCAATCAAAGCACCAGCTGAGCGAATTGGCACACCACCTTGCATAACAATCAAACCCTCAATATGATTAAGCTCTTGACGAATATCGCCACGACTGGCTCTAAAACTACCTGAATCAACCCCTGCCATAATAACTATATTGGCTTTTCTTTGTGCAATCTCTAAGGTTTGTCTAGCAGCCAAATCATCCCGCACGGCAACCCGCAGATTTGCATGTTTATCCACTACAACACTGGAAACTTGATACCCCTTTTTGCGACACCGTTCAATACTTTTTTTAGCCAATTCATAGGCGATGTCTAAACCAATGTTTTTTTGTGTTAAGACATCAATTGCCATTGTGTTATAAGCCAACGCTAATGCAAAAAAACCTATCAATGAACGCATCAAATATGACATTTTCCCCTCCTTTTATTAAAAATAACTCCAATCCATTATAGTATATTCCAATGACTGGTTACAAAAATTGTAGCCCTATAAATACACGACTCCGAGTTGGTCTTGGGGTTTCGGCCTTCAGTAAAAAGCGGGCACCTGCCGATAGTTTCCAGTGTGAATTGATATAGCAACTAAAAACAGTAATTTGACAACATGCTACACTTAAAACCACTAGACTTAAGCATTTTTACTGCACTACTTATCTTAGGTATTTTTAATGTAGAGGGAATAGAGGGCAGGGCAGACAATACAAATATAATCATAATTATTAATCAACATTTTTGATTCGTTTTTTTAGGTATTATTAAACCAATTATTTTGCTAAATAACATTGCATGTTACCTAAAATTAGGTATCATAGCAGAAAATACGCTCTAACTCGGCAATATTTTGTCATTAAAAATTATTTAAAATAGGAAAAACCATGTTTAAACTAAGCAAATTATTTTTAACCAGTTTTATCGTTTTAACACTCGCTGCTTGTAACGGCTCAGATTCAGATGGAGGCAGCACCTCTCCCCCTACC
>JYIN01000006.1 GCA_002007405.1 Gammaproteobacteria bacterium Gsub
CACCAAACAGGCAAAGGATAAATTTAAGGCTTTGTCATACTTGATTAAAAGTTACCGCTATTTGGCGAAAAACTGGCGAAAAATTGAAAACAATGGCGTTGATTATAATGCTTTTATTTTAGAAGAAAATAAAAAAGCCAAAAAATGAAAGTATTAATAGTCTCAGCCCATGATAAGAAAGGCGGCGCTGCTAAGGCGGCTTATCGGTTACACCGCGCGTTATTGGCACAAAATATTAACAGCAAAATGTTGGTGCAGAATAAAAAAAGCACGGATGAAACTGTTATTGGGGCACACTCAAAAATAGGCAAATACCTCAATCCTTATCGTCCAGCCTTAGACCATATTATTATGAAGTTTTACAAAACTCAAACCCTGTTTTCTTCCTCCTATTTGCCTTTTTCACAAATTGTTAAACAAATCAATAAAATCAGCCCTGATATTGTAAATCTGCATTGGATATGTGGGGGGACGCTAAAAATAGAAGATATTGCCAAAATCAAGGCCCGAGTTGTATGGTCGTTGCATGATATGTGGGCTTTTACTGGTGGCTGTCATTATGACAAAGAATGTGGAAAATACCAACAAAAATGCGGCAGTTGCCCAATTTTAGGTAGCAATAAAAACAATGATTTAAGCAGAAAAATATTTGATAGAAAACAAAAAAATTTTGCCCAAAAAAATATGACCATTATCGGGCTGAGTAGTTGGCTGAGTGAATGTGCAAAAAATAGCAGCCTGTTAAAAGACAAACACCATATCAATCTGCCTAATCCCATTGAGACCGATGTTTTTAAGCCTACTGATAAGGGAAAAGCACGGGAATTGTGGCATCTTCCAAAGGATAAAAAGTTGATTTTATTTGGTATAAACCACACCATAAATAATATAAATAAAGGTTTTAACAAACTAAATGAGGCACTAAGACAATTAAAAAATACAGACATAGAATTGCTGGTTTTTGGCAGTAATGCCCCTAAAAAATCCCAAAACTTTGGCTTTAAAACTCATTATCTGGGATATATAGAGGATAACGATAGACTGATAACTTTGTATAATGCCGCTGATGTGGTAGTGGTACCGAGTTTGCAAGAGAATTTATCAAATACCATTATGGAGAGTATGGCTTGTGGTAAAGCGGTGGTAGGTTTTGATATTGGTGGCAATGCTGATATGATACAACATAAAAACACTGGTTATTTGGCAAAACCTTTTTCTATCAGTGATTTAGCCAGTGGCATTGAATGGGTTTTAAATAACAAACAATATGATCGGCTTTGTAAAAATGCTAGGGCAAAAATATTGACAGAATTTGACAGTAAAATTGTGGCAAAAAAATACATAAAACTCTATCAAAATTTATTATGAGACAAAATAAAACTATTTTAGTAACCGGCGGTGCTGGCTATATCGGTAGCCACACTTGCGTGGAGCTCATCCAAAACGGGTATCAAATTGTGGTATTGGATAATTATCTTAATTCCACAAAGCTGGCACTCAAGCGCGTAGAGGAAATTACCCAAACTTCACTTAAAATTTATCCACAAGATATAAGAAATAAAATGGCACTACGGCAGATATTTGCCCAACATAATATTGATGCAATTATTCATTTTGCTGGACTAAAGGCAGTGGGAGAATCGGTAGCAAAGCCGCTTACTTATTATGATAACAATGTCGGCGGCTCAATAATTTTATTGAAAGAGGCGCAAAAAGCAGGTTGCAAAAATCTAATTTTTAGCTCGTCGGCAACCGTATATGGCACACCTGAAAAACTACCCATTACTGAAAATTGCCCAACTGGTAATACGACCAATCCGTATGGCACTTCAAAATTTATGATTGAAGAAATTTTGCAAGATACCTATCAGGCTGATCAGGCGTGGAAAATCGCTTTATTGCGTTATTTTAACCCCGTTGGCGCACACGCCTCAGGCAAAATTGGTGAAAATCCAAATGGCATTCCTAATAATCTGATGCCCTTTATCGCCCAAGTAGCAAGCGGGAAATTAAACCACTTAGAAGTGTTTGGAAACGATTATGATACCCTTGATGGCACTGGGATTAGAGACTATATTCATGTAATGGATTTGGCAAAAGGTCATGTGCTAGCCTTAGATTATTTATTGACAAAGAGCAAGGGCGAGGTTTTAACGGTTAACCTTGGCACTGGCAAAGGTTATAGCGTGTTACAAATGGTCAAAGCGTTTGCAAAAGCCAGTGGCAAAAAAATCCCCTACACCATTGAAGACAGACGCCCGGGCGATATTGCCAGCTGTTTTGCCGATGTTAATAAGGCCCATAAAATACTCAACTGGCATGCAGAATTGGACATTGAGACGATGTGTTCGGACGCTTGGCGATTTATTGAGAAAAACAGTGTTAAAACAAGCTAAATACTGCCCGCAAGTCAGCATTATTACAATCGTTTATAACAATAAAAAATTTATTGCCGACACAATTGATTCGGTATTAAATCAAACTTATACAAACATTGAATACATTGTGATAGATGGGGATAGTGATGATGGGACGGCTGAGATGATTGGCAGCTACGGCAACAAAATCACAAAATTCATCAGCGAGCCTGATAACGGTATTTATGATGCAATGAACAAAGGAATCAGTGTCGCCACTGGTGATATTGTGGGTATTCTAAATAGTGATGATATTTATATTGATGAGCAGGTGATAGAGAAAATTATCCACCAATTTGAGGAAAAAATAGATTGCGTATTTGCCGATGTAGTCTATATTAAGCCTAATAATCTTGACAAAATAATCAGGCGTTATCACAGCAAGGGGTTTAACCCCAGCCAGTTTGCTTATGGTCAAATGCCACCGCACCCTGGGTTTTTTGTAAAGCGACAGATTTATAAAAAATACGGTGTTTTTAGAACAGATTTAAAAATTGCTGCTGATTTTGATATATTGGTGCGGTTTTTATACCTCCACAAAATCCGTTATCGTTACTTGCCAGAGGCGATTGTAAAAATGCGCACTGGTGGTATTAGCACTTCTTTGAGTAGCCTATTTATCAACAGCGTAGAAAAATTGAGAGTGTGCAAAGACCGTGGCGTGCCAACTAATATTTTTAAAATCTTATCGCGTTATCCGCGAAAAGTAGTGGAATTATTCAAAAAATGAGAATCCTATTAACAGGGGCAACTGGTTTTATAGGTAAGCACCTGTCTTTAGCACTACTTGATGCAAACTTTGATTTAAAAGTTGCAGTGCGACAAAAAAGCGCGCTTTTCCCTGATAAAGTTAAGCAGTTTATTATTGGTGATTTGAGTGCTGAGCATGATTGGACGGAGGCAATAAAAAATACAGACTGTATTATTCATCTGGCGGCTAAGGCACATGTGCTTGGTGCACACAAAGCCAAATTATTAGTGGAATTTAGACAGATTAACACTTTTGCCACGCTTAATTTAGCCAAATGCGCAGCAGATTCTGGGGTTGGGCGTTTTATTTTTATCAGCTCAATTGGGGTTAATGGCAACAGTAGTAGCAAGCCTTTTACTGAAAATGATGCGCCTAATCCACAAGATCCGTATGCGCTTTCTAAATATGAGGCTGAGCAAGGTTTGTTTAAAATTGCTCAAAATACCCATTTGCAAGTGGTGGTTATTCGCCCGCCTTTAGTGTATGGTAAAAATGCACCGGGTAATTTTGCTAGATTGATTCGCTGGGCGAGCAGGAAAATACTCCTGCCACTGCCACTCGGTGCGGTTAAAAATTCGCGTTCTCTGCTGGCACTTGATAATTTGATTGATTTTATTATCATCTGCACTACCCATAAAAAAGCTGCCAATGAGATATTTTTAATCTGTGATGGGCAGGATTTATCAACCCCTCAATTATTAAAAAAATTAGCATTTGCAGCCAATAAAAAACCATGGCTACTGCCAGTGCCAACTGATTGGCTGGTATTTATTACCAAGTTATTTGGCAAGCGGGCTGAGGCAATTCGCCTGCTTTCATCACTGCAAATTGATAACAAAAAGGCACGCCTATTATTGGGATGGGAGCCTAAAATAAGTATCAAAGTGGCATTTATCAAAATTATGAATAATGAAAAAAATATTTGATTTATCTTTAGCGATATTGTTATTATTTTTACTCTTAGCACCGATTTTATTGATTGCTATTTTGGTAAAAATTACCTCAAACGGCACAATACTATATTGGTCAAACAGGGTTGGGCGACAGGGCAAAATTTTTAAAATGCCAAAATTTAGAACAATGCACACCAACACCCCCCAAGTAGCAACGCATTTGATTCAGGACACAGATAGTTATCTGACCCCAATAGGCAGATTTTTGCGACAAACCAGTTTGGATGAGTTGCCACAATTATTCTCAGTATTAAAAGGCGATATGGCTTTTGTTGGTCCGCGACCGGCTCTGTTTAATCAGGATGATTTAATTGCCCTTCGCGCCTCCTTGGGGGTAGATAAAATCTTACCCGGAATTACCGGCTGGGCACAAGTCAATGGGCGGGATGATTTGTCAATTACTGATAAAGCTACTTTAGACGCACAATATTGCAGGCGCCAGTCATTTTGGTTTGATATAAAAATATTATGGATAACAATTAAAAATGTCGTTAAAAAAGATGGCATTAGCCATTAAATAGGCTGTTAAAATCCCCTTCTATTGTAAAAAAATCATACAATAGAAATGGCTAAGGCATTTTTTTTATGGATATTATTTTTATTAAAACCCATATTTGCTTTAACAGAGCAAGAATTTATCCAAAAAGTACTCAACCAAGATACCCATTTTGAAAAAGACCAAATCTATGTTGTCATCAAAAAAATAGAATTAGAAGCAAGTAGGGACGCCTATGCAGGCTGGCGTTCTAATTTATCGGCAACTTTGCATAACGCTCATTATGATATTAACAAAAAGACTGTCTCAAAAAAAACCTATGATAAAAAACATATCAACACCCAATCCATTAGGCTGGCGAGTGAAAAAAGATTTTTATCCAATCCCAGTAGTTTAAAAATCAGTGCCACTCGTCGTTATAAACAAACCGATTCTTATGATGATAATGTTTCTGCCTTTGATGATACTTACAAAATCAGTTATAAATATCCGCTATTAAAGCATGATTCTAATGCCGGGAGTTTTAAAACCTATCGGCGCAATATTTTAGATTTAGAACGCGAAAAACTAGATTTTGATGATGCCCAAGAGGCGTTTTTAGTCAAAAGATTAAAACAATATTTAGATTGGGGATTGTATTCGGAAAATACCGATATTTACCAGCAATATTTGCAAACCATACAAAAAATTAAAGCCGCACCTAAGGATAAGAAAAAATTAAACACTGCTATTTTTCTCGCTCAAAAAGACATCTCAGACAACAACGCTAAATTACAAGCACAAAAAAAAGGATTATCAATTGTATTAAATGACGAAGCTTTGCTATTGCAAAAACCTAGAATAAATTACCACAAACAAGCCGCTCTCATAACCACCCCGTTAGGGCAATATTTACAGAAAAATGTACGCAGTTTATTAAAATACCAGATTGATAAAAAATTAAAAAAAACCGATCTTAATCACTATGAAAATCAATCTTTATTCAAGTTAGATTTAACCCTTGGTGCAGAAAAAGACACCAATAAAAGGAATACTTTAAAAACAAAATACGGCAATTCTAGCATGTTTTATTTTGCAGGGCTGACTTTTAATATGCCCATCGGGATTGATATCAATAATGAAAAAGAAATTCTAACTACCAAGCTTGAACTGAGGAAGTTTGACATTGATTATGCCAACAAATTCAAAGATATAAAATCCGATATTGGGGCACTAAATGTCGAATTATCGTTAAACGAAAAAACCTTAAATGACTATAAAGGCATCATCCGTGATTTAACCGATAATGCCAATTTAGCACATGATAATTATGCCAACCAAAAGGTTAGCATCAAGGATTTACTTGATATTTATAAAGAAAAGCGCGATGTTGAATTAGAATATGTTACTTCTGTTATCAATTACCAAAAAAATATTCTAGAATATAATGATAAATTAGACAAAGTGATCAAAACTGAAAGAACACTACCCTAACCTAAAAAATTAAACCAATGATTAACAGATTACTCAAATTTTCAAGACTAAAAAAACAATTATTCCTATTATTGATAGATTCAATCATTGTGATATTGGCACTGCTGGCATCGTTTTCAATGCGTTTGGGGTATTGGTATTTTCCAGAAATCAACCTAGTTTTGGTGGTTTTTACAGCACCTTTAATTGCCTTGCCTATTTTTTGGTATTTTCGCTTATATCATACGATTATCCGTTACATCAGTATTCGCCTATTATGGTCGGTGGCTCAAGCAGTTTCTCTGTACGCCCTATTGTGGGGGATTGTGGCATTTATGAGTGCACTTGAGGGGATTCCGCGTTCGGTAATATTGATCAACTGGGTGTTGTCTGTGTTATTGATTGGCGGGGTCAGGCTAGCAGCACACTGGGTGCTGAATGTGGCTGGGGAAAAACAAGGCAAAAAAGTCATTATTTACGGGGCAGGTGCTGCTGGCAGGCAATTATTAACCGCATTAAAAACCTCTAAAGAATACAATCCTATTGCTTTTATTGATGATGACCCGACTTTAACCAAACACTTTATTGGTGGAGTGAAGGTTATCGATAAAAATAAATTAGGGGCACTGATTGAAAAAAAACAAGTTGATGAAGTTTTGCTGGCAATACCCTCAATTAGCATTGCCCAAAAACGCCATATTCTTGATTTTTTACAAAAACATCCTATTATGGTTCGCACCCTGCCGGGGGTGAGTGAGATTGCCTCTGGAAAAATCAAAACCAGCGATTTGCATAAAATTGATATACACGACTTGCTTGGTCGTGGTGTTGCCTACGCTAACAAGACTTTATTACACAAAAATATCAATAACAAAGTGGTGATGGTAACTGGTGCTGGCGGATCTATTGGCGCAGAATTGTGTCGGCAAATTGTCCTTTTAAAGCCCAAAGCCTTAATTTTATATGAGCTCAACGAATTAGCGCTTTATAACATTGAGCGTAAATTATCAACCAGCAATATTAGTATCTACCCACTGCTGGGTAGCGTTAATAACAGCCACCGATTAAGCCAAATTTATACCCATTTTGGGGTTAATACCATCTATCATGCAGCCGCTTATAAACATGTCCCTATGGTCGAATTTAATAATACTGAAGGAGTCAATAACAATGTATTTGGCACTCTAAATTGCGCACAAGCAGCAATTAAAGCAGGGGTTGAGACTTTTGTCCTGATTTCTACCGATAAAGCGGTGCGTCCAACTAGCACTATGGGGGTAACCAAACGCTGTGCTGAATTGGTATTACAGGCTTTGGCAATGGAGCAAAAGACTACAAAATTTAGCATGGTTCGTTTTGGCAATGTTCTGGGTTCTAGTGGCTCGGTGATTCCGTTATTTACTCAGCAGATTAAAAATGGAGGGCCCATTACCATAACTAATAAAGACATTATTCGCTATTTTATGACCATTTCTGAGGCAGTAGAATTGGTTATTCAAGCAGGAGCAATGGGCAAAGGCGGCGATGTGTTTGTGCTGAATATGGGTGAGGCAATACGGATTGTGGATTTAGCTAAAAAAATGGTGTATTTGAGTGGTTTAGAAATCAAAGACAAATCTCATCCTGATGGTGATATTGAAATTCAATACATAGGGCTGAGACCAGGCGAGAAATTATTTGAAGAATTATTAATCGGTGATAATGTTACTCATACCGACAACCCATTGATTATGCGTGCTGAGGAAGATAGGCTATCATGGCAGGATTTATTACCAATTTTGCAAGCATTGGAGGTAGCAGTTGAAGGCTCTCAGCAGGAAAAATTGCGTGAATTATTGATTCAAATTGTGCCAGATTTTAAACCACAATGTGGTTTAGCAGACCTACTCTACAGTAACTGATTTTGCTAAATTACGCGGTCTATCAACATTGGTGCCTTTAATCAATGCCACATGGTAACTGAGCAGTTGTAGAGGAATGGTAAAAATAATGGGTGCGGTAATACGCCCTAAGTCGGTTGTTGTAGGTACAATAGTCATGCTTTTCATGGGCGTCACTTGTGCGGACTCATCTTCAAATACAATCATTTGCGAGCCACGAGATTTAATCTCTTGCAGATTGGATTTAAGTTTGTCTAATAATTCATCATTTGGGGCAATGGCAATAACTGGGGTGTCTTTATCAATCAATGCGATCGGGCCGTGTTTAAGCTCGCCTGCGGGGTAGGCTTCAGCATGAATATAAGATATTTCTTTAAGTTTTAGTGCCCCTTCCATAGCAATTGCATGCATTGAGCCACGCCCCAAAAATAGGGCATTAAATTTGTCTTTAAAAGTTTTAGCCAGTTTGATAATTTGCCCTTCTTGTTTTAAGGTTTTTGCAATCAAACCCGGCAAACGGTTTAGCCCACTGACAATTTTAGTCTCTTCTAGCCTAGATATCTGCCCCCGACAACGCCCAATGGCAACGGATAATAGCGCCAAAGAAACCAGTTGGGTGGTGAAGGCTTTGGTTGAAGCGACACTAATTTCAGGACCTGAACGGGTTAGGAAAATCAGCTCTGATTCGCGTATTAGGCTTGATTCTACACAATTACAAATGGTTAAAGTGTAAATCTTACTACGATGTTTTTTAATAGCTTTTAATGCCTCCAAAGTGTCTGCTGTCTCTCCACTTTGTGAGATGGTAACAAACAGGGTATGGGGCAAAATAACTGGCTTACGGTAGCGGTATTCGCTTGCTACTTCAACGCTCGTAGCTATTTTAGCAATATCTTCTAACCAATATTTTGCCACCAAACCTGCGTGATAACTCGTGCCACAAGCGACAATTTGAATGTGTTTGATGGTTTTAAAAATCTCTTTTGCTCGGTGTCCAAACGCAGAAACAAGCACTGTTTTTTTGGTAATGCGTGATTCTAGCGTATCACGAATGGCTTGCGGTTGTTCAAAAATCTCCTTTTGCATATAATGCTTGTATTTTCCCAAAGATATTTGCTGGTTTTTTAATGTTGAGGTTTTGATTTGTCGCCTTACCTGCTTGCCGTTTTTAGCGTAAATAATAACCGAATTAAGAGTGATGTCAGCAATATCGCCCTCTTCTAAAAAGATAAAATCTCGAGTAATGTTTAACAACGCCATTTGGTCAGAGGCAATAAAATTACCTTTTTTACTCACTCCAATTATGAGCGGTGATCCAGATCGAGTGGCAATAATATGCCCCGGGTATTGCGGTGAAATAACACCAATACCATACGCACCGATAAAAGTTTTAATGGCTTTTTGGGTGGCAGTTAATAATGAATTGGTATTTTTTAATGCTTGGTGGATAGCATGAACGATGACCTCAGTATCAGTATCCGAGGTAAAATTATAGCCTTGTGCCTGTTGCTGGGTTTTTAGTTGTAGAAAATTTTCAATAATACCATTGTGCACAATACTTACACTATGATTACAAATATGGGGGTGGGCGTTACGGTTTGAGGGCTCACCATGCGTAGCCCAGCGCGTATGTGCAATACCGCTTGAGCCAAGTAGCGGGATTTTGCGGTGGCTAATGTTTTTTTTAAGATTGGCAACCTTGCCTACTGAACGGGCACGGCTAAGGATATTATTTTTATCTAAAACCACCACACCAGCAGAATCATAGCCACGATATTCTAAATGCTCTAAACCGTCAATTAAGATTGGGGTGATATTATTTTTACAGACTCCGCCAACAATTCCGCACATATAAACAGTAATCAATAATCATGGTTAGATTATATATTCTTATCTATTACCCCTGTGTCTATATTATCGTTTAAAACGATTAACTCTAATGGTAATGACACCATTGGTTTTTATTCCTCGCTCCCATACACAACATAGGAATGAGAAAACTACTTTTAGTAGTGAAAAAACCGCACATATTAAAATGCCGAATGCGTGCATAAGACATTGCTGGGATTTAATTTCAAAAAACCCAATATCTAAAATAGATGTTAGAGCCTTATTGTTTGTAATAATTATGCTATCCGTGTTAGTGCTACATTATATTTTTCAATGGATTTAAATACCACTCAAAATTGCACAGTCAGCCCATCTAAATTTGAACACCGTTAATCAATAAAAATATGTTTAAATTACACCTTAGAGAATGTGAGTTTAGGGTTAGTAATAGGGCAAAATTTATCTTAAATTTTTACTTAAAAATTTTAGAAAAGGGTCGCTACTTAACTGGTTAAAAAACTCTTTTTTTAAAATCTAATTTAGCAAAATCCCCAATTTTGTTAATTATGTAAAAGGTATCTAATGACTATTGATTTACACAACCACTCTTATTATTCCGATGGGGTTTTGTCACCCAGCGAAATAGTGAATTTGGCAAAAGAGTCAGGCTGTGATATGTTTGCTCTGACCGACCACGATACTACTGACGGACTCAACGAGGCAAAGATTGCAGCAGATAAACTGGGTATTCAATTTATCTCTGGGGTGGAAATCTCAGCGCTATGGAATGGACAAACTGTTCATATTCTTGGTCTCAATATTGACGCCCATAATCAAATCCTGCAAACTGGGCTTATTGAGCACCAAAATTTACGCCAAATACGGGCTGAAAAAATAGCTCGCAGTTTGAGTGCTGCTGGCATAATAGGGGCGATGGAAAAAACCCAAGCCATTGCCAAAACTAAGATGCTAACACGCACCCATTTTGCCCAAATGTTAATTAAAGAAGGGGTTTGTAGAGATATAAAAAGCGTATTTAGGCATTTTTTAACAACTAAAAAACCCGGTGGCGTGGTCAGTCAATGGCGACAATATGATGAGGTTATTGCTTGGATACAAGAGGCTGGCGGTGTTGCTGTGCTAGCCCACCCTTTGCGCTACCGTATGACCGATACCAAAATTAAGCGTCTGATGAGTGATTTGAGTGCGAATGGTTGCAATGGAGTTGAGGTGGTTACTGGCACAAGTAGCATTGAAGAAATTAACCTAATTAACATTTGGGCTAAGGAATACGGTTTATTGGTCTCAGTTGGTTCTGATTATCACGGCTGGGACAGACAAAAAACACAACTGGGTCAGTTACAAAATTTGCCCAATATTGACAACACAATATGGCGGGATTGGTAGTGGCAAAATTATTCCAAATTCACCCTAAAAATCCACAAAAGCGTTTGATCACACAAGTATCTGATGCACTGCATGCGGGTGCAGTAATTGCTTATCCGACTGATTCGGGTTATGCACTTGGCACCGCACTCGGTAACAAACAAGGCTTAGAGAGAATTAGACATATTCGCAACTTATCCAAACACCATCATTTTACTTTAATGATGCGTAATTTGGCACACATTGGTGAATATGCAAAACTTGATAATCATACTTTTCGTTTGCTTAAAAAAATACTGCCAGGTGCTTATACTGTTATTTTGGAAGCCACCCGAGATGTGCCTAGACGGCTATTACATGAGAAGAAAAAAACCATTGGTCTGCGAGTTTCGCCTCACAACATGGTACAAGCCTTATTAGAAATATTGGTTGAGCCAATAATGAGTGTCTCTTTAATTTTGCCGGGGCATGAATTCTATGATATTAAAGATGTATATACTGTACTGGAAGGACAAGTTGATATTATCATTGATGGTGGCTACTGCCCACCTGAGCCAACTACAGTAATTGACTTATCTGTTGGTGGGGTTAAAATTATTCGCCGAGGGGCGGGTGATATAACTGTACTATAATAACGCTGAGAAACTTTTGCATAATATGTATGTGTAAATAATTGGCAAAATGGGGGATTTTGCCGAATTATGCAAAGGTCTCGTTAAATTAAAAAAGATGAAAACTACACAAATTAGACAAAAATTCCTTGATTTTTACGCCTCAAAAGACCATACGATTGAGCCTAGTAGCTCACTGATTCCAGATAATGATAAAACTCTATTGTTTGTAAATGCTGGTATGGTGCCATTTAAAGATATGTTTAATGGCACCTCAATTCGTCCCTATACTCGGGTAGCCTCTTGCCAGCGTTGCGTGCGGGCAGGGGGCAAACACAACGATTTAGAGAATGTCGGCTATACCACGCGACATCATACTTTTTTCGAAATGCTAGGGAATTTTAGTTTTGGTGATTATTTTAAGCGTGAGGCGATTGCCTATGCCTGGGAGTTTTTAACCGTAGAATTAGAACTGCCGAAGGAAAAATTTTGGGTCAGTGTATTTGAAGAAGACAAAGAAGCCGAAGATATTTGGGTCAATGAAATTAAATTTCCAAAAAATAGAATCTCTCGTTGCGGTGCTAAGGATAATTTTTGGCAAATGGGTGATACTGGTCCCTGCGGACCCTGCAGTGAGATTTTTTTTGACCATGGTGAAGAAATCTCAGGTGGTCCGCCAGGTCATGCAGACGAAGATGGTGAGCGTTATACTGAAATTTGGAATTTGGTTTTCACCCAATACGACAAACAAGAAGATGGCCACCTGTTACCACTTGCTGCTCCGTGTGTTGATACAGGTATGGGTTTAGAACGCTTAGCGGCAGTTTTGCAAAATAAAAACAGCAATTACGATACCGATGGATTCCAAAGTTTGACCAAGGCAGTAGTTGATTTAACCCCCAAAACTAAAGGCATTAAAGTTGATAATCCCTCAGTGAGAGTAATTGCTGACCATATTCGCTCCAGTGCTTTTATGATTGTTGATGGGGTAGTGCCATCCAATGAAGGTAGAGGCTATGTGCTTAGGCGTATTATTCGCCGAGCAGTCCGTCATGGACATAAGCTTGGGATTGAGAAAACTTTTTTCTACCGCCTAGCACCAGTTTTGGCATTAGAGTTTAGCCAAGTTTATCCAGAATTAAAACAATCTTTGGCAAATGTTGAAAAAATCTTAAAACGGGAAGAGCAGCGTTTTGCACAAACCCTAGACCAAGGCATGGGTATTTTAGAAACTGCCATTGCCAACCTTGCCAATGGTGAGATTGATGGTAAAACCATCTTCAAACTCTATGATACTTACGGATTCCCGGTAGATCTCAGTGCTGATATAGCGCGTGAACATAACCTTACTATTGACATGCCGGGCTTTGAGGTTGAAATGAACAAACAAAAACACCGTGCCCGCCAAGCAGGGGGCTTCAAAACCCTGCAACAAAGTGAGATAATCAAACAAGCAACCGAGTTTTTAGGCTACGAACAATTAGAAAACACCTCAACCGTGCAGGCACTTATTAAGGCTGGAAAATCAGTAAAGGGGATTGATACTGGTGATGAAGCGATTGTGGTATTGGAACAATCTAGTTTTTATGCTGAGTCTGGTGGTCAAGTAGGCGATAGTGGCATATTATCTAATCAAAATGCACGCTTTAGCGTTAATAATACCCAAAAGCAAAAATCGGCTGCTTTTGAGCATTATGGTCGCTTAGACAGTGGCACTCTAAAAGTTGGTGATACACTAACAGCAATAGTTGATAAACACAGGCGTAAACGCATTGCCAGAAACCATTCAGCAACGCATTTATTACATGCTGCATTACGCACAATATTAGGCGAAGGCGTTGTCCAAAAAGGCTCATTGGTAGATGACGATAAATTGCGTTTTGATTTTTCTCATGAAATGATGATTGCAAAAGCAGATTTAGATAAAATTGAGGATATGGTCAATCGCAAAATTCTCGGTAATACTAGAGTCCATACTAATATTACCGATATTAAAAGCGCTAAAAAACAAGGTGCGATAGCATTGTTTGGTGAAAAATATGATGAACAAGTACGCGTGCTAAGCATGGGTAAAAATGATTTTTCGGTAGAGCTTTGTGGTGGCACGCATGTTAAGCGCTTGGGTGATATTGGCTTATTTAGAATTATATCTGAGTCTGGTATTGCTGCTGGAGTTAGGCGGATTGAGGCAATGACAGGCTATCAGGCCTATCTATTTGACAAACAAAATGAAGAGAGTTTGGCAAAAATTGCCGATATGACCAAATCAAATAATGCCGATGTTATGCAAAAAGTGGCGCAACTCATTCAGCAACAAAAAACCTTAGAAAAACAAATCACCACATTACAAAAACAACTCGCCAATAATCAAGGCGATGATTTACTAGCGCAGGCACAAAAAGTGAATGGGGTTAAATTATTAGCCACTGTTATTAAAGGAGTCAATACTAAAGGCTTACGCGATGTTGTTGATAAACTCAAACACAAACTCGGCTCAGCAGTGGTTGTATTGGCCACTATTAACAATGACAAAGTTGTTTTGGTGGCAGGGGTAACGAAAGATTTAACCGATAAATACCACGCAGGGAAAATCCTTAATCTGGTGGCAGTACAAGTCGGTGGCAAAGCTGGCGGTCGCCCAGACATGGCACAAGGTGGAGGCACTCAGCCACAAAATATAGAATCTGCACTCACCTCAATCAAAAACCTAATCTGATACTTTATGCTCAACCGGTCGTGGGATAGGAATTTTTAAAAAATATGGACAAAAAAATCAAGGCTGTGTCGTTAATATCAGGCGGATTGGACTCTCTTTTGAGTACTAAATTAATACTTGATCAAGGGATTCATGTAGAGGGCATTAACTTTTTTACTGGTTTTTGTGTGGAAGGACATACCCACGCCATTCGCAAGAAAAAAAGTAATAAACCCAAACGCAATAATGCTCTTTGGGTGGCAGAAAAACTGGGCATTAAACTCCATATTATTGATGTGGTTGAAGAATATCGTGATATTTTACTCAATCCAAAACACGGCTATGGTAAAAACATGAATCCCTGTTTAGATTGTAAAAGTTTTATGGTTAAAAAAGCCAAACAATGGGTACTTGAAAACAATTTTGACTTTATTATTACTGGTGAGGTGGTTGGGCAACGCCCGATGTCTCAACGCAAAGAAACCATGCCAATTGTGCAGGCACAATCAGGCGCTGGGGATTTGCTATTGCGTCCTTTGTGTGGCAAACACCTGCCAGCAACCAAGGCAGAAATCAAAGGCTGGGTTAGGCATGAGAAATTATTAGATTTTTCTGGACGCACGCGCAAGCCACAAATGGCACTGGCAAAAAAATATGGGTTTGAAGATTACGCCACACCCGCAGGAGGCTGTTGTTTTTTAACCAATAAACAATATTCAGATAAATTGGTAGATATGTGGCAAGCTAGGGGTAATCGTGATTATCAATTAGACGATTTAATGTTGCTCAAAGTAGGTCGGCATATTCGTCCTAATCAGCGTTTTAAAATGATTATTGCCCGTGAAGAGGGGGAGGTGAAGTTTCTACGAGGCTATCGTAGTCAATACACGCATTTATACCCTACCAGCTGTAATGGTCCTTTGACATTGATTGATGGCAAATTTAACCAACAAGATTTAATCCTTGCTGCAAAAATTTTAGCGCGTTACTCACAAGTCAGAGATGCTGATAGTGTGGATGTGGAAGTGAAATTGGATTCTGGTATCATGCAAACACTGAGTGTTGAGCCGTTTTCTAATGATGAAATCAAAAAAGAGTGGCGGGTGTAAAAAACGATAGATTATTAAAGACAGACCTACCCGCCACCAACAGCTTTAATAATCTCACAAATATCGCCCTCATTAAGGGTAAATTCAGCATATTTAGATCGGGGGATAACCACCTCATTAACTTCTAAGGCAACGCGGCGGTCTTGATAATTAAGTTTTGTAATTAAGTTGGCAGCATTTGAGTTATCAGCAATTTCAAGTGGTGAGCCGTTGACTTGTAAAATCATTGATTGATTTTTCCAATCGCACAAGAGACGAAAGACTTCGCCTTCGCTTTTGCCGAGCCTATACCACGCACGGAATCAACCTCAGGATAGCCAAGTCCTAACAAAATTTTAACAACTTCGGGCTTTCTTCCGTCATCTAAATCAATACTAACGATACCTTTTTTAATGTCAACTTTAATATTTTTGGTATTAAAAGTTGAGGCTAATTTTTTGTTAATTGAGCCAGCACAGCCACCACATTTAATATTTTCTACGGTAATTTCCATGATATTTTTATTATTTTGATAACTTCATTATACCCGTCTTATTTGTCGTATTCAGCTCTCGTATATGGGGTAAAATTTGCTGATTTTTGGTTGTTTTTTGGGAGTGTTTGGTGTTACAAAATGCCTTATTAGCATTAGAAGATGGTCAGATTTTCAAGGGAAAATCAATCGGTATTAACGGTCAAGCAAAAGGCGAAGTGGTGTTTAACACTTCAATGACTGGCTATCAAGAGATTCTAACTGACCCTTCTTATACGCAACAAATTGTTGTCCTGACTTATCCCCACATTGGCAATACGGGTACCAATTCAGTTGATGAAGAGTCGGGAAAAATTTACGCATCAGGTTTAATCATCCGCGATTTGGCGCTGATTTCAAGTAATTGGCGTTCTCAAATGTCGTTAAGTGACTATTTATTAGCACACAATATTATTGCCATTAGTGAGATTGATACCCGTGCATTAACACGCCATTTACGCGAATATGGTGCCCTTAAAGGTTATATTGTAACTGGAGACAACACTAATGAAGCGATGGCTGTTAAAAAAGCACAATCGTTTGCAGGGCTAAAAAATATGGATTTGGCGAAAGTAGTCTCCACCACGGAGCAATATCAATTTAACCAAGCGCCACATTCGCTAGCAACTAATAAATATACCAATCCAACAACTAAGAAATTTAAGGTTGTGGTTTATGATTATGGAGTAAAGAAAAATATTTTAAGAATGTTGGTTGAGCGTGGTTGTGTTTTAACTGTGGTGAATGCCCAAAAACCAGCTGCTGAGGTTCTGGCAATGAATCCAGACGGAGTATTTTTGTCTAATGGTCCGGGAGACCCTAAGTCTTGCAACTATGCCATTGATAATATCAAAACTTTGTTAGAAAAAAACCTACCCATATTTGGAATTTGCCTTGGTCACCAACTGCTGTCTTTAGCAAGTGGTGCGAAGACCAAAAAAATGAAATTTGGTCATCATGGCGCAAATCATCCAGTGCAAGATTTACAAACCAAACAAGTTATGATTACCTCGCAAAACCACGGTTTTGCTGTTGCCGAAGAAAATCTAGGCAAGCATTTAAAAATCACCCACCGCTCATTATTTGACAATTCAATTCAAGGTGTTAGCGTGATTGCCAAAAAAGCATTTGGTTTTCAAGGGCATCCCGAGGCTTCACCAGGACCCCATGATATGAGCGCCTTATTTGATACTTTTATAACGGAGATGAAAAAATGAAAATCTTATTTTTATTGTTAATTAGCCTGAGCGTTATTGCAAATGACGACCCATGGGAAGACTTCAATCGGACAACATTCAAATTCAACCAAACTTTAGATGAAAATATTTTTGAGCCAGTGGCTAGAGGTTATAAAGAATCCGTGCCTCAAAATGTACAAAATAGAGTGAGTGATTTCTCCTCTAATCTGGGTGATATTTCAACCTTGGGCAATGAAATTTTGCAGTTTGAAGCGCTTGATAGTGCCAATACGCTGAGTAGAGTTTTAATCAATTCAACACTGGGTTTGTTAGGTCTTTTTGATGTAGCAAGCATGGTAGGGCTTGAAAAAACCAGTGAAGATTTTGGTCAAACGATGGCTGTTTGGGGTGCTTCAAGTGGTCCTTATGTAGTTTTGCCAGTTTTTGGATCTTCAACAATTCGTGATACAACAGGTTTGGTTGTCGATAGTGTGGAAAATAATAAAGTGGTTAGGAGTCTTGATTCAAAACAATCTCTATCAATAACATTGACCCGGGCTGTTGATACCAGAGTAAAACTACTGCCAGTAACTGATTTGCTTAAAAATTCAGGCGACCCTTACATTAGCACGCGTTCATCTTATTTACAAAAACGCAAATTTGATATTTATGATGGTGATTTGCCAGTTGAAGAAGATGAATTCTAACAACGATTAACCGTTAAAACCCAATGCCTAAAAGACAAGATTTAAAAGATATTTTAATTATTGGCGCCGGTCCAATTGTCATTGGTCAAGGGTGCGAGTTTGACTATTCAGGTGCACAGGCTTGTAGCGCATTGCGTGAAGAAGGGTATCGGGTAATTTTGGTCAATTCTAACCCTGCCACTATTATGACTGACCCGCAAATGGCGGATGCCACTTATATTGAGCCAATTGAGTGGCGCACAGTTGAGAGGATTATTGCAGTTGAAAAACCCGATGCCCTACTACCAACAATGGGAGGGCAAACCGCACTTAATTGTGCGCTTGATTTGGAACGCCACGGCATCTTAAAAAAATACAATGTAGAGATGATTGGGGCTAAAAAAACCGCAATTGACAAAGCCGAAGATCGGGATTTATTTCGTGCGGCAATGCTAAAAATAGGTCTAGATATGCCAAAAGCTGCGGTTGCCCACAACTTAGAAGATGCACATAGAATTCAAGAAGAGGTCGGTTTTCCAACCATTATTCGCCCCTCTTTTACCATGGGCGGTAGCGGTGGTGGCATTGCTTACAACAAACAAGAATTTGTTGAAATTTGTGAGCGCGGCTTAGACCTTTCCCCTACCAATGAGCTTTTGATTGAAGAATCAATTCTGGGTTGGAAAGAGTTTGAAATGGAAGTGGTGCGTGATAGCAAAGACAACTGCATTATCATCTGTTCAATTGAAAATTTTGACCCAATGGGTATTCACACAGGTGATTCAATCACCATTGCACCCGCACAAACTTTGACAGATAAGGAATATCAAGTAATGCGCAATGCCTCGCTTGCTGTATTGAGAGAAATTGGCGTGGATACAGGTGGCTCAAATGTTCAATTTGCAGTCAATCCTAAAGATGGGCGGCTGAATATTATTGAGATGAATCCGCGCGTTTCTCGCTCATCTGCCTTAGCCTCTAAAGCAACAGGGTTTCCGATTGCTAAAATTGCCGCTAAATTAGCGGTAGGCTACACTCTAGATGAGTTGGGTAATGATATTACTGGTGGCAAAACACCAGCTTCGTTTGAACCTAGTATTGATTATGTGGTTACTAAAATTCCAAGATTTGCCTTTGAAAAATTTACCTCAGCAGATGCTCGTCTAACCACACAAATGAAATCTGTGGGTGAAGTGATGGCAATCGCCTCAACTTTCCAAGAATCTTTACAAAAAGCCTTGCGTAGTTTAGAGACAGATAAATCTGGATTAGACCCGATTATGGATTTATCTGCTGCTGATGCACGCAATAAAATTCGTAGTGAATGTATTGGCGCACATGCACAGCGTATTTTTTATTTGGCAGATGCGTTTAGATTGGGCATGAGTTTAAAAGAAGTATTTGATTTGTCTAAGATAGATCCATGGTTTTTGGCTCAAATTAAAGATATTGTTACTACTGAGAAGCAAACTAATGGCACTCATGTTAGCGATGTTGATGCTGAGCAAATGTTTGACTTAAAACGCAAAGGTTTTTCTGACGCACGACTGGCACATCTATTTTGTTGTAGCGAATCTTCAGTGCGTGAACGCCGTAAAGCACTTGGTATTAAACCAGTATTCAAACGGGTAGATAGCTGCGCTGGAGAATTTGACACCCAAACTGCTTATTTGTATTCCACTTACCAACAACAATGTGAATCCAAGCCGACTAATCGAAAAAAAATTATGATTTTAGGTGGCGGTCCTAACCGCATCGGACAAGGTATTGAATTTGATTACTGTTGTGTGCACGCATCATTAGCATTACGAGCAGATGGGTTTGAAACCATCATGGTTAATTGTAATCCAGAGACGGTCTCAACCGATTATGACATCTCAGATAGGCTCTATTTTGAGCCACTAACATTGGAAGATGTGTTGGCAGTGATTGAGATTGAAAATCCGCACGGCATTATTGTACATTATGGTGGACAAACTCCGTTGAAGTTAGCAACTGCATTAGAGAAGGCTGGTGCTAATATCATTGGAACTAGCCCAGACGCCATTGATTTAGCAGAAGATAGAGCGCGTTTTTCTAAAATGTTGCAAGATTTAGATTTACAACAACCCCTAAATGGCACCGCTAACTCGCCTGAACAGGCACGAGCCATCGCTGATGCAATTGGCTTCCCATTGGTGGTGAGACCTTCATATGTATTAGGCGGGCGGGCGATGGAAATTGTCTATGACAAAGACAGTTTAGACCATTATATGCACACCGCAGTGCAGGTTTCAAATGATTCCCCAGTGTTATTGGATTCATTTTTAGACCATGCGATTGAAGTTGATATTGATGTGATTTGTGATGGTAAAGATGTGGTAATCGGTGGCATTATGCAACATATTGAGCCCGCAGGCATTCACTCAGGTGATTCCGCTTGTTCCTTACCACCTTATTCACTCTCAACGGATGTTCTGGATAAAATGCGTGCCCAAGTTATTGCCATGGCGAAAAGACTCAATGTTATCGGGCTGATGAATGCACAGCTTGCTTATCAGGATAATGAAATTTATGTTATTGAGGTTAATCCCCGCGCCTCACGCACTGTGCCTTTTGTATCAAAAGCAATTGGGGTGCCAATTGCCAATATTGCCGCTAGGGTTATGTTGGGTTCTTCACTCAAACAACAAGGATTTTTAAACGAAATTACCCCTCAACACTTTAGCGTTAAAGAGGCAGTATTTCCGTTTAATAAATTCCTCGGTGTAGATCCAATCCTAGGTCCAGAGATGCGCTCAACTGGTGAGGTCATGGGAATAGGCGATAATTTTGCCTCAGCCTTTGATAAGGCACAACTGGCAGCAGGCGGGCGGGCACCAGAAAATGGCAGAGTATTTGTTAGTTTGCGTAAGTTAGACCGTAATGATTTGGTGGATTTAGGAAAACGCTTAGACAAGCAAGGTTTTAGCCTGGTTGCTACTCGTAGCAATAAAGAAGCCTTGACAGCAGCGGGGTTAGAATGTGAAATGGTTAATAAAGTCTCAGAAGGCTCGCCGCATATTATAGATATGATTAAAAATGATAATATTGATTTAATTATTAACTCAACTGAAGACATGCAAGGGGCAGAAGATTCTGCTGAGATTCGCCGTCAAGCATTGGTGCATAAAGTAGTTTGCACCACTACTGTGGCAGCTGCTTTTGCCATGTTAGACGGGTTAAAATCTGATAGTAAAATTAAAGTAAGAAGCCTACAATCAATCACATCAAAAGGAGCATAAAATGGAAAATATCCCTGTGACTGTTGCAGGCGGCAAGGCGTTAGAGTTAGAATTGTTAAAACTCAAAAATATTGAACGCCCGCGTATTATCAATGACATTGCCACCGCACGCGCCCATGGCGACTTGAAAGAAAACGCTGAATATCATGCTGCTAAAGAAGAGCAAGGTTTTATTGAAGGGCGAATTCAAGAGATTGAATCAAAACTTTCACGGGTGCAAATCATTGATGTTACTAAACTCACACAAGATGGTCGCTGCGTTTTTGCCACCACAATTACCTTAATGAACATTGCCGATAAGAGTGAAGTTAGCTACCAAATTGTTGGCGAAGATGAGGCTGATATCACCCAAGGAAAAATCTCTTGTCATTCACCAATTGCCAAGGCGTTAATAGGCTTTGAAGAAGGCGATGAAGTAACAGTTAAAGCCCCTCAAGGCAATATTATTTATGAGATTCTTGAGGTTCAATACATATAAACTTTATCTCTATCCGCGCGGGTGGTGTTTGGTGTGTTGGGCTTTGAGTTGAGTATTTTGAATACGAGTGTAGATTTGTGTAGTGGAAATATCGCTATGCCCGAGCATCAACTGTACGCTGCGCAAATCAGCGCCATTTTGCACTAGATGGGTGGCAAAAGCATGCCTGAGTGTGTGCGGAGAAAGTGGCTTATCAATGCCAACTTTGAGTGCGTAGGCTTTGATAATATAGAAAAAATTCTGCCTACTCATAGCAACACCACGATTGGATAAAAAGTAACTGTCATTTTGCCTACTTTTGAGTAAAAATGGGCGTGCATTTTGTTCGTATTTTGTCAAATAATCCATTGCCACCTCACCCATCGGTAAGACGCGTTCTTTATTGCTTTTGCCATGAATACAGATGTATTCCTCCTTTAAATTGATATTGTGGTAGTTTAAATTAATCAGTTCTGAGACCCGCAACCCGCAAGAATACATCAGCTCCAACATAGCACAGTCACGCAACCCAAAAACGGTCTTTTGATTGGGCGCACTCAACAGTTGCTCAACTTCGTCAATATTTAAAAAAGTAGGTAATTTTTGTGTTTGCTTTGGGTATTGTAATTTGTCTGTCGGGTCGGTGTTAATGGCGTGCGCGGCAATGAGATATTGGTAGAAAATTCGCAAACAAGTCAGAGTCCTCGCCTGAGTTGATGCGCTGAGTTTTTTGTGTTTGAAATAATCATTGATATTTTTAGGGCTAACAAAAATCAGGGTGTCATTTAACCATTTTGAAAATAATTTTAAATCCGAGTGATAAGCAGATAAGGTGTTTTTGCTGGCACCTGAAGAAAGCCAATGATGGTCTAAAAATTGTTCAATCAATTGGAGATTATTATCCATAGATTAATTTTAAATAAAAAATATCAACAGGAAGATGATATTTAGAAGGACTGTTAAATTTTTCAATAATGCTTATTCTTAGTCTAAAACAAGACTTACAACTCTGGGTTGTAACCTCTGGCTTTGTCTCTTTAAGAGAAAGATACAAACATTCAATATTTTTACTTCACAATAACACTGCAATACCTAATAAAGGTAGAAACAATAAAATAGCCATGCTACAGCTTAGCCCGAGCAGGTTTTTCTGTTTGGATTTAGATTTGAAGTACCGCACTTGTAACAAATCTTGCCTGTTCTAAAACGAATTTGCTTTGCTTTATGAGTAAATGTGTTGCCCTTAGCGTATCATGTTTGTTACAAAATTTTTTTGTAAATGGACTATGTATGCTACTGCTGTAATTTCACAATCCGCTTTAGTACATAATTTGTCAGTAGTTAAGGCACATGCAAAATCAGCAAAAATTGTTTGTGTGGTTAAGGCAGATGGATATGGACATCAGCTTGGTTTAATCTCGCCATTAATTGAAGGTGCAGATGTGTTAGCAGTGAGTGAAATTACCCAAGCTGCTAAATTACGCCAAAAAACCAAGCGCCCTATTTTGCTTTTATCGGGGATATATTCAGAGCATGATTTACAGCAGGCAGTGATGTTGGATTGTCAGATTGTTGTGCACCACAGATCTCAAATTAGATTGATTTTAGATACTCAAAGAAAAATAAATGTGTGGATAAAAATTGATACCGGCATGCACCGTTTGGGTTTGTCTGGCAAGGAATATGTAGCATGTTTAGCACAATTTAATGTCAATCCGAATATCAATATTATCAGCATTATGAGTCATTTTGCATGTGCTGATGAACCCAGTCATCCGCTGAATAAAAAACAATTAGCGTATTTTAAGCGACTCACTAACGCTACAACTGCACGCTCTATGGCAAATTCTGCTGCGATTCTTTCTCAGCCTGAGTCTTTGTTTGAGTTTGTTCGTCCTGGTATTATGCTCTATGGTGCCTCACCATTTGTTGAAACGCATAATTTGCAACCCGCTATGCAGTTATCAGCACCGATATTATCGATTAAAACTGTGCAGAAAGGGGCTCAAGTTGGCTATGGTGCGATATGGAAAGCGGACAAAAAAACGGTTTTGGCAATTATCGGTATCGGCTATGGTGATGGCTATCCACGCCATGCTAAAAGTGGCACTCCAGTTATGATTAACAATGCCCTGTGTCCTCTAGTAGGGCGCGTATCAATGGATTTTATATGTGTTGATATTAGCAAAATTAAAGCCAGTATCGGCGATCGGGCAATTGTCTGGGGAGATAAAAAATTACCCGTTGAAACCATTGCTAAATACAGTGATACTATCAGTTACGAATTATTAACTGGGGTTAGTTCTCGGGTTAAATTCACAACCACGGCATGAACAGTTTTATTCAAATCAGCGATTGTCATATTGATGATAATGAGTATGTTATGGGAGTTAATACCCAGCAACAACTTAAAAAAGTTGTTAAAAAAATCAATACGGTTAATACTGATGCTCTACTGATTAGTGGCGATCTATCCCATAGTGGTACTATTAAATCCTACCAAACCCTGCAACAAATCTTAGCGTCAATTAAGACCAATACCTTTATTATTGCTGGCAATCATGATGATAAAAATAATCTAAATGCAGTATTTTCAGATTGCTTATTTAACCGATTTTCCTTAGGTGAGTGGGAAATTATCAGTATTGACTCGGTGCAGGCTAACAAAACCAGTGGCTACTTAACTGCACATGAGTTAAACAAATTAAACATCCTGCTAGAGCAATCAAGTGCTAAATATCAGCTGCTGGTTTTACACCACCCTATTGTTGGGATGATGAGTAGTTGGGATGATGCACTTTCTTTAGAAAACCCAGAAGAACTATTTTTGTTAATAGATAAATACCCTAAAATACAAACCGTTGTGTTTGGTCATGCACATCAAGCAGGGGAGTTTAAAAAAGGTAATTTAAAAATTATTTCATGTCCCTCAACCGCAGGACAATTTAACCATGAAACGAGGATTGGCTTTAACCACTACACTTTGCATAAAAACGGACAACTAGATTGTTATACGCAATGGCTAAAATAGAAACCACAAAATTGGTTATCGCGATTTCATCGCGCGCTTTATTTGACTTAGACAAATCACATCAAATTTACCAAAAAAATGGTGTTGAGGCCTATGCTAAATATCAAGAAGAAAATGAAGAAGTTATTCTCCAGCCTGGGGTGGGTTTTTCTTTGGTGAAAAAATTGTTAGCGCTTAATACCAAAAAAACCCAAATTGATGTTATCCTACTTTCTCGCAACAGCGCTGATACGGGGTTGCGTATCTTTAATTCAATTGAACATTACGGACTTAAAATTACGCGTGCCGCTTTTACTCGTGGCGAAAGCACACATAATTTAGTCGCTGCGTTTAAGGCGGATTTATTTCTCTCCAGCAACTATCAAGATGTACAAAAAGCCTTAGAATCTGGTTTTGCTGCCGCCTCAATTGTGGGGGCAAGCTCGCAAAACGCCAATCCCCAATTGCGTATTGCTTTTGATGGCGATGCGGTAATTTTTTCGGACGAATCTGAGAAGATTTTCCAAGAAAAAGGTTTGCAAGCCTTTGCAGAAAATGAACGCAATGCTGCCAATATTGAGCTAAAAGCAGGTCCATTTAAATCTTTTTTAAAATCACTGCATCAGATTCAATCATCTTTTCCCGAAGCCAACAATCCAATCCGCACCGCCTTAGTTACCGCACGCTCTGCCCCCTCTCATAAGCGTGTTATTCATACCATGCGAAAATGGGGGATTCGTATTGATGAATCGTTTTTTCTGGGAGGGTTGGATAAAGGCGTTTTTTTGAGGGAATTTGGTGCTGATATTTTCTTTGATGACCAGCACGAACATTGCCAATCTGCCTCAAAATATGTCTCCACAGGACATGTTCCTATCGGCATTATTAACAAAAAGTGAATACCATAAAACCATTTGTATAGACCCTTGCATAATTATGGGCAATATTATGAACAATCATCAAAACTCATCTTAGGACAACTTTGATAATTTTTTAATTATTCATAATTATGCAAAGGTCTGGCTGTATTTGGTTAAAATTATGGGCTACTTTTTAATAAATATTTTATGTCTAAAAAAATCCAAGCCATCCGTGGCATGAAAGATCTGTTGCCTAAAGATTCCACACTTTGGCTACAAGTTGAACAAACTATTGGCACTTTATTTAGTGCTTATGGTTATAAAAATATTCGCACCCCCATGATCGAAAAGACGAGCACATTTTGCCGTGCGATAGGAGAGGTAACTGACATTGTGGGAAAAGAGATGTATTCATGGCAAGATACAAATGCTGAATCAATCAGTCTTAGACCCGAAGGCACTGCTGGATGTGTGCGCGCCATGATTGAGCATAATTTGCCTAGAGAGGGTCTGCAAAAAGTCTTCTATCTTGGTGCCATGTTTCGCCGTGAGCGGCCGCAAAAGGGGCGTTATCGTCAATTTCACCAAGCAGGTGTTGAGGTGTTTGGCTCTAATAATGCAAAAAGTGATGCAGAATTAATCATGATGAGTCACTCGTTGTGGAATGAACTGGGCTTAAAAAATCTCCACTTAGAAATCAATACACTTGGCTCAGAAGCAGCCAGGGCAAATTATAAGGGTATATTGGTTGATTATTTTAACCAACACAAAAATCAACTTGATAAAGACAGTCTTGAGCGCCTAGCCGCCAATCCTTTGCGTATTTTAGACAGTAAAAATGCAAAACTACAAAATTTGATTAACACCGCACCAAAACTAATTGATTATATTGATAAGGAATCCGTAGAACATTTTGATGAATTTAAAACCTATTTAAAATATTTAAACATTCCTTATCAAATTAACCCGAGATTAGTTAGAGGCTTGGATTATTATAATCGCACTGTGTTTGAATGGACAACGCCTGATTTAGGCACACAGGAGACAATCTGTGCTGGCGGGCGCTACGATGGCTTGGTAGAAAAAATGGGCGGCAAACCCACGCCAGCTGCTGGCTTTGCAATCGGATTAGAGCGTCTGATATTATTATTAGGAGCACAAAATATCACGCTTATCAATAAGCCACCTTTATCTATTTATTTAGCGGTACTGGGAGATGAAGCACAACTAAAATCAATGCAAATTTTTACAAAACTCCGCCGTGCATTACCCGGTGTAATACTCTATAATGACATCAATCTAGGCAGTTTTAAAAGTCAATTTAAAAAAGCCAACAAGGTAGGGGCAGATTTTGCACTCATCTTAGGCACAGAAGAATTAAACAATAAACAAGTTAGTATCAAACCACTCAAAAGGCAGGGTGAACAACAAAGTATGACCTTAGACAAAGCAATAGATTATTTTAAGAGTATTTTATGAAAAATTTTATTGAAATCGGCAAAACCGAAGAAGAGCAGGCCGAACAAATTAAACAATGGATCAAAGAAAATAGCATCCAAATTATTGTTATTTTTGCAGTTGGTTTATCGGCTATTTGGGGTTGGGATTATTACAAAAATTACCAATCTCAACAATCTATTAAAGCACGCCTATCTTATTTATCGCTGGTCTCTGACCCAAGTAATACAAAAGCCCTTGCCACACTGCAAAAAAACCATAAAGACAATGGTTACACTCAACAAGCTGGATTGGTGCTGGCAAAACATGCCTTTGATGCGAAAAAATACCAGCAGGCATTGGATTATTTAGCACCGCTCACCAATGTCGAAAATGAATTTATTGCACACCCAGCTAAGCTCAGGTCTGCTAGCATTTATCTACAAATGGCTAATTACAAACAAGCATTGGCACTACTATTTGAAGATAAATACAGTGCATTTAGTGGTTTGTATAGCAATATCAAGGGTGATGTCTATCTCGCTCAGGGCAATATTGCCTTAGCCAAAGAACATTATAAATTGGCACTGGAACAATTGACCAATTCAGAATTAAAACAGATTGTACAAACCAAGTTAAACGATCTTAACTAATTAAAAATTACAGTGGGAGTGCCAGTTATATCCATCGTTGGGCGACCAAATGTAGGTAAATCTACCTTATTCAACCGCCTGAGTAAATCACGACAAGCATTGGTATCTAACTTTGAGGGTTTAACGCGGGACCGTCAATACGCCAAAGTTTTGCTTGATGACAAAATCTTATGCCATATTATTGACACTGGCGGGCTAACCAGCCAAAACACTATTATTGACAATGGCATTCAACTACAGGTACACACTGCATTAACAGAATCTGATGTTATTTATTTTATGGTGAATGCCAAAGATGGAGTGGTTAGACTAGATTTGGAAATTGCCGCACAATTACGCAAACTTAAGAAAAAAATACTGTTGGTTTGTAATAAGGCTGAATCCTCAGCACTGAACATGGATGCTCAATTCTACGAGATTGGGCTGGGCAAGCCTATATTGATTGCCGCTGAACATGGCATAGGTATTAAAAATTTGATTAAACAAACTTTGCCACTACTGCCTGAGACAGTGGCTGAGACGAAAAATAATATTGAGGGCATTATGGTAGCTGTTCTGGGTAGACCAAATGTGGGTAAGTCTACACTCATTAACTGTATCCTTGGTGAGCAACGCGTGTTGGTGATTGATCTGCCAGGAACAACCCGCGACAGCATCTACATTCCATTTGAACGCCGAGGACAAAAATACACCTTGATTGATACTGCCGGTATTCGCCGAAAACGCAACACCCACGAAAAAATAGAAAAATTTTCAATCATTAAAACCCTTAATGCGTTAGAAAAATCACAGGTAGTCATCTTGGTATTGGATGCCCACGAAGGTATCACCGAACAAGATGCTACCCTACTCGGCATGATCGTTGATAGAGGGCGGGCGCTAATCATTGTCATTAACAAATGGGATGGCTTGAATGAATATCAAAAAACCGAAGTAAAACGCCAACTTGATATTAAACTCTCTTTTGTAAAATACGCTAGTGTGCATACTATCTCTGCACTGCATGGGTCAGGCGTGGATAAATTATTCACCCCAATTGTGCAATCTTTCAAAAGTGCAGGCAAATGGCATCCAACTCCTTTGCTTAATAAAATTTTACAAAAAGCCAATCAAACACATCAGCCACCGTCTGTTAAGGGCAGACGGCTGAAGATCAAATATGTGAATCAAACTCGGATTTTTCCACCCGTTTTTACCTTTCATGGTAACTGTCTAGGTCATGTTGCAAATACCTATGAACGCTATTTGAAAAACTTTTTTATCAAAGAGCTAAAGCTTAAAAATACCCCAATTAGGCTAGATTATAAAACTTCTAATAATCCGTTTAAAGAAAAGAAAAATACTCTCAGTAACAGACAAATCGTAAAAAAACGCCGTTTGATAAAGTTTGTTAAAAAATAATTGTATTTAAAGACCCTTGCATAATTTATGTAAAGGTCTCGCTTAGAATAATTGCCTATCCCTACCCTCTTTAAAGGATATTTGCACCTAGGACCACATTTGCTCAAATGGCGCGGTTTTTTTTGTTTCTTGTGGTTAAATAAATAAAATGAATAAAACCCGTTTTGAGCAATTTGTGACTGATGGCTATAATCATATTCCAGTATTTAGAGAAGTGGTTTTAGATACTGAAACTGCGCTCGGATTATATTTAAAATTGGGAAATAAACCCTATTCTTATTTGTTTGAATCGGTACAGGGAGGGGAAAAATGGGGGCGTTATTCAATACTTGGTCTGGAAGCACAAACGCAGATTAAAGTATTTGATCATGAGGTTCGGCTTGAGCGTTTAGGGGCATTATTGGAGTCAATTCAAGTAAAAGACCCACTCAATTGGATTGCACAACATCTACAACAATACAAAGTACCGAAGTTGGTAGAATTACCTGATTTTAATGGTGGCTTGGTGGGTTATTTTGGCTATGAGACCATTCGTTATATTGAGCCAAAATTATCCGAAATTAACCGTCCTGACGAACTCGGTGTGGCTGATATTATGTTACTTTTATCAAATGATTTAGTAGTGTTTGATAATCTAGCTAATACTGCATTTTTAATTACCCATATTAACCCTAAAGAGCAAAGTTTTGAATCAGCAATGGAAAAATTGGATGCCGTTGAGAGGCGAATTAAACGGCCATTAATTGAGAAAAAATATCAATCTGACAATCTAAAATCGGCTGATTTTACCTCTGGTTTTGGGGCACAAAAATACCAAGCTGCGGTTAAAAAAATTCAACAATATATTATTGCTGGTGATGTAATGCAGGTTGTGCCTTCGCAAAGATTGAGTGCTGATTTTAACGCCCCACCGATTGAATTATATCGCTGCTTGAGACGACTTAATCCCTCGCCTTATATGTATTATCTTAATTTAGACGAAGTCTTTATTATTGGCTCATCGCCTGAGATTCTAACCAGAGTCGATAGCAGTAGGCGTGTAACTGTGCGTCCGCTGGCAGGCACTCGCAAGCGTGGCAAGAATGAAGAACAAGATTTAGCTCTTGAAAAAGATTTATTGGCAGATGAAAAAGAAATTGCCGAACACCTTATGTTGATTGATTTAGGACGCAATGATTTAGGGAAAATTGCAAAAACAGGCAGTGTTAAATTAAGTGATAAAATGACAATTGAGCGTTATTCGCATGTGATGCACATTGTGTCTAATGTCCAGTGTGAATTACAAGATAAAATGGGTGCGATAGATGTGCTACGGGCAACTTTTCCTGCTGGCACACTCAGCGGGGCACCTAAAGTTCGGGCTATGGAAATTATTAACGAAGTTGAGCCGTGTAAACGCAATATTTATTCAGGCGCTATCGGTTATCTATCTTGGCATGGATGTATGGATATGGCGATTGCCATTCGCACCGCTGTGATTAAAGATAAAACCCTTTATGTGCAAGCAGGAGCGGGGATTGTACATGACTCCGTACCACGCTCAGAATGGGATGAAACCATGCATAAAGCCCGTGCACTTATTCAGGCTGCGGAGCAGGTTTAATAAGAAATAACACTATATTTTTATAATATTATAATATTATGATTTAATGAAAGTGTTGCATTTGTATTTGAATATGGTTAGCATACGAACCCTTAGTTAGATTTTTATATATAACTATTGGTTTTTTTTATACAAATAACGAGGATAGAATATGACAAGAAAACAACATTTTTATACATTTGCACTGTCTGTAGCCATCAGTACGATGGTTTTTGCACTGCCGTCTTATGCGGCTAAGGCAGATGTAAAAGCACTAAAAAAAGCGACAAAAACATGCCAAAAATTGCACCCTTCAATGGTTGAGGGTTGTGCATTTTCTTTTAGTAGAAGACATGGCAACTGTTTAGGTTGTCACCAAGTTCAAGGTGGTGTGCAACCGGGCAATGTTGGTCCACCGCTGATTGCGATGAAAGCGAGATTTCCAGATAAAAGTGCGTTAAGACTACAAATTTGGGACGCAACAATTAAAAATCCAAATTCTATGATGCCTCCGTTTGGCAGACACAAAGCGTTGTCTGAGTCTCAAATTGATAAAATCACAGATTTTGTTCATTCACTATAAACTAAGGAGGGTAAAAATGAAGAGAAGATTATTCTTAAAAAGCGCAATCGCAGGTTCTGCAGTTGCAACGGTAGTGGGGGCAGGCTTATTAACACCAAGTATGGTTTTTGCTAACACGGCATCTTTTAAATCTAAATCTGCTAAATTAAGCAACACAGCAGCAGGTGCAGGTGCAGGTTCGTTTAAACTTAAAGTCCCTAAAATTGCCGAAAATGGTGCAGTTGTTCCAATTACGGTAGATGCTTCTAAAATGAGCGATGTCAGTAGTATCTCAGTTTTAGTCAAAAACAACGACACTCAATTAGCCGCTTCCTTTAATTTAGAAGGTGCCCAGGGTTTTGTTTCTACTCGTGTTAAGATGAGTAAAACTTCCCCAGTAACAGCTTTAGTTACAGCGGCTGGTGCAACAACAGCGGTTAGCAAAGATGTAAAAGTAACCATTGGCGGTTGCGGCGGTTAATCTATGGGTATTACAAATATTACAATTACAAGGATATTACAATTACAAGGAATATCAGATAAGGAGAATAAAAATGGGAAAAATTAAACTCAAGCCTAAGGCTATAAAGGGTGTTATTAGTATTAAAGCACTGGTTAAACATCCAATGGAGACAGGTCTGCGTAAGAAGAAAGGGAAATTAGTGCCTGCCAATCATATTGTACATATGACGGTTTCACACAATGGTAATAAGATTGTGGACGCTGATATTGGTAGTGCTGTCTCTAAAAACCCGTATTTTAAGTTCAAAGTGCCTGGCGCTAAAGGCGATACCATTGCACTTAAATACGAAGATAATAACGGTAAAACAGGTTCTGCGAATGCAGAATCTAAGTAACTGTAATTACTTATAAGGAGAGAGTAATGAAAAAACTATTAACAATATTTACAACAGCAGCTTTGTTAGGATCGACCATGGTAATGGCTGCACAACAATCATCAGTAGTTCAGGCTGATATTGATGCTTTTCAAAATTACTTCAAAAAGCGGTTTCCAAACTTATCGTTAAATGATTTTTCCAAAGGTCCATACGCGATGAGTGAGGATAAAAAATTGCAATTTGATGCGATTATGGAATTTCCACCGTTTGAAGATCTTAGAGATAAAGGTGAAGCTTTATGGAAAAAGCCCTTCAAAAACGGTAAAACCTATTCAAGCTGTTTTTCAGGTGCTGATAAGACCATTCGCACCCAATTTCCAAGGTGGAATGCAAAAACAGGTAAAGTTGAAACATTAGAAGGAGAGATTCTTAAATGTCGGGTCAAAAACGGGGAAAGGAAAATTGGTTCTGGGAAAGGTAAATTAGCTTGGATTTCGGCTTATTTAACAACTATCGCCAAAGGTCAAGTTATCAATGTAATTGTACCTGAGGGTGATGAAAAAGCACTGGCCGCTTATAATGCAGGAAAAAAAGAGTTTTATGCAAAACGAGGTCAATTAAACTTGTCTTGTGCAAATTGTCACATTGATAGTCCAGGTCAACGCATTCGTGGTAATACACTATCACCAGCATTGGGTCAAATTACCCATTTTCCTGTATGGCGTGGTAAATGGGCTAAAAAGAAAGGCGATGGTTTTGGCACCATTCAGCGCCGTTATGGTGGTTGCAACAAACAAGTTAGGGCCAAACCACGGAAACGCCAAAGAGATGCTTACAATAATTTAGAGTTTTTCCACACAGCAATGAGTAACGGTTTGGAAATTTCTGGCACTGAATACAGAGAATAAAGGAGATAAAAATGAAAAAAGTACTATTTACAACATTAGTTGTATTTGCATTATCAGCCCAAGCCGAGTTTATGTCAAAAGAGCATAACTGGAACAATACACCAGATCAGTATAAAGCCGCAGTCAAAGCTGCTAAAGCTGAGCAAAAACTTGCTAGGAGTTTAGGTTTTGAATGGCGTGATATTGGTAAGTTTTTGAAAACGGCCAATAAAAAATACAAAGCAGGTGATGTTAAAGGTGCCCTAAAGTGGGTTGAAAAAGCAAAAACTCAGGCAATTCTTGGTCAAAGACAAGCAAAAGACCAGGCTAATGCTGGACCTAGATTTTAAAATCTTTAAAATGCTTTAAAAAAAATGCCCCTTAATCGGGGTATTTTTTTATTAAATGAAAGTCCTTTGCATAATTTATGAACAATCATCAAAACGCTGTCTTTCACCAACTTGGTATTTTTTTTAAAATCCACCCATAGCTCCCTTGAGTTGGGCGAATTTAAAAAAAATACCAATTCGGAAAAATATAATTTTGCTAATCATCCATAAATTATGTAAAAGTCTAAAAGTTTTTTTGCATATAACTTGAAAAAAATCTTAATCTGAGAATATGGCTACTTAATAGTGCTTTATTTATTTATTGCCCCACTTGCTAAGGCAGCGGCGTAGACAGCTTTTGGCACTACGCCAATCAATCTAGGGTCAAAAGGTTTAGGGATAATATAATCCCTTCCAAAATTCATTTTGTCAGCACCATAAGCTTTTAACACGCTTTTAGGCACTTGTAATTTTGCCAAATCTTTGAGTGCATGCACAGCTGCGATTTTCATCTGTTGGTTAATAACTTTGGCTTTGGCATCAAGCGCACCTCTAAAAATAAATGGAAAACCTAAAACATTATTAACTTGATTAGGATAATCACTTCTACCCGTTGCCATAATTAAATCGTCGCGCACTGAGTGGGCATCTGCTGGTGATATTTCTGGATCTGGATTAGAAAGTGCAAATACAATAGGTTTGTTAGCCATTGATCTAACCATCTCTTTGCTGACTAAGTTAGCTGCTGCCACACCAATTAAAACATCAGCACCATGCATTGCATCTGCTAGCGTTTTTTTGTCCGTAGTTGCTGCATACGGAGCCTTAATTTTATCAATATTTTTTATACTATCAGAAACCACGCCCTCTTTATCAACCAGTAAAATATTATTCTTATTTAGCCCTAACTCACGCAACAATCCAAGTGTGGCAACTCCTGCCGAACCTGCGCCCAAACAAACTAATTTAGTGGTTGTTATCTCTTTACCTTGAATCTCTAAAGCGTTAAGTAATGCTGCAGCAATAATAATGGCAGTGCCATGCTGGTCATCGTGGAATACGGGAATATCCAATTCGTCAATCAGGCGTTTTTCAATCTCAAAACAACGCGGCGCGGAAATATCTTCAAGGTTAATACCGCCAAAAGTTGGGGCAATATTTTTAACCGTTTGCACAAATACATCCACATCTTGCGTTGCCACTTCAATATCAAACACATCAATATCGGCAAAGCGTTTAAATAATACGGCCTTACCTTCCATAACAGGTTTAGACGCTAGAGGACCGACATTACCTAAACCTAAAACTGCCGACCCATCACTAATAACAGCAACTAAATTACCCTTAGCAGTGTAATCATTGGCTTTGTTAGAATCCTGGGCAATTTCCCTAACGGGTGCTGCCACGCCAGGCGTGTATGCTAGCGATAAATCCTCACGGGTCTCCACAGACTTATGAGAGCTAACAATAATTTTCCCTGCTCGCTCGCCTTGGTGATAATCCAGTGCACGCTGGTAAAAATCGTTATTTTTTGGCACGAGCTAGCTCCAACTTAGCAATTTATTCATCAATGCAATATTACTCACACTAATGCTTTTGGGGCACTGTGTTTGGCAATGACGATGATTTGAACACACACCAAAGCCCTCTTTAAACATTGCTCGCGTCATTTTCAAAGCACGGTCTTTTGCAGTAATCGCACCTTGTGGCAAATAAGACAGATGCCCAACTTTGGCTGCCACAAATAACGATGCACTGGCATTTGGACAAACAGCAACACAGGCCCCACAACCAATACAAGTGGCAGAATTAAACGCTTCGTCAGCACTGTGTTTATCCACCAAAAGTGTGTTGGCTTCTGGAGCTGAGCCTGTGGATACTTCAACAAACCCACCTGCTTGGATAATCCTATCAAAAGCAGTTCTATCAACAGTTAAATCTTGAACGACAGGAAAAGCACTCGCACGCCAAGGCTCAATCCAAAGCTCTTTTTCATCCGCGTACTCACGCATATAAAGTTGGCAAGTAGTGGTGCGTTGTTGCTTGCCGTGAACATAGCCATTGATTACCAAAGAACAGGCCCCGCAAATCCCTTCACGACAATCATAATCAAATACAATGGCGGTCTCACCTGCTTGAATTAATTGTTCGTTGAGTTGGTCTAACATTTCTAAAAATGAGCTATCGGCTGCAACATTATCAAGTGTATAAGTCTTAAAACCACCTGCGTCTTGGGGGTTTTCTTGTCGCCAAATGTGGAGAATAAAATTCATCTATAGTTCCTAATGGTTGGCTGGATAAATTCAAATGATAAAAACTCTTTATGCAAAATAAATCCCCCGTCTTGAGACTCCCAACTGCTGACATAAGCGTAATCTTCGTCATTACGCTGGGCTTCGCCTGCTTTGCTCAAATGCTCAACACGCGCATGACAACCGCAAGATTCCTCGCGGTCTAAAGCATCCACACACATCAAATGCCCCAGCTCAATAAAATCTGCCACCCGACCTGCACGCTCTAAAGTTTGGTTCATTTCCTTATCAATACCCGTTACTTTTACAGAATGCCAAAATTCATTTTTTAAATCTTTAATTTCTTTAACCGCTTGGCGTAATTTGGCTTTTTCTCGAGACATGCCACAGGATTCCCAAAGAATAAAACCTAGCTTTTGATGAAAATAATCTGGGGAATGTTTGGGCTTAGGTGCATTTTGTAAAGCATTAAGCCTTTGTTTAGCACGACTGAGTCCCTCAGAAACTGCACTGTGCTTATCAATATTATCAAATTCTTCCTTAGCAAGATAGTTTGCCACTGTCTGCGGTAGAATAAAATATCCGTCTGCTAAGCCTTGCATCAATGCTGATGCACCCAAACGATTGGCACCGTGGTCAGAAAAGTTAGCCTCACCACCAGCAAAAAGCCCATCAATTGTGGTCATTAGGTTGTAATCCACCCACAACCCCCCCATTGTATAATGCACTGCAGGATAGATTTTCATCGGCATACGATAAGGATTGTCCCCAGTAATGCGTTGATACATTTCAAACAAATTACCATATTTTTCACGAATAGCGCGCTCACCAAGCCGTTTAATTGCATCAGCAAAATCCAAATATACACCGCGACACTGACCATGAATTTTAGCACCCACGCCACGCCCTTCATCACAAATGTTTTTAACTGCCCGAGAGGCAATATCACGAGGCACTAGGTTTGCAAATGCAGGATAGAGGCGTTCTAAAAAGTAATCTCGCTCCCCTTCTTTGATTGTACTTGGGTCCCTCTCACAATCTTTGATATTTTTTGGTGCCCAAATACGCCCATCATTACGCAAAGACTCGCTCATTAATGTTAGTTTTGATTGTGCCTCACCGCTCTGAGGAATGCAAGTGGGGTGAATTTGCGTAAAACTCGGGTTAGCAAAATATGCCCCATGTTTATGCGCACGCCAAGTCGCAGAAGCATTGCACCCTTTGGCATTAGTAGAAAGATAAAAAGCATTGCCATAGCCACCAGTGCATAAAACCACACAATCGGCAGTATGCGCACTGATTTTACCACTCACTAGATCACGCACTACAATCCCGCGTGCTCTACCATCAACTTTTATAATCTCCAACATTTCACTGCGCGAATGGTGGCTAACACCGCCTTTGGCAATCTGGGTACTCATCGCCTGATAGGCACCTAATAACAGTTGCTGCCCAGTTTGTCCGCGGGCGTAAAAAGTGCGCGAAACTTGGGCGCCACCAAATGAGCGATTGGCAAGATAACCACTGTATTCTCTAGCAAAAGGCACGCCTTGTGCTACTGCTTGATCAATAATATTAACACTGAGTTCTGCTAGACGGTAGACATTTGATTCACGCGCCCTAAAATCACCCCCCTTAATGGTGTCATAAAACAATCGCCATACACTATCACCATCATTGCGATAATTTTTGGCCGCATTTATCCCACCCTGTGCGGCAATAGAATGCGCCCTACGCGGAGAATCTTGAAAACAAAAAGAGCTAACTTGATAACCCATTTCCCCTAAAGTTGCAGATAAAGAAGCGCCTGCCAAGCCAGTGCCAACGACAATAATTTTATGCTTCGCACGATTTTGAGGGGCGATTAGGCTTAAATCAAACAAGTGTTTTTTCCACCTATCTTGTAAGGGACCTGTGGGTTCAAATGTTGGTCTGCTGCCTAACATAACTTATAAATAAACGCTGATAGGGACGCTGATGAAACCACCCATCAAAATAAAAATAATTAAAAATACAAAACCATGATGCTGTTTATGGGTTAATCCAAAAGTTTGTAACACACTACTCAGGGCGTGGTGTAAGTGCGTCGAAAGGGAAAAAAATCCTAAAGCATAAATCCCAATCATCAGTGGCATGCTAAAAATATTGCTTACTTCTTGATAAAAATTGTGGGTTGGTAATAATTGCATTTGCACAAAGTGGAATACGATAAAAGCAAACAACATAGATGCCCCGCTCCAAGCAACAAAACGCGACACAGCTTGGGGATAGGGTTTTTTATAAGCGATTTGACGCTTGTTATTGCTATCAAATTGCCTGCTCAGTGCAGTATATATATGAAAGCCAATACTCAAACCCAACAAACCAATCACGCTCCAGCGCAAAATCACTGCCTCATGAAACCAGTGATAAAATCCATCAAAATTATCTTCTCCAGTTAAAAAATTTAGATTTGCCAGCATGTGGATAACAAGGTAGCTAAACCAAAACAGCCCCGCTGCTGCCATAAGGCGCTTTTTAAAATAAGGACTCATGACTCACGCTGCCAGCTAACATCATCGATGTCTTGGCGTGGACTTAAGTGTGCATCTTGAATACTACGAACGCAGGCATTATGACGCAAAATCGCATCATCACAGTCTGGAGGGCTTATTTTTTCTGCCTCGTCATAATATTCAATTGCCTTAATAAACAAATTGTAAGCAAATGAGCGTGACATCGCGTGGCGTATTAGGGCTCTGGCCTTACGCTCATAAAAAATACCTTGATAATAATTTTGTTGATAATTAGAATGCAACTGCTTAATCGCATCCAAAATTTTTTTATCCACTTTTTGTGAAACAGTTGAATGTCCAGACAAAGTATCACTCAAAGCCAAAATATAAATAACCAAGGCATCTTGATTGTCTGCATCCACAGCAAATACATCCAAACAAATACTAATTGCCAAATCTGGCTCAAGCAAAGATCGATACTGCCGCGCTTTATCTAACACCGCTGGAATAGAGGTCTGATGAATTAAGTGGCATTTCATGCTTTTCATTTTAACACCTAAATTTAAGTTTTAAAGGCGCCCTTGTGCATATTTTATTGCCAAATAATACCTAATTTAAATGCTTTTTGGGTTAAATGTCTAGTCGGGTAACAGATAAAATCATCGTCTCATCTTTTAAACATCTAATCTAAAAAAACAAAGAAAACCCAAAGTGACACTGGGCTTGTTTAATTTTAAGGGGCAAGACAATACTGCTTTTTTCTTTGATTTTAATTTGCTATTACAGCCTTTAAAAATTAATGATGTAAAAAGCGGTTAGCCAAGAGGTATTGGACCCGCCTTCTCTACTAACATTTAACATCAACGAACCTGTGCCTTCGCCTAATTTTCCTTCAAACCCTAACCCGGCTTTGACCCAGTTATTGTCATATTTTTGTCCAGAAATATCAAATGCCATCGTGTTTATCAATTGCCCCGATGCACGAGCACTTTTATAGCCAAAGCGGTGAGTGAATTCAGCATTACCCAGTAGGTTAATTTTAGAATTAAGTAGGGTTGAGGTATTTATCCCTGCGCGCAATTCGGTTATTTTTTCATCGCGGCTATCAAAACGAGCAGGAAATGCTCCTTTTTTTTCAGTGTAGCCATCAAAATTATTGTCTCTATAACTTAAATCTGTATAAGGGCTTATTTTGGTCGAGTCTTTAATAATAGCATCTTGCCATTCAAAACGCAGCTTGACTCCAAAAGTGTCTAAATCAGTTGTGGCACTGGAATAATCTCGGTTACCAGAGTTAAGATAAGCACGCTCAATATCAGCATTTCCCCGATGATAATATGAAGTAATGATGGCATAAAGCCCCTTTTGTTGTAGAGGAATAATACCTTCAATAAAAATATATTCGCTATCTATATCAATATAGCCATCATGGATTAAATCTTGCTTTGAGCGCGCCTTACCCAACGCAAAATTTACCTGTGTAGCACCAGCATTATAACCAATTCCAACTTCAGCCACTCTAAATGAATCATCATTCCAATAATGGTCATCAAGCACATAATCTCCACACAACCAGAAGGCTTTTTTCTCTTTTGCAACAAGGCGCTGTAGTGGTATAGAGAAAGATCTCACCTATTCGCCACAACAAGTAGCTATCCCATTATTTTAAAGGCCATTGTATTCGGTGAGAGCCCTGACATAGGGCACTCTATGCTAAATAGCAGGGATGATTTTTATACAATCATATTATTAGACTGTTTTAATCTTTGCACAATTATACAAAGCGCTTGATTGAATATAAAGATAGGTTTTATTGGGTTTTATGTTTAAAAAATTGAGATTTTTAGGGGTGTTATACTATTTTTAAATTGGGTTTAGGCATAAAGACTTAGAGCCTGAATAAGCGTGTTAAAATGGTCAAATTTTAGTTTTAGTGCTAAAAATAACCACAACCATGAGAAAACAACTTATTCTTTCTGCCATCATTTTATTATCAACTGCTGTTAATGCACAGAGTGTGGTGCTAAGTTGCCAGAAAAACAATCTACTTTTCCCCAAACAAACATTCTCAACTAATGTTGAGGAACTTGATATTAGTGCTGATAAAAGCGAAATCAGTGGCAAAAATAAATATCTACTAACGGGCAATGCGACGATTAATTCAAGCCAATATTATCTATTTGCAGACACAATCAATGTTAACAAATCTAACAAAATCATAAATGCCAGCGGTAATGTTAAATTTCAAAATGATAAATTAATGCTCACAAGTGCTCAAGTGGTCATTAAAAAACAAGGTGACACAACCCATGCCAGTGCGCAACAAGTAAGGTTTCATTACCCAGATTCTAAATTAAATGGTCAAGCACAAAAAATAACCGATGACGGCACTCAACAAGTATTTGATTCCCTTAGTTATAGTTTATGTCCTTTAGGCAACAACGATTGGCAAATAAAGGCTGATAAAGTTACCCTCAACCCAGCTGCCAATCGTGGCAGTGTCAAAAATGCAACGATTGAATTTTTTGGGGTGCCAATTTTCTACATACCGTATCATAAATGGATATTACAAGGGCGTGGCTCGGGACTCTTAGCACCTAGTTTTTCTAATTATGATGAGCTGGCAAAAAATAAAGAAAATGGCTATCAAGTTAGAATTCCGTATTATTTTAATATTGCCCCAGACCGTGATTTTTTGCTAACGCTTAATCACCTATCTACTCGTGGCACTGTTTTAGAAGGGGTTTATCGACAATTGATTGCCAAAACCGATTATTGGCAAGCAGGTAGGTTTGAAATTGAGGGTCAATACCTACCAAAAGATGATATTACTAACGATAAACGCTGGTTGGTAGATTCAAAGCTCAATCTACCCGTTGATGATAAACTCAATGTAGATATAAAAATCAATCGGGTATCAGATAGCGACTACTTTAAAGACATTGCCCATCATAACACCTCTGATTCGGCACTGTATTCTCAAATTGATGTCGCCTATAGAGACAATGCCCGCGATCTATCATGGTCAGTATTTTCAGAATCAGAACAACTCATCAATAATGGTGAGGCTGAATACACCCGTGCCCCTGAGCTGTCTATTGCTAAGGGCATTCAAGGTTTGGGTGGTCGTTATAGTTATTTTTCACTAAATAGAACTGAGTTTAAATACGGTGGTGGTGGCACTAAAACCACGGGCGTTCGCACCTATGCACAAGCCAACTTTAAGCGCTCGGTCGTTGATAATGCCTACTCGCTTACGCCGAGTTTAAACTTCTCAACCACTGATTATAATTTAAACGATGCCAAAAACCAGCGCCTAAGCTTAGTTAGTTTTCATCTTGACTCTAAACTTTTCCTTGAAAGGGAAACCCGCCTCTTCGGCAGCCACTTCATCCAAACCCTATCTCCAAGATTATCTTATCGCTACACGCCTGAAAAAAATCAAAATGCCCTACCTAACTTTGACTCGGAGGAAAAAGACCGCTCATACGAGAGCTTATTTTCTAACCAAAAATTTACTGGCATTGACCGAGTTAATTCTGCCAATAGTTTTACCTTAGGGCTTGAATCTGACTTTATTAACGCCGCAACAGGCAACACCACCTTAAGCCTAAAAGCGGCACAAACTTTCCATGTTGATAGTCAAGAAATAAACATTGACGGCAACCTAGAAAATCGCAGAAAATATTCTGATATTTTGGCGGAAATTAATTTTACAGCGGATAATTTTATTTTTAATAACGCTTTGCAATTTAATCCAAAAACCAACATACTTGATGAACATGACAGTGCTATTACTTACCAACTAAATCGTAGAAAATTTTTAACTCTGGCACATCATAAAGAAGATAATATTAAATCTGCCGAGTTATATGGTGCTTATCCAATCAATACCAAAGTGCATGTTTTTGCTGGGGTTAATCGCTCTATTACCGATTCAATTACCAATAAGAAAACCCTTGGTATTGCGTATGAATCTTGCTGTTGGGCGCTGCGTTTGGCACATTTTAAAAAGCATATTAGTGGCAACGATTATGACCGTGTTATTAACTTTGAATTGGTGTTTAAGGGGTTGGCATCAACCTCACCAAACCTTGCTAAGCGTTTAGAAGAAGAGATACCAAACTACTTAGGCAATCTTAATAATTAAGACAGAATGAAACACTTACTAAAACTTATATTTATTACATTCTCATTGATAGCGGGAGCAGCCCCTAATAGCATTATTGCTATTGTCAATGAACAGGTCATTACCTTTGATACAATCAGTAGTCAGATTAAACCCACTTCCACCAAAGCACAAAAAATGGCATTGGTACAGCATCAGATTGATTTAGCATTGCAATTAGAGGCAGTGCAAAAGTTTGGCATTCAACCAAAACCTAGTGCTGTTAATGTAGCGCTAAGCCGTATTGCCATCCAAAACAGCCTAACACCCGCACAATTACAAGCGTTGCCAGAATATGATGAAATTGTGCAAAATATTACCCAAAAACTCTCTCTTCTGGGGCTACAAAAATTTATGTTGCAAGAAGTTGATGCCACGCCAACAGAAGCAGAAATCAGCGCAGCACTGCAAAAAAACAACAGCAATAATAATGTTTTTAGAGAACAAATTAAAATTGCACAAATTCTCATCAATTCAATTGACCAAACCAATGACCCAACCCTTTCTAAAAATGATTTAATTAAACAATTTTTAGTTAAGTTAAGCAATAAAATTAACAAAGGTAGTAACACATTTTCAAGTCTAGCAAAACTGCATTCTCAAGACCCATCCTATCGACAGGGTGGAGAATCAAAGTGGCTTGATAAAGATCGCCTCCCAACTATTATAAAACAGCAATTAGCCCCCCTTAAATTGGGTGAATTGTCCCCCCCTTTTCAGACTGAACAAGGCTGGAGGATTATTAAAATTATCGACCAGCGTAAAGTTGATAACACCCGGCTTGAAATACGGGAAAAAATCACCCGCTCTAAGCAACATACCTACTTCAAAAACTGGGTAAAAGAACTTAGAAAAAAGGCTTATATAGAAATTTTCGAGCATAAATTCTAAATATCTGAATATTTTTGCGTCTCTAATCTTTTAAAAACCCTTGCGCAATGCCAAAACCAATTATTATCTTTGGATTTCACCCCATTCAGGCACAATTAAACGCCAACCCTGAATGCCTAATTAAAGTCTATACCTCAGAGCGCAGGCATAACAAACGCCTGGACAATATTGTCAATCAACTTAATAATCTCAAAATCAACACTCAACAATGCAACAAACAACAATTAGACAACCTAAGTAAAAATCAAGCCCATCAAGGCATTGTGGCAGAAATATTACCCTCCTCTTTGCCCAATCAAGAGGCTTTAATGCACTACATTGCTAAACTTAAAAAAGCCCACTTAATATTATTGCTCGATTCCATTCAAGACCCTAGAAACCTCGGCGCTTGTTTGCGTAGTGCTGATGCTGCTGGCGTTGATTGCGTGGTGCTTAATAAAGATCGCTCAGCACCCATTAACGCCCTAGTGCATAAAACTTGTGCAGGTGCGCTGGGAAGGTTAAAAATATTTTCGGTAACCAATTTATCTCGCACTATCAAAGCATTGCAAAGCAAAAATATTTGGGTGATTGGCTTGGATAGTAGTGCTAATTATCCGTTTTATCAAATAGATTTAACCGCCTCAAGTGCTATTGTTATAGGAGGAGAGGGTCAAGGGCTAAGAAAACTCAGCAAACAATCCTGCGACCAACTAGCAGTGATTCCCATGTATGGCAATGTTGAGAGTCTCAATGTCTCTGTTGCCACCGGCATTGCACTATTTGAGGCTAACAGACAGCGTCATCTATAGTCTAAAATATGAAAAATACAAAAATAGCGCCATTCCTTGTCCTGCCTATGTTTGAGACCTTTGTATAATTATACAAAAGTCTGTGTTTATAAAAATCAATACATTGCCCATAGGTTTTATGACGACTTTTTGTAAATGCAAGTGCTAGGCTTTGTACTTTCTATGTTTGGATTAAGGATAGTATTTAATCTATATCAAAGTTTTATTTTTGGTAAAATTACCCAATTTTTATGAAAGTAGGAATACCAGCACGAATAAATCTTTTTAAGTTCGCCTCTCAAGGGTTAGCCTTATCTGGGAATTATAAGGTGGAGGATTTTCCTCGAGTTAGTGCCTTGGTCAATAATGCCAGTGCGCCACTTGAAGTTGAGTTAAATTTTAATTTAGAGAATGATAAAATCCCTTGCATTAAAGGCAGAATTAAGTTGGATGTGGCATTGACCTGTCAACGCTGTTTGGATGAAGTTAAGATTCACCTAAACCCTAGCTTCCAGCTGGCTTTTTTGCAAAATGAACAACAAGGCAAGGGCTTAAATCCTAATTTTGAGACAATTTTAAACGCTGATAGAGAGTTTTCAAGCATTGAATTTATAACCCATGAGGTGTTAATATCAATTCCAACAATACCCACACATGCCTATGAATGTGCATCATACAAAGGGATACCAGAAAAAATTGGGCAAAATCAAAGCCCTTTTGTAATATTAAAACAAATAAAAAGGAGTAAATAATGGCTGTTCAAAAAAGTAGAAAAACCCCCTCAAAAAGAGGTATGAGACGCTCGCACAATGCGCTAAAAAAACCTACATTATCTGAGGACCAAGAAACAGGTGAGACACACTTGCGCCACCACATAACTGCTGATGGTTATTATCGTGGCAAAAAAATCGTAGATAATTTTGAAAAAGTAGAAGAAATAGAGGAGGCAGAAACTGAAACAGAGGTTTAATGGCTCAATACCCGCACTTTAAAAAAATCTAAAACAATATGACAATCAAAATATCCATTGATGCCTCAAGTGGGGATTTGGGTGTGGGTGCTACGATTATGGCAGGTGTCAAGGCATTAAAAACATTTCAAGACTTATACCTATATTTTGTCGGTAGCGAATCTGCTATTCAAACCGAGATTAATCAACACCCCAGTAGCCAAAAACTCTCTCATAGATTTAGCGTTATCCATGCCAGCGAAGTGGTTGCCATGAATGATTCGCCTGCATCTGCTTTGCGAAAAAAGAAAGATTCCTCCATGCGGATTGCCATCAACTTGGTCAAAAATAGCCAAGTTGATGCTTGCGTAAGTGCTGGCAACACAGGTGCACTGATGGCGATATCAAGATTTGTGCTAAAAACCATTGAAGGTATTGACCGCCCTGCCATCATGGGGCGTATGCCGACCATGACTGGACATACACATATGCTTGATTTGGGTGCTAATGTTGATTCCAAACCTGAATCTTTAGTTGAATTTGCGATCATGGGCGCGATGGCAGTTAAACACACTGAAAATATTAGCGCACCTACGATTGGTTTGCTCAACATTGGCGAAGAAGAGATGAAGGGCAGTGATAAAATTAAAAAAACCGCCAAACTACTTAAAGATTCAACCCTTAACTATGTTGGTTTTGTTGAAGGCGATGACATTTACAAAGGTAGTGTTGATTTGGTGATTTGTGATGGCTTTGAGGGGAATATTGCACTTAAAGCCAGTGAAGGGGTGGCAATGATGATGAGTTATTATCTTAAACAAGCATTTAATAGAAATATCTTCACCAAAATTATTGCCATCATTGCTACACCGATTTTAAAAAATTTTAAATCAACACTTGATCCCGGAAAATACAATGGTGCTAGTTTGCTAGGACTTCGTGGCATTGTAGTTAAAAGCCACGGAGGAGCAGATGTTGATTCATTTTTTTATGCAATCGAAGAGGCTTATCTTGAGGCACATGCTAAAATTACTGAAAAAATAGCATCGCAGATATCTTTAGAATTGGAAAAGCAATAAATTTATGAGAAAATTTGCAAGAATTATTGGCACTGGCTCTTACTTGCCGCCCAAGATATTAACCAATGATGACCTATCAAAAACCATCGATACTTCTGATAAGTGGATTAGCGCTCGCACAGGTATCAAACAAAGGCACATCGTCACTGATGAATCGGCTTGTGATTTGGCAAAAGTAGCGGTCAATAATGCGTTAGAGATGGCAGAGGTTAATGCTAACGAGTTAGATTTGATTATTTTTGCCACCACTACACCAGATAAAATTTTCCCTGCTACAGCAACTCTCTTACAAACTGCCATTGGCGCCACTTGCCCCGCATTTGATTTACAATCGGTTTGTGCGGGTTTTATTTTTGCTCTAACCACTGCCGAACAATATATTAAAACTGGGGCTGCCAATAAAATTTTAGTAATCGGTAGTGAGACCTTATCCAGAATTGTTGATTGGCAAGATCGCACAACTGCTATTTTATTTGGCGACGGTGCAGGTGCGGTTGTGCTAGCTGGCAGTAAAGAAAGAGGCATTTTGCATTCTAAATTGTTTAGCGATGGCCGTTATTTATCAGCATTACAAGTAGATAATAACTACATTAATGAGACTGGTTTTATCCAAATGAAGGGCAATGAAGTCTTTAAAATCGCAGTTAACCAACTATCTTCTTTGGCAGAAGAAATGTTAAAAGAATGTAATATGAGTGCTAGTCAGCTGGATTGGATGGTGCCTCATCAGGCCAATATTCGGATTATTTCTGCCATCGCAAAACGCCTCAAAATTCCTATGGAAAAGGTTGTTGTTACTTTGGCAAAACACGGCAATACCTCTGCTGCTTCTATCCCTTTGGCGCTTGATGTGGCAGTTCGTGATGGGCGTATTCAAAGGGGGCATACACTACTTTTTGAGGGTATTGGCGCTGGATTTAGTTGGGGTAGCATTCTTTTAGAATTTTAAAACTGTCTTGATTGTAGTCTTTGGGTTAATTGATGTAATTCGTATGCATTAACACTTAATTGCCCTATCTGCGCTGAAGCTCGCTCATATAATTGCTGATAAGTTTTTTTTGCCTTATCCATACCTATCAAAGCAGGATAAGTGGGTTTGTCTTTATCGGCATCGGAATTTTGCTTTTTCCCCAATACATTTTCAGGCGCTAGAACATCTAAAACATCATCTTGAATTTGATAGGCCAAGCCAATATCTTTGGCAAAACGCCCTAATATTTGGCTGTCGTTTGCATCACAAGCACAAATCAAGACGCCTAATTTAACACAACAACTGATTAAGGCGCCGGTTTTTTTCTCGTGCATGTTTTTCAAAACATCCACATCAACTGCCTTTGAGACCACAGAAAGATCAATTGATTGCCCTTCTGCCATTTCAAAAGCAGCATGTGTAAGTGCTTGTAGCAGTGCTATCCGCACCTGGGTTGAGAGGTTATTATCATTGGCTAAAACTGAAAAAGCCAATGTTTGCAATCCGTCACCAGTAAGAATCGCATGCGCCTCACCAAAGCGTTTATGGCAAGTAGGTTGATTATGGCGCATATCATCGTCATCCATGGCGGGTAAGTCATCATGAATGAGCGAATAAGCATGAATCAGTTCAACTGCACAAGCACTGGAATCAGCTAGATTTAAATCGGTTTGAAAACTATTTGCCACAGCATAAGTTAGAATTGACCGAAAGCGTTTACCTCCAGACAACACACTATAATGCATCGCCTCAGTTAAACTTCCTTGACTGGGTAGGCAGGTTCTCAAATATTGATTAACCCGGACAATATAAGGCTCAAAATCCATCAATGGGCTTTTCGGTTTGATAATTGTCATCAGCACTCAAAATGGCAATTTTTTGCTCTGCCTCACTAAGGGCTGCTTGGCACTTTTTAGTTAGTTTGACCCCCTGCTCAAAATGTTTGAGCGAATCTTCCAAACTCAGATCGCCAGATTCCATAGCTTTAACAATCTCCTCAAGCTCTAATAAACCTTGATTAAAATCAAATTTTTTTGTCATTTTCTACCTTTTTATTTGTCCGATTATACATTTTAACACTATACTCAAAGCTGTGCCTTCATCCAAAAATCAACCACTGGTTGTAACTCTGGATTAATACTTTGAGAGCGCAATAATAAAAAATCATACGCCATTCTAAAGTGGGGGTTTTTTAATAATTCACGGGTCTTTTTTTGTGGCTGGCGTTTTTCTAATTTGGATTGCATGAGCCAAATATCTTTCACCTTTGTTGTGAGCCATCTTGGCAAAGACACTTGTTTTATTTGCTCAATAATCACATCTTCGGAGGCTTGGACTCTTGCTAAAAATACTGAGCGTTGTTGCTTTTTAATGTGGCTAAAACGCATATTTTGTGCCTGCCATAAAAATACTGCAAATAAAAATGCTGGGGTTAGTGATTTATTTTGTTTGATGCGCTCAGAGGTATTTAACAAAGCTTTTTTAATAAAATCATTAGATTGTGTTTGTTTAAATAAATAGAGCAAAAGCCCGTATTTTTCCAACTGCTGATAAACCTTAAAACCATATTGATTATGAAATAACTTGATACACTCTTCATACAATCTTGCTGGGGAAACATTAGCAAGTAAGGGCGCTTGATTAAAAAGGCAAGTTTTGATTTCAGCACTGAGTTTGGCATCTAACTTTGAGGCAAAACGAACGGCTCTAAGCATCCGAACTGGGTCTTGTTCAAAACTTAACTTGCAATTTGCAATCATGTGGATTTCTTTTTTATTTAAGTCTTTTAAACCACCCACATAGTCAATCACTTCGTATTTATAGGGATTATAGTATAGAGCATTGATATTAAAATCACGCCGCATCACATCTTCTTCCAAGGTACCGTAACAATTATCACGCCTAATAATGCCGGTTTTTTTTGTTTGTGCCTGCCCACGACGAAAGGTTGCCACTTCAATAAATTTTCGTCGCCCAAATATAATATGCACCAAACGGAAACGCTGCCCAATTAAGCACGAACGCCTGAATAATTGATGCACCTGTTCAGGCTTGGCGTTGGTTACCACATCAAAATCTTTTGGCTCTAAACCCAGCAACAAATCTCTAACACAACCACCCACCAAATACACTTCAAACCCTGCCTTGTGAATGGTATTGACAACATAGATGGCATCTTTATCTAATTTTTTTTTATCAAATTTAATGCCTTTACGAACAGCTTGCATAAAAAATTTAAGATTTATAAGTGTTGCAAATCAACAATGGGCTTGGGCATCCAACCAGATTGTTGATATTCAACAACAATGGTGGTATAAATCCCACCACGCACATTAAAAATAGCCTTAAGACGCATAAAACGGGGGTTTATTGCTGTTGCTAAATCGTCTAAAATTTGATTGCTTACGGCCTCGTGAAAAACGCCCTGGTTACGAAATGACCAAATATAGGTTTTTAAAGATTTAAGTTCAATACAAGATTTATCAGCAATATATTCCAAAGACAAAGTGGCAAAATCAGGCTGACCAGTTTTTGGGCATAAGCAAGTAAATTCTGGCAACTCAATTTGAATCCGGTAATCACGCTGAGGATTTGGATTATCGAAAACTTCTAAAGCTTTATTGGACTGGCTTGGCATCGATTGCATCCTTTGTAGAAAATCGCCTACTTATTTTACCAAAAAGTTTTTCAAATTTTCCATGTCTGTAGGCGTAGAAAGAAAAAATAAAGACCAACATCAAAATATGTACCCACCATATTCCCAGTACTGGATATTCAACCTGTCCATGGTCTGATTTGAAGATAAGGAGGGCGTTATTGTATAAAATAAATATTACCACGCCGACCAATACACCCAGATTTTTACCTCCTCTAGGGGCAGTCTTGCCGAGCAAAACTCCTAGTGCAGATAAAATCAACACGCTAAATGGCTGCACAAAACGCTGTTGTAATTCTGCGGTTTTATCGACACTATTAAAATCCAATAAATCAAGCGTGGGAACGGCCTCAACTTTGTTATAATCAGCAATTGCGTTTTGCTGTTTGCTATCAATAATTTGCAAATCATACAAATCAAAATCCAACACTTTTTTACTATCACGACTATTATTGCCCAAAAAACCGTAATAACGCCGACCTTCTTTGAGGCGTAAATACACACTATTGGTAACTGAATCAGTATAGCGCTGAGCGTATTTAGCCAAGGTTATGATTGGCTCACCAGCAACCAACGCATAGATAAAAACAGCCTCCATTTCCTGATCATCGCTTGAATTATCCGCTTTGGCTTTAGAGGCGTAAAAAACAATATTGCCGTTTTTAAAAGTTTGAAACTCGTCTTGTTTGATAAATGAAAATTCTGCACTACTTTTAGTGCGTTCCATGATGGAATTTTTTTGTGCTTTTGACCAAGGCACTACCACTGCGGTTAAGAATAAGATAAATACAAAAATAACAATAACAACAGGTTGGATAAACAATATAAAATTTCGCTCGCCCAAGCCTATAGCATTCATGATAACCGCCTCAGAATTTTTATACAATTTGCTAATTGATAAAATAATTGCCAAAAATAACGACAACGACAGAACTAGAGGTACATCTGCAATTATCTTAAAACCAATCAAAGAAAACAAATCAGCCGTAGGGATGCCGTGCTTGAGACTTTCTTTAATAACCAAAACCAACTGATTGCCAAATACTACCAATGTAATAATAGCAAAAATAGCCAGTAGTAGCACCCATATATTGTGCCTTAAATACTTGGCAATAATGGTATTTATATTCAAAGCGTTAAAAATGGGCTTGATCCACATATTAAGTATAAGCCAAAGCGGTTAGGCGAGCTTATTTCTTTTGTGACATTGAAGAGAAGAATTCATCGTTAGTTTTACTCAACTTTAAGCGATCAATTAAAAATTCTGCTGCCTCAACGGTATCCATAGGATGCAAAATCTTACGCAAAATCCACATTTTTTGTAATTCTTTTTCATCAGTAATCAACTCTTCACGGCGTGTGCCTGAGGCGTTAATGTTAATTGCTGGGAAAATGCGTTTTTCACTTAGACGGCGCTCAAGATGAAGCTCCATATTACCAGTGCCCTTAAATTCTTGATAAATAACTTCATCCATTTTTGACCCTGTATCGATCAGTGCGGTGGCAATAATAGTAATACTACCGCCATTTTCAATATTTCTAGCGGCACCAAAAAAGCGTTTTGGGCGTTGCAAGGCATTGGCATCAACACCGCCAGTTAATACTTTACCCGAAGAAGGGGCAACAGTATTATAAGCACGCGCCAAACGGGTAATAGAATCAAGCAAAATAATGACATCCACGCCCTGCTCTGCGCGTCTTTTGGCTTTTTCAATCACTATTTCAGCGACTTGAACATGACGCTTTGCAGGCTCATCAAAAGTGGAGGCAATAACTTCGCCACGGACTGTGCGCTCCATTTCCGTTACCTCTTCAGGGCGTTCGTCAATCAGCAAAACAATCAATTCACACTCGGGGTGGTTGCGAGAGATTGAGGTGGCAATATTTTGCATAATCATGGTTTTACCTGCTTTTGGTGGTGCGACCAACAAGCCCCGTTGCCCTTTGCCAAAAGGTGCTACCAGATCAATCATGCGTGCAGTAATATCTTCAGTGCCACCATTGCCGATTTCTAGGTTGATGCGCTCGTTAGGGTGGAGTGGGGTTAATGAGGAAAAAGAGATGCGGTCTCTAACATGGTTAGGATCTTCGCTATTGACCTCAGAGACTTTAACCAAAGCAAAATATTTCTCACCTTTTTTTGGGGTACGAATCTTGCCAACTACAATATCACCAGTTGATAAATTAAAGCGCCGGATTTGATTGGGTGAGACATAAATATCATCTGGACCTGAGACATAAGAATCATCCGCAGATCTTAAAAAACCGTAACCCTCTTGTAATATATCCAACACACCATCACCTAACACCTCTTCGTTGTTGTTTGCTTTGGCTTTTAAGATTGAAAAAATAAGTGTTTGTTTTTTCGCACGAGAGATGTTTTCAATGCCTAAAGATTGTGCCAATTCTAATAATTCGGTAGGGGTAGATCTTTTAAGTTCAGATAGTTTCATGAATTTTCCAATCAATATAGAGAAAAAATGCTATTCAAAAACCCACATATAAAAAGAGCACTCGGTGCAACAATAAAGTTTGGTTAAAGTTTAATTTTTAATTAAAAATAAGTAGGATTTAAATTGACCTTTGTATAATTATGCAAAATACGCTTTATTTAGATATTAGCATCAATAAAAGCACTGAGTTCTGCTTTTGTCAAGGCACCCATTTTAGTCGCCTCAACTGCACCCTCTTTAAACAGCAGCATGGTTGGAATACCACGAATACCGTATTTTGGCGGGGTTTGGTTATTGTCATCAACATTCATTTTGGCAATCATAATTTTGCCATCATACTCATCGGCAATTTCGTCCAATACTGGGGCTAACGCCTTACAAGGTCCACACCAAGGCGCCCAAAAATCTACCAAAATTACCATTGATGAATTAACAACATCAGCCTCAAAAGAAGCATCCGTTACCACTTTAATTTTATCGTTCATATTAGATTTATAAGTTTAATCTGAAAAAAGAAATAGTGAATGAATAAAAAAACCACATAACAGAATTGGGTTTAGTGGGTGAATTATAGCGGTTTTTTTGGCTTGTAGTATTATTTTTACAATTTTTCTTTAAACATTTTTTTTAAATGCTGTTTTTCTGCTTTATTTAAAGGTTGATTTTTACTGTTGCAAACAAAGAAAATATCTTCTACACGCTCCCCAAATGTGGTAATTCTAGCATTGATTAAGTCAATGTCTAACTGATAAAAAATATGTGCAATATTAGACAAAAGCCCCTGTTTATCAATCATATTGAGATTGATTTGAGTTAAATTCCACCTCTTGTTATAAGAAAAAATAACCTTCATCTGGTGTTCAAAATGACGATATGGTGGTTTAGTGATGGGTTTTGTAAGCAAAATGTCGGCTTGATTTAGCCTATCTTCTATAAATTGATTAATGTTGAGTTGGGTTAGAATATTGTCTTGTAAAACACTAATGGTATTGTAGGCTTTGCGATTTTTTGTGGTTAGAATCTTGGCATTAACAATATCCAAACCCAGCTTTTCAATAATACTAAGCAACCTAAAAAACAAACCCTTTGTATCCTCACAGCAAACAAAAATATCCACCACATTATCCTTAGATAGGCGTGAATCCACGCTAATTTTTTTATTCTCTGATTTTATTACCAGTTGCAGATGCCACACAATATCTGCGACCTCGTAATGTAGGAAATAATCCTTAGGAAGGGTCAAAAAAATTTTCTCAACTTGTCCAATGTCATAACCTGCTTGGATAATCTCGGTGAGCACGGCTTGTTTAACATGGGTAATTTTTTTAGCCGTGCTTGCTGGTGGTACGCCGCTGTTGTTACCGAGCAAGTGTGCTTTGGCTTTAAAAAAAAGTTTTTTCAATAAAGCATCTTTCCAATCATTCCATAAATCTACTTTGGTGGCACGAATATCAGCCACTGTCAATAAATATAACAATTCTAAAAATTGCACAGAACCCAGTATTTTGGTAAATTTATCAATCACCTCAAAATCTTCCAAATCTTGTTTTTGTGCCGTTTGCGACATTAACAAATGATATTCAACTAAACCAGCAACCAAAGCACTGTCATCAGCACTTAATTGGTGGTGTTGACAAAAATCCAGCGCATCACATGCCCCTAACTTAGCATGGTCACCGCCACGACCTTTGGCAATATCATGAAAAAGCGCCGCTAAAAATAGCAATTCTGGTTTTTCAATGGTTTGGGCAATTTCACTACAAAGTGTAAATTCTGTGGCAAATTCGCTAATAAAAAAACGCCGAAGATTACGAACTACAAACAAAGTATGTTGGTCAACGGTATAAGCGTGAAATAAATCGTATTGCATCAGCCCCACAATTTTGCCAAATGCGGGAATATAGCGCTCTAATATACCGTAGCGATTCATCATTTTTAATGCCTTATTAACTCCTTTAGTTTGTTGTAATAATTCAATAAATATTTGGTTATTATGGCGTTTTTTATAATAATTACAATCAATTAACCTAATATCAAATTGCATCTGCCTGAGTGTTTTAACGCCAATGCCACGGATATAATTATGTCTGGCAATGAGTAGAAAAATTTCAATAAAAGCACTGGGATATTTTTTAAAAACACTTGCATTACTCACCTGTATATAACCATAACGAATGACAAAGCGCGGATTTAGATTTTGTGTATGTAGGACGCTATCTTCCAATAGTTGCAATAAAATATCATTCAAACGGGAGATTTTGGTTGCCGTCTGGTAATAATCATGCATTAACCGCTCAACCGCCATGGCACTGGCATCAACATAACCCAACACTGCAGCCAGTTCTTTTTGATAGCCAAATCCAATCCGATCTTCTCTATGTTTGGCAATAATATGCAAAGCAAAGCGCACTTTCCACAAAAATAATTGCCCTTTTTGCAATAAATCATACTCACCTTGAGTTAAAAAAGATTGATTCACCAAATCTTGCAACTGATGCACATCAAAATACCATTTTGCCACCCAAGCAACGGTTTGAATATCACGCAGCCCACCTGGACCATCCCTTAAGTTTGGCTCTAAATTATAGGCGGTGTTTGAATAACTAAGATGGCGGTTATGTTGCTCTTTTTGTTTTTCCACTAAAAACGATTGAGATGACCAGTCGCTACTTTTAATCATTGATTTCATCTTCAAAAATAGGCTCTTTTCGCCGAGTAAAAATCGTGATTCTAATAAATTAGTAACCACACTCAAGTCCCTAATCTCAACCACGCAGTCAAGAATATCACGCACCGCATGCCCGACCTCCAACCCCACATCCCACAAAAAAGTTAAAAATTTGGCAATATTTTTCTGCTGGGCATCATGAGTATCATTTGGAATTAAAATCAACAAATCAATGTCTGAGTGAAAATGCAACTCACCGCGACCATACCCCCCAACCGCCAACAAACACAGTTCATCACTCATCTGCATAGCCCGCCAAATATCACCAAGCAACGCATCCACCCCCATGCTACGCCCCAAAACCAAGTCCTCAACCGTATCAGGATTTTCCAAAAAATCCGCCTGCAAAGAATCCTGTAGTGCCCGATAACGCTCTTTAAATTCCGCTAAATTTATATTCATTTTATTTTTAAAATAAAGATTCCTGTGGCTCTTTTTTGGGATAAAAACACCGATAATTACAAATAGATTTTTTGCCTAATGATGCAACCTTTTTGTCGTGCCTAAAAACAGTAGAATGTCGTATCCTTTAATAAAAGTCTAACAATAACTTTTGCCTTACTTCAATCGCTTTTTGCTTATCACCAAAAAACCATTCTAAACAATTCCAATACAATGCACTAATTTATCAATCTTTAATTTTGGTTTGAAAAAAGTGATAACTGTTTAGATTTTGCCTTTATTAACAATCTGTTTGTGTTTAAACTATTTTTGTTCAGCACCTAATTTTTAAAGAATCTAAGCTTATTGATAGCATGATTCATGCCGATGGACAGCAAGGCAGCGGGCTTGTAGATCTTGACTGTAGAGGCGCTTTAGAGTTCATCACGGTAAGAGTGGATTGACTATTTAGGTTTAATAATCGCAAGCAAAAAATCTTTATAAAAATTTGCTTGGCATTTTTAGAAAAGAGTCGCTTAAATTTATTATGACTCTTTAAATTATTTAATCTTTGCCTCTTTGTATATCACATGTTTCCTAGCCACAGGGTCAAATTTTTTAACTTCAACTTTTTCTGGATGCAAGCGTTTATTTTTAGTGGTGGTATAAAAATGCCCAGTTTTAGCACTGGATGTTAATTTAATTTTCTCTCTCATCTTAACCTCAAACTTTTTCTCCGCGCATGCGAATTTCTGCCAATACTGCGTCAATGCCTTTTTTATCAACAATACGCAAACCTTTTGCAGACAACTTTAACTTTACAAAACGATTCTCACTCTCTACCCAAAAACGATGCGTGTGTAAATTGGGATAAAAACGCCTGCGGGTTTTATTATGCGCATGAGACACATTATTACCACTCATTGGGCGTTTGCCCGTTACTTGACATACTCTTGCCATAACCAACTCATCAAAAATATAAAAAGGAGGGATTATACTTAAAAA
>JYIN01000001.1 GCA_002007405.1 Gammaproteobacteria bacterium Gsub
CACCGTTTGCATGGAATAATCATAAACCCGTTTGGTCGCCTCCACTTGGTAAATAATACTATCATCCCAATTAGTCTCAAGGGTGTCAATTGCTGTAGTATTGACCACAACACTCCAATTCAAACCAAATACAACATCCAGCATTTTTTGGTATATGGATAAAAATCATGTTATATTTATCATTGATATCTTGATATGGATTTTTTGTTTTGTATTTGTAGTATAGTTTTTTTAACATCTTTTACTTTCATATTCGAAATTTGCATAATCTTCTTTATAATACTCTATTATTTTTTCTTTTACTTCACTGCTAACTTCAACTTTTGCTTTTTTTGATCTGTTTTCATGAGGAAGTGATTCATCTATATTTAGAACTTTGCATATCTCTTGCCAATCATCTTTTATGTTTTCTATCTTTCCTAACTTATCCAGCTGAGTACTATCTTTTATATACTTAGAGTATGGTTCCCAGTGATGGTTGTGTATTTTCATCATTTTTCCCACAAAGTCTTCAAAACTCATTGTTTTAGCTGCAGACCCAAACAATGCTTTCATCTGACTAAAACGAAAGCTATCCTCTTGATTAAAAAACATTTGAAAATTACTAACAGTTCTTTTGACAGGTTCTCTAACAAAACCAAATTTATAATAATCTTTGAACTCTTCAATAGATTCTTCAAAAGTACCATAGTACATGCTAAACTCGCAGTTTCCTACAGTTACACCACTTGACATAGAGAAGTCAACCCTATGCTTTTGATCATACATTGTGTCTTTTAAATATAATTTTTCTAACATGTTAGTTTTCAACTGTGGTGCCCCCCCCATTTTATGATAATGGTAAGCTCGCACAATATTTTCTTTTCGGGGTCTAATCTGTAGTGCTTTTTTTATACTACTACATGCAGCTTTTGGTGTTTCGTAGTAGACTGCTCTAAGCTTGTGTGAGTCAGATGAACATGTTAAATCTACAGTCACAGTTTTCCAACTGGCAATTTAAATCTTTTTTAATGGAATGTGGATTGAATAGTTTCATTTTTTCTTACTCCTGAATATACGGTTCCTTCCTGAATTATGTGGGAATTTCTTGAAAGTCAGCAATTTTCAGCTTGCTGAAATTTCCACAAACCCACGGGAAGCTCACTTTAACTGGGAGCATTAGCCATAACGCCTGTGGGTTTTATTATGCGCATGAGACACATTATTACCACTCATTGGGCGTTTGCCCGTTACTTGACATACTCTTGCCATAACCAACTCATCAAAAATATAAAAAGGAGGGATTATACTTAAAAAATTGAGACATCTACATAATTATAGATGATTAACAAAATGGAGATTTTGCCGAATTGGTGAAAGACAGTGTTTTGACGGTTATTCATAATTTATGTAAAGGTTTAAAACTAACCTTTTTCAAAACAAAATTCTTTATCTACCCTAATCCAAACGGACGGTATAATACACGCCAGCGGAGGGATGGCAGAGCGGCTGAATGCACCGGTCTTGAAAACCGGCAAGGGTTAATTCCCTTCCAGGGTTCAAATCCCTGTCCCTCCACCAATATGCGTTGCAGTATTTTAGGCTGCTACCAATCATGGTATAAATTGAGGCCTTTTTAAATTATGATACGCTCAACGCCCCACCAAATACCAAGCCCGCCGATGAGGATTGAGATAGGGATGGTGGCAATTTTTTGAGGGTTTAGGTTGAAGTATTTTAACAGTAGTAAGATTGATACTACACCTAGCACAATGACTATTTGTGCTAATTCAACGCCGATATTAAAGCTGATTAGGGTAGTTAAAAAAGTGTCAGCGCGCATTTCAAATTGTTTGAGCATGGTGGCAAAACCCAGACCATGAACCAGCCCAAATAAAAATACAATGATGCTTTTTCGTTTGATGGATTGTTTGCTTAATAAATTCTCGATTGCCACATAGGCAATTGAGAAGGCAATCAAAGGCTCCACAATTTGGGGTGGGATTTCCACCACGCCTAGCATTGCCAAACCCAGTGTTAGTGTGTGTGCCACAGTAAAAGCAGCAGTCAATAATAAAAGTCTATGCCATAAAACACGAGACAACGCCATCCCGATGATGAATAAAATATGGTCCCAGCCAAGAGGAATAACATGGCTAAAACCAATGGTGATAAATTGTAAAATCCTTTGTGTGATAGGTATTGGCTCTGGGTAGTTTATGTGAATTAGCCCGCTTGAGGCACCATCTCTTAACCAGCGCCACGCACTCCAATTGTATTCGTCTTTTTTAACCACTTGCCAGCGAAACGCACTATCACCGTAAATTTTTCCGTATTGCCATGCTAGGGTTTTAGGCCAGTATTTGAGCTGTGCAACATAAGTGAGTAGGGTTTTTCTGGGTCTTTTTTTATAACCGACAATGTCAATTTTAACGGATTTTAGGCTTAAACGCTGTGGTTTGCTATTGATATTTAATCGAAAACTGCTCAAAAAATCAGCCTCAAAAGCTTTAAATCTTTGACCCAATATATCTGGCTTTAAAGCTCTGAGTTCGTCATACTCAGCGGCGTTAGGTGCATCAGTGGTTTTTTTGTATTGAGTCCCAATCCCACTCATAGCAGCCTCTATGCTTAAGTCAATTTGTACCTCAATGGTTTTATCAGCAAAAATTGAGACCTCTACTAAGGCGGGTTTGACAACATCGGCTTGGGCGCTATTAAACAGTAAAAGAGCAACTGCAATTTTTAACAAAAGCATGCTTTATGCTTTACTGTGTTTTTTAAAATGTTGTTTTTGTTTTTTTTCTGCAACCTTGTTCCAATCAATATTATTACAAGACTCGCAGATGTCTTTAAATAGCCCTAATTTAACTAAACCAGTATGTATTTTACAGCCTAGGCAAAATCCGAGTACGGTCTCCATCCACATCATAAATAGGCATATCCATACCAAATTAAGTGCCAGCCAAGAGGGTACATAATTATAACTGACGGGGATATTTGTACCTATCAGGGCGTTAATTTTAATGGCAAAATAGTCGGGATTAAAAAACACAATGCACACCAAAATAAAACTAGCCCCCAATGCCCATGCACAGCGTTTTGGCACAATCGGACGCCAAATTTTTTCCTTGTTTATAGTAAGTAGGCTGGCAATTAAGATGGTAGGTGAAAACCGCGCACTAAAAACAAACATGCCTAAAAACATCTCCAATAGAGCATAACTCAATAGCACCGTTTGCATGGAATAATCATAAACCCGTTTGGTCGCCTCCACTTGGTAAATAATACTATCATCCCAATTAGTCTCAAGGGTGTCAATTGCTGTAGTATTGACCACAACACTCCAATTCGAACCAAATACAACATCCAGCAGGGTAAATACCATATAAACTGGAATTATCAACAAAATGCCAGCACGCACCCGCATCGTGGTATCGTCAATGTAGGTCATCTCTTCTCTGGGGTTACGAAACCAAAGATTTTGAATTGTAAATTTAATCTTCTCTAACATGGTATCTAAACTTAACTCAATGCTTATTTTGTTAGATTAACTTACCAGCATAATTTTCAATGCCGGGATTATTTTTTACCCCTTTAATGGTTGGGTGATTGACTTTGCTTAGTCTGAGGTGTTTTTGGCGACGCAAATAATCCGCTGCCACATCCCACATTAAACGCCCATTTCCCACCGAGCTAACTTGTGCCCAGCCTGAAACTCGGTAAGATTTTTTCGCATCAATTGCAATGCCTGCATCATCTTTCATATTGCTAATACGGTTGCCCAATCCAGCCGCTGGATCAATAGTGTAATCCATACCGCCAACACGCACCATATCGCCACCTGACTGCAGATAGGGGTCTTGGACAAATAGATTCTCAGCAATACCCTCTAAAATTCCTTTGATTTGTGCACCTGTAAGCTCACTCACATAGGTTTCGCCATAGGTCATTGAGGTATTGGTCATCAAATCTTCCATAGTAACGCTATCCCCTGCTAACACACTAGTGCCCCAACGCACCCCAGCTGACAGTGCAAAATCGGCATTGTGTTCTTCACGCAAAGCATTAACTAAAACTTGATCCCAAGTACCCATAAAGTTACCACGGCGGTAGAGTGTCTGCTGTGTAGTACAGAGTTTTTCATGTAAAATTTCATTGTAGGTTTTACCCACTCGGTTAGGGTTATTACTCATGGTTGAGGAGCGTGCCTCAACCACATTTTTATCATATTTAGTATTACGCATTTTATTAATAAACGACACCATTTGTGCATCTGGTTTGATAAGATTGGTCAAAATCGGTAACATTTTGTAGTTGTAGCCTGCCACCTTATGGTTTTTAATATCTAAATCCATCACCCCAATATATTTGCCTGAACAGCCCGCATTAGTGACCACAGTAATCCCGCCCGGATTTTTAACCTCAATCGGCTTGGGCATACCGTCATGGGTATGACCGCCAAAAATTGCATCAATGCCCACTATGCGAGATGCCATCTTGATATCAACATCCATACCGTTATGAGAAACCACAATCACCGCATCGGGCTTTTCATTGCTACGAATATCTACAACCAACTCGCTCATCTCATCTTCACGCAAACCAAATGACCAGTCAGGAAAAAAGTATTTTTGCGGATTGGCATTGGAAGTTCTTGGAAAAGCCTGACCAATAACTGCAATCCGATGACCACCCACATTTTTAATCACATAAGGTTTAAATGGTAACGCCTCATCTTCGTTGTAGAGTCCATTGCCATCGTATTTTTCAGTCATGGCAATATATTTATCACCCAACAGGGCATCTTCCATAATACGCACATTTTGACCCAAAAAATCGCCTTTGAAAAAGCCGATATTTTTGAGTGTTTCCTCTTCTTTATAGGTAAATTCCCAATGCCCGACCATCACATCAACACCGAGCAAATTGCAGGCCTCAACCATATCTGCCCCGCGTGTCCAAAGCGAGGTACCCGAACCCTGCCAAGTGTCACCACCATCAACTGTTAGCGTGTTTTGCACCCCGCCAGCACTATCACGCAAGGAATCTAAGACAGTTTTAATCTGCCCAAAACCGCCGGTTTTGCCATATTTAGCCGCCAATGTTTCAAAATTATTATAAGTAAAGGCATACGCCTCGGCTGAGCTGGGACGGATACCAACGGCTTTTAATAATTGACTGCCCACTACATGTGGCAACTTCCCAAATGTATCGCCAAAACCCAGATTAACATTTGGCTCACGAAAATAATTGGGTAGTAAATTGCCGTGTGTATCGGTAATATGCAAAATCCGTGCACTCCCTGTTTTTGCTACTTCATATTTATTATCTTGTGCAAACAAAGCGGTGGTGTTTTTTGTATAGCCTGTACCAATCAAGCCTGCTGCCGAACCAGCGCCCAACACTTTGATAAAATCTCTGCGCGTCAATGCCATTATTTTCTCCTCTAAATAAAACAATTAGCTGCTAATGATACCAAAAAAAACAATGGGTTAGGCTTTATAATGAAATCATGAATATGATACAACTGCTTGCTGATATCACCCCCACTAAAATTGACTTGGAAATATACGGCTTGTGCTTACACACCGCCGATGTACAAGCAGGCGATGTGTTTGTCGCCTTGCAGGGAAAATCCACCCATGGTATCAATTATATTCAACAGGCGATTGATAAGGGCTGTGTTGCAGTTTTAGTAGATTCAAAAGACTGTGAATGTAGCGTGCCTAGTATTCGTATCAACAATTTAAAACAACACTTACTAACTCTATCTGCTACTTGCTATCCACAAGCACAACAGGTGAATATCGTCGGTATTACTGGTACGAATGGCAAAACCTCAGTGGCGTATTTTATATCCCAATTACTAACTAAACTCGGGGTTGAAAATGGCCTGATTGGCACCCTAGAAATTACTAACAGCAATGCAACTTCTAACAATACCACCCCCGATATTTTTACTTTGTATAAAGTGCTAAATAATTATTATCTTAAAGGCATCAAAACCGCGATATTGGAGGTTTCTTCGCATGGTTTAGACCAAGACAGAGTAGCTGGGCTAAATTTTAACCAAGCCATTTTTACCAACCTAACTCAAGACCATCTTGATTACCACCAAACCTTGGAAGAATACCAAAAAACCAAATTAAAATTATTTAAATTAGACTCCCTGAATTGTGTGATTATCAACCGAGATGATGCCTGCCACAAAAATTTTCTATCCGTATCCAAACATACAAAACAAATCACCTACGGGCTTGATGATTTTAAAAAAATTAAACCAATTCAACAAGGTTTTTTATGCCAATTAGAGGGCTTTGTTTTTGAGTTGTCACTGTTAGGCACATTTAATTTATCTAATGTTTTAGCAGCACTCAGTAGCATTGAACAGCTTGGGTTTAAACGCACACAAATTATCCCTCTACTCCACCAGCTGCTTTCGCCAACTGGTAGAATGCACAAAATTAACACGGGGCTAATATGGGTGGATTATGCCCACACCCCTGATGCCTTAGAGAACGCCATCACCACACTACAAAAACACTACCCTGAGCATAAAGTGCGTATTTTATTCGGTTGTGGTGGCAATCGAGATAAAGATAAACGCGCCCAAATGGGTAACATCGCATCCACACTAGCAAACAGTGTTGTGCTAACCAATGACAACCCTAGAGACGAAGACCCGCAAGCCATTATTGATGATATTATGGTTGGCATTGATACGCACTTTGCACCCAAAATCACTTTAAACAGAAGGCTTGCCATTCAAAGTGCAATCACCACCCTAGGCGATGACGAGTGTTTGTTAATTGCTGGTAAGGGGGGCGAAACCACACAACAATTTGAGGATAAAATTCTCAGTCTAGACGATATCCAGATTGCAGCCGCTATTTCGGCTCAAAGCTAAATTTTTGACCCCCTATGGTGGCCTCATACATTAATCCGGCTTTTGGCAAAGTGAAAACAGCGACCCCATCATTATAATCAACATCTGCACTAGCGCCAGCAGTCAATGCCACCGCAGAAGCTTGGGCGCCCATCTCAAAATCACCACTGATAAATTTATCTAGTGCGTCTTTATCCTTAAAAAAGATGACTTCACTATAAGTTTGCCCACCAAATTGAAACCCTATCGTTACTTGCGTCAATGTTGAATAACCAATAAACGCACCATCTTTGTAAACATAGCCCTCTCCATACGCACCGCCTAGTCCAAACCCGGCCTTGCCCACTGTTGGAAACACCGCATAACCATAAGCGCGGTCAAAAAATAAATTAAGTTTTGGGTCTATAACCTTAAATTTATTGATGGTTTTATCTGCATCTAGGTGAGTTGCCTCCGATTTTGCACCTTTGGGCTGCTTTTTCTCCTCTTCAAACGGATTCCAACCCGCTATTACAAAGCCAGAAAATGTGGTGAATAATAATATTGTGAATAACTTTTTCATAACTTTCCTCCCATAAATAAAGTACGATTGTACCATTTTTTAGCCCCTTGTATAGCAACTCAAATATAAAATAAATTCTCAAATATTATCAAGAAACTTTTTTATTCTAAGAAGGGGTTGTTTGAGTTTTGCAATTAGGAACTTAAAAATATCACTGCGTTTTGCCACAAATTTATTATCAATAGGAGGGTTTAAGAAGATTGATTCAAAGCGTTGAAAAATATTTGTGTCATTGACATATTGATTTTCAATATTATTAACAAAGACAGGGGCGGATAAATATTTTTGATACAAGGCATCATTGTTATCTACCTCAACAATATGTTTAATAACCGCATCAAAATTTTGATAGTTATGACAATTGATAAACGCCTCGGGATTAAAATCTTTTGCTATTTCTTTATTGCCCCAATAAATTGGAATGCTGCCTGATAGAAATGCAAAAAAGATTTTTTCAGTGGTGTAGCCAGGATGGGAACTGTTTTCAAAAGCAATAGTAAATTTGTAACGACTTAAAAAATCCACTTTTTTATTTTTCCTACTGACCGTATAGCCCAGATTATTTAATACCTCTCCACCCGAATCTATGGGTTTGTATTGTTGTAATTGGTGAAAAAAATCAATCCGCTCTTTGGCGTTTTTATTGGAGTAGAGAAAATTACAAAACAGACGATTTTCTTGGGCTATTTTTTCTGCTTGTTGGGGTTTTTGTTTGAGGATTTTAAAATTGGGGTCTACTTTTTCTGAGCTGAGTTTGTAAAGCGGTAGACGATAATTTTTCGATGTTACTGGATAGTCAAAACTAAAAGCATAATCACACTGCCTAAAATTAGGACGCACATTTTCTGAGGCGTAGAAAATTCGCGGACAATGGTATTTTAAGAAACGATGTCCAAAACAAGAGTAAATTAAAAAATCAGGTTTATCCGATAATACCAAATCAAAACGCTTAGAAAGCAAAATAAAAAGCGCATTATTTCTAATTTCTTTTTCATTTTGCGGGTGCCAAAAATCGGTAAAATTTATTTTGACTTTAGGTTTTGGTAAGCGAGGCATATATTTGATAAGTTTTAATCGAAAATTAAACGAAATTGGGCGTAGAATTAAACACAAATTCAAGCCAAATAACAGAAAAGTTGATTTTATCATTATTGGTACGCAAAAAGGTGGGACAACCGCATTAGACACTTATCTTCGGCAACAACACCGGCAAATTTGCATGGCAGATTATAAAGAATTACATTATTTTGATAACGATGATTTTTGGACTGATAATGCCCCTAATTATCGTTATTATCAAAATTTATTTAGTCCTAAAAAATCACATAAAATCATTGGTGAGACCACCCCAGTTTATCTGTATTGGAATCCAGCATTGCAACGCATTTATAACTACAATGCCCAATGCAAACTGATTGTTTTATTAAGAAACCCTATTGAACGAGCATATTCACATTGGAACATGAGCCGTGATAATAACAAAGAGCAGCTGCCTTTTTTACAAGCCCTAAAAGCTGAGTTAGAACGAGCTAAAAAACAAGCGCCCGAGCAATTAAGAACACACTCTTACATTGACAGAGGCCTGTATGTCAAACAATTACAAACCCTATGGCATTATTTTCCAAAAACCCAGACTTTGATTTTAAAAAGCGAAGATTTAAAACAAAATCCGCAACAAACTTTGAACAGGGTTTGTGATTTTTTGGGTGTTGAACGGATTGAAAACCTAACCCCCATTCAAGCAAATTCTAGAAGTTATCTACGCTCAATAGATGCAGCGGAAAAACAATATTTATTAGATATTTTTACCCCAGAGATTAGAAAATTAGAAAAAACATTGGGCTGGGATTGTGCTAATTGGTTAATCTAAAAAGAGTTATTTTTTAGTATCCTTTAAGATAAAATCGTTGTAATCAACACTATTATTGGCAACCCCGCGCCAATGTTTAAATAGAAAAAGATAAGTTTTAACGATCGTCTTTAGGGTTTGCCACTGCCACGGATAAAAACTTAATAAAAATTTAACATAGCCTAATTGTCCGTATAAATAAGCAATGACATTAATAAATTGATGTTGGTAAATACACTGATGCCAGCAAATAAATTGGTAAATAATTTGCATTTTTACTAACTGGGTATTGTTGCAACTCACCTCTTCGCCTTGGTGGTGTATCAATTTAAAATCAGGCAGGTATCGCAGCGCGCCTCTGCCATAATATTGATAAACTTGGTAAGACAATATGGCATCCTCGGCACAAGACCAAAGAATAAAATTGGCGTTAAACGAAAAATGCTCAAAAACGACCTTTCTAAACGCCATATGGCAGCCTTGTATCCACTCGACATCACACGGTTTTTTGCAGACCCGAACGCCGTGGGTGTTCGTACCAGACCTCAATATGCGCATATTAATGCCGTCATACAATAATAATATATTGATTATTTTATGAAACCACCAATAGGTTTTTTTAAGCAAACGAATAAGATAATTATTGATATTGGGTGCAGACGGATAAATAATTTGACCAGTTAAACCCATTACTGATGCGTTGTTGGTAAAATATCGTTGGGCAACTTCTACATAATCGCAGCTCAGCTCGGTATCATCATCAATAAAAAATAACACCTCGCCACTGGCATGTTCAATACCTTTATTCCTAGCCTGTGCTGCTGATTTAATGGGGTGAAAATAAAGCCGAATATTAAGCGTGGTAAATGTTGAAACCAGGCGTTTAGTACTATCAATATCACCTTGTTCAACAATGATAATTTCATCAAAGCCTTGTGTAAGTTTGTAAATTGAATCCAAACAAAGCCCTAAATCTTTACGGCGGTTTAAGGTTGGAATAATGAGCGAAGTCTTCACAAATAGTGGTATTTTTTTAATTTTTGGGCATCCAAATTAAATTCTTTTGCAAAATCAACATTTTTAATATTCAATAATGCTGCTATTTCTTCTTTTTTTTGTAAATCTGGCATGTGGTGTGCTACTGCTCTTTGAATTTTTAATTCTCTTAGCCATTTGATCAATAATAGTTTGCGTAATAAAAAACGCAACGGACGCGGGTAAAAGTACAGAGAATGGTTAATAAAATGCTCTAAAGTGATGGGGTGTGAATATTTGCTGTTTTTGCTAGATTTTTTTATATTGGTTTTTGGTAATAAATAAGAGGTGGGCAACACTAAGTTTAAATATTGACTTAACTGTTGTAAATAATGCTCGGGGTCGTATTTAATGTCTTCAAATAATAAAATTGTGAGCTGCGGAAAATTTTTTTTTAAGATGGATAAATACACCTCCAAAAAATACATTTGGTAACATGGTGCATGCGGATTTTTAGTCAATTCTACAATAAATTTATCCCAAGTGTTTCTTTTTTTATCAGCAAAGAAACGCCAATAATAATCTTCAACAAAATGTGAAAACAAATAATCAACTGGACATCTGATTGAAGTCAGCACGCTTAAATCATCGTTAATAAATAATTGGCGTAAATTGCTAAAAATAACCTCAAAATTGCTAATAAATGAAACGCTGATATTTTCTTCGCTGATGATGTTTGTTTTCTTCTCATCTAAAAATGGTTGCAGACTTTGTCTGAGTTGTTGGATTTTTTCTACACTCAATAGCTCATCTTTTATTTGGAAAAAGACTGGGTTAAATTGGTTGTATTGATAGGCTTTGCCCAAAAAATAGACTTTATTTTGCTGGTGCAGGGGTAAAAAAACATTGTTTTGCAAACTGGTTGTTGCGGTCTTTGGCAGTCCAATATGCAGTAGAATCTTATACATAAGTCTGGTGTTTGGGTAAAATGGGCGCTTGTTTTTTGTCTTTAATTTATTTTGCTCACTCTGCTTTTATTGGTTTTCTTTATTTCTACACTCATCAGTTGGTTGTTAATTAAATTCGTCCCCTGCCCCAATAAGCCAGTGCTTGGGGTGCAAAATATACACCAAAAAAATACCTTGAGGATTGCTGGCATCGCCATTATATCAGCATTGTATGTTGGGGTGTTAATCACCCGTCAAGACCAAAATTTATCATTGCTATTAGCATTGTCGCCAGTATTTTTAATCGGCATTACTGAAGATATTACCCAAAAAATCCCCAGCATATATCGCCTGTTATCGGCCTTTTTATCCGCCTTTATAGCCCTTAGCATTTTAGGTGTTGAGTTAAACCATATCAACTGGCCATGGTTTGACCAAACAATTTTAAGCATTGGTCCAATCGCAATCCTCTTTAGCGTATTTATGATAGCTGGCATCTCCCATGCGGCTAATGTGATTGATGGCGCTAATGGTCTTTTACTCGGACACAGTATTCTGGCTGCTGCTATTTTTCTAACAGTGGCTTATCAAGTGAATGATTTACTCATTATTAACGCCAATCTTATCTTTATTTTCAGCCTACTGGGTGTGTTTGTTTTTAATTTTCCGCATGGCAGAATATTTGTTGGTGATGGAGGTGCTTATATCATTGGCGCTTTTTTAGCCATCATTGCCCTGTCTCTAGTTGCTAAGCATCATGAAGTATCGCCATGGTTTCCTTTGGCAGTTATGATCTACCCAGTGTTTGAGGCACTTTTTAGTTTATATAGACGCAGCGTTAGTCGCCATTATCGCTTAGACCAGGCAGACAGGCGCCATTTGCATTCGTTATTGTATCGCCGCTTGCTCAATAACCATTTTAAATATTTATCTGTAAAGTTCGGTAGAAATGCTGCCACCTCAATATTGATTTGGCTATTCACTGCACCTTTTATGTTGGTAACACTACTGGCTTGGCAACAACATTTATTGATGATCACAACTGCCTTGGTATTTTGTGTATGCTACTTATTTGTTTATTTTGCTATTGTTCGTTTTAAAAATCGCTGGGGAAAATTTTAAAAACCATGCCGACTTATGTCAAAAAAACCAAACAAAGCAAACACAACCAGCCTAATCATTCCTACTTTAGATCGCACCCATGATTTGAGGCGTTGCCTAACATCCATTTGTCAATTAAACCAACAATTTGATGAAATTATTATCATTGAACAAGGGGATGTACATAAAACTAAGGAGATGATTGCCCAATTTGATGGCTTAAATATCTGGGTATATTTTCACCCTACAAAATCATTAACCCAAGCACGAAATCTAGGTCTTAAACAAGTACGAGGCGAATTTATTTTCTTTATTGATGACGACACTGAGCTAGATCAAGATTACCTCAAAGTTGGCTTAGATTATTTTGAGCAACATCCTAAAGTAATGGGTATAACTGGACCTTTGTCTCAAGATATGTGTATTTTTGATCGGTCTTGGAAATTAAAGATTTATCAAACACTATTTTTACTAAATGGTCACAGTTTTAATATATCACGGTCGGGGTATTATCAAAATAATTGGGGCAAAGTCAAAAATCAGGCAGTGCAATGGTTGGCGGGGTGTAGTATGGCATATCGTCGCCAAGTATTCACCCAGGGGTTTAACTTTAACGAAAATTTTATCGCTTGGTCATCAGGCGAAGATATTATGTTTAGTTATCAAATTTATAAATTTTATGGCAAGGGTGCGCTGATGTATGTGCCTGAATTTTATCTGCAACACCATGAAAATGAAAAACACAACCTAACACAAACAAACTTACTCAAAATGCGAATAATCTATCATTTTATTTTTTGGAAAAAAGAAGTGCATCAAGGCTCGTTTTTTAATTTTATCTGCTATCTGCACAGCCAAATTGGCTTATTTTTATTTGAACTCTACCCCAAACGCAGGATGCTGACAACACTAAAAACCCTATTAAAATCCTATGGTTATTTATTAAGGCACCATAGGAAAATACACAATAATCAAATTGACTATAATCAATTTATTTTATCCAATCATTAATATCTAATATGGTTAGTAGTTTAATTATCCCAACTCTAAACCGCACCCATGATTTGAGGCGTTGCCTAACATCCATTTGTCAATTAAACCAACAATTTGATGAAATTATTATCATTGAACAAGGGGATATTGACAAAACCAAACAGTTGGTTGCCATATTTAAACAATTAAATATCAACTTGTATTTTTATTCAATAAAGTCAGCAGCCCAAGCTAGGAATAAAGGCATTGATAAAGCGCGTGGTAAGTTTTTATTTTTTATTGATGATGATACCCAATTATTTGATAAAAACTATATAAATACAGCGCTTGATTATTTTAAAAAACATCCAAAAGTTGTGGCACTGACGGGGAAAATACTGATAGATAAAAAGAATTATCAACAAAATATATGGGCACGGTTTTATCACCGCTTGTTTTTATTAAACGGGGCAAATATTAATATTCGGCGCTCAGGTACTCATAACGATGGCTGGTTTAGCGATAAAATCCAAAATGCACAATGGCTATTTGGTGGTCATATGGTTTGTAGAGATTTGGTATTTAAACAAGGATTTAGGTTTAATAAAAATTTTATTCGACGCTCAGATTATGAAGATGCAATATTTGGTTACCAACTTTATAAATTTTATGGTGAGGGTGCCTTGGTTTATCTGCCGACTTTTAAGCTCAAACATTTTGATGCAAATGAGATGGTTAGCACTTATGCTGATGCGATCAAAATGCAGGTTGTATATCAGTTTATTTTCTGGCAACAAACTGTATCCCGGCATTCATTATTTGATTTAATTTGTTATTGTTATGCTCAAATTGGTATTGTTTTAATTGAGATTTTCCATCCAGAACGGGGGAAAAATCGCTGGTTAAAATTTAAGGTTTTTGTAAAATCTTATATTTATATTTTAAAAAATCATCAAAAAATAGCCAATAACAGCATTGACTACAATCGATTTATCACCCATGGCTGACACACTCATCTCAGTTGTGATGCCAGTTTATAACGCCCAAAAATTTCTAGCTGAGGCGATTGAGTCTATCCTGCACCAAACTTACCCGCACTTTGAATTTATCATTATCAACGATGGCTCAACGGATGAGAGTACGGATATTATTCAGCAATATGCCCAGCAAGACAAGCGGATTTTTGTTATCTCTCAAGAAAATAGAGGTATTGCCGAGGCACTAAATAATGGCATTAGGAACAGTAAAGGGCAATATATTGCCAGAATGGATGCCGATGATATATCATTGCAGGAGCGGCTAATCACGCAGTTATCGTTTCTGGAAAAACATCCAAATATTGATGTGTTGGGTTGCGATTTTCTCATCATTGATAAACACGGAAAGACAACCCAAAAAGTTACCACTGCTAAAACGCCACAAGATATTGCCATCACCTTATGTACGCAGATACCATTTACCCATTCAACTGTGATGATGCGTCGACAAATATTTGAGCGTTTTGCCTATGAAAATACCCCTTGCGAGGATTATTGGCTATTTGCCCAATGTTTTCATCAGGGTAATTTTGCAAACAGCAACCAAACTTTATTTAAATATCGCCAAGATTACGGACATTCTCTAAGCGATACAAAAAGGCTTGAAATGCGTACCTACAATAAAACAGTTGGGAGATATTTTTTTAACAAAAACCAAGCCTATCTTAAAAAAATCATCAATTCTAAACATTTGAGCAAACATTTTATCGATGTATTGGCGGTCATGTTTGCACATGGCTATATTAAATTCAGCCTATTTTATTTGTCCAAAACACCAAAATATTGGGTATCTTTTTCTTTTCTAACAGTGCGTTATCGTCTTGCCACTATGATGTATTATTTAAAATACAATAAAAAATACTATGCTTTGTATCGGCTGGTTAATTTTATTAAAAAAATATTGATGATCAACAAAACATGAAAATTTTAATGGTTGCCAACAATGATATAAAAACCATGGGTGGTATTGAGACCCATATCCGCCAATTATCAACAGAATTAAAAAAGAATTCCCAAGTTACGGTGGCGCATCTGTTCCCAAGTCGGCGGTTTTTGGGGTTAAAAAAAATACCAAAAGTAGCCGATTTTAATAAAATCTCAAGCAATTTTGATGTGTTACATTTTCATGGGTTTAGTGCTGTTTTTGTCATCCTTTTGGCTTTTTTTGCCAAAAAACAAAACCAAGTTAGATGGGTTTATACCCCACATATGCACCCATTTAATAAACATCGGCGGGCTTTTTTGGCAAAATTATTTTTCCATATATTAACCAAACATGTGCTTAAAAAAATTGACAAAATCATTGTTTTATCAAACCATGAGAAGGGTTTCTTTTTAGATTTTCTAAATATTGATAAGATTGCCTTAATTCCCAACGGCATTGAATCGGTGAATCAAAATATATTGGCAAAAAAAATGAGAAAACATTTTTTATTTATTGGGCGTTATGAGTATAACAAAAGACCATGGATTATTGAAAAAATTGCCCCACTTTTCCCACAATACCACTTTGTTTTTGTTACCAATAAACAAAATTTAGTTGCAAAAGACAACATTATTTATCACTACAATATCAGTGATTCGGCAATTAACGCACTTTACAGCAGCAGTCTTGCCACGATTATCCCCTCTAAATATGAAGCATTTAGCATGGTGGCACTGGAGTCACTAGCGGCTGGGACTCCGATTATTATTACTCAGAATGTGCAAATTAAAGAATACCTTACTCCCAATGTTATGGTTTTGATTGAAGAAAAGAACACCCAACAAAATCTCATCTATGCCATTCAAAAAATAATCAACACCAAGGACAGTCTATTTTATCAATCTTGCCAGGATTCGGTGCAAATTGCCAAACAATTTCTTTGGTCTAATATTGCAAAACAAACACTAAATCATTATCAATAAACCAATATGCAGACAAAATTTTCAGTGTTGATGTCAATATACAACCAAGAAAAAGCAATCTATTTTAATAGGGCAATGCAATCTATTTGGGACGAACAAACGCTAAAACCTGATGAAATTATTTTAGTTGAAGATGGAAAACTAACAGCCCCGTTATATCAAAACATAGATGTGTGGGCAAACAAACTGGGAGAGAAACTCACTATTGTGCCCCTTAAACACCATGTTGGAATCAGTGGCGCTCTTAATGCTGGGTTACAAAAATGTCGTTATGAGATCATTGCTAGAATGGACAGTGATGATATCGCCTTAAAAGATAGATTTGCCAAACAATTAGCGGTATTTAAAAATCACAGCGTTGATATTGTTAGCTCGTGGGTGGGTGAATTTGATAAAACTGAAGATAACATAGTCTCATATCGTAAATTACCACAATACCACAATCAAATTATTAAATTTAGCAAAAAAAGATCGCCCATTAACCACCCTGCTGTCATGTATAAAAAATCCATTATTAAAAATGCTGGCAACTACCCTTGTAAAATTATCCTTGAGGATTATTATCTGTGCGTTAAAGCAGCGTTAGCAGGCGCTAAATTCTACAACATTCAACAACCTCTGGTTAATACTCGAATCGGACATAAACATATTAGCAGACGGAGCGGCTGGCAATATGCACTAGGCGAGTATCAAATGCAAAAAAAATGCTTTCAACTAGGTTATATTAATTTTTTTGAATTTATTAGAAACATTAGCCTGCGTTTTATTGTAAGAATAATGCCCAGAAAAATAGTCACCGTTATCTACAAAATATTAAGAAGGTAGCCTAAAAATAGATTCTCAAAAATACCCATTAAGAGGTTTGAAAAATTTTAATGCAGTCTATTAGAACGCAGAATAATGTGTTTTTTATCTAAAAATAAATCAATCTGCTTATTTATTATTCTGTGCGCATAATGTTACTTTGATGCTTGTTTTTTGGGGTTTAAGTTGGATTTTTAAAGGTTGATAACCTACAAAACAAGTGCTTATGACCCGCCTTGATAGTTATTTGCTTTGTGCGTATAATAGCCCAGTTTTGTCTCTCAAGGAAATTTTTATGCCGTCACGCACAGATTTAGCAAATGCAATTCGCGCTCTTAGTATGGACGCAGTCCAAAGGGCAAATTCTGGGCATCCGGGTGCACCGATGGGGATGGCAGACATTGCTGAGGTACTTTGGAACGACCATATGCAATATAATCCAGCAAACCCAGACTGGGTTGGGCGTGACCGCTTTGTTTTATCAAATGGGCATGGTTCAATGTTGCTTTATTCATTGTTGCATTTAACTGGTTTTAACTTGAGCATAGATGATATTAAAAATTTCCGACAGCTTCATTCTAAAACAGCAGGTCATCCTGAATACGGCTATGCTGATGGCATTGAAACCACAACGGGTCCGCTCGGTCAAGGTATTGCTAACGCAGTTGGTATGGCAATTGCCGAGCGCACCCTGGGCGCCCAATTTAATAAACCTGGGCATAATATCATTGACCATCATACTTATGTATTTATGGGCGATGGTTGTTTGATGGAAGGCTTATCACACGAATCTTGTGCAATGGCAGGGGCACTGGGTTTGGGCAAGTTGATTGCTTTTTGGGACGACAATAATATTTCTATTGATGGGCATATTGACGATTGGATGGAGCGTAGCGTGCCCAAGCGTTTTAAATCTTACGATTGGCATGTCGTTGTGATTGATGGGCATGATTCTGTTGCAATCAATGATGCTATTATTGAAGCCAAATCTGTTAGTGATAAACCTAGTTTAATTTGTTGTAAAACCATCATTGGTTTTGGCGCACCAAACCTTGCAGGCAGCCACGATTGTCATGGTGCCCCCCTAGGTAATGATGAAGTTGCTGCCACGCGCAAAGCATTGGGCTGGGAGTCTGCACCATTTGAGATTCCAGCCGATATTTATGCTGGCTGGGACCATAAACAACAAGGCGCTACTGCTGAGCGTGTATGGGATGATAAATTTGTCGCCTATAAAACAGAATTTCCAAACGAAGCGGCAGAATTCAAACGCAGAATAGCAGGTAAGATGCCTGCTAATTTTGCAACTGAAATGGACAAATTCATTGCCAAAACACAAGAGCAGATGCCTAATATTGCCTCGCGTAAAGCCTCACAAAATACAATTGAGGTGATGGGGGCATTGTTACCAGAATTATTTGGTGGATCTGCTGATTTAACCGGCTCTAATTTAACCAGTTGGTCAGGCACCGTCAGAGTCAATGCCGATAACGCCAACGGTAACTATATTTCATGGGGGGTGCGTGAATTTGGTATGGCACACATGATGAATGGCATGGTACTGTATGGAGGGTTTAGGGTGTATGGTGCAACTTTTTTGATGTTTATGGAATTTATGCGTAATGCCTTGCGTATGTCATCGCTAATGAAAATTGGCACGATTTATGTTTATACACACGACTCTATTGGTCTTGGTGAAGATGGTCCAACTCATCAGCCTGTTGAACAAATATCTACCATACGCATGATTCCGGGGTTCCACTCTTGGAGAGGCTGTGACGCAGTTGAATCAGCGGTGTCTTGGAAAATGGCGATGCTACGCACTAACGCACCAACAGCTTTGATATTTTCTCGGCAAAATTTAACACCAATTGAGCGCACCACTGAGCAAGTTAAAAATATTGAAAAAGGTGGCTATGTACTTAGAGATTGTAAGGGGAAAGCGGATATTATTTTTATTGCTACAGGTTCTGAGGTAGCTCTGGCAGTTGAGGCAGCAATGGTGATGGACGCTAAAGTCCGCGTGGTTTCAATGCCTTGCACCAATGCCTATGACGAACAAGACAAAGATTATCAGGAATCGGTATTAACACCAGGTGTTAAACGCTTAGCAATTGAAGCAGGTGTGGGGGATGGTTGGTATAAATACATTGGTTTAGACGGGGGTTTGGTTTGTATGACAACATTTGGTGAAAGTGCCCCAGCAAAGGATTTATTTAAAGAATTTGGCTTTACAGTAGAAAATATTATTGCTAAGGCAAAAGCACTCTTAACTTAATTCTAATAATAAAATAACGGGAGTAAAAAAATGGCAATTAGAGTAGGTATTAATGGTTTTGGTCGCATTGGTCGTATGGTTTTTCGTGCCATCGCCAAAGATTTTCCAAAATTAGAAGTGGTCGGTATCAACGACTTATTAGACAATGATTATTTGGCATATATGCTTAAATATGACACCGCACATGGTCGTTTTGAGGAAAAAATTACTATTGATGGCGATAATTTTGTGATTGCTGACAAAAAAATCCGTCTATCTGCTGAGCGCAACCCAGCAGACCTTAAATGGGGTGATATTGATGTTGATGTAGTCATCGATTGCACTGGTTTTTTCTTGACCGAAGAATCTTGCCAAGCCCACCTTGATGCAGGCGCTAAAAAAGTAGTCCAATCAGCCCCCAGTAAAGACGCAACGCCAATGTTTGTCTATGGTGTTAATCACAGCGAATATGCATCTCAAAAAATTATCTCAGCCGCCTCTTGCACCACCAACTGTTTAGCGCCAATTGCCAAAGTGATCAATGATAATTGGGGGCTTAAACGCGGTTTAATGACCACAGTTCACGCCGCAACAGCAACCCAAAAAACCGTTGATGGTCCCTCAATGAAAGACTGGCGTGGCGGGCGTGCGGTGTTCGAGAATATCATTCCCTCATCAACAGGTGCAGCCAAAGCCGTGGGTGTGGTATTGCCAGAATTAAATGGCAAATTAACTGGTATGGCGTTTCGTATTCCTTCTGTGGATGTTTCAGTGGTTGATTTAACTTGTGAATTAGACAAACCGGCAACTTATACCCAAATTTGTACAGCCATTAAAGAAGCCTCTGAAGGCACGATGAAAGGTACCTTGTCTTATACAGATGAGATGGTCGTATCAAGTGATTTCCGCGGTATTAGCGCCTCTTCAATTTTTGACGCGGGTGCAGGAATTGCTCTTGACGATACCTTTGTTAAGGTGGTTTCTTGGTATGACAATGAGTATGGCTACACTTGTAATATGTTGCGTTTGGTTGAGCATATTGCTTAAATGAATTTAAAGAACGGGCGGATAATAAAAATTTACACCCCTATTTTGACCCATCAAAAATAATTTCAATGGGTTGTCTAATTTATTTTTAGGAAAATATGTCAATTATCAATTTATCAGATTTGGATTTAACCTCAAAAAGAGTGCTGATTCGTCAAGACCTTAATGTGCCAATTAAAAACGGTGTGGTTACCAGCGATAAACGAATTAAAGCCTCGCTACCAACCATTGAGTTAGCGATGAAACAAGGTGCAAAAGTGATGTTAATGTCGCATCTTGGTCGCCCCCAAGAAGGTGAGGTGAGTGATGAATTTAGCCTACAACCAGTGGCGAATCGCCTGAGTGAGTTATTAAATACCGCCGTGCGTCTAGAAAAAGATTGGTTAAACGGGATTGAGATCAATGACAAAGAGGTGGTGCTTTGTGAGAATGTGCGTTTTAATAAAGGTGAGATAGCAAATAATGACGACTTATCAAAAAAAATGGCAGCCCTATGTGATGTTTTCGTCATGGATGCTTTTGGCACCGCACATCGTGCCCAAGCCTCAACGCATGGGGTGGCAAAATATGCCCCTGTTGCTTGTGCTGGACCTTTATTATCAGATGAATTAGCCGCCTTGGGTAAGGCCTTAGAAAATCCAAAGCGTCCAATGGTGGCAATTGTTGGTGGCTCTAAGGTTTCTACTAAACTGAATGTGTTAGAATCGTTGTCCAAGATTGTTGATCAATTAGTTGTTGGCGGTGGTATTGCCAATACTTTTATCGCTGCACAAGGGCATAATGTCGGTAATTCTTTATGTGAACATGATTTAATTCCAACAGCTAAAAAACTAATGCAAGATTGTGAAATTCCAGTACCAACAGATGTTGTTTGTGGCAAAGAATTTTCAGAAAGCACACCTGCAGAAACCAAATCAACTGATAAACTAGACAATGACGATATGATTTTTGATATCGGTCCTAATGCCGCTACCGAATTAGCTAAAATTATGAAAAATGCGGGCACGATTGTTTGGAATGGTCCAGTTGGTGTGTTTGAATTTGAGCAATTTTCAGGTGGCACTAAAACTTTGGCTATGGCAATTGCGAGCTCAGCCGCGTTTTCAATTGCTGGTGGTGGCGATACACTGGCTGCCGTTGATAAATACGGTATTGAGTCCAAAATGAGTTACATCTCAACTGGTGGCGGTGCGTTTTTAGAATTTTTAGAAGGCAAGAAATTACCAGCAGTTGCCATCTTAGAAGAAAGAGCTTTGAGGTAGGACTTGGCAAGACGAACTAAAATACTAGCAACACTTGGACCAGCAACAGACAAACCGGGTGTATTGGAAAATATTCTAATGGCGGGCGCCAATGTCGTGAGGATTAATTTTTCTCACGGCTCAGAACAACAGCACCTTGACAGAGTAGTGGCAACCCGCAACTGGGCTAAAACTCACAATACTTATGTTGGGGTTTTGATGGATCTTCAGGGACCGAAAATCCGTATTGCTTGTTTTAAAAATGGCATAAAAATCATACTTAACAATGGCGATGCTTTCACCCTTGATGCAGATATGGATGAGAATCTAGGGGATCAAAACTCGGTGGGTATTGCTTATAAAACTTTGCCACAAGATGTTAAATCTGGTGATATATTGCTACTTGATGACGGCAAAATAGTTTTAAAGGTTATTGATGTTAAAGGCAACAAAATTAATACTCAAGTCATACAAGGTGGGGTCTTATCTGACAAAAAAGGCATCAATCTTCGTGGCGGTGGCTTGTCTGCTAATGCATTGACCGAAAAAGATAAAGCCGACATACTCATTGCTGCAAAAGCAAATGCGGATTATGTTGCCCTTTCATTTCCAATGAGTGGCGATGATGTGCGCAAAACCAAACACTTATTAAAACAAGCCGGGTGCAATGCTGGAGTTATCTCAAAAATTGAACGCGCTGAGGCTTTGGCGGATGAGATTATTTTTGATATTATTAAAGAATCTGCCGGCATTATGGTAGCGCGTGGTGATTTAGGTGTTGAAATAGGCGATCCTCAATTACCTGCACAACAAAAGCGTCTTATCAAATTAGCAAGGTCAAATGACCGTATTGTTATTACCGCAACGCAAATGTTAGAATCAATGATTGCCAGCCCAATTCCAACCCGTGCAGAAGTGTTTGATGTTGCTAATGCGGTGCTAGACGGCACTGACGCGGTTATGCTCTCGGCTGAGACTGCAACTGGCAGTTTTCCTGAGAATGCGATTAAAACCATGCACGATGTTTGTTTGGAGACTGAAAAAAATCCCATTGCAAAAATATCCCATCATCGCTTAAATAAAAATTTTGAACATATTGACGAAACCATTGCCATGAGCACGATGTATGCGGCTAATCATCTAGGCACCAAAATAGTGGCAGCACTAACACAGACCGGCAAAACGGCGATGTGGATGTCAAGAATCAGCTCCAATATTCCTATTTATGCTATGAGTGACAACATAAAAACTTTACGCCAAGTTACATTATATCGGGGGGTTTATCCTTGCGGTATTAAAAAAAATACAAAAAACAACTGGGCAGATGTTAGTAGGAATGTTATCAATACCCTGTTAAATAGTCAGGTTGTTAAAGACCAAGACTTGATAATACTCACCAAGGGCATGTATAAGGATAAATCAAGCGGCACAAATATGATGAAAATTTTGCGTGTCGGTGATGATAACTATTAAAATGACAAAAAACTTTGTATAATTTTGAACAATCATACTAAGGTCACAACAAAATAATAAAATAAAAAAGGAGAAGACGATGTTAATTTCGCTAAGAGAATTATTAGACCATGCAGCAGAAAACGACTATGGAATGCCAGCATTTAATGTTAATAACATGGAGCAGGTCCATGCCATTATGAGTGCTGCTGATAAAACCAATAGCCCAGTTGTTATGCAAGGCTCAGCTGGGGCAAGGAGTTATGCGGGTGAGCCTTTTCTACGCCATTTAATTGCGGCTGCTATTGAAATGTATCCTCATATTCCTATAGTTATGCACCAAGACCATGGTAGCGAACCTGCGGTTTGCTTACGCTCAATCCAATCGGGTTTTTCATCGGTGATGATGGATGGCTCACTGATGCCAGATATGAAAACCCCTGCCTCGTTTGAATACAATGTTGCCGTTACTAAAGAAGTAGTGAAAATGGCACATGCGGGCGGGGTATCGGTTGAGGGTGAATTGGGCTGCTTGGGGTCATTAGAAACTGGAGAAATGGGCGAAGAAGACGGTCATGGTGCAGAGGGCAAATTAGACCTCGACATGTTGCTGACCAGCGTTGAAGAAGCGGCTGATTTTGTTAAAGCAACCAATGTTGATGCCTTAGCAATTGCCATTGGCACTAGCCATGGGGCATATAAATTTACCCAAGAGCCAACTGGAGAAATTTTAAGAATTGATAGAATTAAAGAAATTCATGCCCGCATTCCTAGCACCCATCTAGTGATGCACGGGTCCTCAAGTGTACCCCAAGATTGGTTGAAAATTATCAATAATTTTGGTGGCGATATGGGACAAACCTATGGTGTGCCAGTGAATGAAATTCAAGAAGGCATCAAAAATGGAGTGCGCAAAGTCAATATTGATACCGACCTACGCATGGCATCAACGGGGGCAATTCGCCGTCATTTAACCGAAAATACTGCTAATTTTGACCCGCGTAAATTTTTAAAAGAAGCCACCAACGCCATGAGCGATATTTGTGCCGCGCGTTTTGAATCCTTTGGTTCAGCAGGTAATGCCAGTAAAATCAAAGTCTCATCACTTGATAACATTAGCCAAAAATACGCCGCTGGTGAATTAGACGCACAGATTAAATAAATCTACAAAATTAAAAACAATGTGTATTTTGCACACTATTTTATTTGTGTTCATATTATCATGATTTTTTTACTGTTTGAGGGAGATATAGTTATTTCAAGCCCACTAACCCGATTTTAGTTACTATTCTTGCAACAACAACCGCCAATATACTTGGCATATTATGGAGGCGAACGAATTACAAGCTTGGCTCAAGGTTTAGTTTTAATCAAAACCAATAACCTTGCCTGTAAAACGACTATACAGAGCAACCCCTAAGCAGACTAAACCCCATACAATACCTAATAAAAATGTGCCGATTACAAATAACATAAGGACATTATATCATAATGAATGATATGGAATTAGCCATCAAGTTACGAGCAGATGGTGCTTTATATAGCATCTAAATGGTTGTTTCCTAATAAAAAATAACGACCCATCTTAATGGAAAAATCAAAATATTGCATTACAAGACCTTTGCATCATTATGCGAAGGTCTCATTACAACAAAAATGTATAGTGTTATAGGAATTTAATAAAAACAATGGCACGACCCAAAATAAAACTACCTAAATTACTGCTTAAACCAGTGGGTCGTGCTATGAGTGATTTTGACATGATTAGGGCAGGAGATAGAATTTTATTGGCGGTTTCTGGTGGCAAGGATTCTTTAAGCCTATTGCATTTGTTGCGGCATTTTCAGCGTCATGCACCGATTAAATTTGAGTTGGGCGTAGTAACGATTGACCCGCAGGTTAGAGGGTTTTCACCACAAGCCTTAGCAGGGTTTTTTAAACAATTTGACACCCCTTATTTTTTTGCAGAATTTCCCATGTTAGATAGGGCCGCACAGAGTATGCGTGGGGATTCTTATTGTTCGTTTTGTGCGCGCATTAAACGCGGTTTGATGTATCAAGTGGCGCGGCGTGAGGGTTATAATGTTTTAGCATTGGGGCAACATTTGGATGATTTGAGCGAGAGTTTAATGATGTCAATATTTCATAATGGCAAAATCCAAACCATGAAAGCGCATTATATCAATGATGCCAAAGATTTGCGGATTATTCGCCCCTTGGTTTATGTGCGTGAGCGCCAATTGGCAGATTTTTCAACCATCGCCCAACTGCCAGTGATTCAAGATTCTTGCCCTGCGTGTTGGACAGCGCCAACCGAGAGAGCACACTTCAAAAAATGGCTATTGAATGAAGAAAAACGCACGCCCAATTTATATAAAAATTTGCTCAGTGCGATGAGGGTTATGTTAGACGGAGTTAATCATTAAATTATTATTAAAATTTTTCTCAATCTTGCCACTACGAATAAACCACGCACTGGGTGCTTTAATCGGGCGATTTTTTTATTTATTTGAGGGTAAAGTCAAGCGAATAACGCACAAAAATATTGCTCTTTGTTTCCCCAATTTGGATAAAAATCAGCGCGAGACTCTTATCAAAAAATCTTTAATTGAAGCCGGAAAAAGTTTAACTGAATCCAGTTTTATTTGGCTTAATGATTTTCAAACCAATCAAAAATCTATTGTAAAAACCATTGGTGCCCAGCATTTAAATACCTCAGATGCGATAATCTTACTGGTGCCACATTTTGGTTGTTGGGAAATTACGGGCAGAGTGTTGTCACTTTTAAAACCCACTACTTTTCTATACAAGCCACCTAAAAAAATCCGACAAGCAAATTTTTTAATAAAAACCAGACAACAGGGTAATTTGTTGATGGCAAGTACGGATAAAAAAGGGGTGATTAAACTGCAACGCGCCATTCAAAATAGAGAGTTAATTGGCATTTTGCCGGACCAAAATCCTGGCACTCAAGGCAGCGTACTTTCGCCATTTTTTAATCAAAATATTCCTACTATGACTCTTTTGGTAAGGTTGGCAAGAAAACATAATGCTAAAGTGCTAATGACTTGGGCTAAGCGTTTAGACAAAGGCGTAGGCTATGAGTTAAATCTAGAGTTGATTAATGTTTTATCTAAATCTGGGACGATTGAGGCTGATGTAGCACTTATGAATCAAGCTATTGAGAATTTAATCAAAACCCAACCCGAGCAATATTTGTGGAGCTATAAACGCTTCAAATCAGTGATTAAATACTAAGAGGTATTGTAATTGCTGAGATTTTTTTTACTTGGGTTTTATGTTACAACCACAATCAAACCTAACCTTAGAGTGCCTCGGCTCGTGCCAAAACCATGACATCACAGCGTTTAATCCCAGTATTTCTGAGTATGGTTTTTGCCAATTCGCCAAAACTAGTGCCTGTGGTCATCACATCATCAACCAGTAAGATATTTTTATACGGCATGGCACTTGCTACAAAAGCACCCATAATCTCTTGCTTTCGTTGGTCTAACTTTAATGATGATAAGGGTTGGGTTGCTTTAATCCGCTGACAATGTTGGGCATCAATAACGACCCGCTCATGCTTGGCAATGACCCGCAGCAATTCTAATACTTGATTGTAGCCCCTCTCTATTAAGCGCTGGCGGCTCAGTGGCATAGGGATAATCGCATCATAATTCACCCCTGTTTTTAGAATTGAGCGATACAAAATATGTAATTGGCGAGCAAAATAGGCACCAATGCAAAGTTGGTTGTTGTATTTGAAAGCTTTAATCAAACGGGCAATCTCGCCTTGATAATCATACAAAGTATAGGCGCGGTTAAACTTAGGCGCATGTGCCAAACATTGCCCACAAAAATCAAGATTACCAACAATTGGATGTGCGCATGAGCGGCAACGCAACAGGTGGTTGGTAAATTTGAATTCGCACTCTGGACAGACGCAAAGTCTTGCTAATTCCCCACATAACACGCAGGATTGTTTGGGGATTAGTCTCTGGTAAAAATCCATGTCAATGAATCCGACATAGTTGCCCTAAATTTATAACCTTCAACAGTAAATGCTTTGAGTAATTCAGGGTCTTTGAGTTGATTTTTAATGATGTAATTCACCATCAAACCTCTAGCGCGCTTGGCATAAATGCCGATAATTTTATACTGCTCATTCTTAAACTCTTTAAACACGATATTAATAACCTTGGCGTCTAAGGTTTTTTCATCAATACCTTTAAAATATTCATTAGAGGCCAAGTTAATAACTACCTCAGACTCATCTTCATTCAATACTTTAGAGATTTTAGAGCCCCAAAATTCATATAAATTTTTGCCCCTATTATTGACCAACCGAGTGCCCATTTCCAAACGATACGGCGCAATCAAGTCTAGCGGTCTAACCACGCCATACAGCCCCGATAACATACGCAGGCTTTTTTGTGCAAACGCTAAATCACTCGCCGATAAATTTGGCACATCAATACCGTTATAGACATCACCCTTAAAAGCCAAAAGCGCTTGCTTGGCGTTATTTAGGGTAAATTTTGTAGGGAAATTTTGCCACCTCTCAAAATTCAAATGTGCCAATTTATCACTGATTGACATTAGTCTGGCGATTTGGTTTTGGGTTTTTGTTTTGAGTAAATCAACCAAAATCATAGTGTGCTCAATCTGGCGTATTTGAGTAAATTGAGTTAAATTAGTGGGGGAGAAATCTTGCGTTTTTGAAGGGGATATGACCGCTAACATGGCTTTACAAAATAAGCAAAAGAGACAACATTCTACAGTTAAATACAGTGTATTTCAAACCTTTTATTATGGCTTTTACGATATAATTACCAAGTTTTTTTTGATTTTTATTTGCCCGTTTTCTAAACCATGAAAAGCTCATCATTATACCCACCAAAAGCACATGGACTCTACAATCCAAAATTTGAAAAAGACAGTTGTGGAGTAGGTTTTATCGCTCATATTAAGGCAAAATCTTCACATAAAATCACCACCGATGCTCTAGAAATGTTATCTAGAATGGATCACCGTGGTGGCTGTGGTTGTGAGAAAAATACTGGCGATGGCGCTGGTATTTTGACTAATATTCCACATGAATTTTTTGCCAAAGAAATCCGCAATCTGTTTGCTACTAGCGTTGAAAAAGGCAGCTATGCGGTAGGCAATGTTTTTCTTCCACAAGATGACAACGAACGCGCCCATTGCATGAATTTACTAGAACAATCAACTATTAAAGAAAAGCAAAAACTAATCGGCTGGCGTGATGTTGTAATTGATGCTGACAAAGCAAATATTGGCAACACCGCTAGAAGATCACAACCAATTATCAAACAAATCATCATCAAAAGTGCGGAGGGTATTGATAATGCTGCCTTTGAGCGGGCTTTATTCATTATTAGAAAACACACTTCAAATCTTATTCGCACCGATAAAACCCTGACCCAGGGTTTATTATTCTATGTTTGTAGCCTATCCACTAGTGTTATTGTTTATAAAGGCATGTTGATGGGCTCTCAAGTGCTTGATTTCTACACCGACCTATCCAACCCTGAATTTTCGACTTATTTGGCAATGGTGCATTCGCGCTTTTCAACCAATACCTTCCCTTCTTGGGATAGAGCGCAACCTTGTCGTTACATGTCACATAATGGTGAAATTAACACTCGTCAAGGCAATTATAATTGGATGCGCGCTAGAGAAGGCACATTAAAAAGCCACTTATTTAAAAACAATTTAGCCAAAACACTGCCTGTGGTTGAAACCGAGGTTTCTGATTCGGGAAGTTTTGATAATGTTTTAGAATTTTTAATGATGAATGGTCGATCACTTCAAGAAGCGGTGCTAATGATGGTGCCTGAGGCTTGGCAAAATGATGACAACATGAACAATAAAAAAAAGGCTTTTTATGAATATTTTTCAAATATTATGGAGCCTTGGGACGGTCCTGCCTCTATCGCCTTTACTAATGGTCATTATATCGGTGCAGTTTTAGACCGTAATGGTTTACGCCCTTCGCGTTTTTACCTAACCCATGATGGGCGCGTGATTATGGCATCCGAGGTAGGTGTGGTTGATGTGGCAGATGATAATATTAAAACCAAAGGCAGGCTACGCCCTGGAAAGATGTTTTTGGTGGATTTTGACCAAGGTAGACTGATTGATGATGAAGAAATAAAATCTGGGCTTGTCGCACAAAACCCCTACCAAAATTGGCTGAGTGAGCAAAAAATCCATTTATCAGAATTACACTGTGAAATCCAAGTACATGGATTCTATCCCGAGTCTTTAATTCATCGCCTCAAGTCTTTTGGTTATAGCACCGAAACCTTACAATTTATGCTTTTGCCACTGATTAATGAACTGCGCGACCCAGTTGGCTCAATGGGTAACGATTCGGCTCTAGCATGTTTAAGTAATCAATCGCGCATTATTTATGATTATTTTAAGCAATTATTTGCCCAAGTAACCAACCCCGCAATCGACTCTATCCGTGAAGAGGTGGTGATGTCATTGCGCTCGTCCATCGGTCCTGAGGGCAATTTACTCACCAACAAGGCAGAAAATGCCCACCGTTTAGTGATTGACCACCCGATTTTAACCAATGAAGAAACCGCAGCACTGAGGCACTGTAACCACCGTGGCTGGACCAGCAAAACCATTGATATTACCTATGATATTGATCAAGACAAAAAAATCTGCGAATTGTTAGATGATATTTGCATACAAGGCTCACAAGCCATTAAAGATGGGCATTCTTTGGTAATTTTATCAGACCGTAATAGCAGTGAAAACCGGATAGCGCTTAGTGCTTTATTGGCTTCCTCAGCACTGCATCGATATCTAGTTGCCAAACACGAACGCACCCAAGTTGGTATTATTATTGAAACAGGCGAGGCGCGTGAAGTACATCATTTTTGTCTGCTTGTTGGTTTTGGCGCGGACGCCATCAATCCTTATTTAGCCTTTGAGGCATTATGGCAAGCGCGGCGTGAAAAAATGATTGATATTGAAAGTGATATAGCGATTATTAAAGCCTACCGCAAAGGCGTGGGTAAAGGTATGCTGAAAGTAATGGCAAAAATGGGAATCTCAACACTGGAATCTTATAAAGGTGCGCAAATTTTTGAGGCCCTAGGTTTAGCACCTGAGGTAATGGAAAAATGTTTTTTTGAAACCGAGTCACGCATCAAAGGTGTCGGCTTTGAAACTTTACAAGCTGAGGTTGAAAAACGCCACAAAAATGCTTATCAAACCTACGATTTAGATAATCTGGGGCACTATCATTGGCGTAGTGGTGGCGAGTCTCACATGTGGGATCCGCAAACCATTGTTAATTTACAACTTGCGGCACGCAATAATAACCAAAACGCCTATTGGGAATTTTCTAAACATGCCAATGAACAAGGTACCCGTCATTGCACTTTGCGTGGGCTAATGTCATTCAAAAAAAGCAAACCAATTGCTGTTGAAGAGGTGGAAAGCACCAAAGAAATTGTCAAACGCTTTGCCACAGGGGCAATGAGTTTTGGCTCAATATCACAAGAATCACATGAATCTTTAGCCATTGCCATGAATCGCTTAGGTGGCAAATCCAATACTGGCGAAGGTGGCGAAGATAACAAACGCTGGCGTGCTGATACCAACGGTGATTCTCGCCGATCAGCCATTAAACAAGTGGCTTCGGGTCGCTTTGGGGTAACCATTGACTACCTCAATAATGCTGATGAAATCCAAATTAAAATTGCACAAGGTGCCAAACCGGGTGAAGGCGGTGAGCTACCGGGCTCTAAAGTCGATGCCCATATTGCCAAAATTCGCCACTCAACAGCAGGCGTGGGTTTAATCTCGCCGCCACCACACCATGATATTTATTCAATTGAAGATTTATCCCAACTGATTTTTGACCTTAAGCGTAGCAATCCTTGCGCACGCATCAGTGTAAAACTGGTTTCCGCAGTAGGGGTTGGCACGATTGCCGCTGGGGTTACCAAAGCCAAGTCTGACCATATCGTTATTGCTGGGCATGACGGTGGGACTGGGGCCTCGCCTCTGACCTCGATTAAACATGCAGGGCTGCCTTGGGAGCTTGGCTTGGCAGAAACCCACCAAACGCTAGTGATGAACGACCTGCGATCACGCGTTATTATTCAAACTGATGGGCAGCTCAAAACTGGGCGTGATGTTGCCATTGCCATATTGCTTGGTGCTGAAGAGTTTGGCTTTTCTACTGCACCGCTGATAACCATGGGTTGTATTATGATGCGTAAATGCCACCTCAATACCTGTCCTGTAGGCATTGCCACACAAGATAAAGAACTGCGTAAAAAATTTACCGGCAAACCAGAATATGTAGTTAATTATTTATTTATGGTGGCAGAAGAATTGCGCTTGATTATGGCCCAACTTGGTTTTCAAACTGTCCGTGAAATGATTGGTCGGGTTGATAAGTTGGAAATGCGCCGAGTCGCCAAACATTGGAAGAAAAGCAGTATAAATTTAGACGCATTGCTCACACCCGCACAAAAACTACATAAAAATACGCTCACCTACCAATGTATATCACAAGATCATCAATTAGAGTCACAGCTTGATAATACTCTTATTGAGCGCTCAAAAGTCGCCATTGAAGGCAATAAAAAAGTACAATTTGATTTGCCAATTAGTAATATCAATCGTGCAGTTGGGGCTATGCTTTCTTCTCATGTGATTAAAGTGCGTGCAGGTAATAATCTTAAAAAAGACGCCATTCATATCAACTTCAAAGGTTGTGCTGGACAATCTTTGGGTGCTTTTTTGGCAAAAGGTATCACTTTAGAAGTTGAAGGTGATGCAAATGATTATGTGGGTAAGGGGTTATCAGGCGGGAGAGTGATTGTCTATCCACCTAAAAATTCAACTTTTGATGCTGAGAGTGAAATTATTGCTGGCAATGTCTGTGGTTACGGCGCAACCGCTGGAGAGATATACCTCTCAGGTCGTGTTGCAGAGCGCTTTTGTGTGCGTAATTCAGGGGTTGTTGCTGTGGTTGAGGGGGTGGGAGATCATGGTTGTGAATATATGACAGGTGGTAGAGCCATCATTTTGGGCGAAGTCGGACGCAACTTTGGGGCTGGTATGAGTGGCGGAATTGCCTATATTTACAATCCTAATAAAACTTTTAAATCGCTCACCAACCCTGTTATGATTGATTTTGACCCAATGGATGATGGGGCACAAAAAGAGCTTCATCATTATTTGTCAAATCACGCTAAATTTACAAATTCAAAAATTGCACAACATATACTTGTTAATTGGAATAACGAACTCCAACATTTTATTAAAGTGATGCCTAAAGACTTCAAACGCGTTCTATTACAAGAAAAGCAAACAAAAGCGAAAACAAAATAACATTTATTTTTTAAAAGCCATTTTTTAATAATTATTCTGGTTTATGTGATTTTTTTAGTTATAATCTTGCTGATTGTTTATAGTTTTTTATCATAAACTTTGGGGGTTTAAAATTACCAATTAAATTACACCACCCCAAAACCTCCGACAACTTTTTAAAATTTCTTATATAGAACACCTTAACATTAAAACTCAGCGAGCGGGCTGAAAGCCCGTCCGCTGGAGTGCTTAGTTAGGATGTGCCTTATAGCATAAGCCTTGATACAAAGCACAAACTGGTTTTTGATTATATGCTTTTTGC
>JYIN01000014.1 GCA_002007405.1 Gammaproteobacteria bacterium Gsub
TGGCGGCACTGACACCTTTGAGGTTAAAATCCGCCCGCCTGAGTAACAAATTGTCTTTAAAAATAGGGCAGCATGGGCTGCCCTTTATTTAGAGGCTTTGAGTTTTGCCTTTGGGATAATTATTGAGTATTTTTTTTACTTAGGTGTTTGTTGTGGGTTGATTGCGTTTATTGCTTGTGGGGAATGAGTACTATCTACGACGGTTTGCCACTTCTTCCCAAACCCCTTAAAAATGGCTTATGTGGCTTATTGGGTCTAAACATACCAAGCGCATAGATATTTATCTTCGACTAAGGGTTTTATTGCCGCGTTGGAGTCAGCGAAGATGTTTCATAAAGTTTATCCGCATTAATACAATAAGAATGGCTACGCCTTGCCTAAACGGGGTTTACCGTGTGGGCTAAGTGGATTTTTGGGCGCCCTATTGGTAGCAAGATTTACTTATTAGATTATTTGTTTTTGCTAGGCTTTTTCCGGTTTTTTAAGCTAATTTGCTGAACACGCGTTAGACTAAGGTGGTTATCTGGGACATATTTGGTAATGGTTGAACCAGCACCAATGGTGGCGTTTTTGCCAATTCTAAGGGGGGCGACTATTTGTGATCCTGAGCCGATAAATGCGCCATCGTCAATGATGGTATGGTGTTTTTTGGTACCATCATAATTACAAACGATTACTCCTGCACCGATATTAACAGCGCTACCCACTGTGCAATCACCGACATAACTTAGGTGGGATATTTTTGAGTCAGCGCCAATGGTGGATTTTTTAACCTCAACAAAATTACCGATTTTAGCGTTTTCGCCAATACGGGTATCGGGGCGAATGCGGGCGAATGGCCCGATTGATGCCCCCCTGCTTATATCAGCGCCTTCAATAACAGAGTTTGCTAAGATAGACACATTATTGCCAATTTTAGCGTTTTTTATACTGCAGTTCGCTGCAATTGTCGTCCCATTTCCTAATGTTACTTCACCTTCAATCACCACATTTATATCAATTTCACAGTCTTTACCAAAATTAAGGCTACCACGACAATCAAAACGCATTGGGTCTTTTAAACTTAGCCCTTGTTGCATAAATTGTTTCGCTTGGTTGTGTTGAAGGGTTCGCTCTAATTGCGCTAGTTGCATTTTGTCATTCACGCCCGCCACCTCGGCTTCGTTGGTTGTAATTACCGAAACGATGGTTTTACTCTCATCTGCTGCCATTGCAATAATATCAGTTAAATAAAATTCGCTTTGGGCATTATTTGTGCTCAATCTTTTAAGAAAAGTTTTTAATAAGCCACTATTTATTGCCATGATGCCAGTATTGACCTCACAAATTGCGCGCTGTTTGTTGTTGGCATCTCGCTCCTCAACAACAGCACAAATTTGCTTGTTTTTTCTAATAATGCGCCCGTAGCCTGTTGGTTTGTCAAGCACTGTTGAGAGCAATGCAATATCATTTTTCTGTGCTTGTTTAACGAGACTGATTAAGGTAGCCTGAGTAATCAGTGGCACATCGCCATAGAGTATTAACGAGGTTGAATCATCTTGTGTATGCACAATTGCCTGCCCAGCAGCGTGCCCGGTGCCTAGTTGTTCGGCTTGTTCTACCCAATGAATACTGCTGTCGTTAATTGCCTCTTTCACCTGCTTACCAGCAAAACCATATACCACATAAACCTTAGAGCAAAGTGGTCTGACTTGTGTTAGGACATGCTCAAGTAGGGTTTTGTCGGCAAGGGTTTGCAGTACTTTAGGCTTAGTAGAGTGCATTCGTCTGCCCTCTCCAGCGGCAAGAACGATGGCGTTAATTTTGTTCATAGTAATATTTTGATACCTTTGTATAATTTTATCTTAATCTTTAACATTGGATAATATAAATGTAGCATTCAAAATAGTATATAATGCCCATCTTTTAAATTAACAGTTAGCACATGAAGGCAGGCATTCATCCTAATTATAACCCAGTAAAGGTCGTGTGCTCGTGTGGCAATACTTTTGAGACATGTAGCACTACTGACAAAACACAGATACACTTAGATGTATGTTCTAATTGTCATCCTTTTTATACTGGTAAGCAAAAAATTGTGGATACTGCGGGTCGTGTTGAGCGGTTTAAATCACGCTACGGCTCATTTAAACGCCAATAAACCTCATTTTTAAAAAAGCCCTTTGCGGGTTTTTATGCCTGAATTGGTAATTATAGAGATTTATTTCATCAGCCTATGTCATCTGATTATATTAACGCCCTACTTAAAAAACCAATAAAACGCACCCCAGTTTGGGTGATGCGTCAAGCAGGTCGTTATTTGCCTGAGTATCGTCATAGCCGTAAAAAAGCTGGTGATTTTTTAACCTTGTGTAAGTCGCCACAACTTGCTTGTGAAGTTACCCTACAGCCGATTGAGCGTTTTGATTTAGATGCAGCCATTGTGTTTTCTGATATTCTCACCATTCCTGATGCTATGGGTTTGGGTTTGTATTTTTCCGAAGGCGAGGGACCTAAATTTTCTCACCCGCTCAATACATTAAAATCAATTGAAAAATTGGCAAAATCAAGTGTCGGTGATAAACTAACCTATGTTAGTGATGCGGTGTCAATGATTAAAAAATCTCTAAATGGCAAAGTGCCATTGATTGGCTTTAGCGGTAGCCCATGGACATTGGCAACTTATATGATTGAGGGCGGAGGCAGTAAAAATTTTTCTAAAGCAAAGAGTTTGATGTATAAAAACCCTGCCCACATGCACCAATTGTTGGATAAATTAGCCCTCGCTGTTATTGATTATTTGAATGGGCAAATTGAATCGGGTGTGGACTCGTTAATGGTATTTGATACTTGGGGCGGGCTATTGAATAAACCTAGTTATGAGGAATTTTCACTGCGATATATGTGCAAAATTGTTGAGGGTGTGCGGCGTGAATATGCGGGCAAAACTATTCCAATCACTTTGTTCACTAAAGGTGGTGCGATGTGGTTAGAACAAATTGCTGACAGCGGTTGTGATGCAGTAGCACTTGATTGGACGACTGAAATAAAAGACGCACAACAGCGTATTGGCAATAAAGTCGCCCTGCAAGGCAATCTTGATCCTTGTGTTTTATATGCTTCGCCTGAGAGGATTCGCACAGAGGTGCAAAAAATATTAACCCAATTTAGTGGCAATACTGGGCATATATTTAACCTCGGTCATGGCATCTTACCTGATATTAACCCCGAACATGTACGGGTTTTGGTTGATAGCGTGCATGAATTTGGCGTCCAAAATAATAATTGATTCAGGTCTTATTAAGGTCCTAAAACAATAATACACGCTGAGATAATTCACGATAAAGGGCAATAAAATGCAGGATAGAAACCAGTCAATGACAAAACTAATTGCCCCACCTTTGGCAGAATTTATCCTGCATGCAAACACGATATAAGTATAATACGGGGGTTTTATAATTTCAATTTTCTACACTTGGTGAGCAAAAAATTTGATGTTGCTGTTGTGGGTGCGACTGGCGCGGTGGGCGAGATTATGCTGGCAATTCTACAACAACGAAGCTTTCCTATTGGAAACTTATACCCTTTGGCGAGTGCCAAATCTGTTGATAAAAAAGTATTCTGCCAAGGCAAAAACTGGGTCGTGCAAGACTTGGATAAGTTTGATTTTTCAAAGGCGCAAATCGGCTTGTTTTCGGCGGGTGGCTTGATTTCTGAAAAATACGCCCCAATTGCTGCCAAAGCAGGCTGCGTGGTGATTGACAATACTGCCAATTTTCGTCAAGATAAAGACATTCCGCTGGTAATCCCTGAGGTTAATCCGCACGCAATTGGTGGCTACGCTTTGCGTAATATTATTGCCAACCCGAATTGTTCCACTATTCAAATGTTGGTTGCACTCAAGCCGATTTATGATGCGGTGGGGATTAGGCGGATCAATGTGGCAACTTATCAAGCGGTGTCGGGCTCTGGCAAAGCGGCAATTACTGAATTAACCCAGCAAAGTGCAAAGCTGTTGAATGGTCAAGCGGTTGATGTGGCAGTTTATCCAAAACAAATTGCCTTTAATGTGATTCCGCATATTGATGTTTTTCAAGACAATGGCTACACTAAAGAAGAGATGAAAATGGTCTGGGAGAGCCAAAAAATTCTTGAAGACAAAGATATTTTGGTCAATCCAACAGCGGTACGCGTGCCTGTGATTTATGGGCATAGTGAGGCGATTAACATTGAAACCAAGCGTAAAATTAGCGCCACTGAGGCGACTCAATTATTATCTGCAGCAAGTGGGGTAACAGTGATAGACAAGCGAGAAGACGGCGGCTATGCAACCCCATTTGTTGAAGCAACCAACCATGATGATACTTTTGTGAGTCGGATTCGTGAAGATATTTCCCATGAAAAAGGGCTAAACTTATGGGTGGTTTCTGATAATACTCGCAAAGGCGCAGCACTCAACAGTATTCAAATTGCTGAAATTTTGATTAAGGACTATTTGTAATGAAAAATATGATTAAAGTAAATCGAAAAACCAACGAAACTGATATTAAGGTGGTGCTGAATTTGTATGGCACAGGTCGGGCAAATATTGATACTGGAGTACCTTTTTTGGACCATATGTTGGATCAAGTGGCGCGTCATGGATTGTTAGATTTAACCATCAAATGCAGCGGAGACACTCAGATTGACGATCATCATAGTGTTGAAGATATTGGGATAACGATGGGGCAGGCCTTTGCACAAGCAGTGGGGGATAAAAAAAGTCTTAGCCGTTATGGTCATGCCTATGTGCCACTTGATGAGGCGTTATCTCGTGTGGTGTTGGACTTGTCGGGGCGCCCTAATTTAGAATTTAATGCTAACTTTTCCCGGGCAATGATTGGCTCGTTTGATGTTGATTTGATTGCTGAATTTTTTCAAGGCTTTGTTAATCATGCTTTAATTACCCTGCATATTGATAATTTACGCGGGGTGAATGCACACCATCAAGCAGAGACTATTTTTAAAGCATTTGGCAGAGCACTAAAAATGGCAATCACGATTGACCAGCGTCAAGTAGGTGTTGTTCCTTCTACTAAAGGGGCGCTTTAAGTATTTATGCAAAGTATTGCAATTGTTAATTATGGCATGGGCAATGTGCACTCGGTGCAAAAGGCTTTTGAATATGTGGCACCAAATGCACATATTTTTTTGACTGATGACAGCCGGCTGATTAATGATGCTGACCGGGTTGTTTTCCCAGGGCAAGGGGCAATGGGCGCGTGTATGCAGGCATTAAAACAACATAGCTTAACAGAGGTGATTAAAACTTGTGTCAATGAAAAACCTTTTCTGGGGATTTGCCTAGGTTTGCAACTTTTATTTGATTATAGCGAAGAAAATGGCGGCACTAGCGGTCTGTCAATCATTCCGGGCAAGGTGACTAGGTTTGCTAAAAACGCTTTAAAAATTCCACACATGGGCTGGAATAGGGTTAAACACACTATCAACCACCCGCTTTGGCATAATATTGATGACAATGCGCGTTTTTATAGTGTGCATAGTTATTATGTAGAATCTTTAGATAAGGTCGTGGTCGCTGGGGTGACTAACTACGGGGTTGATTTTACCTGTGCTATTGCCAAAGACAACCTGTTTGCGGTGCAATTCCACCCCGAAAAATCACAACACGATGGATTACAATTATTAAATAATTTTGTTAATTGGAATACAAACGATTAGCACATTCCATCACCCTTGAATGATAACTACCGCCAAAAAGATTAAGATGATTTAGGTAGTGATATAGCGTATAGAGTGGTTTGCGCTCATCAAAACCGGGCTTAAATGGATTTATTGTTTGATACGCATGATAAAAATCTTGAGAAAATCCGCCAAACATAAAAGTTAATGCAAAATCCATCTCTGAATGCCCATAATAACTTGCGGTATCAATAAAATAAGGGTGATTTTTTCCACTTAAAACATTGCCTGACCATAAATCCCCATGTAATAAAACAGGTTGGATATCGTCATCAAATAATTTAGGCAAAATATTTTCTATTTTTAATAACTGTTGTCTCTCTTTTTGGCTTAACAAGGCATTTTGACACGCTATCTCAATTTGATGTAGGAGTCGGTATTGCCAATAAAATTCTGTCCAATTACAAATATTTTGATTAACTGCATTGGGCTGTGGCGTTTGCCCGATTTTGTTATCAAAACCAAAACCAAAATAAGCTTGGGTATTTTTATGAAGTCTGCCCAGCTCAAGCCCGATTTGTGTTTGTAGATTTGGGTTGGGTGCAGTTTCAATCCATTCTAGTATCAAACAATGTCGGCAACTACCGAGCACCTTAGGGGTGTGGATGGTTTTGCCTAATAGAGTAAGTTCATAACCTTCATGAATCAATTGCTCGTTGGCAGTAGATTGATATTTAATAAATACCAATTTATTGTCAGATAACCGCGCTTGGTAGGCCTCAAACAAACCAGTGCCAATTGATTTTTTACTAATTGTGTGTTGCTTTAAATGTTTGTAAATATGCGTCTGTATTGACATTTGAGATTAGATTTGTTTTTTTGAAGAGAAGCCTTTGGATAATTATGGATGATTAGTAAAAATGAGAGGTTTTTATGAATTGGTGATTTTATTGGAGATTTTATTTTATCTATACAAAAAACATTTAACGATGCAGCTCGTTTTCAAATGCTCAGTTTAATAGGTTTATAAATTCTTCTCTTCGTATTCGCAAAGGTCCAACAAAACACAATTTATACAAAGTGGGGAGCGCGCTTTACAAGTGTAGCGACCGTGCAAAATCATCAAATGGTGTGCAGGCACGCGGTATTCTTCGGGAATGAATTTAACCAATTTTTTCTCAACTTCTAACACTGTTTTTCCACTGGCAATTGCGGTGCGGTTGGCAACCCGATAAATATGTGTGTCAACCGCAATAGCGGGGTGCCCAAAAGCGGTATTTAGCACAACATTGGCAGTTTTACGCCCAACGCCCGGCAGGGCTTCTAATTCTTTACGGGTTTGAGGCACATTTGAGCTGTATTTTTCAATGAGAATTTTGCAGGTTTGAATAATGTGCTTGGCTTTTGAATTGAATAAACCAACGGTTTTAATAATCTCTCTGAGTGTGCCCTCGCCTAATTCAAAAATGGTCTCGGGTGTATTTGCAATTGGAAATAATTTGCTGGTAACTCTATTGACGCTTTTGTCGGTCGCTTGTGCCGATAGCGTTACCGCAACTAAGAGTTCAAAGGGGCTTGAGTAATTTAATTCTGTGGTTGGATTGGGTATTTTTTTTAATAATCGGCTAAATATTTCCGTGCGAGTCTCGGCATTCATCTATTCTTATTCTTTCCTAACAAAGGCGAAGATTATACCTGATAACCGATTTAATAGCAAAATGCCCTAAAAAAAAGATTCTGCATAAGCCTCAAGTTGTTGCCAAAGTTTTTCTTGTTTAGGGTGTTGTTGGCGCATATTATTTACGCTTTGTAGGTAATCACCAATACTTGTATAGCCGTTTTTTCCAGTTTGAACTCTGCTTTGCACAGTTTCAAACCATTTTTCTTGCTCTTCTTGATTTAAAGACTGGGGATAATTTCTAGCCTTAAAATGTAGTAGCAAAGTGGTGAGCTTTGCATCCTTAAATTTAGGATGAAAAGTTTTTAATTTTTCAACATCCATACTTTGAATTTTTTCCCCAATGTGTTTATCAGCATCATCCATAAATCCGTCATAAAGTGATTGATCAACATCTTTGGCGCTGGGTTTTTCCGTGCTACTGCGGTATATATCTTGGATAATTTTGTTGATTTTTTGTTGATTTTTTTGGATAAATAGCAAGTGCTGCCTAAAAGTGTCCATATCAATTTGCAACTGGGTAATAATTTTGGGATCGAGTTTATAAACATTGGGCACAAACATTGGGCTTTTGTTAAAAACCAAATCTTTAATTTGCAAGCGATCAACCCCTTCTGGCAGCTCTGATTGTTTGGTAAATGCCAATTTTTGAAGTTCTTCAGTGTCTAATTCCAATAAAATAGAGGGATCTTGGTCAAGATTAAAAACAATAACTCGGTCGCTGTATTCTGGATGATGAGCAAGTGCTGCCACTAGGCGGGTGCAAGATAGATGCGCTGGATACATGCCCGAAGTATGTAGCATTGGTTCAAACAGTTGGATTTTCGCCGCTACATTTTTTTTCTTACGCAAACTAAAAGCATACTTAAACATTTCTGGTTGCGTGGTTTTGATAATTTTGGCAATGGCAATGGTGGCGCGCACATCAGCCAGAGCATCGTGGGCATTTGCATGCTCAATACCGTTAGAGATTGAGAGTTGCTCAAGCTTAAAAACGGGCTTTTCATTTTCATCATAAACCCAGTTAAGACTGGCATCTTTTTTCAATGCGTAACATAAGCGCACCACATCTAATATATCCCAACGGGTGTTGCCATTTTGCCAATGCCAAGCATACGGATCAATGAAATTCCGATACAAAGTGTAACGACTAAATTCATCATCAAAACGAATCGAGTTATATCCTGCTATACAGGTATTTGGGACTGAAAATTGATGGTGTATTTTTTGTATAAATTGATGTTCAATTACCCCATTTTTATCACAATACTGGGGGCTTATGCCTGTTACCGCACAGGCCTTAGGTGAAGGCAAGCAATCATGGGTTGGCTTGCAATAAAACATGTGTTCATCTAGAATATTAAAATCTTCATCAGTGCGAATCCCCCCAAATTGGGCAATACGACCGGTTTTTGGACAAGAGCCAAAGGTCTCATAGTCATACCAATAGAATGTTTTCATGAATTTATTTTATTTTAATCAGGTCGGTGGTTTTTGTTATTTTTTAAGAGGCTTTTTGGCAATAAAAAACCCAGCGATTAAGCTGGGTCTTAATTTAAATAGGTTAGAACTACATTGGAATAACATTTGCGGCTTGAGGACCTTTTGCACCGTCTTCTAATTCAAATTCTACTTCCTGCCCTTCATCCAGTGTTTTATAACCTTCACTTTGAATGGCACGAAAATGGACAAATACATCATCACCATTTTCTTGCTCAATAAAACCGAATCCCTTTTTTGCGTCAAACCATTTGACTTTACCTGTTGTTGTAGACATTGTGTCTCCTAAAAAATAAAAATTACCGCTAAATTTAAACCACTTTTATAACTTAGAGCAGATTGAAAAATCAGTCAACACAATATAAATAGCAGCTGTAGCCTAAAATCATCAGTTTTTCAGGCGTATTCTTTACCAGCGACTGTTATTTTAAAACACTTGGATGACTTATGGGAAGAAAATAACCTATTTATTACGGCGACCAAATTTTGCGCGCTTGCGGTGCTTGTTGTTTTTATGTTGATTAAATCCCTCATTGTGAGGCTTTTTAGGGGCAAATTTAGCGTTATTAGCGTCTTTTTTTCTACGATGGGTCATGGTTTTTTGCCTTTGTGCGCCATTTAGAATATTTTGCCCTTGTTCAGACAACAGCAACGGCTCACTGCCTTGAGAAATGAGCGCCAAAGCCGCTGCTATTTTTGCTGGGCTTGTGGTTTTATTGGTGCTTTGATAATCGTTAATAAGTTTTTCAAATAAACTCAAATCTTGATTGTTAAGGGTTTCGGTAATTTTTTGTTTAAACAACTCAATACGCTGTTTGTTAATCATTTTTGCACTCGGCAGGCTAATCGGCGCAATACTCTGCCGGGTAATCCGTTCAATGGTTTTTAGCATGCGGCGTTCGCGGTGTGAGACAAACAAAATCGCCTCACCATTACATCCTGCACGACCGGTGCGACCAATGCGATGCACATAAGACTCAGCGTCTTGTGGAATGTCGTAATTCATAACATGAGAGATGCGCCCAATATCTAAGCCACGCGCGGCAACATCGGTGGCAACAAGCACATCAATTTTACCTTTTTTAAAATTGTTAATCAGGCATTCGCGTTGTTTCTGGGCAATATCACCATTAATGGCTTTTACTGAAAAACCTCGTGCTGAGAGCTTTTCTGTCAATTTAAGCGTTAGTGTTTTAGTTCTAACAAAAATAATCATCGCCTCAAAATTGGTTACTTCTAAAATGCGTGTCAATGCCTCTAATTTTTGTCCAGCATTGACCAGCATATATTTTTGAGTGATAGTGGGGGCAGTTTCGGTCTTAGTTTTAATTTTTACAATTTTGGGCTGGTTAAGAAATTTTTCTGCCACTTTTTTAATCATATTCGGCATAGTTGCCGAAAATAAGGCAATTTGACATTTTTCAGGAATATGCCCCATCACCCATTTAATATCATCAATAAAACCCATTTTTAACATCTCATCAGCTTCATCCAGGACGAATGATTGAAGCTGGTCAAGCTGCAAAGTATTTCGTTTAATATGGTCCATCACCCGGCCCGGAGTGCCGACTATGGCATGTACGCCGCGTTTTAATGGTTTGAGCTGAATATCGTAAGATTGCCCGCCATAAATCGGCAAAATGTGAAAATTTTTCATACCTCGGGCATAGGTTTGCACCGCTTCGGACACTTGGATAGCAAGTTCACGCGTTGGGGTTAAAATCAGCAATTGCGGCGCGTTAATACACAGGTCAATTTTGTCTAACAAAGGCAAGGCAAAAGCAGCAGTTTTCCCAGTGCCGGTTTGTGCTTGACCAATGATGTCTTCACCATCTAACAAGTAGGTAATACAATGCCTTTGAATTGGTGATGGGGTTTCATAACCAATTGAATCTAAGGCTTTTAAAATTGAATTAGACAGACCTAAATCATTAAATCTAACCTGTTTTGTGTTTTTAGAAAGTGGGTTTGACATGCAATTTACTAATCAACAAATAAAACTTACAATTATACAGTTGAGGCAAATACCGCCGATTGAATATATTAGAATAAGAAAAATATTATAGTAGGGTGTAATATATTATGGGTGGGCATATGGGCTTGTCGTTTAGGTAACACTGTAGTATAATGGCGGGCTTTACCACTTTTTAAAAAGTGGCAGTAAGGCTGGGCGTTTGCCTAGATTTTTTAATGTATCACACAATTCAACACAGTTGTCGGGGTGCTCTTGTTCTGTTAAGGGTTTGGCTACTAAAGGTTGTGGAAGGAAATGCCTGATAGGTATTTTACTAACCCGGGAGAAACAACATGGCAAAAACAACCATGAAAAAAATGTTAGAGGCTGGCGTGCATTTTGGTCATCGCTCGCGCTTTTGGCATCCGAAAATGAAACAATACATTTATGGAACGCGCAATGGTATCCATATCATCAACTTAGAAAAAACATTGCCTATGTTTAACGATGTGCTTAACTTTGTAGGCAAAACCGTGCAACAAGGCGGCTCAATCTTGTTTGTTGGCACCAAGCGTGCCGCCAGTAGTGTTATCAAAGAAGGGGCAATTCGTTGTGGTATGCCTTATGTTAATCACCGTTGGTTAGGTGGGATGATGACTAACTACAAAACCATTAAAGATTCTATCAAGCGCCTCAAAGATTTAGAATTTTTGGCGGAAGAAAATTTTGCCAAATTTGGCAAAAAAGAATCTTTAATAATGACCCGTGAAATGGAAAAATTACAACGCAGTTTAGGGGGTATTAAAGATCTTGGTAATATTCCTGATGTGGTTTTTGTAATTGATATTGGGCATGAAAAAAACGCTGTAAAAGAGGCGCAAAAACTAAATTTACCTTTAATCGGCGTTGTAGATAGCAACCACAACCCAGAAGGTATTGATTACCCCATCCCTGGTAATGATGATTCAATTAGAGCAATTGGCTTTTATGTCAGAGAGATTGCCAACGCAGTCTTAGAGTCCAAAGCAGCTGCATCACAACCCAAAAAAACCACAACCGTTAAAAAAACACCCACTGAAAAAATAATTAGAAAAAAGGGTACTGAGGCAAAAACCACTACAACCAAAGAGGTTGCTGTTGTTAAAGAAACTACCAAAAAAGAGACTAAAAAAACCAAAAAAACCCCAGTCAAAAAGCCCACTGAAAAAGCCTCAAAATTTAATAAAACCCAACTCAATGCTATGAAAAAAGCCGAGCTAATTGATTATGCTAAAAAACAAGGGGTAGAGGTAGGCAGCGGCACAAAAGCACAAATTATTGAAAAACTTACACAAAACAAGTAAGTATAGATGGGAGGTTATTATGGCAATTACAGCTACTTTAGTTAAAGAATTAAGAGAAAGAACCAGTGCTGGCATGATGGATTGTAAAAAAGCCCTTACCGAAACCAACGGCAATATAGAGGCGGCTGTTGATTTGATGCGTGCCTCTGGAGCCGCCAAAGCTGCCAAAAAATCAGGTCGTATCGCGGCTGAAGGTTTGGTTAAAATCAATATCAGCGATGACGGTAAAACCGCAACTCTTTTAGAGATTAATTCTGAAACCGATTTTGTTACTAGGGGTGATGTTTTTACTGATTTTGTTGATATGTTAGGCGCGCTTGCCCTGAAGACAGCACCTGAAAATATTGAGCAATTTTTGTCCCAAACACTGGAAAATGGAGATTCTTTAGAAAAATCCAGAGAGGGTATCGTTGCAAAAGTGGGGGAAAATATTACCATCAGACGGGTACAAACCATAAAAGCTGATAATGATAGCGTTATTGGCACTTACACACATGGCGGGCGTATCGCTGTATTGGTGGTAGTGGTGGGTGGTAACAAGACACTCGCCAAAGATATTGCCATGCACATTGCCGCAGCACGCCCAGAATCTATCACTAAAGAGCAATTATCTACTGACCTCTTAGAAAGAGAAAAGACGATTTTTATTGAACAGGCGAAAGAGTCTGGCAAACCAGACAATATTATTGAGAAAATGATTGCTGGACGGATGAAAAAATTTATAAACGAAGTTACTCTCTATGGCCAGACTTTTGTTAAAGAACCAGATACCACAGTCGGTAACCTGATGAAATCAAATGATGCGCAAGTTAAATCTTTTGTTAGATTTGAGGTTGGCGAGGGTATTAAAAAACAAGAAGAAAACTTTGCTCATGAGGTCATGGCGCAAATGCGTGGTTAGTTGAAAAACATCACTAAAATTATTCTCAAAACCTCGGCTTAATTTTAATGCGGTCTATTATGGCAGGATAATAGACTTGTGTAAGGGCTTTTTTGTCTCTTTGCCCCAACCATAGCACTGGTGTTGCTGTTGTTATAAAACATGATGGTGCCGATGGCCGGAGTCGAACCGGCACAAGCATAGCTCACTACCCCCTCAAGGTAGCGTGTCTACCAATTCCACCACATCGGCAATAGGAAGGTTTGGTTTGTGTTATTTTAGGGGCTGGGGGCTGGTATGTCGTTGTCTTTGAGGTCAATAGTCGGCACATCGGAGAGCGGGGTTGCTGGTTGTAAATCTTGTTCCATGATGCTCTCAGGTTCGCTTGTCGTGCCTGTTTCATAGGCTGCCAAATAAGCCAAAGTTAGGCTGGTCAAAAAGAATCCCGTGGCAACGCTGGCTGTGAGTTTATAAATAAAAGAATGCGCCCCGCGCGCGCCAAACACCGACCCCGAGGCGCCTGAGCCAAAAGCGGCACCCGCATCCGCGCCTTTGCCGTGTTGCATAAGAATAAGGGTAACCAAGCCTAGTGCCAACAACACATGAATAGTTAAAACAACTTGAAATGACATAATAATTAACCCGCTCTACAAATGCGTAAAAAATCGTGCGCCTTAAGTGATGCGCCACCAACAAGCCCGCCGTCAATATCCTCACAACCGATTAACTCTTGGGCATTATCAGGATTCATACTGCCGCCATACAAAATAGGGACTCCTTGGGCAATGTTGGTGTCGTGCTCAGTTAATAAATTGCGAATAAAAGCATGTGTGTCTTGTGCCTGTTTTGGTGTTGCAACTACCCCAGTACCAATTGCCCAAACAGGCTCATAAGCAATAATAATATTTTTAAATGCCTCAACACCAACCCTTTTAATAACAGCATTGATCTGTTGTGCAACCACAGCCTCAGTATTGCCAGCTTCTCTTTGTGCTAACAGTTCACCAACACACAATAGTGGGGTTAGGTCATTTTCTAATGCTGCCCGCACCTTTTCAGCCACAATTTCGTCACTCTCTCCATACAGTGTTCTGCGTTCTGAGTGCCCGACAATCACATATGTTACGCCAAAATCTTTAATCATCTCAGCATTGACTTCTCCGGTAAATGCACCTGCAGCATTGGGGCTTAGGTTTTGTGCGCCTATTTGTAATTGTGAATGTGTTGCTAGCGCCTCAGCTTGGGATAAATAAGGAAAAGGCGGGCAAACAATAACCCTCGCTTTTACCGTGTCCATACCTGACAAAACCCCCATGATAAGCGTATTGACCATCTCCTTTGAGGCATTCATTTTCCAATTACCTGCAACAATTGTCTGACGCATAATGCTTATTCTCGCCCATAAAAACTGTGCAATGTTACGCTATTTGCTACCAAAAATCAAGACTTTAGTGCCCGCCCACAAAAACACATTACCTCTCTTATATTCTTTCTCATTTTTTAATATATTGATGGCATTTGCCAAATGAATAATGCGCTATTTTTAGGGTTATACCAAATTAGTGTTTTGATTTTGAGCCAAAATAAAGTGCCAAAGAAACCAGAATAATGCCTAGTGAAAAATACACCAAATCTAAGGGAGTATTAAAACCCATAGATAAAGACACTTCAAAAAAGGTAACCACCAAAATCATTAAAATAACTTTGGCCAACTTTGATTTGAGATCATCTAGTGAATTGATGACCAAAACTTTGGCGGATTGGCCACTGTGTTTGGCCTCATCAATCTCACTAATAAATAACTCATATAAACCTAGCGCAAAAATCAATAAAATGGTTGCCAACAAAAACCCGTCAATTGCGCCCACTGTGTGTGCCACCATTTCAATCTTAAGCGATTTCCTATCATCAGTCGAGACAGCAAAATAATCCGCCGCATGTAGCAACAACCCAAACACATCAACAACCGTTATTAAAAATAATAATAATGACAATAATAATGAGGCAATCACAGCTATCAAAACCATATGGCGCGACCCCCAAAGAAACTTTTCAAAATACTTCTCAATCATTTTCATAATTCAAGTCCTATGCACAATACTAAAACTTTAGTATATCATTACCAATTTTAAATTAAACTCAATCTTAAATCTTAATCCAAACATAAAAAATGCTCGGGTTAAGTCCGCCCAAGGTTCAAAACCAATTTTATTTATGTCAGCAACCTGGAAAAAATGCCTTAATACTTTAAAAGACACTGTGCCTTTGACAACATTTAGTCTTTGGGTGCAGCCATTAAAGCCTGTTGAGGACAAAACCACTCTTTCTTTACTGGCGCCCAACGCATCGGTGCTTAACTATATTAACAAAAACCTCAAACAAGAGATTAAACATGTCATCAAACAACACAACAAAAATCTTGGAATATATATTGGCATATTGCCCCACTCGAATGCAAATCCCAAAGCCGTTAAACAACACAAAACCAAACTTTTTCCAGACTACACCTTTGATAATTTAGTGCTTGGTAGTGCCAATCAAATGGCATATAGTGCTGCCCAACAAATTGCTGAAAATATCACTTCATCGCCCTATAATCCTTTTATTATTTATGGTAATTCGGGGCTTGGGAAAACTCACTTAATGCAGGCTGCGGGACATTTAGCACAAGAAAAATCCAAAAATGCCAAAATAATTTATGTACCCCTGATGGATTTTGTCAGAAACATTACTACCAGTCTGCGCCACAACACCATTGAGGATATAAAAGCTTATTACCAATCTTGTGACTTGTTGTTGGTGGATGACATTCATCTAATTGCTGGCAAGGAAAAATCACAAGAAGAATTTTTTCACATTTTTAATTTTTTATTCAGCACTGGAAAACAAATTATCTTTACCTGCGATCAGCCACCTAAAAATATAAAATCATTAGAAGAGCGCCTAAAAACAAGGTTTTCTCAAGGGCTAAACCTACATTTAACACCCCCAGAATTAGAAATGCGCGCCGCTATTTTACTTAAAAAAGCGAATAATGGCAAAATCAACATTACATTAACCGAAGATGCTGCCCTATTTATTGCTGGGCATATTACCTCAAATGTTAGAGACCTTGAGGGTGCCTTACTGAAACTAAAGGCCTTTGTTGATTTTTCAAAAATTGGCGATGAGTTTATTTCAAAAGAAGTAGTTGAAAATGCTTTGGGTGATCTTATCAAACCTAAAATTAAAAATATTGATATTAACGATATTCAAAAAGAAACCGCTAAACATTACGCCATCACCGTATCTGACCTGAGCTCAAAAAGCCGTAAACAACATTATGTTCTGGCAAGACAAATGGCTATTTTTATCGCCCACGAATTAACCACTTTATCACTGACAAAAATTGGAAAACATTTTGGAAATCGCGACCATTCCACAGTTTTACACGCCATTAAGAAAATTGAGAATAAAATCCCACAGTCCTCAGAAACAGAAGGAGATTACAAGTTAATCAAGTTAAAATTAGCCAATCTATAAACACAATCAACAACAAACTATCCATGAGGCTGTGGATAACTTTAATAACTAGATAAATGGAAAAAATTTATAGACATAACACCTTATTTTTTACATAAAATACCTAAATTGTTATCAACAACCTACGGATTTGTTTTTTAAAGAAAAATACTCATTATTAACAAAAAAAATAGGGACTAATAACAACAATAAACTATATTAAATAACAACTGAGAGGTTAGCTCATGGACATACAACTTAGCGTTAAAGAACTATTAGAACCTTTGCAAAATGTTATCGGGGTTGTTGAAAATAAACAAACACTACCCATTCTTTCGCATGTACTTATTCAACTAAAAGGCGGACAATTAACTTTAACTACTACAGATATGGAAATTGAACTACGCGCCTCTCAAAAAGTTAATGCACAAGAAGAGGTTAGTTTTACTGTGTATGCTAAAGATTTAGTTGATATTATTAGAAAACTACCTGAAAAAACTCTCATCCAATTAATTATTGAAAAATCAAAAATTTACATTAAAACCAACAACAACTCTTTTGAACTCAACACCTTTAACCATCAAGACTTTCCTTCATTACCTAAAATTGAAAACAGTAATATTGTTAGAGTTAAGCGTGAAACTTTAAAAACTCTCATTGAAAATACCAGTTTTTCAATGGGTAATCAAGATATTCGTGCTTATTTAAATGGTTTATACTTTGAGGTTAATAAAGATAATATTACTGTGGTTGCAACCGACGGACACCGTTTATCAATCGGTGAAATCAAACAAAATAATAAACTACCTGAAAAGAAAACCATCATCCTGCCAAGAAAAGCTGTGCTTGAACTTATTAAACTACTTAACAAAGACCAACACCAAGAAGTAGATATTCATATTTCTAAAAATTATTTTTATTTAGCCACTGACAATATCACTATCATCAGTCGCTTGATTGATGGCAATTTTCCTAACTACACACAAGTCATTCCAACCGATTATGAAAATACCATTGTTATTGATCGGAAAGATTTTTTAGACAGTTTACAACAGGCATCAATTTTTGTTGAAGAGCGTACCAAAGGTGTTAAATTGATTTTTAAAAACACCCAATTGAATATTTTTTCACATTCAGAAAGAGGGCAAGCCCAGACCCAGATTAATATTAAAAATTTTGATAAAGAAATAGAAGTTGCTTTTAATATCCATTATCTAATTTCTATTTTAGAAAAACTTACCAGCAATAAAATTAACATGGTAGTGCCTGGCGGGGAAAATAAATCTTGTTTATTAACCAATATAGATAATGAAACTTATCAATATGTAGTCATGCCAATGCGAATATAGTTTTTAATACTATCTATTGTGGCTATTATTTGGTAAATTATCAATTAACCAATTTTGTAATTTAGGAGTCAAACCTTCGCCACCAAAGACATCAATTTATTTATTACCAACAATTACATAGAAAAATCAAACACAAGAGTAATATTAACATTAACCAGAAAATATAAACAATACCCTCAACTTATTCAAGCCCTACTAATTCAAATTATTATTACCGATAAAGGGTTGGCACCAAAAAACTCACCTAAATTTGAATGTTTCACATGAAACCAAACCCAATTCACAATTTTAAAAACTACAATTTGGTGTTAAAAAACCAACCAACAAAGTATTGACCAATCTTTATGTAAAAAAAATCGCTTTGCTAAAAATCAAATATTTAAATTACGGCTCGCACAAAACCAGCATCAATTTTAGTTTGAACAATAAAAATGGATGTTTTTTATTTTAGATGAACAAAAAGTCTATGGATAACATTATCTATAGATCATACAAAAGTCTCAATCAAATTATTTCAAGCCGATAACCCTTGCTTTCGTGGTATAATCAGCCCATTTTTTTAAACCCCCATAATCTGTGTCAAAACATAAATTATCCAAGAATCAGCATTCAGAATACCAAGCTGTCAATATTAAGGTTTTAAAAGGTTTGGATGCGGTTAGAAAGCGCCCAGGCATGTATATTGGTGATACTGACGACGGCACTGGTCTACATCATATGGTGTTTGAGGTGGTTGATAATGCGATTGACGAGGCCCTAGCGGGTTACTGCTCTAAAATTAAAATCACCATTCATGAAAATAATTCTATTTCAGTAACAGATGATGGTCGTGGCATTCCAGTAGATATTCATCCAGAAGAAAAAGTATCTGCTGCAGAGGTGATTATGACTGTTTTACATGCAGGGGGTAAATTTGATGATAATTCCTATAAAGTTTCTGGGGGGTTACACGGCGTGGGTGTGTCTGTTGTAAATGCACTATCAGAAAAAGTGCATTTAACGGTATATCGTGCTGGCAAAATTCACGAGCAAAGTTACACATTAGGAATAGCGGATGCCCCTATGGAAGTTACTGGAAAAACCAACACCACTGGCACTACAATTCATTTTAAACCCAATCCGGATATTTTTACCACTACTGAATTTAAATACGATACCCTTGCCAATCGATTGCGCGAGTTGTCATTTTTAAATTCTGGGGTACACATTGAGATTGAAGAAACCTCCTCTGGGCGTAGTGATATATTTAGTTATGAAGGCGGTATTTCCGCTTTTGTCAAACATCTAAACAAATCTAAAACTCCAATCCATCAAAATATTATCACCATTTCTACTGAAAAAGACAATATTGTTATTGATGTTGCCTTACAATGGAGTGAGGCGTATCAAGAAAGTATTTATTGTTTTACCAACAACATTCCACAAAGAGACGGTGGCGCACATTTAGCAGGGTTTAGGGGGGCACTCACCCGAACACTTAACAACTATATTGACAACTCTGGCATGGCGAAGAAAGAAAAATCCATCATTACTGGTGAAGATACTCGCGAAGGCTTGACTGCCATTATCTCGATTAAAGTGCCAGATCCTAAATTTTCATCACAAACTAAGGATAAATTGGTATCCAGTGAAGTACGCGCACCAGTGGAATCCGCACTTAATGAAAAATTGAGTGAATATTTATTAGAAAATCCAAACGAAGCCAAGATTATTATCAATAAAATTTTGCAAGCCTCTCGTGCTCGTGATGCGGCACGAAAAGCCAGAGAGATGACCCGTCGTAAAGGGGCGCTAGACATTGCTGGATTACCGGGAAAATTGAGCGATTGTCAAACCAAAAACCCTATTGATAGTGAGATTTTTTTAGTAGAAGGAGATTCTGCTGGAGGTTCTGCTAAACAAGGGAGGGATCGCCACACCCAAGCTATTTTGCCACTTAAGGGAAAAATCCTCAATGTTGAAAAAGCCCGATTTGAAAAAATGCTTTCTTCAGCCGAAGTCGGCACTTTAATTACCGCACTGGGTTGCGGTATTGGTAAGGAGGAATACGATATTACAAAACTGCGTTACCATAAAATTATTATTATGACCAATGCTGATGTTGATGGTGCCCATATTCGTACCCTGCTTTTAACTTTTTTTTATCGCCATATGCCAGAATTGGTTGAAAATGGTTATTTATACATCGCCCAGCCACCTTTATATAAAATTAAAAAAGGCAAACAAGAGCACTACCTTAAAGACGATCAAGAGTTAAATGATTATTTATTGCAAGAAACAGTAAATGAAGCACACTTATTTATCAACAACCAAACCCCAGCCATTTTAGGTGTTGCTTTAGAAACTGCAGTTAAAGATTATTACCAAATCGGAAAAATTATTGATCGTTTGTCTAAAAAAAATAACCCAGACTTGTTGCGTGTCATTGCAACTGCCCCTCCATTAAATAATCTTAAAAATGATGAAGAGGCATCCACATGGTGCAAACAATTAGAACAAAAACTCACCCAAAACCCAACCCCAGAAAAAAAACACACAGTGGTTTTTGATACAAAAAACAAACAAATTAAACATACTTTATCAATGTATGGTGTTGATACCGACACCACCTATCTGGGTGAGCCATTTTTTAATTCGGCTGATTATGCCACCATTAAAAAATTCTCAAAAGCCATTGAAAGTATCATCAATAAAGACTCATATGTTGAGAAAAAAGGCAAAAAAGTTAAGGTGGATAATTTTAATCAAGTGGTCGATTTTTTAGTCGAAGATGCTAAGAAGGGGCAAAATTTTCAACGCTACAAAGGCTTAGGCGAGATGAATCCAGAGCAACTTTGGGAAACTACGATGGATCCAGAAAACAGGATCTTACTCAAAGTTCGGATTGAGGACGCCATTGTTGCTGACGAGGTTTTTTCAACCCTAATGGGTGACGAGGTTGGACCAAGAAGAAATTTTATTGAAGATAATGCCTTATCTGTCGATAACCTAGATTTTTAATACACAGCAAGGAGAAAAAATGTCAATAAAACACCCTGTAGTTTCGGTTATTGGATCATCAGGCGCTGGAACCACTTTTGTAAAAAAAGCATTTGAGAAAATTTTTGCTCAAAAAAACCTTAATGTTTGTGTTATTGAAGGCGATAGTTTTCATAAATTTGAACGCGCCGATATGAAAGTTGAGGTTGAAAAATCACGCATGATGGGTAAGGTATTAACCCATTTTGCAGAAAAAGCCAATCATTTTGACAAATTAGAATCTTTATTTAAACAATATGGAGAAGATGGTAGCGGTCAAAAGCGCTATTATATTCATTCTGACGAAGAAGCCCAAGCACACAATGCGCGTTTAGGCACAAACCTTGAGTCAGGGCAATTTACCCCGTGGGAGGAGATTGAATCAGGCAGCGATATTATGTTTTATGAAGGGCTACACGGCGGAGTAAAGACCGCTAATGCTGATGTGGTAAGTCATGTTGATTTGTTGGTCGGCGTTGTCCCAGTAGTGAATATTGAGTGGATTCAAAAAATTTATCGCGATACTTCAGAGCGCCCTTATACACCAGAACAGGTGAAAGAGACAATTTTAGACCGGATGTGTGATTATGCTGAATTTATCACCCCGCAGTTTGACAATACCCATATCAATTTCCATCGTGTTCCATTAGTAGATACCTCTAATCCGTTCAACGCTCAGCCAGTGCCTGTGCCAGAAGATTCTTTGGTGGTAACCACGGTGCGCATGGATGGTGTTGATTTACAGACTGTTGCCAACCAACTTCCTGCATCAGCCACGGCATTTTTACAAAATCCTACAACGCTGGTCTATAAAGGTAATTATATGGTTGAGGTAATGGATATTATCCTAACCCCAATCATTGATAACTTGATGCTAAATAGATAGATTGTCCGACCGTTTACAATTTTGCCGGATTTACTGAATTTAAATTAAATGGTTGATTCTGGATTTTTATTAAAAAGGTCTAAAAAATACAAACGATGCAACCCCCGCCCCCCGAGTTTTTTCAATTTTTTACTTACTGGTTAAAACTTGGATTTATTAGTTTTGGCGCTCCTGCGGGACAAATTTCAATGATGCACCAGGAGCTGGTTGAAAAACGCCGTTGGATTTCTGAGCATCGTTTTTTTGCATGCTCTTAATTACACCATGATTCTATCCGGTCCTGAGGCACAGCAGCTGGCTACTTATATTAGCTGGCTGATGTTTGGCGTTCGTGGTGGTATTGTAGCTGGCGTGCTATTTATCCTACCTTCATTGTTCATTTTAACTGCATTAACTTGGGTGTATTAACCTATGGCAATACGGATGCGATAGTAGGTATTTTGTATGGCATTAAGCCCGCGGTTACTGCCATTGTTTTGTTTGTCGCTTATAGAATTAGACTAAAGCCCCTTAACAATAATGTGTTGAGAGGGCTTGCTGCGAGTGCATTTTTGGCAATTTTTATTTTCAAAATCCCATTCCTTTATATTATTATCGCTGCTGGTTTAATTGGTTTTCTGGGTACGCACTTTTCGCCAAATACTTTTAAGATGAGCGCCCAACATAGCAGTAATAATGACAGTTATGGTGCAGCACTGATTGACGATAACACCTCAATCCCAGAACACGCTAAGTTTAAATACTCACACCTTATTGTGTTTTCTATTGTCGGTATAGATATCGGGTTTGGGGCGTTTAGTTTGTTATCCAACTCAGTGTTGCACGATATGGGTGAGTTTTTTACTAAAGCAGCAATGCTAACTTTCGGCGGCGCTTATGCGGTATTGCCCTATGTTTATCAAGGGGGCGTAGAGCAATATGGTTGGCTTACAGGAACACAAATAATAGACGGACTAGCGCTGGTGAGACTACACCAGGTCCGCTTATTATGGTGGTAGCATTTGTGGGTTTTGTCGGTGCTTGGAGTAAGGAAATATTGAGTGCGGATGTGGCTTTATTGGGGGGTGCTGGTGCATCGGTGGCTACATTTTTACTTTTCTACCCTCGTTTTTGTTTATTTTTCTAGGCGGGTTTGGTGTTGAGGTAATACAAGGTGATTTGAAGTTCAGTGCCCCACTGTGCGCCGTTACTGCCACTGTGGTTGGGGTAACCCTAAACTTGGCTGTTTTCTTTATTTTGGCAACAACTTATCGGGATAACACCATTTGATTGGGTTGCCATTCTAATAGTTTTAGCCGCTTTTATCGCCCTGTTTAGATTTAAAATCAGCATCATAAATGTCATTGGTGCCTGTGCCTTAATCGGCTTAGGCATGTCAATGTTCTAGACTAAGTTAAAGCAAGACGCTCAATTTGTCTAATTATTTGGCTACAATATTGATCAGTTTATTAGCCACAGTAATTATTTTAACAACTGTCTTACCACTTATAAATTTGGCAACATTTTCATCTGCTAGGGCCATAGATTCAATTTTTGATTTATCCATGTCAATGTCAAACATCAATTTGCCGCGCAATTTACCATTGACTTGAATGATGATTTGCACTTCTTTTTTTTGTAATGCCTTTTTATCTATTTTTGCCCAAGGCTCGTTGATAATGGCAGTTTTATTACCCAGTTCAAACCATAAATAATGGCAAATATGCGGTGCGATTGGGCTGAGTGCCTTGAGAAAAATCTGCACTGATTCAAAACGCAATGCCATTGATTGTTCGTTGGTATGGTTGAACTTAATCAAGCTGTTACCCAACTCCATGAGTGCGGCAATCGCAGTATTAAACGAATTTCTACGCCCCATGTCATCGGTAATTTTGGCTAAAGTTTGAAAGGTTTTTTGGCGCATTTTTTGCTGTGTTTTATCAAGGGCGTTAGGGTTTAATTTGCCTATCGGGTGGTTTTTACTATCTTGAATAAAATGATTAACCAGACGATAAACTTTATTTAAAAAACGATATGCCCCTCCCAACCCAGAATCGCTCCACTCTAGATCTTGTGTGGGGGGTGCTGCAAATAAAATGAATAAACGCACCGTATCAGCGCCATATTTGCCAATCATGGCTTGCGGGTCAACGGTATTGCCCTTAGATTTGCTCATTTTTGCACCACCTTTGAGCACCATACCTTGGGTGAGTAGATTTTTAAAAGGTTCATTATTGTTAATAAACCCCTCGTCCCGTAGTAATTTGTTAAAAAATCTTGCGTATAATAAATGTAGAATCGCATGTTCAATGCCACCAATATATTGATCAACCCCACCATTTGCTAGCCAATAATCAGCACGCTCATCCAGCATTGTGTTTTCATTATCGCGGCAGGCATAGCGGGCAAAATACCACGAGGATTCAAAAAAAGTATCAAAAGTATCAGTTTCGCGTTCGGCATATGCGCTGCATTTTGGGCAAGTGGTTTGATAAAATTCACGACTTTTTTTAAGTGGCGACCCAGCGCCATTAAAAGCTAAGTCTTCTGGCAACACGACAGGCAAGTCTCCCTCTGGGACTGCAACCGGACCACAGTTTGAGCAGTTAATAATAGGGATTGGGCAGCCCCAATAGCGTTGTCGGGACACCCCCCAATCATGTAGCCGGTAATGGGTGCGCCTTATGCCTAATTTTTGGGCTTGTAATTTATTGGCAATCGCATCAAAAGCCTGGTCAAAATCCAAACCGTCAAATTCACCAGAATTGAATAATATGCCCTTACCAGTAAAAGCACCCACGCTAATGTCAGCGGATTTATCAATCACTTGTTTGATGTTGATATGGTATTTTTGGGCGAACTCAAAGTCGCGCTCGTCATGTGCGGGCACTCCCATTACTGCACCAGTGCCATAACCCATTAATACAAAATTAGCAATCCAAATTGGCGTTGCCTCACCAGTAATGGGGTGGCTGCATTCAAACCCAGAATAAATCCCCTTTTTTTCCATAGTTTCAACTGTTGCTTCACTGGTTTTCACGACTCCGCATTCGTCAATAAAAGCAGATACTCTGGCATTATTTTTGCCTGCATGGATAGCCAAAGGGTGTTCGCTAGCAATTGCCAAATAGGTAACGCCCATTAGCGTGTCAGGGCGTGTGGTATAAACTTTAAGCGCCTCACCACCAGGACGGGTAAAATCTATTTCCAAGCCAACCGATTTCCCAATCCAATTTTTTTGCATAGTCTTAACTGCCCCACTCCAGCCGTCAAGAGTGTTTAATGATTGTAATAATTCGTCACTATAATGGGTGATACGCATAAACCACTGAGCAATTTCTTTGCGTTCAATGAGTGCGTTTGAACGCCAACCACGCCCTTCAATCACCTGTTCGTTAGCGAGTACGGTTTGATCAACTGGATCCCAATTAACAATAGAATTTTTCTTATACACCAATCCTTTTTCAAACAATTTTACAAACAACCACTGTTCCCAACGGTAATATTTTGGATGGCAAGTGGCAATTTCGCGCGACCAATCATAGCCAAAACCCATTTCAACTAACTGATTTTTCATAGCATTGATATTCGCGCGCGTCCACTTTGCGGGTGCTACTTTGTTTTTCAACGCTGCATTCTCAGCAGGCAGCCCAAATGCGTCCCAGCCCATCGGCTGCATAACATTTTTGCCTTGCATTTTTTGGTAGCGAGCAATCGCATCACCAATTGAGTAATTGCGTACATGACCCATATGTAAGCGACCTGAAGGGTAGGGAAACATTGAAAGACAGTAAAATTTATCCTTTGTTGCATCTTCCACCACTTCAAAAGATTTATTTTCTTGCCAATATCGCTGTGCTTGCTGTTCAATTTGTTTGGCGTTGTAGGTTTGCATTTTGTTTGTAAGTTTTCAGGCGCTATTTAACAAAGACTGGTAGAGTTGTTTAATTGTAAGGTGCCGATCAACTCATCAATATTATTAAGATCATTATCAAGCAAATATTGACTGATGCCAGCGTTGATTTTGCCGCAAATCAAAGGGTCATAAAACAGCGCTGTACCAATGCCAACAGCAGCAGCGCCAGCGATGATAAACTCTAAAGCATCATCCACCGTGGTAATACCGCCCTGACCAATAATTGGCACTTGATGTTTTTTGCTAACCTGATAGACTTGATGTACTTTTAACAAAGCAATCGGTTTGATTGCTGGTCCCGATAAACCGCCCTGATTGTTGCCAATAATAGGTTTTCGTGTGTTAGTATCAATTGCCATTCCCGTCAGTGTATTGATTACTGCTAAGCCGTCAGTGCCAGCATCAATACAGCGTTGTGCACACAGCCCAATATCGGTTTGATTGGGCGAGAGTTTAGTGATTAGGGGTTTGGAGGTGTTTTGGCGGCAAGCCTCAACCACCCGATAAGACATATCAGGGTCGTTACCAAATGCCGCGCCACCTTCTTCAACATTGGGGCAAGAAATGTTGATCTCGATTGCATCAATATCACTGTTATCAAAGCGTCTAGCAATTTCCCCATAATCTGCAACCAACGAGCCTGAAATATTGATAATAAAACGGGTTTCGGTTTTATCTAGGGCAGGCAAAATGTTATCAATAACAGCATCAACCCCAGGGTTTTGCAAGCCAATGGCGTTAATCATCCCGCTAGGGGTTTCAATAACACGGTGCGGCATATTCCCAAGGCGAGGCTCTAAAGTGGTGCCCTTGAGGCAAATAGCGCCCACCTCGGCATTGGAAAACCCATCAATGCGTGTGTATTCTTCGCCAAAGCCAACACAGCCAGAAAGCAAAATAATCGGCGAGTTGAGGGGCAGTTTACAGAATTTGGTTTTTAGGTTTTTATGCATGGACGCTATTATAGATTATTGGTAAAAAAATCATTGAATTTATCCATATTAAAATCAGCATTTAAATAGCAACAGATTTTCTGAATATCTTGTTTGGCGTTGTGCAAGCAAGTTGAGGCACCAGGTGAGGGGGTAATGTTAAAAATTAGACCCTCTTTGGTGTGAATATGTGCCTCACCTAAAACCAACTGTTCTTTGTCTTTATCAATCACTTGTGGGCGTAAACCACCAAAACCTTTGGCAAACTTTAAATTGCTTGGCGTTAGTGAGGGGATAATTTTTTGCACCTCTTTAGCAAATAATCTACGCCCCAGAATTGGTACCTCGTACATAAAATTACGCCCAATATAGTTACGAATATCGCGCTCTTTTAAAAGTTTTTTAAAAGCAATTAAAATATGCTTGTCTAGCCCCAAAACCTTTAGATAGTCTAAGTAGGTATTGTGTTTGTAGCGCTCTAATTGAGGCAGAATGAGCGCTGTTGGTCCAAAGCGCGTCCTGTTAGGGGCATTAATATCAGGGTCGCCATGAACTGCAGCAAAGGGAAGCTTATCGTTTTGGATGGTATAAACTTTGCCGTTTAAGGCGTTTTTACTAAAATAAAAACTGCCAGCAACTGCCAACAACCCATAATTGTGCCCATAACCCAAACTTTTGGCATGGGTTAGACTGTAGGCCCCCGTGGCAAACACGACAAACCCCGCATTAACAGTTGCACACCCCCCTGCATTGGTAAAGGTAAGTTGATAAGATTCATCAATATGGGAGAGCCGGGTAAATTTATGCTGTAGGTACAAATCTACTTTTTGGCTTTCTATGGCATTATCAACAAAAGAGCGGCTAAGATTGCCAAAATTAACCGCACACAAATCACTCTCAACTCCCATGGCAACAATTGGTTGTTTTCTATCTTTAACAACATTTGGCTCAAGTTTATCAATCTGGGTTGCCGACAATAATTCCATATAAGGAAAATTTTGAGTAAATTCCTGATAGCGTTTGTTGATTTTATCCCCCTCTTGCTCGCCAACGCCTATCAATAACTTGCTGTGCGCATAAATAATTTTATCGGCATTGGTTTGTTTTTGTGCATAAGTTTTTACCAAGTCTGCAGATTTCTTAACCTGAATTGCTTTTTCCAAGCTGTAGTTTGTTTCAATATCACCACAGTGCAGTGTTTGTGAATTAAATTTTGCTTGAGAGTTAACTGCCGCAACGCACCCATACTTATCAAAAATAGCAATCCTTTTAATATTGCTATATTCGCTAGCCATCCACGCTAAGGCCGAGCCAGTAACGCCACTGCCAATAATAACCAAATCGTATTGTTTTTGCATAATTGCCTAAATTCAAGTTCTAAGCGTAATTTTTTGTTGGTTAATAATACCTGATTAAAACACCACTTGCGGTGTTTGGTAACTAAGGTTTAAGAGGGGTTGCCCCTTTTCATCATCCATACAATTATAAAAATACCCCCACGGTTTCTCATTATTCATCTAGTCACAAAAATTTGGCAAAACTCTTTTTTGCTAATCACTCATAATGATGCAAAGGTCTCATATAAAATTATCAGAAGGATAATACGGCAAAGGGCAATAACCATGAAGGGGTTGTTTATTAGTGGCAGCGGCACTGATGTTGGGAAAACATTTATAGCCATCCACATCATTAAAGTGTTAAACCAAAAATTTAAAGTGGTAGCGAGAAAACCGGTTGAGAGTAACTGCCAAAAAACCGCTACTGGACCAAGCCCTAAAGACGCCATTTTATTAAATAATGCCTGCACAACCCCCGAGGCAATTGATCGTGTTTGTAAGTTTGCGCTCACGCCCTATGCGAGTGGCGAAAAAGCCAGCATAGAGCAGGGTATCAACCTAACATTGGCAGATTTAGTAGCTGCGACACAGCCAGCAAACCAGAGTGATTTTGTGGTGGTTGAGGGGGCAGGCGGGCTGTATTCCCCAATTGCACAACAAGCGCTCAATAGCGATTTGGCACGCGCCTTGGGCATGCCTGTTGTTATCGTAGTCAGAGACGAGATAGGTGCGCTTAACCAAGCTTTGTTAAGCTTGTGTGCGGCAAAAAACCAAGCACTTAATGTTGCAATGCTGGTGTTAAACCAAATAACACCCAATAATTTAGAGAATGCCCAGGCGTTAAGGTCTTATACCGATGCTAATGTGGTTGTTTTTAACCAAGATTGCAAAAAAACCTTTGCCAGCGAAGTGCTTGCGATGGGGCAGGTGGCGTTGAATTGAAAGGAAATTATATATCTAAATCCAAAAATAACACAAAACCCTGCATACAAAAGAATTAAACACTATTAATTTTTATTTTAAAAGTGGTATAACAATCCGCATACTATCAAATAACAAAGAAATATGAAGCCTGCAAAGACAATCAGCATAATAGAATTACTATCGGAGTATTTAACCGAGCATAAAGCCATAAAGTGGTTGGAAAAAATCAGATGGGATGAAAAGCCAGTATATTCTCATTGTGGTAGTATTAAAAATATCAGCAAACAAAAATCTAAAAAATACACTTATTGACACAAAGATTGCAGAAAACAATTTATGGTAAAAACAAAGACTATTATGTATGCTTCAAAAATACCTACTCAAAAATGGGTAGTTGCTATTTATTATATGCTCACAGCAAGGAAGGGAATATCAAGCCTATATCTAGGTAAAGAATTAGGTATAACGCAAAAATCAGCGTGGTTTATGTTACAAAGAATTAGATGACCTGCAAGCAAGGTTCGTTTACATTGTTTAATATTGTTGGGGTTGTGAAACCTATATCGGAGGCAAAGAAACCAATAAACACGCGCATAAGAAACTTAACGCTGGTCGTGATGCAGTTTTTTGGTAAACCTCCAGTATTTGGAATACAAAGAGTAAGATAGCAAGGCTAAAGTAATGGCTATCAATTACATAAATAAATCAACATTACAGGGTAACATATATAACAACATTCAAGCAACAAACACAGTAACTACTAATGACTTTAGAAGGTATTTAGGTTTGAAAGACTTTAATCATAAAATGGTTAATTATAGTGCTAAAGAGTTTGTAAATGGCACAGCACACACCAACGGTATTGAAAGCGTTTGGGCGATATTAAAACGAGTATATAACGGCACTTTTCACAACATTAGCACTCAAGCACCTGTGCCACTACATTGATGAGTTTGTATTTAGATTAAACGAAGGTAATTGGCAATAATAAAATTAGTCATAAGGAGTTGACGAGTAGACTATGGTGAGTAAAAAAACATTTTTAGAAGCAAAACAAGAATTTGATAGTAAGTATTGCTCTTTACAAGAGTTCACTGCTTTTATCCCAGTAAATCAAATACTTGCCAAAAAATATACTATTAAGAATATAAAAAATGAAAAAAATGAAGAATACTATAAATGGCAATTTTTTTATGCTTTGGTTTATTCGGGCTTATATAAAAAAGATTATTTGGGTTGTGAGGTTTATTTTCCAAAAGGTAATAAAAACTCTGCACCTATAAAATTAGATGGGGCTATTTTTGATGATACTAATTGGTTTGATTGGTATAAAAAGTACCATAAACATAAAAATCAAGAAGCATTAGATTGGTTGAGAAAACACCTAATAGGGGTTATTGAATTTAAGAATGAAAATTCAAAAGATACCGAAACTGTTTATAACCAGCAATTAAAACCAGCCATTAAAGAATCAGAAAATAATTTTTGTTTAGGTATTTTATATGATGCTGAAAGACTTTATCTATTTCAAAGAAAACAAAGTAAATGTTTAAGACTTGACGAATCTTTTAACCTTAAAGGTGAAAAAAGCGCCACTAAAGATTTATCAATTCATCTTACAGATGCCTATTACAAAATTCCATCTTTTGAACAACTAAAGAAAAATCTTACCCAAATTAAAATTGATAGGTCAAAACGAACTATTGATGATTTGGACATTGTTACTGGAATATATTCCAAACAATTAACAGATGGTATTTCCGATATCTTAAGGGTAATGGATAAAATAGGAATGAAAAACCAAAGAGGTTATGAAATTCTTATTCAAATAATGGCACTTAAAATTTTTGATGAAAAAAGGAGTTTAAATACCGACCCAAAACAACATTTAGATTTTTATAAAAGTGAGCCTGAAACAAACAAGTTAAAATTACTTTTTTACATAACCAAAGATGAAAGAGAGAGCGCTTCTTTAGGTGATGAAGAAATAAAAAACTTTATCGACAGATTAAGACAACTTTATAGCGAAGCCTCAGAAATTTATCAAAAGATATTAAATGCAGACGATACCTTAACAATCAATTGGGATGATAAAGTCCATATTCAAATTATGAGTGAAGTTGTTGAGCAGTTTCAAGACTATAGCTTTGTTTTATCTCATAAAACTGATTTATATCAGATTGTATTTTATAAATTTGCAAATGAATTTTCCAAAGCCGATAAAGGACAGTTTGTCACGCCCATACCAATTATTGACTTTTTAGTGCAAATTGTTAATCCAAGAAGTAACGAGAAAGTGATTGACCCAACAGTAGGAATTGCCGATTTTCTTTCCGTCTCTTATGTAAATTCAAGAAGCAAATTAAATGATAAAAATATTTATGGAATAGACAACGATAAGCAAATGGTTGCTTTGGCACAATTAAATATGCTTCTTAATGGAGATGGAGAGGCAGTATTAGAACACAAGCCAGATCAAGGATCAATTGTTTGGAAATTTGCCAAACAAGGTGGAATGATAGAATTACAACCAAACCTACATGAAAATGGGAATTGGGACAATAAAACAAAACTTAAAAAATTTGATGTAGTTTTAACCAATCCCCCTTTTGGCGAGCACAGAAAGTGGGAGCCTGGGACAAAGACAGAAAAAGAACAGGCGAAAATGTACGAACTTTGGAATATTGCTCGATGTGGTGAATGGATTGATAGAGGTATTGTATTCTTGGAAAACGCCTATCGCCTTCTAAAAGAAGGGGGAAGAATGGGGATAGTAGTTTCAAACTCTATCGCCTCTATTGATAGATGGAGTCAAGCAAGAGAATGGCTTATTGACAAAATGAGAATAGTGGCATTATTTGATATGCCGCCAAATGTTTTTGCTGATGCAGGAGTAAACACAACCTTAATAATTGCATACAAGCCAAAAAAGAGAGAATTACAAAAATTACAAGAAGAAAATTACAGCATCTTCATTAAAGATATTAAAAAAGTAGGTTATGAAGTAAGGACATCAAAAAGGGTGAAGTTCTTTAATCCAATCTACAAAATTAATGAAACAACATTTGAAATAGAACAGAATGAAGAAGGAAGCCCTTTAATAGACGAAGAATTTACAGAAAGCATTTCTGAATTTAAACAATGGTGTTTAGGTCAAGAAAAAATATTGCAAGATTTATTTATTAAAGAAAAATAATATGGCAATAACAAATTATCAGGACATAATCGACAATAAATGTAATTTGGCTCCAAGTCAGTTAATGACTTTAAGTGCTGCAAATAAAAATAAATCTTTTGTTCGTGATTTATTAAGTAGGAAATTGGAATTTACCGACAATGGGAATGAAGTTGGTTCGATAAACTATATTTCAAAATCTACAAAATATTTTATTAGAGCAAAAGCTTTACAGAAAGAATCTTTTTTGCCATCTATTACGGAAAAAACAGCAATATCTATTCGCCCACAAGTCTTTACTGATTTTAAGTTAAAAGAAGGTGATATTTTAATTTCTAAAGACTCAAACATTGGCGAAGTGGTTATTTTGGATGAAGATTTGCCAAATCATACTATTTCAGGAGCGTTGTATAAACTGCCAATTAAAGAAAATAAATATTATTTGTTTGCTTTTTTAAAACATAGTTATTTTTTTAATCAATTAGATTTAATTACTCCCAAAGGCTCAACTATAAGGCACTCAAAAACTTTGTTTTTAGACTGCAATATTCCTTTTCCAAATCAAAAAAATAAAGATGATGTAATTATTTATGTAGAACTTCTAACGCAATCAATCATCAATAAAGAAAAAGAGATTGGAAAAAAACATAAAGAAATTTTAAAACAAATAGAAAAAGAACTATTAGGCAATCAAAAGGATAAAGGTTTTAATTATGAATTGCCAAATTTTAAAGAAATTAAAAATTCTAATAGAGTTGACGCAGGTTATTATTGTAAAGATTACCAAGAAAAACAATATTTAATTAAAAACTATAAAAATGGGGCAAAAGAATTGATGAGTTGGGGGTATTCGTCAAAAAGAGGGCAAAATTTACAAATAAGTCAAATAGGTAAAAGTATTTATTCTGATACGCCAAAAGATAATTTTTATACACTTATTAGACCAACTAATTTTTCAGAATTTGGCACAGTAGAAAAATTTGAGTATTTAGGCAATCCTAAAGAGTTATCAACTTTAAATGCAGGAGATATTATTTTTTCAGCAGAGGGAACAATAGGAAAGTGTACTTTATTTACAAATCCAAAAAGTCGGTGGATTACAAATATTCACGGTATAGTTTTAAAGAAGAAAAAACAAGACATTGTAGAAAGTGCTTTTATAGCTTGTTTTTTAAGGTTTTTAAGAGACTTTGGAACATTAGATTATATTTCAGTTGGTGGACAAGGTGGAAGTTTGGCAAAGAAATACTGGAAAGATATTTTAATTCCAAATTTTTCAAAACAAAAACAAAAAAACATAGCCTCTTTATACCACAATCAAGTTAATTATCCACAGTCATTAAATTTACAAAACTTTTTAATAGAAGACCAAAAATGGAATAAAAAAGCAGGGATTATTGAGATTGATAAATCTGTAAAAATGACAAAAAAACTTTTAAATAAGGTTTTAGATAAAATTGTAAATAATGAGAATGTAGAAATTAAATTTGATGAACTAAAAGAGTTTTTATAATATGACAACTTTAAAACAAATAGAAAAAGCCTTAAAAGAGGTCTGCCCAAGCCCAAAGAAAAAAGTCAAAGACGAAAACAAAAAACCATCTAAAGCTGAAAAAAATAAAAAGTGACGGTTAGAGAAAAAAAGTTTAAATGGGTTTTTGCGGATTTAGGTATATAATTCCCTATTAAAAGCTTGTCAAAATTAGAGGTTGTATTCCTTCTCACAATCGGCAAGGCTTTCTTTAAAACTACTTTTGCTAAAGATTCGGTTAGCATAATCATGAATAGGCTTGGCTTTAGAGCCTAAATTGATGTCTAGTTTTTTTAGACGCCACAAAAGCGGCGCCAAGCAGGCATCAACAATAGTCATTTCATCGCTTTTAAAATACGGCTGGTAAGCAAACAAAGGTGTGAGTTCTATCAAGTTGCTGGTAAGGATTTTGCGTGCCCTGCTGGCATTTTTTTTGCTCCCTGTTTGAATGGTGTCAACCAATTCATACCAACAATTTGTAGCCCGTGTAAATCTAAAAATCAATAATCGCTTTTCAGCCTTTTCAATAGGATCAACGGGGAGCAAGGGAGGGAATGGGAAGCGTTCATCCAAATATTCGGCAATAACTGATAAATCGTATAGCACCATACCACGGTCACATAAAGTCGGCAGGGTTTGGCAAGGGTTGATCTCTAAAACTTCTTCAGGTATTTGGTCGGCCTTTAAGGTAACCACCTCCCTTTCAATATTTTTTTCTGCCATGATAAAACGCACTGCATGTGATTGCATTTCTTCGCTAGAAGCGTAAAGTGTGGTTGAAGATAGATTGGGTTTGGTTAACATAGTTGTTGCTCCCTAAAAATAATAACTCTCCATTTTGCTTGATGTCGTTATGATTGATTAGTCCTTAGCGCGCCATTTTCCGTATTTGACATCTTTCCAATATTCTTTTTTCAACAAATAGGAAAAAACCAACAAAATAGATAAAAAGCCCAATACTTTGTAGCCAAGTTGAAAACGCACTAACTTAGCGGGCTCACCAACATAATCCAAGAAGTTGGTAATGTCTCTTACGGTTTGGTCAAAGTCAGCACTTGATTTGTTTTGTTTTAATTCCCACAAAACATCTGGCATAGAAACATTTTGCAATATTTTATTATTAACCCCAAAGGGGCGGGATTTATCTTTGTAAAAGCTACGCAGGTAAGTGTAAATCCAGTCTGTTCCTTTTGAGCGTGCCACTAAAGACAAGTCTGGCGGGCTTAAACCAAACCATTTGACCGCACCAGTTTTGGACATTGAGGAAATAACCCTTTCTCCAATTTTATTGGCGTTAAACATTAGGTGTTTTTCCACATCAGCATTAGAGAAACCAAGGTCTTTACCAATACGATTGTAACGCATAAATGAAATAGAGTGACAACCAGAACAGTAATTCATAAACAATTTAGCACCGTTTTGCAACGATTTTTGGTTATTGATGTCAGTGTTGGCACTGTCTAAGCGTATTCCGTTGTTAGATGCTGGTGCGTTGAATGAAACCAGCAAACTTGCCAAAATAAGTACGGTTGTGCTTGATATTTTTTTCATAACCCTACTCTGTTAGTCTTTGTGGCACTGGCTTGGTTTTACCAATAGTACTAAACCAAGGCATCAGAATAAAAAAGGCAAAGTAGGCAATGGTAAAAAATTTAGCCAAAAACACATACACTGGTGTTACTGGTTGCATGCCTAGCCAGCCAAGCACAATAAAACTAACAACAAAAATACCCAAAGCCACCTTGTATGGCCACGAGCGGTAGCGGATGGAGTTTACTTTAGAGCGGTCCAACCACGGTAATGCAATTAAGATTAACAAAGCTGAAAACATGACAACCACACCCGGGAACTGTGAGCCAAACATTGGTGGAACCGCCCTTAATACCGAATAAAAAGGGGTTAAATACCAAAGTGGGGCAATATGGTCGGGGGTTTTAAGCGGGTTTGCCTCAACAAAATTGGCTTGTTCTAAAAAATAACCATTTAGTGCGGGCGAGAAAAATACCACTGCTGAAAATATCATTAAAAACACCACCACACCAACGATATCTTTTACACTGTAATACGGATGGAATGGAATGCCGTCTTTAGGAATGCCGTTTTTATCTTTATTTTTCTTAATTTCAATACCATCAGGATTATTTGAGCCAACGGTGTGTAGGGCAACAATATGTAAAAATACCAATACCACCAAAATAAGTGGCAATGCAATAACATGTAAAGAGAAAAAACGATTCAATGCTGGGTCGCCCACCGCATAGTCGCCCAAAATCCATATCAACAAATCAGTGCCGATAAAGGGCACCGAGCCAAATAATGAAATAATAACCTGCGCCCCCCAATAAGACATTTGACCCCACGGCAGAACATAGCCCATAAACGCCTCAGCCATCAAAGCAATATAAAGCGCCATACCTAGAATCCAAATCAACTCCCGTGGCGCCTTATAAGAGCCATATAGGAGTGCACGATACATATGCAGGTAAATAACAATAAAAAACGCTGAGGCGCCAGTGGAGTGCATATAACGCATCAACCAGCCCCAATTAACATCACGCATAATATACTCTACCGAGGCAAAGGCATTCGTCTCGTCAGGCTTAAAGTGCATGGTTAAAAATATACCAGTTACGATTTGCATTACCAGCACCAGCATTGCCAACGAACCAAAAAAATACCAAAAATTAAAGGTTCTTGGAGTGTAATACTCGGCCAAATGCTCATTCCAAACTTTGCTCAGCGGAAACCTTTGGTCAATCCAATTTTTGTTATTGTCCATAGTCTAACTTTATGATAGTTTGTTAAGTTCCAAAATCGGTGTTATCTCGTGTGCTTTGGGGTTAGCACCGATTCTAATTAATCCATCATTAACAAACCTGTAGGGTGGAATTAGTAAGTTGGTGGGTGCTGGCGCCCCCCCATAAACACGCCCCGCTAAATCAAATTTTGAGCCATGACACGGGCAATAAAACCCTCCCTTCCAAGCGTCGCCACCAAGGTCAGCTGCGCCAATCTCGGGGCGATAAGTAGGAGAGCACCCAAGGTGGGTGCAAACGCCAACAATCACTGCCACTTCTGCCTTAATTGCGCGGTGGTTAGCGGTAATATAGTCGGGCTGCTGGGCTTTTGAATCTCCGCTACTGTTGGGGTCGGACAATTCTCCGTCCAATGTTTTAAGGTCGGCAATAGATGTGGCACTGCGCTTAAAAATCCAAACTGGTTTTTTGCGCCAAAGCACGCGAACCAACTGTCCATAATCCAGTTTTGAAATATCAACATCAACAGGCGCACCCGCTGCTTTTGCCTTAGCAGAAGGGCTCCATGTGGATAAAAACGGCCAAGCAACAAAACCAACCCCAACAGCACCAACTACACCAGTAGCGACTGTTAAAAAGCGTCTTTTTTTAAGGTCTATTTCTTGCTCCGACATAAATATATCGCCCTTATTTTTTGAGTAGGTTTTTACTGTTAAAAACAAAAACCCAACAATTATAATGTATATCGGTTTTATATGATAGCTAATTGCATGAATATTTTGCTAAATACCTAGATCAACCTTGATAACTATCGTTTGTATTGACGAAAGTGTATCTAATCTTTTTAAACTGGCCAATAAAAATTGCTGCTGTTTTTTTGCCCGAAAGGCAACGGCTTGGCTGGGGGCAATAAGCGTTGCGGTTTTCTCTTTGATGCGACACAATTCTAAAGAATTAAGCGCATTTGGCAGTATTTTTTTGAGCTGTGTGTTTATTTGATTATACGATTTGGCTTGGGCAAACATTTGACCCAACTCCCCGCCCGGCTCAAAATTTGCAAGGTTTGTTATTGTTTTGTATGCCATCTATGCGAAAATAGAGCAATTTTTGAAAATATTCCATAATGGATATTATAAACAAAGTTTTGGCAAAGGTTGTTGGCTCTCGTAATGAGCGTTTAATAAAACAACTGCGTAAAGTGGTGGATAAAATTAATGATTTTGAACCTAGTTTGCAGGCTTTGAGCGACGAGGCGTTGTGTGCAAAAACACAAATCTTCCAACAACAGATCAAACAACAAGTAACTTTAGACACGATACTGCCAGAGGCTTTTGCGGTAATTCGTGAAGTCAGTGTTAGAACTCTGGGGCTACGACACTATGATGTGCAGATGATTGGTGGTATGGTTTTGCACGATGGTAATATAGCAGAAATGGGTACTGGTGAGGGTAAAACTTTGGTAGCAACATTGCCAGTTTATCTAAACGCACTGAGTGGTTTGGGCGTGCATGTGGTTACTGTGAATGACTACCTTGCCACACGCGATGCACAGTGGATGGGCAAGATTTTTGATTTTTTGGGACTGAGTGTTGGTGTTATTATTGCCAATATGTCGCAAAAAGAAAAGCAAGACGCCTATGCTTGTGACATTATTTATGGCACTAATAATGAGCTGGGTTTTGATTATCTGCGCGATAACATGGCATTTTCCAGCGAACAAAAAGTCCAGCGCGGACTTAATTTTGCTGTTGTTGATGAGGTTGATTCAATTCTTATTGATGAGGCTAGAACACCACTAATTATCTCAGGTCCGGCCGATGATTATTCCTCGATATATCAAGTAATCAACAAGATGATTCCATTCTTTAAGGTTCAAATTGAAAGCGGCGAAGGCAAGGGGATTGTGGTTAAGACCGCAGGCGATTACACTATTGACGAAAAACACAAGCAAGTATTTTTAACAGATGATGGCCACACTAAAGCGGAGAAACTGCTGATTGATGCAGGTGTTTTACCACAAGGATCAAGCCTTTATGATGCGGGCAATATTTTACTGATGCAACATATCAATTCAGCATTACGCGCACATATTTTGTTTCAAAATGATGTTGATTATATTGTCCAAGACGATGAAGTGGTGATTGTTGATGAATTTACCGGTCGAACTATGCCCGGTCGCCGTTGGTCAGAGGGTCTGCATCAGGCTATTGAGGCAAAAGAAGGGGTGAGTATTAAAAAAGAAAATCAAACCCTAGCGTCGATTACTTTTCAAAATTATTTTAGATTATATAACAATCTTTCTGGCATGACTGGCACCGCAGACACCGAAGCGGTGGAATTTCAAGAAATTTATGGCTTGGAAACCGTGGTAATCCCACCCAACAAACCCTCTAAACGCGATGACAGATCAGATCAAATCTATCTGACCACCGAGGAAAAATTTGAAGCGATTTTCCAAGATGTGGCAAATTGTCAAAAAATCAATCAGCCAGTTTTGGTCGGCACTAGCAGTATTGAAAATTCAGAACTTATCTCTAAATTACTCACCAAAAATAAAATTAAACACGAAGTATTAAACGCCAAACAACATGAACGCGAGGCTCAGATTGTTGCCAATGCAGGTGCTCCTAGTTCGGTAACCATTGCGACCAATATGGCGGGTCGCGGTACTGACATTGTTTTGGGCGGTAAATTATTGGAAGGCGCTAACGAGGCGCAAAAAGCCAAATGGCAAGCCCAACACGATGCGGTTATTAAGGCGGGCGGTTTGCATATTATCGGTACTGAGCGCAACGAATCACGCCGTGTGGATAACCAACTTCGTGGTCGTTGCGGGCGTCAGGGAGATGTCGGTTCAACGCGCTTTTATCTCTCGCTTAAAGACAATTTAATGCGTATTTTTGCTAGTGAGAAAATGGCGTCCATGATGCAGCGAATCGGTATGAAAAAAGGCGAGGCGATTGAGCATAAAATGGTTAATCGGGCGATTGAAAATGCACAGAAAAAAGTTGAAAGCATGAATTATGATGCACGCAAACACCTTTTGGAATATGATGATGTTGCCAACGAACAGCGCAAAATTATTTACCAATTACGCGATGAATTGATGAGTGTAGATGATGTGCAAAATCGCTTTATTGCCATTCGTAAAAAAGTAATTACTGGGCTGTTTGCCAGCTATATTTCAACCGAGGTTGTTGAAGAAGATTGGGATTTAGAAGGCCTGCATAATGCGTTAAAAGCCGATTATGCAGCGGATTTTCCATTGCAGGAATGGTTTGCTGAAGGAGTGGATGTTGTTGAGATAGAGTCAAGAATCGTTCAAGGTTTGGCCCAAATTTGTGATTATAAGGAAAAAATTGTCGGTGCTGAGGCAATGCGTAGTTTTGAAAAAGCAGTCATGTTACAAGCCTTAGACCATTATTGGAAAGAGCATTTAGCAGCAATGGACTATTTGCGTCAAAGCGTTAATCTGCGTGGCTATGCACAAAAAAACCCCGCTCAAGAATACAAACGGGAGTCGTTTATTATGTTTGAAGCGTTGTTGGAGAACATCAATATTGAAATTGTCAAATCCCTATCCTCTGTAACTATCAATAAGGACAGCGCTGCCAGCAATGTTGCACAACAAAACAATAAGGACATCAAAGCACAACGCGAAGAGGTTGTCACAAATACCAACAAGCCCAAAACAGCACAACAAACCTATACCAGAACAACAAAAAAAATCGGTCGTAACGAGCCTTGCCCGTGTGGTTCTGGTAAAAAATACAAACAGTGTCATGGCAAGCACTAACCCCTATATCGGGCTAATGGCTGGCACCAGTCTGGATGGTGTTGATGCCGCTATTATCAATCCAGACGCAAATAAACTACTGGCACAAGCCTATTTTCCTTATGGTAATGAACTAAAACAACAACTAAAAACATTGATACAAACAGGGCAAACACACTTAAAAAATTTGGCGGATATTGACACCCAAGTGGCATATTTTTTTGCTGATGCGGCCCAAGCGGTATTAGCAAAATCAAACTTTTCAGCATCAGATATCAAGGCGATTGGTTCACACGGACAAAGTATTTTTCACCAAGGTGTTTTATATTCTATGCAAATTGGTCACGGCGCCATCATTGCGGAAAAAACAGGCATTACTACGGTGGCTGATTTTCGGATGCAAGATATTGCCGCACTTGGTCAGGGCGCCCCTCTTACCCCATTTTATCATCAGCATTTATTAAACGGCAAAAACGCCATAATCGTTAATCTAGGAGGTATTGCTAATATTACTATTGTCAAAAATGCTAAGGTAGTAGGGTTTGACTCTGGTCCAGCGAATACTTTGTTAGATAATTGGATTGCAAAATGCAAGCGGCTGGATTATGATAGAAATGGCGCATGGGCGCGTTCTGGCTCGGTTGATAAGCGATTATTAGAAGCCTTATTGGCTGATGACTATTTTCAAAAGCCAGCACCCAAAAGCACTGGTCCCGAGTATTTTAACTTATCTTGGCTTGCCCCCCATTTAACGGGCGACGAGACGGATGCTGATGTACAAAGAACTTTGGCAGAATTAACCGCCATGAGTATTAGCCAACACATCACTAAGGGGGCGAGAGTTTATCTGTGTGGTGGTGGTGTGCATAATTTATTTTTGCTTGAGCGTCTAAATTATTTAAACTCGCATAACAAAATAACAACCACAGCAGATTTGGGCATTCACCCTGATTTTGTTGAAGCAGCAGCATTTGCTTTTTTTGCTCAGCAAACTTTATTAGGCAAACCATCAAACCTACCAACAGTTACAGGCGCCAAAGGTTTTAGGATTCTAGGGGCGATTTATCAAACTGTTCAATAATTTTGTTTATTGAACAGTTTATTATCAACATGTTTTGATGTATGACATTAAAAAAACCAAACAAAAGATTGAATCGCAGATTGCAAAACAGGCGGGTTGATTATAGTTTTTATGATTTAGAAGAGCCCGAAAAGGCTTAATGATAAAATGAACGATTATTTATTTTGGTATAACTTTAAAAGAGCGCATCATTCGCTTGGGCAAATACCACCGATTGTATATTAAAATGTGAATGAGAAAGAATATACAAAGAGAAGTGCAATGTGTTATGGGTGCGCCATTTTGCTGATAATTGATAATCATGTAAAGTTTTAAAACTATTCAAAAAAACATATTTTTGAACATTTAAATATATAAATATAATAGGCATAGAAAACCCAACTTTTTGAACAAATGAAAGATAGCCCAATAACCCTAATCCAGCCAGATGACTGGCACTTGCATTTGCGCTCAGGCGCGGCACTGAGATCGGTGGTTGGTATGAGTGCGGCACAAATGGGACGGGCGATTATTATGCCCAATCTAACCCCACCCATCACCAACACCACCCAAGCACTGGCGTATCAAACAGAAATTATGGCGGCCTTGCCTGCGGGGTGCAAATTTGAGCCGTTGATGACACTGTATTTGACTGACAATACCACGCCACAAGACATTAGAGTGGCATCTGGGTTAATCAAGGCAGTCAAACTCTATCCTGCGGGCACAACCACTAATTCTGCTAATGGTGTTACCAACATTGGCGCTATTTATCCAGCACTTGAGGCGATGCAAAAGGCAGGTATGCCACTACTTGTGCATGGCGAAGTGGCGGAGTATGAGGTTGATATTTTTGACCGCGAAGCGGTCTTTATTGAAAAAATATTAACCAAAATTGTTAAGGATTTCCCCGATTTGAAAGTTGTGTTTGAGCATATTACCACCAAAAATGCGGCTGATTTTGTGTTGGCAAGTAGTAATAAAATTGCTGCCACCATTACCGCACACCATCTGCTTGCTAATCGCAACGATATGTTGGTAGGTGGCATCAAACCACATTATTTTTGTTTACCAGTTCTAAAACGCGCCAAGCCACATCAAGCTGCATTATTGGCAGCAGCCACTAGCAATAGCGGAAAATTTTTCTTAGGGACAGACTCTGCCCCCCACGCAAAATCTGATAAAGAGTCCGCTTGTGGATGTGCTGGAATTTTCAGTGCACATTGCGCAATAGAGCTTTATGCACAGGCATTTGAAGAGCAAGACGCAGTGGATAAATTGGAGGGTTTTGCCTCAAAATTCGGCGCTGATTTTTATAATTTACCATATAACACAAATACCATTACACTGGTAAAAAGGGAGTGGGTTGTGCCCAATGAATATCCTCTTGGAAACTCGACTGTTGTACCATTTATGGCGGGGAAAAAATTGGGTTGGCAATTAAAAACAGATTAAAAACACACCTTTTTGCTAATCATAAAAATAATGTTGGGCGGATTTAACATCTTTTTGAATTTGAGATTTTAGCCTATCAAGCGAGGCAAATTTTTGCTCATCACGAATTTTATGTTTAAAAACCACCTTAACACACTGCCCATAAACTGTTTTCCCGAAATTAAACAAAAAAACCTCAAGCAAGATTTTTTTGCCACCCACGGTCGGTCGAGTACCCACATTACAAACACCGTAATAGTGCATTTTCCCAATCTCAACCTGCACCGAAAACACACCCAGAACTGGGCTGATGTTTTGTTTAATTGAGATATTGAGGGTTGGAAAACCGATAGTTTTGCCTTTTTGTTGCCCACGAATAACCCTACCCCAGATTGAAAATTCGCGTCCCAGCATCTGTGCACTGTCACCCATTCTACCCTCGGCAAGTAACTTCCGAATTGCCGAACTACTAACACGGCGTTGATTGCAAAGCACACTTTGGGTATTTTCGACGATAAAACCATGTTTTTTTGACAAACGGTTTAGTAGTGTAAAGTCGCCCTGACGCCCCCTTCCAAAATGAAAATCATCCCCAACCAAACAATATTTCATGCCCAGTTTAGCCACCAGAATTTGTTGCACAAAATCTTTAGCGCTTAGTCTGTGAAACCCCGTATTAAAGCGAATCAATAGGTGCTCATCTAAGCCAAGATTTGTAAGTAATTGATGCTTTTGTCTAAAACTACTAAGGCTTGTTCTTTCATGACCAAAAAAGTTTTTTGGCGTAGGTAGAAAAGAAACCAAGACCGCACTCAAACCCATCAATTTAGATTTTTCCACCAGTTGGATGATAATTTTTTGATGGGCAATATGTACCCCATCAAAATTACCAATAGTAACCGCACGGTCTTTGTGCTGGGTTAAATTATGTAGGCCACGAATGATTTGCATAACCTTATTTTAGAGGGCTTTATATAAGACAGGATTTAAATTTTTTAACACAAGTGTTTTGTTTTCTTGGTTTTTTTAATGCCTAAATTGAAATTATAAAATAGTTTTTAATAAACCTATGCCACAGACTATCAACAACACGCTGCCCACCCATTTTTTAAACAACTGGTCGTTTTGAATAATTGTGTTGTGTAGCCTGAGCCCAACAATATGCCCAACCAATGCGACTGGAATCAAAGACAGCGAAAATACCCAATCAATTTCAATGCCCACAGCAATAAAGGCAGTCATTTTTATACTCACTAAAACAAACCACAGAATGAACAAAGTATCACGCAGCCTAGTTTTATCAACATGCTCAATAAACACTGCAACTATTAGTGGCGCGCCTGTAAGTGTGGTGCCTGCCACATAACCCCCCAACAGAAGTAGAAGTTTATTTAACCAAGGTTTGTGCACGGTAATGGGTTTATTAAAAATCCAAATAATGGCGTAGAAGGCGGTAATCAAATAGACAAGGATAATCATCGTTTGATCTGCTAATGTCAAAAGCCCAAACACACCTATTAAAGTAGGAGGTGTAATCCAAACAAGGGCCGATTTTAAATAATCCCAATCTACATTATTCCAAGACCTATACACACTACCAGGTGGCACAAGCAAGGTAATTGAAGTAAAAAATAACAAATGAATACCAATCAACGGCAACCAATAAACAGGTGATCCGCCGATCAATAGCAACAGCGGAAGACCCAATGCTGCCCCACCAAAGCCCAGACCACTACGCACAAATCCAGCCCACAGAAAGATTAATCCAATCAGTAAATAATCAAATCCAGAAAACATATTTATCAATATCTCGCCAGCTTGTCAAACATAGGTAATAATTTAAAATCCAGCCATTTTATACAGGCCACCCAAGAATGGTTTGAATTAAAACCTCTACATTCGTTTATAATTTTTTGGTATATGTAAATCCCTACTAACCCCTACATTTATATTCATTACGCAATGGCACGCGTATTTAGTGTGCCGATTGTCATCAATTCTGAACTATGCGATGACCCCGCTTAGAGAGGTTTCCAAAGAGGTATTACCAACCTTACTGGATGGGGCAGGCGAGCCACTTTTCATATTGCTCAATTATGACACTCTATGCACAGCACTTAATTTAGTGGAAGAATTTCAAAAAGCATATAATCCTTCAATAGACGATGATTTTACTGGCAAGCCCACCATATTGAGGTCTTTATATAATTATGAATAATTATTAGAATTTCGTCTTTCACCAATTCGGGAAAAACCCCTATTTTGTCAATCATCCATAAATTATGCAAAAGCTGTATTGATTATCAAAATCTAAAACACTCTTTTGATGGTTAATAAGATTTAGAGATGGTTTAAGCGTTGGTGTTAATTCCTAATTTAGCGAATAGAGTTTGGTCGGTGCCTGTGCTTGGATTGGGAGTGGTGAGTAAATGTTCACCGTAGAAAATAGAATTGGCACCAGCGAAAAAACACAGCGCCTGCATGGCATCGCCCATTTTTATTCGTCCTGCTGAGAGGCGCACAACCGATTTTGGCATTATAATACGCGCTATGGCGATTGTGCGGATAAATTCAGTTTCACTGAGTGGGGTAACATTTTCAAACGGAGTGCCAGGGATTGGCACTAAAAGGTTAATCGGCACACTGTCAGGGTGAGGGGTTAGATTTGCTAGAGACCGTAGCATTGAGGCGCGGTCAGTTTGCCCCTCGCCCATGCCAAAAATACCGCCGCTACAAACACGAATACCTGCATTTTGCACTGCTTCTAAAGTATCTATACGGTCTTGAAAAGTGCGCGTGCTAATTACATTAGAGTAATTTTCTTTAGAAGTGTCTAAATTATGATTGTAATAATCAAGCCCCGCCTGTTTCAAAGTTAGCGCTTGGGCTTGTGTTAGCATCCCTAAAGTAACACAAGTTTCCATACCCATAGCCTTCACCCCCTCAACCATCGGAATCACTTTGGATAGGCTTTTATCTGTAGGATTGCGCCATGCAGCGCCCATACAAAATCGGGTTGCGCCTTTTTCTTTTGCCACTTTGGCTTGTTTTAATACCACTTCAACTGAGGCGAGTTTTTCACGCTTAATCCCAGTGTTATATTTAGAACTTTGCGAACAATAGGAGCAATCTTCTGGACAAGCACCAGTTTTAATATTGAACAAAGCACTGGTTTGCACCTGATTTGGATTAAAGTTTTTCCGATGAACAGTATGTGCTTGAAACACTAAATCATTAAAAGGCAGTGCAAATAAAGCCTCAACCTCTTCTAACGCCCAATTATGTCTTAACTCTGCCATAGCCTAAATACGATTACCTTAGCTTTTGAAGCAATAAAAAACCGTGTAGCACCCAAACATTATCAGGCCTTAAAATTGTTGATTGGCACTACACACTGTAATACATATCAAACTCTACTGGGTGGGGTGAGGCGCGCAGAGCGGTTACTTCCTCCATTTTAAGCGCAATAAATGAATCAATCATATTGTTTGTAAAAACCCCACTTTGGGTTAAAAATTTACGGTCTTTATCTAAAGCCCCAAGCGCCTGGTCTAGTGAGTTACAAACTTTAGGAATAGAGTCCTTTTCTTTTGCTGACAATGTGTATAGGTCTGTGTCGCCAGGTTTGCCAGGGTCGATTTTATTTTTAATGCCGTCAAGCCCTGCCATCAGCATTGCCGAAAATGCCAAATAAGGGTTGGCTGTTGAGTCTGGAAAACGCACCTCAATTCTGCGTGCTTTTGAGCTAGAGACAAAAGGAATACGAATTGCTGCAGAGCGATTTTTAGCAGAATATGCCAACATTTCTGGGGCCTCAAAACCCGGTACCATACGCTTGTATGAGTTGGTTGAAGGGTTAGTAAATGCATTTAATGCCCGTGCGTGTTTGATAATACCGCCGATATAATGGAGTGCTATTGCACTTAAATTGCCATATTTATCGCCATCAAATAAGTTTTTGCCATTTTTAGCGATAGACTGATGCACATGCATGCCATTGCCATTATCGACCGCGATTGGTTTAGGCATAAATGTTGCGGTTTTGCCATACAAATGTGCCACATTATGCACACAATATTTAAGAATTTGGGTTTCATCTGCTTTTTTGACCAGCGTATTAAACAAAGCCCCAATCTCACATTGTCCAGCGGTGCCTACTTCATGGTGATGGACTTCTGTGGTAACACCCATTTCTTCAATTGCCAAACACATTTGAGCACGCAGATCATGCAATGAATCAACTGGAGGCACTGGAAAATATCCGCCTTTCACCCGAGGGCGGTGTCCTTTATTGCCGCCCTCTAAGTCAGAGCCTGACTCCCAGTCCGCTTCTTGTGAGTGAATTTCGTAAGAGGCCTTGCCTAAACCAAAGCCAGTATCCCATTTAACACTATCAAAAACAAAAAACTCTGGTTCATTACCAAAATAGGCAGTATCACCGATACCGGTTTCATTAAGGTAATCTTCAGCCCTTTTGGCAATTGAGCGCGGGTCTTTTTCGTAACCTTGCAGATCACTTGATTCAATAATGTCACAGACAATATTAAGGGTAGATTCTTTGGTAAATGGGTCAATTACCGCTGTTTTGGTGTCTGGCTTCATGATCATATCAGATTCATTAATTGGCTTCCAGCCAGCGATTGAGGAGCCGTCAAACATTTGTCCCTCTGTAAATTTTTTTATATCCATTTTGTGTGCTGGCACACTTACATGTTGTTCTTTGCCTTTGGTATCAGTAAAACGGAGATCAACAAATTTAACCTCAAAATCTTTAATCATTTTCATTACATCTTTGGCAGACATATTTTCTCCTATTTTTTAACTGCTAATATTTACCAACAGCCATTTGTTAAACAACCCATACTCTTGCAGTGCAAAACCTTACAAGCGCACAATTCTACCCTATTTTCTCAATCAATAAAACAATCTCATTGGTTTTTTTATAAATTTCAATCACTTTGTGACCATGCACTTTGCACCAAGCGGGGATGTCGTAGAGCACACCAGGGTCAGTTGCCCATACCTCAATCAAATCGCCCCGATTAACGGTGGAAATTTTTTCACCCAAACGAATCACAGGCATCGGGCAAAGTAGGTTTTTGGTATCAATATTATACTTCATTAAGCCAATCTTTGGGTTTTAGAAATCGCTCATAAAGCAATGATTCTGGTGTGTTAGGCTCGGGTTTATAGTGATATTGCCAACGCACCAAAGGCGGCAGTGACATTAAAATAGACTCAGTTCTGCCGCCAGTTTGCAAACCAAATAAGGTGCCACGATCATAAATCAAATTAAACTCAACATAACGCCCACGCCGATACAATTGAAATTGACGCTCACGCTCGCCATAAGGAGTGTCTTTGCGTCTTTCAACAATCGGTCGGTAAGCCTTAATATAATGATCCCCCACGCTTTGCATAAAAGCAAAACACACATCAAAACCGCCCTTATTCAAATCATCAAAAAACAAACCACCAATGCCGCGGCGCTCGTCTCGGTGTTTTAGATAAAAATAATCATCACACCATTTTTTGTATTTTGGATATTTATCTTTACCAAAAGGGGTGCAGGCGGCTTTGGCAGTTTGATGCCAAAAAATTGCATCTTCGTCAAAACCATAATAAGGGGTTAAATCAAAACCACCACCAAACCACCAAATTGGTGGCTCGCCAGTTTTTTCTGCCACAAAAAACCTAACATTCGCATGTGAAGTCGGCACATAAGGATTATGTGGATGAATCACCAAAGATACTCCCAAGGCACTAAATTTTCGCCCTCCCAACTCAGGTCTGAACGCGCTAGCGGAATCTGGCATATTATCACCACAGACAAACGAAAAATTAACCCCCGCCTGTTCAAACACCATACCATCAGTCAACACCCGCGTTAGCCCCCCACCACCTCCTTTGGATTTTTCCCAAGCATCTTTAATAAAATTGCCCTTACCATCTGCCTCTGCCAACTGTTGGCAAATATCGGTTTGTAGGTTTAATAAATAGGCTTTTACTTGGTCAATCATCTGACTCTCCCCCCTGTTTGTAGATTAATAATCCTTGAGGTTTGGTTATTATGGTTTTGTGGAGGGATTATAAAATCCAATTTATCTTTAAAAAAGATTAATAATTTTAATGTATTTGTCGCACTCGGCTTGGTTGCTATGTTAGCGCTGGTAGATACTAAAGCGCTGTTTGTCATTTGGCAAAGTTCTTTAATTAAAAGATTATCGGTTAACCTGAGCGCTATTGTATCAAATTTGCCTGTTAGCAAAGGCGAAGCGGTTTTGTGAGCTGGAATTAAATAGGTGGTGGGGGTGGGGGTATTTTGAGGGATATTTTTTAGTGTGCTGGGATTTTTTACATACAGGGACAGATAATGAATATCACTGGCTATTAGAATTAGACCTTTGTTTTTTGGTCGCCGCTTTAGGGTGATTATTTTTTGTACGGCATTTTCAAATTTGGGCAAGCAGCTCAGCCCTTGTACAGTATCGGTAGGAATGCTGATAACGCCGGCGTTATTTAAAATATAGGCACCGAGACGGGTCTTAAAATTCACAATTTTTTGGCACGCGGGTGGCATTTGTCATATACCTTGGCCAACTCCAAAAAGTCTAAATGGGTATAAACCTGGGTAGATTTGATACTTTTATGCCCCAAAAATTCTTGCACGCTGCGTAAATCATGGCTGGATTGCAAAAAATGTGTCGCTGCTGCATGGCGCAACATATGTGGATACACATTGATTTTAATACCCACTTCTAGAGCGCGCTTTTTAAGCATCATCTGCACCGCTCTGGCGCTTATTCTTGCCGCTTTATTGTTCACAAATAAAGCGTTTTGCCGAATGTCGGTTTTTTGCAAATAACGGCTAATTGCTTGTTGTGCTGGTTTGCCCAAAGGGGTATGACGCACCTTGCCGCCCTTGCCCGCTACTTGCAAGAAACCTTGCGAAATATCCACATCAGCTGCATTAAGTTTGACCAATTCTGAAACCCTAAGCCCACAAGAATAAAGAGTTTCCACGATGGCCACATCGCGAAGCTCAAAAAGATTATCAGACCTTGCTTCAGCCATTTTCATTAACTGTTCATAGTTGAGAGTTTTGGGTAGGTTTTGCTCTATTTTTGGGGTTTTTAGTCCTAATGCACAATTATTTGACAATACATTTTGCTTAACCAGATAAGTTAAAAACCCACGAACACAGGATAGGTGGCGACGAATAGTGCGAGCGTTGGCATTATGACGACGCAGACTCATAACCCATAAATTCAAATGTTTGCTATTTAAGTCCGCCCAACTGCTAAGTTTTTTTTGCTGAGTAAAGGTTAATAATTTTTGTAAATCTCTTTTATAAGCTTGCTGGGTGTTGGGCGCATAGTTTCTTTCAACTTTTAAATAAAGCACAAATTGAGTAATTTGATTTTTCACTTGATTTTTTTAACCCCGCCCATATCAATACATTTTACAGCCAAACCATAAGGATAACTACCATGAGTGCAAAACAAACACATGCCTTTCAAACCGAGGTCTCTCAATTATTAGATTTAATGATTCATTCCCTGTATTCTAATAAGGAAATTTTTCTACGCGAGCTTATTTCTAACGCCTCTGATGCAATTGATAAACTAAAATTTGAATCATTAACAAACAGTGCCCTGCTTGAAGGCAGGCAGGATTTACAAATTTACATTGAGGTGGATAAAAAGGCTGGTACTATCAGCGTTACTGATAATGGCGTTGGCATGAGTGAGGCAGAGGTGAATAAAAATATTGGCACCATTGCTAACTCTGGTACTAGGAAATTCCTTAAAAATCTCGATGAAAAACAAGTCCAAGACTCGAATTTAATCGGACAGTTTGGGGTAGGTTTTTATTCTGCTTTTATTGTTGCTGATAAAGTTACCCTAATCACCAGAAAAGCAGGTATTAAAGGCAAAAAAGGCACAAAATGGGTATCAACAGGCAAAGGCAAATATTCAGTAGAGAGTGTGGATTGCCCTGATTTTGGCACCACCGTTACCCTACATATTAAAAAAGACGAAAAAGAATTTTTAGACGATTACCGGCTACGCTCCATTGTCTCTAAATATTCGGACCACATTACTGTTCCGATTATGATGCTCAAGCCCGCTGAGAACGACAAAGAGATTGAATATGAAAGCATCAATAAGGCCAACGCCTTTTGGGCACAAGACAAAAAAACCCTTAAGCAAAAGGATTATGATGAATTTTACAAATCATTAACCTATGATTTTGAAGCGCCACTAACCCAGCTACACAACCGCGTTGAAGGCAACTTAAACTACACATCATTATTATTTATCCCCACTAAAGCCCCATTTGACATGTATGAGCCGAAACGCAAAGGCGGTATAAAGCTCTATGCTAAACGGGTATTTATTATGGAGGATAATGAAAAATTGATGCCACTGTACCTGCGTTTTATTAAAGGCATTATTGACACTGCAGACTTACCACTTAATATTTCGCGTGAAATCCTGCAAAGCAATAAAGTCGTAGACGCTATCCGCAAAGCCTCTGTCAGCCGCATTCTCAAAGCTTTAGAAAAAATGGCAAAAAACAAACCTGAACAATATGCCTCGTTTTGGAGGGAGTTTGGGGTGGTGATGAAAGAGGGCATTGTGGAAGATTTTGCCAATAAAGACAAAATTGCAAAATTATTGCGTTTTGCCACCAACCAAAGCCCAGATTCTTCGCAAAATGTAACACTTGAAGATTATGTTAAAAACATGAAAAAAGACCAAAAAACTATTTATTACATTACTGCTGAGACCTATGAGGCCGCCAAAGGCTCCCCACATTTGGAGATTTTTAATCAAAAAGGCATTGAAGTATTATTGTTATCTGACCGTGTAGATGAATGGCTGGTTGGTAACTTTACCGAATATGAAGGTGTGCCGCTCAAATCAATCGCTAAAGGTGAGTTGGAATATCTGGACTCTAAAGAAGACAAAAAAGCCAAAGAAAAGACTGCCAAAGACTTTGAAAAGGTGATTGAAGAGGTGGGAAAAATCCTCACAAAACAAGTTAAATCAGTAAAAATCTCTAAACGCTTGAGCCAATCCCCTTCTTGCTTAGTCGCCGATGAAAACGAGATGGGCGGCAATATGGAGCGGATTATGAAATCACTTGGTCAAGATGTGCCCGAAACTAAGCCGATTCTTGAAATCAACCCCGCCCACCCTTTAGTAAAAAAACTCAAAACTAAGGTTGATGAAGATTTAGTCAAGGTTTTATTTGACCAAGCCGTCTTAAGTGAAGGCGGGCAGCTCAAAGAGCCTGCAGAGTTTGTTAAACGCATGAATAAACTGATTGGTTAAAAAACTCATAGAAAGGCAAAATTCTCAATAATTGAGGTTTGAGATTAGTGGTTTATCAAAAAATTAGCCCATTTGTTGGTCGCAAGCAAGGCTTGCTCTTGGACAAACACCTTCTATAAAAAACCCCATCTGTCATAAAAAACCTGCATTTTTGCACACCGATGTTGTCGTTATCAACAACATAGAGGTTTTTCACCGTCCAATGTTAAATCCACCAATCTCAGCAAAAGCCTTAAACATAAATAAAAAACCTAAAATAAATAGTTTCATCCCAACAAATACTAACGGTAAAATCAGTTATTCTATCTATAGAGTCGTGTGTTGTGGATACATTAGAGAAAATAAAATTTGACAATTTTGGGCTTATCCCCTCCATTGTCCAAGATTTTAAGACTGGCGAAGTTCTAATGCTTGCTTGGATGAATAAAGAATCCTTAAGATTAACGATTAAAAATCAGCAAGCGGTTTATTATTCTCGTTCTCGTAAAAAACTTTGGTTCAAAGGCGAAGAGTCGGGGCATGTACAACACATCAAGGCTATCTATACCGATTGCGATAATGATACAATCTTACTCAAAGTGGAACAAGTGGGCGGAATTGCCTGCCATACAGGCAGAAAATCGTGTTTTTTTCAAAAACTAGTCGGAGATAATTGGGAGAGCGTTGCCAAAGTCATTAAAGATCCAAAACAAATTTATGGATGATATATTTACAAAATTAGAGCAAATATTGGAGGATAGAAAATCTGCTAAAGCCAGTGAATCGTATGTGGCTTCTTTATATGCTAAGGGTTTGGACGAAATCTTAAAAAAAATTGCTGAGGAATCTGCCGAAGTCATTATGGCTGCCAAAGACGGAGACAGTGATAAAATCACCTTTGAGGTAGCAGACCTCTACTTTCATATTTTGGTATTATTACGCCATAAGGATATTGAAATTGCTAAAATACAAGACGAGCTATTATCGCGATTGGGTTTGTCGGGCTTAAAAGAAAAGGCCAATAGGAATAATTAAAATGGGAATATTGCTACTTTTAATAATGGGCGCTATTTTTTACGGTGTTTATTATTTGATAAAAGATAAATCTAATACCCATAAAGAGCGCGAAATTGCCAATACTTGGAAAGCCAGAACGGTGGTGTATACGGTGCTGGCATTTGTCGTGCCGCTGTGGATAATTACTCTGCCGCTGTTTTTATACTTGGCTTATCAGTCTTATAAAGATGGCAGTAACAGTTATACTAACATCAACAATTCAGATCTAATTAGGCTGGAAAAACTGAACCAACTTTTAAAATCTGAGGTAATTTCAAAAGCAGAATTTGACATTGAGAAAAATAAAATATTGACTAATTGAGGAGAAAACCATGGGCATCCCAGGACCATTTGAACTGATTATTATCTTAATAATTGTATTACTTATTTTTGGCGGCAAACGCCTTAAAAATATCGGCAGCGACTTAGGCGGTGCAATTAAAGGCTTTAAAAAATCCATGAAAAACGAGAACGATAAAGATGAGGTGATTGAAGCCAAAGTTGTTGAAGAGGAGAAAACAAAAAAATAACATGTTTGATGTGGGTTTTTGGGAATTTGCTTTAATTGCAATTATTACCCTACTGGTTGTAGGTCCTGAGAGAATGCCAGAGATTGCCAAAAAAGCCGGACGCTACGCTGGTAAAATCAAAAAATTTATTAGTCAAATTCAAACAGACATTAACACTGAGTTTGAGGCTGATAAAATCAAAGCACACCTCAGTCTTGAAGATAAAGACGATAATATTATTGAGACCTTTGAAGAAGGCAAAGGCGCTTTAGACGATATTAAAAACGACATTAAAAACGACAACAACCACAAATCATGACTGTCAAAGAGATGACATTTATTGAACATCTGGTTGAACTACGCAATAAAATTTTGCGTTCTGTGGTCGCCATTTTTTTAGTGTTTGTGGTAATTTTCCCTTTCGCCAACGAAATTTATGGCTTTATTGCCACGCCGATTATCAGTGTTTTACCAACAGACACTAATATTATTGCCATCGGTGTCATTTCGCCATTTTTAACCCCACTCAAAATGGCGTTGATTTTTGCCGTATATCTAACCATGCCTTACCTGCTCTTGCAAATATGGTCTTTTATTGCTCCTGCCTTATACCGACACGAACGACATATGATTCTACCCTTGGTCATCTCCTCCACTATTTTGTTTTATGCAGGTCTGCTGTTTTCATTCTATATCGTTTTTCCTGTTATTTTTGGATTTTTAGTCTCAATCGGCCCCAGCATTGTTGATTTTACCCCCGATATTCAATATTATCTTGATTTTGTATTGAAAGTCTCTTTTGCTTTTGGGGTGGCTTTTGAGGTGCCCATTGCCACTATTTTGCTGATTATGTTTAGGGTTACTACAGTGGAAAAACTCAAAAAAAACCGCCCTTATGTGCTTATTGCTGCATTTGTTATAGGTATGTTGCTGACACCACCTGATATTATTTCACAGGTGTTAATTGCTATCCCGATGTGGTTACTGTTTGAGACAGGTTTATTTTTTGCACCTTTATTTAAACGCAAAACCACCGAGAACTCAATTATAGATATTAAGGAGGACACAAATGAAGATATTAAAATGGAAGCTGAGATGGAAAAAATAGAGTCCGAGATGGAAAAATTAGATAAAGTTTGAAGATTTTTACAAAAATCTTTGACTATGCCAACAATTCAAAAGCACTAATTACACCGTTTGCCACATCAACAATACGCTTATTTTTGTCCATTGCCATTTTTCTAAGCGCTTGGTAGGCAGCATTTTCGCTAATACCTTTATGTTGCATCAACAAGCCCTTGGCTTTTTCGACTGCTTTGCGTTCCGAGAGCTGATTACGCGTTGCATCTAATTCATCTTTTAGAGCTTGAAATTCCCGAAAACGCGCTATTGCCACATCAATAATAGGCTGGACGCGCCTCTCTTCTAACCCGTCGACGATATAAGCATTGACCCCGGATTTAATTGCCGAACTTGCCATCTCAGAATTAGATTCTTCAGTAAACATCACAATCGGCTTAGGCTTGGTTTTATTCACATCAGTCAAATTTGCAAATACTTCTCTGTCAGGTATATCCGCATTCACAATTAAGACATCCGCATGGGTCATTTCATTGCTATTTTGCAGGTGGATGCTGTTTTCTATGCGGCAAATAACCTCATGTCCTTTATCTTGTAAAGCACGGCGTAAAATTGCAGAGCGCCCCGTGTTTTTATCAACCAATATGATTTTTAGTGCGGTATTCATAAACGCTATTTTAATAGATGATTAGCAAAAAATAGGGATTTTGTCCTTGGTTTTTTTACACATAGAAAACTAAGCCCATAAGCACAACACCACGGTCTAAAAAACAGTTTTTACCAGTCGAGTAAGGGTCTCCAGTTTTATTTTAGATATAGAAGAATAAAATTATCCATAGGCGTATAATTGTTACCATATCAAGGATTGTAGGGGTTTGTGTTGCCCTTAAAAATTGCAACATTTAGCCCCGAAGTAGATGCTAATTTTATGACCGATACACCCTTAACCATTGCTGGAAAAGCTTACAAATCACGCTTGTTGGTTGGTTCGGGAAAATACAAAAATCTTACCCAAACGCGTCTAGCAACCGAGGTTGCGCAGGCGGATATTATTACTGTTGCAATTCGCCGCACCAATATTGGCCAAAGTGCAAATGAACCCAATTTATTAGAAGTTATCTCTCCCGAAATTTATACAATTTTGCCCAATACGGCAGGTTGTTACACCGCCAAAGATGCGGTGCGAACTTGCCAATTAGCACGCGAACTTTTAAGCGGGCATAACTTAGTTAAACTCGAGGTGTTGGGCGACGAGAAAACCCTCTATCCCAATATTGTTGAAACCCTATTAGCGGCAAAAATATTAGTTAATGAGGGTTTTGAGGTGATGGTCTATACCAGTGATGACCCAATCATTGCCAAAGAATTGGAAAATATTGGCTGTGTTGCAGTAATGCCACTGGCTTCATTTATTGGCTCTGGTCAGGGCATTGCTAACCCGGCCAATATTAAACTGATTAAACAGCAAGCGGGGGTGCCTGTTTTGGTTGATGCAGGTATTGGTTGTGCCTCTGACGCAGCCTTTGCTATGGAGTTGGGTTGCGACGGGGTGTTAATGAATTCTGCCATTGCCAACGCTCAAAACCCAGTGCTGATGGCCAGTGCAATGAAGCATGCAGTTATTGCTGGCAGAGAATCTTTTTTATCTGGCAGAATGATGAAAAAAGCCTATGCTTCGGCATCATCGCCACTGGAAAATTTAATTTAAGTGGAGGCTGGGACCGGAGTCGAACCGGTCTGTAAGGCTTTGCAGGCCCCTGCATAACCGCTTTGCTACCCAGCCAAAAAAATATAGTGGTTAATAAAAAGCCTGTTATCAACAGGCATTTGAACTTGGAGCGGGAAACGAGATTCGAACTCGCGACATTCACGTTGGCAACGTGATGCTCTACCAACTGAGCTATTCCCGCATTATGCAAAGGTTGGGATTATAGTGCTTTTTCTTTAATAGTCAAATGTTTTTACCCCCTCTCTTAGATAGATAATCCCCGAATATAAGGTTAATAGAGTGGCAACCAATAACAACACCACGCCAATTTCAAAACTTGGTAATCCAAAAAACGGCTGTTGATATAACAAAAAGAGAATTGCAAAAATTTGCATAAAGGTTTTAACTTTGCTGATAAACAAAACATTAATATCTGCGCGCTGGTCAATAGTACTCATCCATTCTCGTAGGGCAGATACTAAAATTTCACGGGTGATAATAACCAGCGCACAAACACTAATATACCAATGCGAGTCAGTTGGATAAAAATCAACCAGCAAAATGAGTGCGGTAGAAACCATGATTTTATCCGCAACAGGGTCTAAAAAAGCACCAAGCTGTGAAGTGAGATTAAGTTTTCTGGCCAAATAGCCGTCTAAATAGTCGGTGATACTGATGAGCGCGTATGTGACAGTGAGAAAAAAATTGATCCAGCTAAAAATAGGGGCAATAGAATAGGTAGGCTGCAGATAATAGAGCACGACAAAAACCGGAATAAGCACAATTCTTGACAGGGTGAGAATATTGGGAAGTGTCATCATGGGTTGGTATTCTACCGCAGTTACACATTGAGACCTTTGCATAATGATGACGCAAAGGTCTCGTATTAAAGATGGCGCGCTCGGCAGGAGTCGAACCTGCAACCGCTCGGTTCGTAGCCGAGTACTCTATCCAGTTGAGCTACGAGCGCAAATTTGACCTAAAAGTACAAATCAAAGTTGAGAGATTATACTGGTATTTTTGTAATCAGTTGGTCTAATTTGGCAATCCGAGAGCCTTTAAAAAGCAAGGTAGCGTCTTTGTGGTCGCTGATTTTTTTTAATAAATTTTCCTCGTTATCAAAATGCTGTAATTGATATTTTTGTGCATTTTCACCGATGCTATAAAGATAGTCAATGTCTAGGGATTTGGCGTATTGCCCAATTTTTTTATGTGCTTGGTCGCTGTCCTCGCCAAGTTGTGCCATTTGCCCCAGAATTGCCACGGTTTCGGTGTTAAATTCTGCCAATATTTCAAGTGCGTATCGGGTTGAGGTTGGGCTGGCGTTGTAGGTGTCGTCAATAATAGTGCGCCCGTTTTGTTTAATAATATCTAACCTCCCTTTTTCTGCCCGAGTGTTTTCTAAACCTTGTTTGATTTTGTTAATATCAATGCCCAGCGCGTGGGCACAAGCACTAGCGGCTAAGGCGTTGTCAATATTATGTCTCCCCAGCAACTGTAGGCTTAGACTAATTTTATTGGTCAAAATATTCAAATCAAAGTTATTATTGTTGATATTGCTGGCAAAAATATCACCCCCTTCGCCGAAACTAATATCACCAGTGAAAGCAGTGGCAGTATTGACAATATTTTTACTCGTTGGTTGGTAAATTTCTCCTTTGGCTTTTACCAAATTATCAAGGCCACCAAATTCACCAATATGGGCATCTAAAGTATTGGTAACTAGTGCAATATCAGGTTGGACAATATTCCGCAGATAGGCAATCTCCCCCAGATGATTGGCGCCCATTTCAACAACACAATAGCGGTGTTGCCTTGCCAATCCCAAAAGCGTTATCGGCACTCCAAAATGGTTATTAAGATTACCCCTGGTTTTGAGTGTTGGTGCTTGCAGGCGCAGGATATTTGCCAACATGTTTTTAGTGGTGGTTTTACCATTGCTACCAGTGATGGCCACCACCTTTGGGTTAATATTATTTAAATGCCAACGCGCTAATTCCACCAGTGCTGTTTGGGTGTTTTTAACCAACAACAAAGGCAAATCACTAACAACACGGCGACTGACAACAATTGCCACTGCGCCTGCCGTCTTGGCTTGATTAGTATAATCATGGGCATCAAAATTAGCCCCAATTAGGGCCACAAATAACCCGCCATCCATGGGTTTTCGGGTATCGGTATAAACCCCCCTAAACTCAACATCGGCAGTGCAATCAGTGTTTAATATTTTGGCAATGGCGCGGGTTGTGGTCCGTAACATACAAATTTTATTAATTGGTTTGCTCTGTTTTGAAAGAATGCCACGGTGTTTTTTGTATCATCCTATAAAGACAGTTGCAAGATAAACAATCGACAATTATTGATTAGGACAAGAATCATCCGGCAAAATTTTAAAAGAAGAGAATTTTTTAATCATATCAATAGTAGAGGTGCTATTGCCCGGAATACACTGAGAGCGCCCCCCATAACCGACTTTTTCATACAATGTTAGATGTGTGTCGCTACCCACAGTTATGCTGGCAATATCCACAGTGCCAAGGTATGAAGGGTCGCGCTTTAAGTCAAATACTTTTTGGTGGGTGTTGAAACACAAGTTTGCCCCATCTTGCGGTGTTCCAGCAAAACAAACCTTAAGATGACCGTAACTATCACCACAACTTGAACCAGGTGCAACCTCAAATGAGCTGGCTGAGTTATTCATGATGCCAATGTTTTTTGCAACAGAGTCTCCCGTTATACATACTGAAGATCCGGATTGACCCTGATTAGTATAGAGTGTGCTATGAACGCCTTTGCCAACAATCACAGCAGAAACATTATTTTTATGATTTAATTGGGAGCTGAAATTATGTTTTGACGGACCGGTGCAAACCTTAAACCCGGTCGTATTAGAATTTTCAAAAAAACAAACTTGGTTAGTGTAATCATATCCATGTTGTGCTTGCCAATAAAAACAAGCATTCTCTGGTGTATAACTTGAGGTTGAGGCAACTTCAACTCTAAATGAGGACGCTCTATTGTTCATTGCAGCACCAAGAATATGGTCGCTATTAGGGGGCACACAATAACTTGCCCCCGTATAATTATAATTTTCATACAAAATCGCTATTGAACCAGACCCTGTTTGCACTCTTGATACTTCGTCATTTTGTGTAGAATTAAAACTATATTGAGATTGACCGATACACACCTTAGGTCCAGTGCCATCAATTTCATTATAAAAACAAACCTGGTCAGGGGTTATTGTTTGTTTGTTTGGACAACGATTACCACTAAAAATATGCACTGCCTGGATGCTAGTCGGCAATATAAAATTGGTATTGCCTGGAATACATTCGCTTTCATTATCACTAAAATTAACCACAACATGTATGTCTTTAGCCGTTGCAACGGCATTCACATTATCAAAGGGTTTTGTTTTAAATTGTTGTGTAATATTGGCACAGAAAATTGTACTCCAAGCGTCTTCTTCTACTGAGTAAAAACACACCTGATTATCACTACTTGGTAATTGATCAATATTTTTGTTTGATTGTTTTTTATATTCATCAGCTACCTCAAGTGAGGCCAAATTAAGCACTCCCCAATAGAATAATTTGTCAATAAAGTAACCTAAAAACGGAATATCTACTTCTTGATAATATTTTTTTCTCATTTGTGCAAATACCGTTAATAATAGCTTTTCTTTAGACATTTTTAATAATCGCTCCTCTTGTGAGTTGTCAGAATTAGGCGCTGCACCATTCGCATCAATATCTGAGGAGTTATTAATGACATCACCCCCATATGAATGGCTTTTGCCTCACTGGCGTTCCAAATTTCTGGATTAATAAAGGCGTGCAAATGGTGCAAGCCTAATATAGGGGTCGTCTTCTCAATGAGTGCTTGAAAATCTCCACGCATGCTATTTATAGTATCTCCGCTAATTGGATTATATCCAGGAATATTATACCTCCAATATACTTTAGTGCTAATTCCACCAAGAAGTGGATAATCCAGAACAGTTACTTTCTGCGCACATTGGTTGCGTTTTGAATATACAACCTCACTTTTTTTTATACCTGAATCAGTGATAGAATAGGCTGGCAGAACAGGGCCCTGAGTGGCTAGTAGCCATTGTCTGATCTCAGCCTTGGTCATAGGTTGAATGCTGTATTGACAAATCTCATCATTTGATAATTCAGCAAAATAGAGCGCTTTACTATAAAGTTGATATATTAAATCAACATGCGTTTTTTCCGACAAATTTAAAGAAAGCTTAATAGGCACATAAGCAGGGTTAATTGGAATCCCTTGTATTGGAGGCGGAAAAGTTAAAGTGCCAACATTAGAGTCACGAATATCAGATTCAAGAAGTTTAAACGAATACCCACTAAACTCCAATGTAATAGTACCGTCGTTGGCATCTATAATGTTTGTTAACTGTATATAGTAATTTGTTGCCTCATCAACTATTTTACTAATTCCTAGTTTAGACGCATCGTTAATAATGCCAGTGGCTAAAAAATCAGCATCATTTAGATATGTATCTAGAGTTAAAGAGGCCACTGGTGAATTGGCTAAGTCAACATTAAGCACATTTCCATATTCGCGTGATGTTGGCTTAACGGGCTCCCATGGGTTCCAATAACCTTGTTTGCAGTGTCTTTGTATAGGCTCCGTGTCATTATTAATATCCCTGTATATCATAATATAGTTATATGGACATTCAGAATATTCCCAAACACCTTGTGCATTTTGTTTGACACGCATAAAAGGCACATCCCGTCCTTTTCCACCATTCCAAGGGACAAGTTGTGCTGTTAGAGACTGCAACACTGCTAGGGTGTTGTTAAAAGCAATTCTATAATAATTTGACTCCAAATAATCCACAACCGACAATGTAGTAGCGGATTGTAGAATACTCTCTTGTATTTTAGAAAATTCTGATTCAATATATTTATAAAACCCGCCTTTTATGTCGGGGTTGCCTGCTAAATCAGTAATACCATTATAAATATCTCTACGATCAGTTGAGTTTAAATAATTAACCAAGGCATCAAACTCACCATCTCGGGTTAGGGAAAAATATGTTATCTCTTTTAAACGAGCATAAAATTCGGTTTGAAAGCAATAACGCAGCTGACTAATGTGGCTGTCACTGATGGGTTCTTGTTGAATTTGTAAATTGAGCAAATTATTTCTTTCTTCGGCACAAACACTATTTAGCACATCATAATGGTTATAAATTAGCTTGGTATTTTTATAATGAATCGTTGGTGAGGCCAGTGGTGTGACGAGCGAATTAACAATATTTCTTACTCTTTTATTGAGTACCGCATCTACCGTGCCTGCAGCACCATTGAGTGAATGTAATAAAGCACTGTTTATTGCATTCGTTTCTAATAGACTTTCATCAATGGAACGCTTTAAATTTTTCATTAAATACTTCTTATAATTAACAGAACTTTTGACTTCCAATTCTTCTAGTGTTGTTGCTTTTTGATGATAACTATTATAGAGGTCATTATAAAAAGAGGCGATATATTGCTTATCCACTTCCTCTAATATTGAGTTAATAATAGCCTCAATTGCCTGTGTAATAATCATTGCAGGCGGGAATATATTGACCATCAATATTAACAATATTAACAGCGTGACCTTGTGACACACCAGTTACTTTACTAACTTTGTTTATGCCGAATATTGCATGCTCGCCAGAGCCTATATTTTCATTTATAAACTTAAGAAGAGACTCCTCGCTTTCAAATGTAAATGATTCAACACGCTTGCCAGTCAATTGAGATAATTCAAGTGCATTGTCGTACCCTTGCGTTATACCGGATAATGCTGCATAAGATTCATCGGTTTCAAATCTTTGAAAAACAGTGCTGGCATAATAAGCACAAGGACCATTCAACGCACATGATAAATCAGTGTTTAGTCTGGCGTATTTTGCGATTAAAGACAGTTGTGCATCAATTCTCTTAGTATTGCCACCGCTACTTTGGATAAGTTTATACAACCATGATTCAGTAGTTACTGGTGGCGATGCAACCAGCACACTGATATAGAGAGTTAATCCAATAAATACTGATGTTTTTTTCATAATTTATGTAAGGTCTCAATATATCACGACAATCATAGCCTTTTTTAAGAATGAATTGAGGTTGTTTTTAGGTGGATTTTAAGAAGAGACTAACTGTGCAAAAGTTCCAAATAAATCACAAATAACCCAATTTCGGATTGACTAAAACCCAGTTTTCGTTATAATCCCACACCTATTCCTCGATAGCTCAGTTGGTAGAGCAACGGACTGTTAATCCGTTTGTCGCTGGTTCGAGCCCAGCTCGGGGAGCCATATTTTAAAAACCACTACGATGGTTTTTTTGCACCTAAATGCTGGCAAGTCTTGCTACGGCTTGTTTGATGTTGTCCATACTGGTGGCAAACGAAAAACGCACATAACCCGGCGCACCAAAAGCCGAACCCGGCACTAAGGCGATATTGAGATTTTCTAGACAATAAGTAGAAAACACCACATCATCTTTTAAGTCTAAGCGTTTTATTAGCCCTTTAATCCGAGGAAAGCAATAAAATGCGCCTTGAGATTTTGGGCACTCAATACCGTCTATGCTGTTGAGCGCATTAACAATAAATTCATGCCTTTGCGCAAACGCATCAACCATGCTGGTGATAATATTTTGCTCACCATTTAAGGCCTCAAGCGCCGCAGCTTGTGCAATAGAGCAGGGGTTTGAGGTGGATTGGCTTTGGATTTTTTTCATAGCCTTAATAATCAACCCAGGGGCTGCGCCATAACCAATACGCCAGCCTGTCATCGCATAGGCTTTAGAAACCCCATTGAGGATAATACTGCGTTTTTTCAGCGTGTTATCAGCCATGACAATGTTAATAAAAGCAGCATTATTCCAGCGAATATGTTCATAAATATCATCACTGATAATCAAAACTTGGGGGTGATTTTTTAACACACTGGCCAATGCTTGTAATTCGGTTTTAGAATAAATTGCCCCAGTTGGATTAGAAGGACTGTTGATAACAAATAATTTAGTATTTTTGTTAATATTGGTCTCTAATTGCTCGGGGGTAATCTTAAAATTTTGTTCAAGCCCTGTTTCTACAATCACAGGTGTGGCATCGGCTAAAATCACCATATCGGGATAACTGACCCAATACGGTGCGGGAATGATGACCTCATCTCCTTTATTAAGCACGGCTTGGCATAAGTTGTAGAATATTTGTTTGCCACCCGATGAGACCATCACTTCGGTTTGTGTATAGTCTAAATTATTGTCACGCTTAAATTTATCAATAATGGCATTTTTTAAATCAAGGGTTCCATCTACCGCAGTGTAGCGTGTTTGCCCGTTTTTAATAGCGTATATGGCTGCCTGTTGAATATTTTTGGGGGTTTCAAAATCTGGCTCACCCGATCCCATTGGCACAATTGGAACGCCCTGAGCCTTGAGCGCATTGGCTTTTGCAGTAATGGCAAGGGTAGCAGAAGGCTTAACTTTTGCAACTCGATTTGAAAGATATGCAGACATAATAATCCCCAAAAAATAGATTAAAATTATGAGTTTATGTTAATGAAAAACCAACAATCGTGGGTAGAAAATTTCAATTACAATCAAAATTTTATCCTACAGGGGACCAGCCTCACGCTATTAAGACTTTGGTAGCGGGTTTAAATGCGGGTGAGAAATTTCAAACCCTGCTTGGAGTAACTGGTTCTGGCAAGACATACACCTTGGCGAATGTAATTAAAGAAAGTAGAAGAGCTAGCCTGATTATGGCGCCGAATAAAACTTTAGCAGCACAGTTATACAGTGAAATGAAAGCGTTTTTCCCTCACAATGCTGTGGAATATTTTGTCTCGTATTATGATTATTACCAGCCAGAGGCTTATGTGCCAGCCTCTGATACTTATATTGAGAAAGACTCTTCTATTAACGAACAAATTGAACAGATGCGCCTCTCAGCCACAAAAGCTTTGCTTGAGCGCGGTGATGTAATTATTATTGCTAGTGTTTCGGCTATTTATGGTTTGGGCGATCCTAATAGTTATAAGCAGATGTTATTGCATTTGAGTGTTGGTGAAATTACCCAGCAACGAGATATTTTATCAACCTTATCACAAATGCAATATACCCGTAATGACATGATTTTGATGCGCGGACATTTTAGGGTAAAGGGCGAAGTGATTGATATTTTTCCAGCAGATTCACAAGAACAAGCATTGCGTATTGAAATGTTTGATGATGAAGTTGAGGCAATTTATTGGTTTGACCCACTAACAGGTGAAAAGTTAAAATCTTTGCGGCGTGTTAGCATTTACCCGCAAACCCATTATGTTACCCATAAATCTAAAATTCTTGGCATGTTAGATGACATTAAGGCAGAGCTCAAAATTCGCAGAAAAGAACTTTTATCACTTAATAAATTGGTTGAAGAACAACGCTTAACGCAGCGCGTGCAAATGGATATTGAAATGATGCGCGAGTTGGGTTATTGTAACGGTATAGAAAATTATTCGCGTTATCTTTCTGGCAGAAAGGCGGGCGAAGCACCACCAACATTGATGGATTATCTGCCTGATAATGCTTTAGTAATTTTGGATGAATCCCATGTTACCCTTAGCCAAATTAGCGGGATGTATAATGGCGACAGGGCACGCAAAACCACGCTGGTTGAATATGGTTTTCGTCTGCCTTCGGCATTGGACAATCGTCCTCTCAAGTTTGCTGAGTTTGAGGATAAGGTGCATCAGTGTATTTTAGTATCCGCCACCCCAGCACAATATGAGTTAGATATATCCACTACAATCGCTGAGCAAATTCTCAGACCAACCGGATTATTAGACCCTACAGTTGAAGTACGCTCAGTGGAGACACAAGTGGATGATTTGCTCAGTGAAATACACAAATGTGTTGCCGCAGATGAACGCGTTTTAGTAACCACACTAACCAAACGCATGTCAGAGCAACTCAGTGATTATCTCAATGAGCACGGCATTAAAGTTAGATATTTGCATTCGGATGTTGATACCGTTGAGCGGGTGGAAATTATTCGTGATTTACGCTTGGGTATATTTGATGTGTTAGTCGGGATTAATTTACTAAGAGAAGGTTTGGATATTCCTGAAGTGGCTTTGGTGGCAATTTTGGATGCGGATAAAGAAGGATTTTTGCGATCTGAGCGCGCCCTCATTCAAACCATGGGCAGAGCAGCACGGCATGTAAATGGCAAGGTCATTTTGTATGCCGATAAAATAACCAACTCAATGCGCTGCGCTATGAACGAAACTAATAGGCGGCGTAGAAAGCAAAAAATTTATAATAAAACAAATGACATTACCCCTAAAAGTGTCTCCAAGCCCATTGTTAATATTTTAGACACCGATTTTAATACTGAGCAAACTAACGGAAAGGATAGAAAAATAATTATCCAACTATCACCTGTACAACTAGCGAAAAAAATAAAAACTTTGGAAAAGCAGATGTATGTTTTTGCAGAAGAATTAAAATTTGAACAAGCTGCTGATGTGCGTAACCAAATTAAACAACTCAAAGAAGGGCAATTTAAGGGTGGCGAATGTCGAATTTAAACATTAACGAAATATTCTATTCTTTACAAGGCGAGGCGATAGAAGTCGGGCTACCAACGGTGTTTATTCGCTTAAATGGCTGTCCGCTGCGTTGTAATTATTGCGATACTAAATATGCGTTTAAGGGTAATAATTTAATGACGATTGCACAGATTTTAACCGAAGTAAAAAAATACGCAACCAGCTATGCGTGCGTAACTGGGGGTGAGCCGTTAGCACAAATTAACAGCCATATTTTGCTCGATGCTTTGGTGGCTGAGGATTATCAAGTCTCATTAGAAACCAGCGGCAGTATTGATATTGATGGTATCAATGAGAGTGTCTCAATTGTAATGGACATTAAAACCCCAAGTTCTACAGAATCTAAGAAAAATAAATACAATAATATAGCCAAACTTAAATCCAAAGATCAGCTCAAATTTGTTATTGCTTCAAAAACCGATTTTGATTGGAGCGTGCAGATTTTGGGCAAATACCCGACTGTGGCAGCAGTATTATTTTCGCCAGTATTTGGTGCGATTACCCCAACCCAGTTGGCCGATTGGATATTGGATAGGCAACTCAATGTGCGCCTCCAAGTCCAACTACATAAATTACTTTGGGGTGATGAAAAAGGCAGATAACCAGACCAAATTATCCAAACGAGTAGATTTATTGAATTTTTATTTTCTGGGAATTTGATTTTTGGTTGTCAAGTTTTGGAATATCAATGGTTAAAATAGAGTTTTCAAACTTTGCCTCAATATTGTCAATATCCGCATTTTTTGGTAGGGAAATGACTTGATAAAAGTGATTGTATGAACGACTGGATTGGTTGTCATTTGTTTTTTCACTCTCTTGTGCGCCTTGAATAATCAAGGTGTTATTTTTAAGTTCAATGTCTAAATCTTGTTTATCAAGTGCGCTAATTTTAATCTCAATAACATAATGATTGGTATCAGTATTAAAGTATTGTCTGCTTTGGGTGTTAACGATATGTGGGTGCCTTAACCAATCCATTTGACGGTCAAAATTTTGAAATTGGTGGTCAAAATCACGCCAAAAATTCTTAAAATAGCCGTGGTGATAAGAATGATCCGCTATGGCTGGCGAGGACAAAAGAGCAGATAAAAGACCAAGTGCGAGTAGTATTTTTTTTATCATTTATTTTAAAAAATAGACATTTACACAAGAATTATATCACTCCAATTTATCATTTGCAATGTTGCGCCCACCCATAACAATTACACTTTTGCTATACTCCTTCTCATTTACTTTAATATATTCAATCGGTGGTATTTACCCAAGTGAATAATGCACTCTTTTAGGGTTATACCAAAACAAATAATCACCCGTTTTATTGTTAAACTCTTGCTGTTATCCGTTAGCAGATGTTGCATCTCAAATAGAGATAATATCTTAAGATTAGTTAAAAACAGTCTAGTTAAAAATCCTCTAGCCTCTGCTACACTGGATTTTTCTTTACCGAGGTTTGGATAGGTTTTGTTGAGATACCTTATCTCATCACATTGTTTTACTCCACTGTTGTTTAGGTTTGGCTCTTGGTTTTTATAAATATCCTTTAGCGCTTTATATTTTTCATTGGCCGATTTATTTATCCTAGTTTAAAGATTATTTAGCCCCTGCCGCTCTGCGGGCAGGGCATTAAATTTATTTAATTGGCGGCGAATTATTACACCGAAAAGGATGATCCGCAGCCGCAGGTGGTTTTGGCGTTGGGATTGTGGATGATGAAGCGCGATCCTTGTAGGTCTTCCAAATAATCAACGGTTGCCCCGATTAGATATTGATAACTCATAGGGTCGACCACCATCTGCACCCCATTTTTATCAACCCCACTATCACCTTCTTTGTAGTTTTCATCGAAAGTGAAACCATAAGAAAACCCCGAACAGCCGCCGCCAGTGATATAGACGCGTAGTTTAAGGCGTTCATTTTCTTCTTCTTTAATAAGCTCCGCCACTTTTTTGGCAGCCGAGTCAGTAAAGACAATGTCTGCTGGTTCTAAAATTTGTTCTACTTCCATATTTTAATCCTATGGCAATAAGCCAATTTTCTCTAAGCCGAGTGTTTCATCCATGCCAAACATCAGATTCATATTCTGTATTGCTTGCCCCGAGGCGCCCTTAACCAAATTATCAACTACTGATAGAACAACCAATTTGTTGCTATTGGGGATTTTTTGCAACCCAATCTGACAAAAGTTAGACGACCGCACATTGCGCGTTTCGGGGTAGTTGCCGGCAGTTAGCATTATAACAAATTTTTCGTTTTCATAAGTGGTGTTAAACAACGAATGGACATCCGCCTCAGGATCCAATAAATCCACATAAACGCTTGCCTGCATACCGCGAATCATAGGCACCAGATGAGGGACAAAAGTAAGGCGCACTGGGCTGTTTGCAATAACATTTAGTTGTTGCATAATTTCAGGATAGTGCCGATGCCCGCCAACCCCATAGGCTTTTAACGATTCACTTGCCTCACATAATAAAGTGGCTTGGTTGGTGCCTCTGCCAGCGCCACTAACACCTGATTTGCAATCAGCAATAATCGTTGATAAATCAATGATTTTTTTATCTAAAAGTGGTTTTAACGCCAGCAATATTGCAGTTGGATAACAACCCGGATTAGCAACTAAGCGTGCTTTTTTAATCTGTGTTCGGAACACCTCAGGCAAGCCATAGACGGCTTTTGCTAGTAACTTGGGTTGGGTGTGTGCCTGCCCATACCACCTTTCCCATTCCAGCACATCATCAATGCGAAAATCAGCCCCCAAATCAATAACTTTGATGCCTTTTTCAATAAATGCCCCCGCATTCTCCATTGCCACCCCATGCGGCGTAGCAAAAAAAACCACATCACAGGTATTTAAAACAGCATCATCTGGCTTTGAAAAAATCAGCTCACACTGTCCAAGCAATGAGGCAAAAACGCTATCAACACGCTGTCCAAAAAACTCACGCGAGGTTACTGCCACCACCTCAGCCTGAGGGTGTTCATGCAATAGCCGCAACAATTCAACCCCAGTATAGCCAGTGCCGCCAATAATGGCTGTTTTTATTTTATTCATTTATTTTTTTTATTTATTTTTTTAAACATTGTCATCAAACCGACGGGGCAAGCCCAACACAACAAAAATTTTAATCATTAAATATAATAATTTAGCTGGATTTTATTGATGATAATGGTATCGGTTGCCGTGATTTTTTGTAAAATTTTGAATGTAAGCATAATTCATACCTCCTTGTCTCGCTTATAAAATGCCATTATATATAGGAAAATCCATGGATTTAGAGGCATCTAGTTGTCTTTAGCCTGTTAATAATTTGTGCTTGCATTTTATTAATTTAGCATCTTTTCTAAGTAGTGAATATTCACCCCCCCTGTTTGGAATATTTTATCGTTCATAATTTTTCTTTGCAGAGGGATGTTGGTTTTGATGCCGTCAATCACCATTTCATCAAGAGCATTTTGCATTTTGATAATCGCACCGATGCGGGTGTTGGCGAAAGTGATAATCTTACCAATCATTGAGTCGTAGTGTGCAGGCACGGTGTAGCCATTGTAGATGTGTGAATCTACACGGACACCTAGACCGCCAGCGGCGTGGTATTGGGTTATTTTTCCGGGTGAAGGCATAAAATTATCAGGGTCTTCAGCATTGATACGGCATTCTATTGCGTGGCCCTTAATGCCAACCTCATCTTGAGTGAATGATAGGTCTTGACCATCAGAGATTAAAATTTGCTCGCGGACAATATCAATGCCTGTTACCATTTCAGTAACTGGGTGCTCCACTTGGATGCGAGTGTTCATTTCAATAAAATAAAATTTGCCATCTTCAAACAAAAATTCAAAAGTGCCGACACCGCGGTAGTTAATAGCCTTACAGGCCTGTGCGCAAACCCTGCCGATTTTATTACGCAGCTTGGGTGTGATGCCCGGCGCGGGCGCTTCTTCCACCATTTTTTGGTGGCGCCTTTGCATTGAACAATCGCGCTCACCTAGGTGTAGCGTCCTATTGTGTTCGTCTGCCAATATTTGCACCTCAATATGGCGTGGTGTGGTGAGGAATTTTTCCATATACACCTGTGCATTACCAAAAAAACTTTTGGCTTCGGTTTTAGTGAGCTCAATAGCATCTAACAAATCGGCTTGTTTTTCAACCACACGCATACCACGCCCACCACCACCACCACCAGCTTTAATAATAATTGGAAAGCCGATTTTATTAGCCAAAGTAATATTGGTTTGATCGTTATTACTCAGAGCACCGTCAGATCCTGGCACACAAGGCACCCCTGATTTTTTCATCACTTTGATGGCGACTACTTTGTCACCCATTGTGCGGATATTTTCGGCGCGCGGACCGATGAAAACAAAGCCACTTTCCTCAACACGCTGGGCAAAATTTGCATTTTCAGACAAAAAACCATAACCGGGATGAATGGCATCTGCGTGGGTAACTTCAGCGGCACTAATCAGTGCAGGAATATTTAAGTAGCTGTTTTTAGAGGCGGGTGCACCGATACAAACCGCCTCATCAGCTAAACGCACATGTTTTAAATCTTTATCTACAGTTGAATACACCGCAACAGTTTTAATCCCAAGCTCTTTGCAAGCGCGCAAAATACGCAGTGCGATTTCACCGCGATTGGCGATTAAGATCTTGTGTATTTTGTTCATTGGATGGCGATTAAGGCTTGCCCAAACTCGACCGCGTCGCCATCGCTACATAAAATCTCAGTGACTACCCCTGCTTGATCCGCCTCAATTTTATTCATGATTTTCATCGCTTCAATAATGCAAATAGTGTCTCCTTGATTGATTCGTTGCCCAACTTTAACAAAAGCCTCAGAGGTTGGCGATGCGCAACTGTAAAAAGTCCCCACCATTGGGGAAGTAATGAGGTGTTTTTGGGTTGCGTGTTCTTGCGTTTCTATCGTTGGCACCGATGTAGTGGTTGGGACGGATACTGGTCCTGCTGTGGGCGTTGTAGCCAAAGGCGTATTGCTATGGCGTGCGATACGCACCGATTCTTCACCTTCGTGAATTTCAATCTCGTTCATGCCAGATTGTTCTATCAATTCTATTAGTTTTTTTACTTTACGAATATCCATATCTACTCCCCTTTAATGTGTTTAGTTGCCGCATTCATTGCAAATTCGTAGCCTTGCGCACCAAAGCCAGAGATGATCCCACACGCAATATCCGAAAAATAAGACTGCTTGCGAAAGTCCTCGCGCTGATAGATATTAGACAAATGCACTTCAACAAATGGAATATCAACTGTAAGCAAGGCATCACGCAGGGCAACAGAAGTATGTGTAAATGCTGCAGGGTTGATAATAATGTAGCCCACACCTCGTGCATGTGCTTGGTGAATGTTCTCAATTAGTCCCGCCTCAGAATTGTCTTGGTGGTGCTGTAAGGTTAAACCTGATTGATTGGCAAGGGTTTTGAGCCTACTTACAATCTCGTCAAGCGTTTTTGTGCCGTAATGTGCACGCTCACGCGTGCCTAACATGTTGAGGTTTGGACCATTAAGTAATAAAATATCCAACATAGTTTCCAGCGTTATCAAAATAGACCGATTTTACCACCAATATCGTGTATATTAGAGAGTTTTATCTACACTTTAACTACAAAAACCTTGTAGTTATGATTTGGTTTTTTATTACACTCCGCCCAAGCGTTGGAGAAAACCCTGTGCATTGATCTCGCCTATAATCCTTTGTGAATAAGACTCTACGCCATTTTTGAAGAACAAAATTGTGGGCGGACCAATAACCCCAAGCTGTTTCATTAACGCTTTGTCAATTGCATCATTTTTAGTTACATCAGCCTGAATAGCGACAACATCACGCATGGCATCTAGAACTTTAGGGTTGGAAAAAACAAAACGCTCTATCTCTTTACATGCAATGCACCAATCAGCATAAAAGTCCAATACTACGATCTTTTTCTCTTGTTCTGCCATAGACAGCACTTGATTTAAATCACTAAAAGATTTGATGCGTTCAAATTCTACATGTGCCTGAGCAGTTTGTGTGCTACCATAGCCAGACAAAGGGGCCAACATATCACCACCACCACGCGCTACCAAACCCCAAAGCAAAATACCATAACCCAGTATCAATAACCCAACAGCCCTAAAAATACGCTCCCACGGCGTTGATTTTTCAGTTTGTGCGTTGAGCACCCCCATAGCAATTGGTGCAATGCTAAATAATGCCGCCCATAATATAAGTGAAGTTAGTTCTGAGACCACCCTATCAAGCAGATAAATTGCCACTGCCAGCATTAGGATGCCAAATACCGCTTTAACATTCTCCATCCAGCTCCCCGCTTTGGGTAGTTTGCTAACACCAGCGCCAACTGCAAGTAGTGGCGCACCCATGCCTAGACCCATCATCAATAGCGACATACCGCCGAGTAGGGCATCTCCTGTTTGACCAATGTAGATCAATGCACCTGCAAGTGGCGGGGCGACACAAGGGCCAATAATAAGCGCCGATAAAAAACCCATAATTGCAACGCTAAGCAAATGCCCTCCTTCTTGTTTATTGCTCAAATTTGTGATTTTGTTTTGTATATTTGCTGGCAGTTGGATGTCGTAGAATCCAAACATGGAAAATGCCAAAAACACAAAAACCAAGCTAAATAAAACTAATATCCACGGTGTTTGAAATAATATTTGTAAGTTTTCTCCAAAATAACCCGCCAGCACACCAGCAATAGCATAAGTAACACTCATGGCAAGTACAAACACCAGCGACATAGCCAGTGCTTTTTTAGTGCTTACTTCTTTTTTTTGACCAATAATAATGCCCGATAGAATTGGAACCATTGGGAACACACAAGGGGTAAATGACAACAATAAACCAAACCCAAAAAAACTCATTAGTATCCAAAAAATGTTTTGTTGGAACAATGTGTTTATTTCTCCAGTTTGGTTGGGCGTTGATATGGGTGTTAGGGTAGTTTTTTTTGGTGTTTTTGCTTCTGTGGCAGGCAATGTTAGCTTCAGTGTTTTTTCTTGTGGTGGGTAGCACACCCCGCCTTCCCAGCATCCTTGATACTTTGCAATAAGAGTAATGTTTGATGTTTGCACATTTTCAAGCGGGATAGCCACCTCTACCTTATGTTTATGTACCGCAACTTTGCCAAACAAAGGGTCATTTTTGATTTTGCCTTTTGGGAAGGTAATGGCGCCAGTATCTGCACCTTGAACGGTAATTGAGAATTTATCGTGATAGAGGTAATAGTCAGGATGAATATGCCAAACAGCAGTTAAGGTTTTGGCATCAGTTACAATAACTGAAAATTTAAAGGCCTTGTCAGGCATCAGCGGACCGTCAGAGTTGGGGGTAATCCTCTCAAACGCTGCTTGCGCTTGGCTTTTTGCCCGTTCCCAATTATCTACTGGCAGCGGTGTATTTTGCGCTTGGGAGAAATAGGCGGCAAGCAATAAAAAAGACAATAAAAGGCGTTTCATCTCAATCCTCAAAATAAATGATTATAACCTATTTGGTTCGACTAACCAATAACAAGGGTTTTGGGTGATGATGATTGGTTATATTTCGTGGCTCGGGCATTGCTACGATTTCTAAGTCAAACGGCGCAAGTATTTGGTATTTTTCTAATAATAATTGCTGTTGAGCGATACGCGCTTTTTGTGCCTGCACCGCGTATTTGGATTGTTTGTAGTCAATTTCTGCTAATTCTAATTCGCGTTTTGAGCGCACCAAGTTATCAAATAATTGCTGTATTTGCCCAAAAGTGTGTTCATCATCATCTAACTGTTGTTGTTTAATGGACAGAATCGCTTGCTGTTGTTGTAATTCTGCCCGTGCTAAGCGGGCATCTAATTTGACTAATATATCACCTTTTTTAAATTTTTGCCCAGGTTTTGCAAGATAGGTAATTTCTGCCGAAACCTGCGGATAAATTGCATATTGTGCGTGTAGTAATGCAGACAAAAACAAGCCGAGCAATAATAAAATAGACTTTTTCATAAAATATTTCCTTGTGTTAATAAACTCATTTCTTCAATCAACAATGCCAATTTAAACTCGGTCTTGGCTCGTTCTAAGTCATTTTTAGTTACTAAAACCATGGCGTTGCCAATGTTTCTGGATAACCGCATCTCGTATTCCAAGCTCGCTTTGTCTAAGTTAAATAACAAATATTCTTGCTCAATTTTGAGTGCTTGATAGTGTTTAGAGGTTGCTTGAAATTTTAACAATAAGTCAAGCATATCTTGTGACAAACGCTCATTTTGTTGCGCAAGTTCAGTCTGTTTTTGTTGAATCAAAGTCTCTATGGTTTTAATCTCTTGTTCATTTTCCTCGTTGCCAAACGGCAAACTAAGAGCAATACCTGCCCGATAACTACCGTTTTTTTCTCTGTCATAAACTTGTTCACCCAGACGCGCAAAACCCTCTAATTTAAATTGCCAAGATTGCTGCTTTTGTTGTTTTTTGTGTTTAAGACTGGCAATTTTTAAACGCAAAATTTTTAATACACTGTTGTGTTGTTCAAGGCTTTTTACCCAAGCGTTATCATCTTTGAGTGTATAGCTCAAATATTGCCCAAGCTGTGGATAATCTAACTCATCTGGCGATTGTGATAAACCTAGCAAATCAGCCAAACGCTGCCTACTGAGTATTTGCTTGGACTCAGATTGTTGTCTTTTAGCAAGATCTAGTTGAGTTTGTGTTTTTGTCCTACTGAGATCCACTTCCGAGGTCAGCCCAATAGAAAAGTCTTCTTGCGTGTGGTTTTGCCTAACCGCAGAAAGCGCTAACACCTGGGTTAGGTAATCGTATTCTAAATCAGCCAAAACCCCAGCAAAAAAAGCACGCATTATTTGAATTTTTTGCTCAAGTTTCAAATAATCTAGGCGCAGTTTTTCTAATTCTATGTTGCTTTTGCTAAAGTCCAAATCTGCTTGATATTCACTATCAAATAATATTTTTTTAATGTTGAAGTAGGTCGAGCTATCGTTTTTGCTATCATTATATCGCTCTCTTATCCCAAGTTGGGTGTCTAGACTAAATTGATAATCTTGGCGTATGTCAATATTTTCTTTGCTTAATTCTGAGTGGATAATGCGTTGTTGCTGTTGGATTGCCTCGTAACTCAATGGTTTGGCGTTTTTAAGGGCTTGCTCTAGCGTTAGTGCCTGTGCAGATATTACAAAGCCAGCCAATACCAATCCGATTGCCTTCATTTTTGTTTGCGTTTATAGCGCATAAAATTGGTTGTTAAATAGTGTCGGTCTTTGACAAATTGTCCGAACAACAAAAAATCCTCTTTGGTTAAAAAACCAGTTCTGTAGGCTATCATTTTTCCATTCAGGTCAAAAAATGCTAAAACAGGGGTGGCAAATACATTGTTTTGCTTGCTGGAAAACAAGCGTTGGGTTGTCTCATTACCATTGAAATCTACCATCTCTATTGCTCCTTCGGCATCGACTTCATAATTTAGGAAATGTTTTTTGTAAAATTTAATAACCTCAGTTTGGTTTAAAACTTTTCTACGCATTATATGACAAAATGGGCAATCATCTAAATAGAAAAAAATAAAAATAGCAACCTTGCCCTGCTCTCGGGCATCCGCTAAATTTTCTTGATAATCGTGAAAATTTTCGTCAAAAAAAGTCTCAGAATTTTGTGCGTTAACGGGGTTAACCAGAAATATCAATAAAAATAGGATAATTTTCATAATACTGTTATTTACAATAAACCTTACTATATGCTACTCTATTTGAGGTGTTTTAACAACTGCTCTAGCATTGGGGGCTTATAAAATAAAGACTTTCTGGTGTATTATTTGCCAATATTTTTTGTTAAACTTAGGTTTTCTGTGGCTAGTTTTTTATTGGGACACAACCACCATAGCCGGGCGCACTAAACGCTCGTTTAGGGTAAAGCCAACCTGCACCACTTCTAAGATATAATTAGAGTTCTTATCAGGGACCGACATCATCGTAACTGCCTCGTGCAGTTCTGGATTGAAAGACTCGTCTTTTGGGTTGATGGTTTTGACCCCAAATTTTTCTAAGGTTGATGAAAAAACTTTATCAGTCATTTTTAAACCTTCAATGATACTCTCAATACTGGCGTTATCTCCTTGGGCAGTTTTTAAACCCATATTGAGTGAATCTTTAACTTCAAGCAATGCTTTAACAAAGCCATCTAAGGCAAATTTATGGGCATTTTCCAAATCTTTAGCATTGCGGCGCTTGAGGTTTTCCATTTCTGCTTGTGACCTGAGTAATTTATCCCAGTTGCTTTTGGCAGATTGTTGTGCTTGGGCTAATTGCGCTTCTAAATCACTCCATTCTTCTGGTGATTTAGATTCGGTCTTTTTATCTTTGGCTGTTTTTAGTTTTTTTTTCTGTGTTTGTTTTTTTGTCATTTTAAGGTCCAACTCATGTATATTTATCGTTGTTATCTATTGGTCATTTTAAAAGAATTCAACACCTATGATTAACAAATATGTTTAATACCATCGGCATCATCACCAAGCCCCGCGACTCAGTTAGCGAAAGTAGTGCGCACGAGATGAGAGTATTTCTTGAAAATCAGGGTGTGAGTGTGGTTTTTGATGTTAAAGAAATTGCTCGTCAGGCAGACCTCATTATTGTCGCTGGTGGTGATGGTACACTGCTCAGTACTGCACGAGTATTTGTGGATAATAACATCCCAATTTTAGGGGTTAATTTAGGGCGTTTGGGGTTTTTAGCAGATATTTCAGTGGACGGCATGCTTGGTGTTATTGAGCAAGTATTAGAGGGTAGATTTACCAAAGAAGAGCGCTGCTTACTGTCTTGTCAAATAGCGCAAGAGGGCAAGGTTTTAAACCAATGGTTAGCGCTCAATGATGTGGTTGTGCACCGCAGAGAAACCCTTAGAATGATTGAGTTTGATGTGTTTATCAATGACAAGTTTGTCAATAATCAGCGCGCCGATGGTTTGGTTATTACCACACCAACAGGCTCAACTGCCTATGCGCTGTCTAGTGGGGGACCAATTATGCATCCAGGTGTCAATGCCATTGGCTTGGTATCAATTTGCCCACACACCATGAGTCATCGTCCGCTACTGGTGCCGGGTGAGAGCGAAGTGGTGGTGCGGGTTAAAAAATCTGAAGAAGGGGCAAGCGTTAGTTTTGATGGGCAAAGTTCGGTGCCGATTGTCTCAGGGCAGGATATATGTGTGCATCAGCACGACAGTTTTGTTCATTTGTTGCACCCCAAAAATTATGATTATTTTGAAATTATTCGCTCAAAATTACACTGGAGTGCGGGACCGCCATAATTAACCATGTTGCTACAATTAATGGTAAAAGATCTAGCAATTGTTGAAGAATTAGCATTGTCTTTTTCCTCAGGCATGACCACAGTAACAGGAGAAACTGGCGCAGGAAAGTCGATTATTCTGCAAGCGTTGAGCTTGGCACTAGGCACAAGGGCCGATTCTAGTTTTGTTCGCCATGGTAAAGACAGGGCTGATATTAGTGTTGTGTTTGCTGTTGAAGACAATCAAACGGTGCAAAATTTTTTGCAAAAATACTTTCTAGAAGATGGAGGTGAGTGTGTATTGCGTCGTGTAATTAATGCCGATGGTAAATCAAAGGCATTTATCAATAATACCAGTGTGCCGCTTTCGGTGGTTCGCAGTCTGGGGGACCTGCTCATTGATATGCACGGCCAAAACGAGCACCAACTGCTACTACGCCCCGAGCAGCAACTGATTTTGTTAGATAATTATGCCCAACTCAATGCTCATAAATTCCAATTAAATACACAGGTTACAGCCTATAAAACTCTAAAAACCAAGATTGAGGACCTACATAACAGTCAAACACTTGCTCAGCAACAAAAAGAATTATATACACATCAGTTAAACGAGATGGTTGATGCACAACTCAACCAGGATGAACTCAACAATATTGAGAAAGATTTTAAGGTGCGCGCCAACGCACAGATGCTGATTGAAAAAACTACCAGTGTGCTCAATCAATTAGAAAGCGAATCAGGTGTGAATGCTGAACTGTTAAGCCTAAGTCAGCACTTGTCTCAAGCACTGGCAATGGACGATAAACTTGCAAATAGTTTTGAGCTGTTGGGTTCAGCACAATTACAAACCCAAGAGGTGATTTATGAGCTAAACAATTATCTTAGTAATTTGTCAATTGATGAAGAATCCATATCTTTTATGGAGACCAGAATTTCACAGTTACACGAACTCAGCAGAAAACATAATTGTCAAATTCCAGATTTACTTAGCGTACAGGAAAGGATTGAACAACAACTTAGTGACATTGATTCCAACAACACAACAATTGAACAAATGTCTGAACAGCTGTTGGTGATTAAGCAACAATACAAAACCCAGACTGCAAAATTATCTAAAATCAGGGAAGATAAAGCCAAGCAACTTTCTAAATTAGTAACCGATACTCTGCAAGTATTAGGCATGTCCGGTAGCGAGTTTATGATTGATTTACCGAAAAAAACCCATGGCGTACATTTGAACGGTGCAGAATCAGTAGATTTTTTGGTCAAAACCAATCGTGGGCAGGATTTTAAATTACTAAAAAAAATCGCCTCTGGTGGCGAACTGTCGCGTATTTCTTTGGCGATTTCGGTGGTCAATAGCAATAGTGACTATACCCCGACCTTGATTTTTGATGAGGTTGATATTGGTATCAGTGGTTCTGTAGCAGAAGTGGTAGGCAGAAAACTGCGAGAATTAGCAAAAAACTACCAAGTCATTTGCATCACCCATTTGGCACAGGTTGCCGCTTTCGGTTATCAACACCTGCGGGTAAGCAAGGCACAAGGGGATCGCGGTGTGCAAACCACTGTGAAACAACTCAACGCCACCGACAGAGTAGATGAAATCGCCCGAATTCTAAGTGGCAGTGCAATTACTGATAAGTCTCGGAAAGCTGCTGCCGAGATGATTGGTTTTAGTAGTTAATTTAGGACCTGTTTTAATGGATTTTTTATGGTAGGATAATTTGTGGTAGGATAACAAGGGTTCGTGACGAGTTGTTTTAGTAGTTTTTCTGTCTTTCGCTTCCGCTACCTGAGTTTGCTTCGTCCCCAACCTTGTTTAGGGCATTAGGGGCAATAAACACACAAAGAGTATCTTCAAATGCCATGTTTTTTTTGAGCTCTATTCCGCCTCTTTTTAGCCATAAAGCCAGAAAAGAGAGAATAGAATTGGCTGGTGGAGTAAATAGATAAGTAGCGAATGCCTACCAGAGATGGCAAGTACATTACTGACAGCTTTTAGTTTTGACCAAAAATGTGCGTTTAAAATTCGCCAAGTTAGTGGAAAATTTGCAATAAAAATACCTAAAAGTACCGCCGAAAACCAGGGGAAAAACAACACCAAATCTTCACTTTTATCAGGTAATTTTAATAGTGGCTGTAATATCGTAAACAAAGCAGAAAAATTAAACCAATCAAAAATTGTAGTTAAGATGACCAATATTGCCAAAGCCAGAGACAGGAAGGCTTGTTTTAAAAACAACAAACCCAGCACCGACGACAGTGCAATAAAATGCAAAATACCAAAATAAATCCAACTGTTTGGGAATAAATAATAACTCCCAATAGAAACCAATAACGACATTCCTGCCAACACTAAAAACCGCCTAATGACCTTATCAAAGCGGATGCCGTTTTTATGGGCAATCACCAAACTAATGCCCACACTGATTAAAAATAAATTAACGATAAGATAGCGAAACAAAGGCCAAAACCAGAGTTTTTGAAAATCAATCTCAACATAGGAAAAATAGTCTAAATCATAAAAAAAATGATACCCAATCATCAGCACAATAGCGCTGCCACGAATAATATCCAGCCCTAGAATGCGTGGTTTTTGAAGCGTAACTTGCATTAGTCTAAACTTTGTATAGCCGTTTTATAAAATTTAACCCCACGCTTGATTTTGTCACGCCCTTGAGAGGTGCGCCAGCGATTGGTATCTCGCAGTGAATAGACGCAGCCGCAGTATTCTTGCTGATAAAATTCTTCGTGTTTGGACAACTCCAGCATCCGTGCTGATCCGCCATGCTTGCGCCAATTAAAATCCCAATAGCCAATCCCTTCAAAGGCTGTGGCTGCCTTTATCCCACAAGCGTTAATTTGTTTCATGTCCTTCCAACGGGAGATTCCCAAGGTCGAGGAAATTAAATCAAAGCCGTGGGACTGGGCGTATTGTGCGCTGACCTCAAAACGCATGTCAAAGCAAGTGGTGCAACGCTTGCCTCGTTCGGGTTCGTTTTCCTGACCTTGGGTGCGTTCAAACCATGCTTTGTGCTCATAATCGGCATCTATAAAAGGCATGCTCAGTTTTTTTGCAAAGCGAATATTTTCTTTTTTTCGCAATTCATATTCTGCTCTTGGGTGAATATTGGGATTATAAAAAAACAAAGTAGTATCAATATCTGAGGCAATCAAAGCCTGCATAATTTCACCTGCACAAGGGGCGCAACAAGAGTGTAGAAGCAGCCTTTTTTCACCATTGGGAGTGGTTAATTTAGGGCGCTGGTAGCCTTTTAAACTGTAATCTATCCCAGCCATTTTTTGATTTTTTTTAGCACTTCCCAGGCTTCGCGCTTAAGGGCTTGGTTGGCTAAAATTTCACTCGGATGATGGATGGAAAAATGCCGTGCTGACAAGGGCGATAGATCTTTACTCATCAATAACACAGCCTTGGCATCATAGCGCCTAAGCGTAGAGTTTAATTCATTTGCGTGGATGCTAACACATTTAATGTTTTTTTGTTTTAGCCTGATAGTAGAGAGCATTTTCAATAAAAAATCTTGTGATTTTCCAGGCTGACAAAACGAGTGTGAATTGTTGGTCTCAATCACCAAACACTTTATGCTGATTTTATCTTTATCGGAGGTTTTGACCTTGGTTTTAGTATGCAAAAAGTCAGCAACACCAAGTGCCTTTAAATAATGCGATCTTAACTCTGTATCCATAATATTTTGATTGCTACACTTGTGGATGTGCTCTGTGCGTTGCTGCTAGCATTTTATTAAGACCGTGAATATAAGCCTTAGCACTGGCAGTAATAATATCGGTGTCTGCCCCTTGTCCGCTGACAATACGCCCTCCATACTCAAGGCGCACATTCACTTCCCCCAATGAATCTGTGCCTTGAGTAACATTTGAGACTGAATACAGTTGCAAATTCAAATCCATATCAATCATTGAATTAATTGCACTAAAAGTGGCATCAACAGCGCCTGAAGTGCTTGCTGTGGCAGTTTTTTGCTCACCATCAATTGACAATACCACAGTGGCTGTATTTTTTTTGCCAGTATCGGTGCAAACCCTCAAAGACACCAATTTGATTGTCTCACTACTCTGAGTTTGAATCTCAGATATTAAAATTTGCAAGTCTTCGTCAAATATTTGGTGTTTTTTATCTGCCAATTCTTTAAAGCGCTCGAAAGCATCATTGAGGCTTGCTTCATCCGCAAACACCACGCCAAGCTCGGTCAATCTGGCTTTAAAAGCGTTCCGCCCCGAATGTTTCCCAAGCACTAACTGATTGGCATTCCAGCCTACTTCTTCGGCACGCATAATTTCATAAGTTTCACGATATTTGAGTACCCCGTCTTGATGAATGCCAGCCTCATGGGCAAACGCATTTGCACCCACAATCGCCTTATTCGGTTGTACGATAAAGCCCGTTACGCTTGATACCAACCGCGAAGCAGAAAGAATATGTGTGGTGTCAATATTGGTATCACAAGCAAATACATCTTGGCGCGTTCTAATCGCCATAACGACTTCTTCTAATGAAGTATTGCCAGCACGCTCACCCAGCCCGTTAATGGTGCATTCAACTTGTTGCGCTCCATTCATCACCGCTGAGAGTGAATTGGCCACTGCCAAGCCCAAATCATTGTGGCAATGCGCTGAAAAAATCGCCTTATCAGCATTCGGTATGCGTTCAATCAAAGATTTTATCATCTGTCCAAACTGATGCGGAATGTTATAACCCACCGTATCTGGAATATTGATGGTGTTTGCTCCTGCTTTAATTGCTGCTTCAATAATACGACAAAGAAAATCTTTATCACTTCGTCCAGCGTCTTCGGGCGAAAATTCAACATCATCACTCCACTTACGAGCGCGTTTAATGGAATGAACTGCTTGCGCCACAACTTGTGCGGGAGACATTCTAAGCTTCATCTTCATATGGATATTTGAGGTTGCAATGAAAGTGTGAATGCGTGCGGATCTGGCATTTTTTAATGCCTCCCCAGCCCTATCAATGTCCTTGTCCAAAGCTCTAGCCAATGAGCAAATGGTGGAATCTCGCACCGCATTTGCCACTGCTTGCACTGCTTCAAAATCACCTTGCGATGCAACGGCAAAACCGGCTTCAATAACATCTACACGCATTTTTTCCAATACTTTAGCAATCCGCACTTTTTCGTCTTTGGTCATTGAGGCACCAGGGGATTGCTCGCCATCGCGAAGTGTGGTATCAAAAATAATAAGTTTGTTGGACATTTAACTCCTTGTTTTTTGTGTTATTGTATCAGTTTTAAGGCACAAAGGATTTGTGCGGATACGGAATAAATTGCCTATGGCAATAATCGTGGCGAAGCGGAAGCGCTTGGTTTGAATTGAAAAGTTTTAGGTTGATAAATCATAGTGTTAAATTATAAATCATGTTCTCTCCTTCTTCGTTCTTTTTTTTAATTTTCGTCGCTTACGCACATCAACGACGGTTATAATCAGGCCTGATAGAGCGTATGCAAAAAAGAAAATAAACAAAACCGCGCTTGGGAATAAAAGAATCACAACAATAATCAAGGTAGCAATGAGTAGCAATTTAAAAGATGCCCTACCTTTTAAATTGATACTTTTAAAACTATGATAACGGATATTGCTGACCATTAATACCCCAGCACTCACTAAGACAGTCCAACTGGCGAGTTTTAAATATTGCTCATAACCAGTAATACCGATACTTTCTTTAGTCCATACCATACCAGCAACAAGCGCGGCAGCAGCAGGTGAAGGCAAGCCTTGAAAATAGCGTTTATCTTCAATCCCAACTTGAGTATTAAACCGAGCCAAACGCAGCGCACCAGCGGCAGTATAGACAAATGCGGCAATCCAACCAATTTTACCCAGCTCAGAAAATTGCCAAAAATACACCAGTAAAGAGGGTGCTACGCCAAATGAGAGCATATCTGCCATGGAATCATACTGGGTGCCAAACCCACTTTGGGTATTGGTTAGGCGCGCCACCCGCCCGTCTAACCCGTCCCACAACATAGCAATAAAAATAGCAATAGCCGCCTCAGTGTAATGCCCTTTGCTGGCAAGAATAACAGCAAAAAAACCTGAAAATAAGCCGAATGTAGTTAAAATATTGGGCAGTAGATAAACCCCTCTTTTTAGTTTTTTATTAGCACTCATGACGGCTCAAATTATAACCCCCTAACTGAATCGAGTGTTATTAAGGTTTTTTAGTTTTTATTTTGATCAACAATCTTGTTAATCCACGGCATCATTGCTCTTAATGATTCACCAACTTGCTCAATTTGGTGCTGGCGCTGGATCTCGCGCTTTTTGGGCAAATCAGCTACATTTTCTACAAACTCTTTGGCAAATGAACCGTCTTGAATTTCACCTAAAATTTTTCTCATCTCAGCTTTAGTTTCAGCAGTTACAATGCGCGGACCGCGAGTTATATCACCATATTCAGCCGTGTTTGAGATTGAATAACGCATATTTGCGATGCCACCTTCATACATTAAATCAACAATCAATTTAAGCTCATGCAAGCACTCAAAATATGCCATCTCAGGCTCATAACCTGCTTCAACTAAAGTCTCAAACCCTGCCTGTACCAAGGCAGTTGTGCCTCCACATAAAACCACTTGCTCGCCAAACAAATCGGTTTCGGTCTCATCTTTGAAGGTGGTTTCTAAAATACCTGTGCGCCCCCCACCAATCGCTGATGCGTAAGACATGGCAGTGGTCCTAGCGTTGCCAGAAGCATCTTGAGCAACGGCAATTAGGTCGGGAATACCCGCACCTTTTTTAAACTCTGAGCGTACCGTATGACCAGGGGCTTTTGGTGCAATCATAATAACATCTAGATCAGATCTAGGTTGGATGCGAGCATAATGAATATTAAAACCATGGGCAAATGCCAGTGTTGCCCCACGGCTAAGGTTTGGCTCAATACTTTGGGTGTAGAGTTCGGCTTGGAATTCATCAGGTGCTAAAATCATTACCAAATCAGCCCAGGCTGTTGCCATTTCAATCGATTTAACACCCAAGCCGGCGGTCGTTGCTTTTTTAGCACTTTCAGAACCTTGGCGAAGACCGACCACTACATTAACGCCAGAATCTTTTAAATTATTTGCATGTGCATGTCCTTGTGAGCCATAACCAATAATAGCGACCTTCATACCTTTAATAATATTCAAGTCTGCATCTTTGTCATAATATCTGTTCATTTTTTTCCTTTGTTTTTGTTTATAACTACTGCCTACCTTTTTTGACAAATGCCAGTAACGCCAGTCCTAGAAACCTCTAAAACTTTAAAGGCACTCAGTGCTTTTAAAAAATCGTTGATTTTTTGACTTTTCCCCCCCAATTCAAGTATATAAAAATCTTCGGATATGTCTATGATTTTGGCTGAAAAGAGATCAATTTGCTCGTCAATATCAGCCTGCGTGTTTTGATCAATATCAATTTTAAGTAATAATAATTCACGCTCAATATGTTCTGTGGCAGTGAGGTCCACCACTTCAACAACATCAATTAATTTATTAAGTTGTTTGACAATTTGTTCAATAATATAGTCATCACCAATGCTAACAATAGTCATGCGTGACAAGGTTGGGTCATTTGTGGCTGCCACTGTTAAAGACTCGATGTTAAACCCTCTGGCTGAAAACAGCCCCGCTACTCTGGATAATGCCCCCGCTTCGTTTTCTAATAAAATTGAGATAACATGTCTCATACTAAATTCAGTCCTGAGTCATTATTGGATTCCATTTTATCTCGTCCAGCCAGCAACATTTCATGATGTCCAGCACCTGAAGGAATCATAGGGAATACATTCTCAGATGGATCTGTCATAATGTCTAAAAATACGGTTCGCTGTTTTTGTGCAAATGCTTCAATCAACGCAGGTTTGAGGTCTTCGGGTTTTTCTACTTTGATGCCAATATGCCCATAACCCTCACTCAATTTAACAAAATCAGGCAGTGCATCCATATACGACATGGCATAGCGTTTTTCATAGAAAAACTCCTGCCATTGACGCACCATACCCAAATAACCGTTATTAAGATTAACAATTTTCACTGGGGTATGGTATTGCAACATGGTTGAGAGTTCTTGGGTCATCATTTGGATACTGCCCTCGCCTGTCACGCAGGCAACATCTCGGTGCGGGCAAGCGAGTTTAGCACCCATAGCCGCAGGCAGACCAAAGCCCATCGTGCCCAAACCACCAGAGTTAATCCAACGCCGCGGCTCATCAAATTGATAATATTGTGCCGCCCACATTTGATGTTGCCCAACATCAGAGGTAACAATTGCCTCACCCTTGGTGAGTGTATACAAAGCCTCAATCACACTTTGTGGTTTAATCACTCCTGCTTGGGTTTGATACGCCAAAGAATCAACACTACGCCAGCGGTCAATCTGCATCCACCACGCACTAATATCAGCAGTTTTCTTGTCTTTTAAGGCGTGGCTTAGTGCCGCCAACACCAAACTCACCTCACCTACAATAGACACATCAACCGCGATGTTTTTGCCAATTGAAGCGGGGTCTATATCAATGTGAATAATTTTTGCATTTGGGCAGAATTTTTCAATATTTGCGGTTACTCTATCGTCAAATCTACTGCCTGCTGCAATCACACAATCTGCATCATGCATTGCCATATTTGCCTCATAAGTGCCGTGCATACCCAGCATACCCAAAGAAAGTTTATCAGTCGCCGGATAAGCACCCAGACCCATTAAGGTTTGGGTAATCGGCAGCCCCAATTGGCGGGTAAAGTCGCGAAGCTGTTGGTGTGCATTGCCAATCACACAACCACCGCCTGCATAAACAATAGGCTGTTTTGATTTAATAATTAACGCCACTGCCTTATCAATTTGCATATCGTCGCTATTAACTACTGGATGATAGGAGCGCATTTTAATAGTATCGGCATAAACTGGCTTAGTAATCTTTTTAATGGTAATGTCTTTAGGAATATCAATAAGCACTGGACCAGGGCGACCAGTGCTGGCAATATAGAAGGCTTTTTTAATGGTGATAGAAACTTGATTAATATCTTTGATTAAAAAATTATGCTTAACACAGGATCTAGTAATACCTACTGCATCCACTTCTTGAAACGCATCATTGCCAATCAACGCTGAGGGTACTTGACCTGAGATAATCACCATTGGGATAGAATCCATATACGCTGTGGCAATCCCTGTTACTGCATTAGTAATGCCTGGACCCGAGGTTACTAATACCACGCCTACTTTACCACTAGCTCTGGCATAGCCATCGGCCGCATGTGCCGCACCTTGTTCGTGACGCACCAAAACATGCTTAATGTCATTTTGTGCATCTAAGGCATCATAAATATGCAAAACTGCCCCACCCGGATAACCAAAAATATACTCCACAGCTTCGTTTTTTAGGCTTTGCACTAATATTTGTGCACCGTTTAACTTCATCACTTCTTTATAAAAAAGAAAACCACAGGATTATACCCAATATAGCAAGCTCTTTGCCAATAAAACCCAAATTTATGCCGAGAAATGTTTTGTAAAAATTGGATTTTGGTCTTGAGTGTTTTTAAAACTCTTTGCATAATTTATGTCCAAATCTCTTTTGGACGGATATAACATAAATCAGTTTGCTAGATGAAATTGTTAATAATTGAGAGCTGGCTCAAAACTATACCCGATTTCTATTTTATTAGTTTAATCAATACATACAATGCCCTCTGATTTACCCTGATTAACATAAGCACGACAACCAGATTGGTCGGTCGATTCGTAACACTGTCCAATCATCTGGGCGCCTCTTACATAATTCTCTTTTATAACACAAGCAACTTGACATTGGCTATTATCCACACAAGATTTTCCTGCATCATCTGCCATTAACACACAAGAGTGGCGTTGTATTGTCCCTGTTTTTCGCCAGATGCCATTATTGGCAATACAGGCTGATTTTGTCGTCAATGATCTAGCCAATTGGGCTAAAGTTGCCTGTGTATTGGTTTTTACTACCACGCTGCTTTTTTCCACCTTATTACAAGCGCTAAAATTAATCACAATAGCCAGCATAACCAATAATTTAAACATTTTTCACATCCCTAAAACGGTCCATTATAAACACCTATTTTTTAAATTCAGTAAGTGGTTTTTTTCAGATCCGAATACAATATTTTGTGCTAAACAGATGCTGGTTTTTGCATTTTTTCCACTCCCGCCTTTAAGGGATTTTTAGTAAAAGATAAGGTTTTTGCACAATATATGTAAAGGTCCCAAGATAAAAATAATGACCTTAACCATAAGACCCAAGAATAAAAATCACTTTATTATGCAAAACACACTTGACTCGGTATTTTTTGCTTGTATAATTGCCATCCTTTACTGCTGTCTAAAAAATTTGTTTTTTGGTTGTGGTCGCTCTTTAAAAAAAACTATCAAACAACTTGTGTGGGCACTCGTACAATCATTGTGCAGGTGCACACGGGACAAATATATTTTTATATAGGCGTTCCTAAAAAACTAAAGCAATAAAGCTTTTAAAAAAATTGAACAATTGGCTCATGCCAAAGTTCTAAAAAGTCAAAGATTGAACTGAAGAGTTTGATCCTGGCTCAGATTGAACGCTGGCGGTATGCTTAACACATGCAAGTCGAACGGAAACGATACTAGCTTGCTAGTAGGCGTCAAGTGGCGGACGGGTGAGTAATGCGTAGGAATCTACCTGATAGCGGGGGATAGCCCGGAGAAATTCGGATTAATACCGCATAATCTCTACGGAGTAAAGGAGGCCTCTATTTATATGCTTTCACTATCAGATGAGCCTGCGTTAGATTAGTTAGTTGGTGGGGTAAAGGCCTACCAAGGCGACGATCTATAGCTGGTCTGAGAGGACGACCAGCCACACTGGGACTGAGACACGGCCCAGACTCCTACGGGAGGCAGCAGTGGGGAATATTGGACAATGGGGGCAACCCTGATCCAGCAATACCGCGTGTGTGAAGAAGGCCTGAGGGTTGTAAAGCACTTTCAATTGTGAAGAAAAGTTTAGCGACAATACCGCTAAACCTTGACGTTAACTTTAGAAGAAGCACCGGCTAACTCCGTGCCAGCAGCCGCGGTAATACGGAGGGTGCGAGCGTTAATCGGAATTACTGGGCGTAAAGCGTGCGTAGGTGGTTTGTTAAGTCAGATGTGAAAGCCCCGGGCTTAACCTGGGAACTGCATTTGAAACTGGCAAACTAGAGTATAGGAGAGGAAAGTGGAATTTCTGGTGTAGCGGTGAAATGCGTAGATATCAGAAGGAACATCAATGGCGAAGGCAGCTTTCTGGACTAATACTGACACTGAGGTACGAAAGCGTGGGTAGCAAACAGGATTAGATACCCTGGTAGTCCACGCTGTAAACGATGATAACTAGCCGTTGGGGGGATTTACCCTTTAGTGGCGAAGCTAACGCGTTAAGTTATCCGCCTGGGGAGTACGACCGCAAGGTTAAAACTCAAAGGAATTGACGGGGACCCGCACAAGCGGTGGAGCATGTGGTTTAATTCGATGCAACGCGAAGAACCTTACCTGGTCTTGACATCCTGCGAACTTTCTAGAAATAGATTGGTGCCTTCGGGAACGCAGTGACAGGTGCTGCATGGCTGTCGTCAGCTCGTGTCGTGAGATGTTGGGTTAAGTCCCGTAACGAGCGCAACCCTTATCCTTATTTGCCAGCACTTCGGGTGGGAACTATAAGGAGACTGCTTGGTGATAAACCAGAGGAAGGCGGGGACGACGTCAAGTCATCATGGCCCTTACGACCAGGGCTACACACGTGCTACAATGGGAAGGACAAAGGGCTGCTAAGCCGCGAGGTGGTGCTAATCTCACAAATCTTCTCGTAGTCCGGATTGGAGTCTGCAACTCGACTCCATGAAGTCGGAATCGCTAGTAATCGCGGATCAGAACGCCGCGGTGAATACGTTCCCGGGTCTTGTACACACCGCCCGTCATACCATGGGAGTGGGTTGCACCAGAAGTAGCTAGTCTAACAGTTTACTGAGGACGGTTACCACGGTGTGATTCATGACTGGGGTAAAGTCGTAACAAGGTAGCCCTACCGGAAGGTGGGGCTGGATCACCTCCTTAATAACAAAAGGCAGGATACAGGAGGCAGAGAAATCTATCATCCGTCTTCAGTAATCTGTCGTTGGTATGAGTGTCCACAACAAGTTGTTTGATAGACATAAAAGAATGAAAGAATCGTGTTATATACTGTTTTTACAGTCATCTGAGTACTGTGCTGTGTTATCCAATTTAGTCATCAGAAATTTGTCATCAGTCCTCGGGTCTGTAGCTCAGTTGGTTAGAGCGCACCCCTGATAAGGGTGAGGTCGGTGGTTCAAATCCACCCAGACCCACCAAATTTTCATTTTTGCGGCGTTAGATTTTCAGTCATTGACCTTTTGTCAATTTCCTCAAATCTGCCTTGCAAAAATAAAGATTACAGTATTTTTTATGCTGTATTTATTAGGTTTTATACCAATATTTTTTTTAGTTAAAGCCTTTATATGAGGCAAGATTAAAAAACTTACGCAGGATATTTTTTATTGTTCAAGACATTTTTTGAACGAAGGCGGGAGTGTAGTGCAAACTACATGACCAACTGAGCGAAAAAAATAACGCAGAAGAATGAAAAAATAGACCAGTAAGGGGCCATAGCTCAGCTGGGAGAGCGCTTGCCTTGCACGCAAGAGGTCGGGAGTTCGACCCTCCCTGGCTCCACCACTTTTGCATTGATATTTTATGGTTACAAATTTCACCAAACACCTTGTCTAATAAAAAAGACTTTTTCATTTTTTAAAAAACTTAAATAAAGTCATTTTGTGATTTTATTTAAGTTTTTATACTATGCCCTGGGCTTAGAGCTCTTTAACAATTTAATACATGAAGTAAAGTTTGTAAAAATACAATACAACGCAAGGCAATGTTGTGATGACATTGCCCTATAAAAGTGTATTGCATTGACACAACAATTTCAAAAAAATATGGATTCTTATCGCCAGTGTAATAACTGGCAATGAAATAAAGAATTCACCGATTATGACTTGGTCATAATTTGTGACTTCACAAGGTGAAATACTAACTATAAACACCAAAATGTTAAGGTTTGGATTTTGTTTATTTGCAAGGCATTTTTATAATGATTGAGAGGATTTAGTTAATCTAAATTTGACTACTGAGTTATAAAAAATAATGCAGAAAATGGGCAAAAGCCAGAGCCTAAAACAGATGATTTGGGGTTATATGGTCAAGTGAATAAGTGCATACGACGGATGCCTTGGCATTAGAAGGCGATGAAGGACGCGATAATCTGCGATAAGCTTCGGTTAGCTGGTAAATAAGCGTTATACCCGGAGATCTCCGAATGGGAAAACCCAGCAGTCATCAGGCTGTTATCTTTAAGTGAATACATAACTTAAAGAGGCTAACCTAGGGAACTGAAACATCTAAGTACCTAGAGGAAAAGAAATCAACCGAGATTCCCTTAGTAGCGGCGAGCGAACGGGGATTAGCCCTTAAGTCTATTTTAAATTAGTGGAATTTTCTGGAAAGTTGAGCGATACAGGGTGATAGCCCCGTACATGAAAATTTAATTTAGATGAAATCGAGTAAGACGGCGCACGTGAAACGCTGTTTGAACATGGGGGGACCACCCTCCAAGGCTAAATACTCTCTAATGACCGATAGCGAACAAGTACCGTGAGGGAAAGGCGAAAAGAACCCCGGGAGGGGAGTGAAATAGAACCTGAAATCGTATGCATACAAGCAGTGGGAGTCAGATGACAGAATACAGAGGTCAGAGGACAGAGCAAGAGGACAGAGAACAGAGGTCAGAGGACAGAGTAAGAAGACAGAGGACAGAAGACAGAGGACTGACAAGTAGCGTGGTGTTGCTTTTACAGTCATCTGTCTTCTGTCTTCTGTCCTCAGATTCAGTCCTCCGTCTTCTGTTATCTGTCCTCAGATTCAGTCCTCCGTCTTTTGTATTCTGTTATCTGATGACTGCGTACCTTTTGTATAATGGGTCAGCGACTTACTTCTCTGTTGCAAGGTTAACCATTAGGGGAGCCGTAGGGAAACCGAGTCTTAAATGGGCGTTTAGTAGCAGGGAGTAGACCCGAAACCGGGTGATCTATCCATGGCCAGGGTGAAGGTTAGGTAAAACTAACTGGAGGCCCGAACCCACCTATGTTGAAAAATGGGGGGATGAGCTGTGGATAGGGGTGAAAGGCCAAACAAACCCGGAGATAGCTGGTTCTCTCCGAAATCTATTTAGGTAGAGCGTCATGTATAACTTGCGGGGGTAGAGCACTGTTATGGCTAGCGGGTCGTCAAGACTTAGCAAACCATTGCAAACTCCGAATACCGTAAAGTTTGAGCATGGCAGACACACTGCGGGTGCTAACGTCCGTAGTGGAAAGGGAAACAACCCAGACCGTCAGCTAAGGTCCCAAAATTGTAGTTAAGTGGGAAACGATGTGAAAAGGCAAAGACAGCCAGGAGGTTGGCTTAGAAGCAGCCATTCCTTTAAAGAGTGCGTAATAGCTCACTGGTCGAGTCGGTTTGCGCGGAAGATTTAACGGGGCTAAAACTACATACCGAAGCTACGGGTCAGAGGACAGATTACAGAGGTCTGAAGAACTGAAAACAGATAACAGACAACAGATAACAGAAAACAGTAAGGAGATGAGATGAACAAACAGAAAATTACAGATGTCAGTGATTTAAATGTATTTAAAAAAGCCTATCAGGTTTCTTTAGAAATACATAAAGTCAGTCAAAATTTACCCAAAAATGAACAATTTGAATTGGCTTCTCAAATGAGACGAGCCAGCAAATCAGTTTGTGCAAATTTAGCAGAAGGTTTTGGAAAACAACATTTTTCTAAACCAGAGTTTAAACGCTATTTATTAATTGCTATCGGTTCTGCCGATGAAATGCGATTATGGTTGCACTATTGTTTAGATTTAAAATATATTGACAAAATCACTGCACTAAGATTAAAAGATGATTATCAGAATATTGCTAAAATGCTCACAGGTTTGCATAAAAATTGGCAATAATCAGCAAATACAGTCATCAGTTTTCTGTCATCAGTCATCTAGATTCAGTCATCAGTCTTTTGTCATCTGTCCTCTGACGGTAGGAGAGCGTTCTGTAAGCCGTTGAAGGTGTGCTGAGAGGCGCACTGGAGGTATCAGAAGTGCGAATGCTGACATGAGTAACGATAAAGGGGGTGAAAAACCCCCTCGCCAGAAGTCCAAGGTTTCCTACGCAACGTTAATCGGCGTAGGGTGAGTCGGCCCCTAAGGCGAGGCAGAAATGCGTAGTCGATGGGAAATGGGTTAATATTCCCATACTTCATATAACTGCGATGGGAAGACGGAGAAGGTTAGCGCAGCAGGGCGATGGTTGTCCTTGTTTAAGCGTGTAGGCTTGGTTCCTAGGTAAATCCGGGGGCCTTTAACCCAAGGCGTGATGACGATCCCTCTTTTGGGAGAAGTGCGTGATACCATGCTTCCAGGAAAATCCTCTAAGCTTCAGGTTATATGAAACCGTACCCCAAACCGACACAGGTGGACGAGATGAGAATTCTAAGGCGCTTGAGAGAACTCGGGTGAAGGAACTAGGCAAAATGACACCGTAACTTCGGGAGAAGGTGTGCTCTTGCTGGTGATTTCACTTGCTGAATAAGCTGGTAAGAGTTGAAGATACCAGGTGGCTGCGACTGTTTATTAAAAACACAGCACTCTGCAAACACGAAAGTGGACGTATAGGGTGTGACGCCTGCCCGGTGCTTGAAGGTTAATTGATGAGGTTAGCAACTTGTTGCGAAGCTTTTGATCGAAGCCCAAGTAAACGGCGGCCGTAACTATAACGGTCCTAAGGTAGCGAAATTCCTTGTCGGGTAAGTTCCGACCTGCACGAATGGCGTAACGATGGCCACACTGTCTCCACCCGAGACTCAGTGAAATTGAAATTGCTGTTAAGATGCAGTATACCCGCGGCCAGACGGAAAGACCCCGTGCACCTTTACTACAGCTTTGCATTGAACTCTGATCCTACTTGTGTAGGATAGGTGGGAGGCTTTGAATCTTGGACGCCAGTTCGAGTGGAGCCACCCTTGAAATACCACCCTGGTATGGTTGGGGTTCTAACCTTGATTCGTCATCCGGATTGGGGACAATGTATGGTGGGTAGTTTGACTGGGGCGGTCTCCTCCTAAAGAGTAACGGAGGAGCGCAAAGGTATCCTCAGCACGGTCGGACATCGTGCAATGAGCGCAAAGGTAAAAGGATGCTTGACTGCGAGACAGACATGTCGAGCAGGTAGGAAACTAGGTCTTAGTGATCCGGTGGTTCCTTGTGGAAGGGCCATCGCTCAACGGATAAAAGGTACGCCGGGGATAACAGGCTGATACCCCCCAAGAGTTCACATCGACGGGGGTGTTTGGCACCTCGATGTCGGCTCATCACATCCTGGGGCTGAAGCAGGTCCCAAGGGTATGGCTGTTCGCCATTTAAAGTGGTACGCGAGCTGGGTTTAGAACGTCGTGAGACAGTTCGGTCCCTATCTACCGCGGGCGTTGGAGACTTGAGGGAAGCTGTTCTTAGTACGAGAGGACCGGAACGGACACACCTCTGGTGTTTCGGTTGTGACGCCAGTCGCATTGCCGAGTAGCTATGTGTGGACGGGATAAGCGCTGAAAGCATCTAAGCGCGAAGCCCCTCCCAAGATTAGGTCTCCCTGATAATTTAATTATCCTAAAGATCCCTTGAAGACGACAAGGTTGATAGGCAAGATGTGGAAGCACAGTAATGTGTGCAGCTAACTTGTACTAATTGATCGTGAGGCTTGACCATATAACACCCAAATTATTTGTTGAATCCATAATTTTATGTTGTTTGTGTCATGCAATACACTGATAAGTGTGCAAACTTTATTGACTGTATTTTATTGTTATATTTTTTCAAAGGTGTAAAAACTTTTTAATTTGTTGAAACTGTAATAAGTGACAGTTTTAGCTATCAGTTTGCTTGAGTTGCAATAGCAAGTGTGCCCCACCTGATCCCATTCCGAACTCAGAAGTGAAACCGCTTAGCGCCAATGGTAGTGTGGGGCTTCCCCATGCGAGAGTAGGACACAGCTCAAGCTTTTAATTCAAAAAACCCCAGCCCCTTTATTTGGCGCTGGGGTTTTTTATCGTCTGTTGTTTTTTACAAAGTGTTTTCACCAAAGTGAAACCACGCATATTAGAGTGCCGATGGTAGTGTGTGGTCTCCCCATGTGAGAGTAGGACATTGCTAGGCTTTTAATTTGTTATTTTTGGTTTTTACGGTGTTGGACTTGTTCCTCACTTAGTCACATAGTTTTTACTATGCTCCTGCGTTCGTTACGGCGTCCGCCTTGTAAAAAGCTAAAAATAACTGCATTAAATATAATGCTAAAATACCCCAGCATCTCACGGTGCTGGGGTATTTTTTTGTTTAAGGTTTTGTATTCGGAATTATTAATATTGCATTTGTGCCACCATTTTTTAGAGGCTTGAGATTTATTTGCCAACCATGTAGATTGACAAGTTGTTGCACTATTGCTAACCCTATACCACTACCACCAGTTTTGTTATTTCTAGATTTCTCTATCCTGTAAAACGGCTGAAAAACTTTTTCCGTAAATTCTTTTGGAATTCCTATACCACTGTCTTTTATTTGTACGGTGGTTTGTTTGTCGTTACAATATAATACAATCTTAACAGGTTTGTTTTGTCCATATCTAACGGCGTTGGTTAAAAGATTTGTAAGCACTCTTTTAAATGCCATTGGGTATAAAATTGGTGCACATTGGGTATCGCTTGAATTTGTGATAACTATCTTGGATTGTGTTGACATAATTACATTAGCCACTACATTTTCTAATTCGTGAAGAGGGTTGCTTGGGTGCTTATCTTCTTTTGTTAATTCTTTGCCTATATTTAAGGTATCGCTAATTAGGTTATTGATATTGTCTAAATACCGTTGAATATTGTGCATAAGTTTGATGTCGCCGCCATTATTTGGCAACAGAGATAACGCTAAATGCACTTGAGTTAGTGGAGTGCGTAAATCATGAGCATATAACACCCCAACAAATCTAGACAACAAATCAAAATTCCTTATTTCGAACAAGTTAAACTAAACGAAAAAATCGGAGTAAAAAATATGAGCAAAAAACGAACCAACTACACCTCAGCAT
>JYIN01000010.1 GCA_002007405.1 Gammaproteobacteria bacterium Gsub
CAATATCACCTTGTTCTACAATAATAATCTCATCAAAAGGCTGACTGAGTTGGGTGATTGATTTTAGGCACCGAGTTAAATCATCGGGGCGGTTTAAAGTAGGGATGATTAGGGTGGTTTGTGTTGAACTTGCCATGTATTTTGGTGTTTTGGTAATGTTTATGTCTGCCTAGATTTTGTCGTCATTTTAACAGATAAGCGGATTATCGGTTTTAATATCAATTTATTTAACGCCTTGTCCTTGTTGATACATCAGCCCAAGATGAGAACAGCCCTCGCCATCATCTAAACCACATGCTTTTTGATAATATTCCACTGCTTTAAAATCATCTTGTTTAACGCCTTTGCCTTTGTCATACATCACCCCAAAACCAACACAACTTAATCCATTACTGCTATCACATGCTTGTTTTAGCCTACCAATATCATTAGCCGATATAAAAAACTGCCAGACCCAAATATTAACGCCAAAAATATAATAATTTATAATTAACTAAATTTATATCAGTGATGTCAGTCATTGATTGTGTGGTGGTTATGGGTGGACTTGAACCACCGACCCCAGCATTATGAATGCTGTGCTCTGACCAACTGAGCTACATAACCAAAAAGATCGTGTATTATCAAAAGATTTAGGCAAAATGTCAATAGAGACCTTTTGCATAAATGATCGGATTTAAAAAAAAATCACCCATTCGGCAAAATCTCTCATTTTTTTAAATTATCCGTAATTGTGCAAAAGTCTAATACTATTAAATAAAATAGGAGCATTATGGCTATTGTTAAAATCGCACTGACTGGCGGTATTGCTTGTGGTAAGTCAAGTGTGGGTCAAATCTTTAAAAAAATGGGTGCGACTATTATTGACCTTGATCAACTTGCTCGTGAAGTAGTTAAGCCTAATACTGAGAGTTTGAAAGAGTTGGTGGCAATTTTTGGCACGGCTATTCTCAACACTGACAAAACCCTCAACCGCAAAAAACTGCGCCAACAATTGTTTGCTAACCCAGCCAATCAACAATTGATTGAAAAAATCCTACATCCAAAAATATTAGCGCGTATGCACGCACAGATTAAGCACCTTGATGCTAAACAGGTTATTGTTGATGTTCCTTTGTTGGTGGAGCAAAACCTGTGGTCTTTATTTAACCGCACTATTGTGGTTGATTGCAGTGTGCAAAACCAGATAAAACGCTTGATAGAGCGTGAAAATATTAGCAAAGCCCTAGCTCAGAAAATGATCCTAGCCCAAGCCGATCGCAAACAACGCTTGGATTTGGCAAATCACCTACCTACTGATGTCATTGAAAATAACGCTGATTTTTCGTCTTTAGAGGAAAAAACCCAAAAATTGTGGCAAAAATTAGCCCAACTTTAGTTATGTAAAGGTTTTAGGTGGGGTCGTTAATTTTTAGTCGCTCTACCACTTTGCCAGCAAACAAATGTTGGGTAATAATTTCATCAATATCCGCCTCATCAATATATTGATACCAAATATTATCTGGATACACCACCACCACAGGACCAAACTCACAACGCCCCAAACAACGCGTCTCGCTAACCCCAATTTTTCCCTGACCTAACCTGCCTGTATTACGGCATTTGTTTTTTGTATAGCGATACATTTGTTCAGCGTCAAACTGCCCACAGCACGCCTCGCCATTCTTGCGCCTATTGTTACAAAAAAATAAGTGGTGTTTATAATAATTCATTCAATGCCTGTTTAATTCATTCAATGCCTGTTGATAACAATATTTTTTGTCAATGCCAGTGATTTTGGCGGCTAATCTAGCGGCTTTTGATGCCCCCATCTCGTTTAATAATAAAGGTAGGATTTTATCTAATTGCTGCATATTGATTTTTTTATTAACTTTGTTAATAGCGGAGACAATGATAACAAATTCACCTTTTTGGTGGGCATTATCTGCTTGTAAATAGGTTATTAATTCTTTTAGAGTTGAGGTTTTTATGGTTTCAAAAGATTTGCTGATTTCTTTTGCTAAACAAACCACACGCTCACTGCCTAATATTGCCTGTAAATCTAGCAAACTTGACAATATTCGTCTTGGCGATTCATAAAAAATAGCACTTTGCTCAATATGGGCAATTGTGCGAATGGCTTTTTGGCGGGCACTGGTTCTAGTTGGTAAAAAACCAAAAAAACTAAAACTATCGCTAGCAATCCCAGATGCACACAAGGCACTGATTATTGCATTTGCCCCAGGGATTGGCACAACTTTAACACCAGCTTGTTTGGCACCGTGCACCAGTATATAGCCCGGGTCGCTAATCAATGGTGTGCCAGAATCACTAATCAGCGCCATCGTTTTACCATTAAGTATCGTTTTTATCACTGTGGCTGATTTTTGCCTCTCGTTGTGTTCGTGCAGTGTTTGGGTGGGGGTGGTAATATCATAATAATTTAACAATTTTTTACTGTGACGCGTATCTTCTGCTAAGATAATATCAACTGTTTTTAAAATTTCAATCGCCCTAAAACTGATATCATCTAAATTTCCAATCGGAGTAGCAACAATATAGAGAAGTCCTGACATTATGTTTAGTTTTAAAAGAAAAATTGGTAACACAGCTGAGGTAATTGCGCTACAATATCTATCCAAATGCAATCTACAACTGGTTGAAAAAAATTATTTAACAAAACTGGGCGAAATAGACATTATTATGCTTGATAAAAACAATAACGAACTGGTTTTTGTTGAAGTGCGTTATCGTAAAAATACCAACTTCGGCTCTGCAACAGATACCATTGGTAGTGATAAACAAACAAAAATCACCAAAACTGCACAGTACTATTTGCAATCTAGACGACAATATCGGGATTTTACTTGTAGATTTGATGTTATTGGGATTGAATATAGCTTAAAAAATCCTAAAATTAACTGGATTAAAAATGCCTTTTGAATAAAATCTTTTAAATGTTAAAAATATTCATAATTATCCTATTTTCTCTGCTACTCAATGCTTGCATCAATCCTGTTATCGGAATTTCAGCCACTGCAACTGTCTTAACAACACAAAATGACCGCCGCAGTATAGGCACTATTGTTGATGATAAAGCTTTATACCTGCGTCTTATCAATGTGGTGAATGAAGATGCGTTATTAAAAGATGCCCATCTAAATTTTTTAACTTATAACGGCAGGGTTTTGGTCACTGGGGAAGTTGCTGACGAAGAAAGTAAATCTCGTATTGAAAAACTTATCTCTGATGAAATCCCCCAAATCTTAAAGGTAGTTAACGAGACAAAAATAGCACCAAATAGTAGTCTATTCTCCAGAGCAAAGGACAGTCTTATTACGATTGAAATTGAGAGTGTATTCTACACTCAAGAGGTCTTTCATCCATCCCATATCAAGGTAATGACTGAAGATCAGACGGTTTATTTAATGGGTAGTGTTACCCAAAGAGAGGCGAATAAAGTGGTAAAAATCGTTAAAAAAGTAGCGGGCGTGGAAAAAATTGTGAAAGTTTTTGAATATCTAAAGTCTAAGCCTATTGCTGAGATAAAGGCCGAAGAACAACGCAAACTGGCAGCAGAAAAAAAGTTAAAAATTGACAAACAAAGGCAAATATTGGAAAAGCAAAAAGCACTGATTAAGACCCAAGAGAGAAAAATTCAAGAACAAATTGATAATCTTAACGCTCAAGAAGGGACAGCCTTTTAGCGTTACAGATTGTTAGCTTAGTTTTAATACACTTTTTTATAGCATCCTCAAAATCTTACTTTATTGCACGGCAAACGCTGTTTAGGCGAGACGCAGCGAAGCCAAACTAAACCGTTTTGTTATCTGTGCTTAGTTGAGGGGGCAAAGCTCGTTGCAAAAGGATTGGTTTTATAACTATGCAAACACCTTCCTTTATAAAAAAGGTAAAATTCAAAGGGTTTAATTTTAAAATTTGCAGAAAAATGATTAAGAAACTCACAATTATATTGGCTATTTTCCATCTCAACATTGCTTTTTCTATGTTTGCTATGTCTGCTGCACCTATAAAGGGGGTTATAGACCCACCGAATACCGCTGCACTAAACTTGCTTACCGATGCCTTGTCTGCACTCAAAGAATTAAGAAAGCACAACAAAGCTTCTGCTGAAAATGTTGAGACCTTAATAAAATCTAAAATGCTACCCAGCATTGCCATAGATGTTTCAACTCAATTGGCACTTAAAAAACACTGGCAGACTTTAAATACCAAGCAAAAACTGATTTTTCAACAATACATTACCCAATCTTTAGTTCAAGATTATGCCAGCGTCCTATCCTCTTACGATAAATTAGACAGTATTGATATTGAAGTTGACTCAATGGTAAAACGCAAGGGCAACAAGGCTATTGTTAAGTTGTTCGTTAGTCTTGATAACGATTCAAAACCTTTTATTATTTCTTTAAAGATGATTAGGTCTGGGCATTGGCGTACTTATGATGTTGTTTTTTCTGGGGTTAGTTTAATAAAAAATTATCAAGCAGAATTTGATTCGCATATCAAACGCAAGGGCATTGAGAGCCTAATCGCTAAAATGACTAAAAAATTAGATAATGTATAAGCTAACCATCCATGGCGGCAAAGCTTTAAGCGGAACCATTAAAACTGCAGGTTCTAAAAACTCATCTCTACCTATTTTATTTGCCTCTATTTTGGCAGATACTCCAATTACCTTAACCAATACCCCGCATTTGAGTGATGTTTCAACCACACTTAGATTGTTAATGAATATGGGCGCTGAATTTATTTTAGAATCTGATAATGCTTTATTTGTTGATTCCTCAAAATTAACCAATCTGGTGGCAGATTATCATTTGGTTAAAACCATGCGTGCCTCAATTTTGGTATTGGGACCAATATTGGCAAAGTATGGAAGGGCTAAAGTATCTCTACCGGGTGGTTGTGCCATTGGCACTCGTCCAGTTGATTTGCACCTTAAATCTTTAGAAGAACTAGGCGCTACAATTGAAGTTAAAAACGGTTATATTTATGCACAGGCCAAAACCCTGATAGGTGCTGAGATATATTTTGACCAAGTTACCGTTACCGCGACTGAGAATTTACTCATGGCAGCTACTTTGGCTAAAGGAACAACCACCATTCATAATGCTGCTCAAGAACCAGAAATTTGCGATTTGTGCAACTGTTTAAATAAAATGGGAGCAAAGATCTTTGGCATAGGCACTTCAATACTTGTTATTGAAGGAGTGGAAAGTTTAAACGGTGTTAGTTATTCAGTCTGCCCTGACCGTATTGAAGCGGCTACTTATCTAGTGGCTGCTGCGATTACAAGCGGGTCAATCACGGTTAAAAATATTCGTTATCAATCGATGCGTGCAGTGTTGGGAAAATTGATTGAAATAGGTGCTGATATTAAAACCAGAAACAACTCCATCACCCTTGATATGAAAGGCAGAAGACCCAAGGCGGTGAATATTAAAACCAGCACTTATCCTAATTTTCCAACCGATATGCAGGCACAATTTACTGCCCTTAATGCCATCGCTGAGGGGCACAGCTCAATCACTGAAAATATTTTTGAAAATCGTTTTATGCACATTCCTGAACTAGCGCGTATGGGTGCTGATTTAACCTTGGAAGGCAATACTGTCTTTTGCCGAGGGGTGGAGTCGCTCACTGGTGCCCACTTAATGGCAACTGATTTGCGTGCCTCGGCATCATTGGTTTTGGCAGGGTTGGCCGCTAATGGTACAACCACCATTGAACGGGTTTATCACTTAGACCGTGGCTATGAAACCATTGAAGAAAAATTAAAATTATTAGGGGCTCAAATTGAGCGTGTCCAAGACTAATAACCATGTTAACAATTGCATTATCCAAAGGTAGAATTCTCAAACAAACGCTACCCTTACTTAAAAAAGCAGGCTTAGAAATTTCCGATACAGAACTTAATTCTAGAAAACTCATTCTTAACACTAATTTTGATACGGTTAAAGTAATTATTATTCGTGCCAGTGATGTGCCGATATTTGTGCAACATGGCGCAGCAGATATGGGTATTGCTGGCAAAGATGTATTGTTAGAGCATGGTGGGAGCGGTTTGTTTGAACTGCTAGATTTGGGTATTGCCAAATGCAGGTTGATGGTTGCTGCCAGCGATAAAGCCAAACTCAAGCAAAACACTTTAAAAATTGCCACTAAATACATCCATTCTACCCAATGTTATTTTGCTGCCAAAGGCACTCAGATTGAGGTGATTAAACTCTATGGTGCAATGGAGTTAGCCCCTAAAGTTGGCTTGGCACATTGTATTGTTGATTTGGTGGATACTGGTAATACCTTAAAAGCCAATGGCTTAATAGCGTTTGAAAAAATTGAGGATATTTCTTCTCGGCTAGTGGTCAATAGTAGTGCATTCAAAACCAAAGATACCCAGATTAAAGCTTGGATTGAGAATATCAAAAAAAGCTTATGATTACAAATCTATCTTCACAACAAACTGATTTTCAAGATAAATTATCAAAACTTCTAAGTTGGGAGAGCGTTGCCTCTCAAGAAGTTAGTAAAACAGTTGATAAAATTATTGCCAATATTCGCACCCAAGGCGATTCAGCGTTAATTGATTATTCAATTAGGTTTGACAAGGTTGAGGCAAAATCAATGGCGGATTTGAGTTTGCATCAAAATCAACTCAGAGCTGCTTTTGATTCTTTGGGCGAGGTAGAAAAATCTATCCTACAAAATGCAGCAAATCGTATTCGCCGCTATCATAAAAAGCAAAAACAAAGCACCTGGACTTATACCGAAGAGGATGGGACTGTGCTGGGGCAAAAGATCACCCCATTAGAGCGTGTCGGTCTGTATGTTCCTGGCGGTAAGGCGGCTTACCCTTCTTCAGTATTGATGAATGCTATTCCCGCAAAAGTCGCCGAGGTAGAAACTCTAATTATGGTGGTGCCAACTCCAAATGGGGCGAGTAACCCATTAGTATTAGCCGCTGCCTATCTCTCGGAGGTGGATAAGGTATTTACCATCGGTGGCGCCCAAGCCATTGCCGCACTGGCGTATGGCACACAAACCATTCCAAAAGTGGATAAAATAGTTGGTCCCGGTAATCGTTATGTGACAACGGCAAAACGCGCGGTTTTTGGTCAGGTTGGGATTGATATGATTGCCGGTCCTAGTGAAATATTGATTATTTGTGATGGCAAAACCAACCCTGATTGGATTGCTATGGATTTATTCTCACAAGCCGAACATGATGAAGCTGCGCAATCCATCCTGCTTTGCCCCGATACAGATTTTATCGCCCAAGTTAGGAGCAGCATTGTCAAATTGCTGCCCACTATGAAAAGGCAAGATACTATCAAAACTGCACTCAAGAATCGAGGCGCATTGATTCACACCCAAACCATAGACGAAGCGATAACCCTTGCTAACCAAATTGCCCCCGAGCACTTAGAGCTTTCAGTTACAGACCCGCAAAGTCTATTAGATAAAATTAAACATGCAGGGGCAATATTCATGGGCAGAAACAGTTGCGAGGCCATAGGTGATTATTGTGCTGGTCCGAACCATGTCCTACCCACTTCTGGCACCGCACGCTTTTCCTCACCTCTTGGGGTCTATGATTTTCAGAAAAAATCCAGTTTGATTATGGCGTCTGCCAAAGGTGCAGACACACTCGGTAAAATTGCCGCTATGCTAGCAGACAGCGAAGGGTTCCAAGCCCACGCACAATCCGCCCGTTACCGCACAAAAAACCATTAACAAACCCTTCTAAGCAGGCAAATCTGTGTTTCTCAGCAAGCCTATTTTATAAATCTAAGGCTTCAATTTCTAATAACATTTTGTTAATTTGTGGTCCTAATTGTGCCTTGTAGCCGTGCCAATTTTTGTAGGCGGTGAGCTTTTTATCTGCCTTGGGTTTGATTTCATAATCGGCTAAATCCTGCTCATAGCCTTTTTTGGTTTCAGCTTGGATAATGAGTAGATAATTTAAAAACGGTACCACTGCTTGTTGAGAACTCCCCGTAGGACCGTGTCCAGGCACATAATTCTTGAGTTTTAGATTGACTGCGTATTTTAAGACTTTGATATTGCCGTGCATATCTGCTGAATTATCAAATCTTGCTTGTCGGTGGGAAAAACTGTTATCCCCTAGAAAGAGAGTTTTACTTGCTATATGCTCAATCATAATATCGGTATCAGTATGGGCTTTGGGTACTGGATTGTGAATTTTAAAATCTTCTCCAGCTGCTTGAATAATTTGTAAATGTTGGGTAGCATGGGTTGGATAAGTGGCAATTGTGCCTTTAGACACACCTTGAGTTAAATTTTCTATAAGACTTACCCAAGTTGCACCAGCACCGTCTTTTGCTTGGGCAATCATATTGGGGTGTGCGTAAATTTTGACTTTTGGGTATTTTTCAACAATTGCTTGATTGCCTAGCCAATGGTCGCCATGCACATGGGTATTAAAAACAGCTGTGATTGGTTTTTTGCTTATTTTCTTAATCTCTTCAATAATTTTTTTGCCCACAAGATACGAGCTGCCAGGGTCAATAACAACAACACCTGTGCTACCGATAACAATACCAGGATTATTCATAAAACCTTGATTTTTAGCATTCGGCTCGCCTAATGGACCATGAATGACAAAGACATTATCGCTGATTTGTTTAGGATTAAACTCGCCAAGACCTGCAATCATCCAAGCATTTGAGAATGTTGATAAGGTGAGTAAGGTAAGTAAAAAAGTGGTTTTTTTCATTTTAATTTGTTGATTAGATTTAATGTTTTATTGTAGTGTATTCTACCCCGCAAGAGAAGGTTTTTTGTCGTAAAGGTATCTCAACAAAATCTATCCAAACCTTAGCAAAGAAAAATCCAGTGCAACTGAGGCTAGAGGATTTTTAACTAGACTGTTTTTTAACTAATCTTAAGATATTTTATCTCCATTTGAGATGCAACATCTGCTAACGGGATAGTGGCAAAGAGTTTAACGATAAAATGGGTAACTATTTATTTTAATATAACTCTAAAAAGCGCATTATTCACTTAGGAAAATGCCACCGATTGAATATATTAAAATGAATGAGAAGGAATGTAGGGGGCAATGTAATTATGTTATGGGTGCATACATTGAGTAAAACATTTTTATAAAATAGGTTATGATAGTGCCATGTTAGTGTTTTATTACCTATCATTTATACTTTTAATTGGTCTTTTATTTACTCGCTTACAAAGGCTATTTCCCATTTTTACATTGTTATTTTTAGTTTCTACGCTGTATTTTTTGGCAGTTTTATCAGTGCATAGCTGGGTTTTAATTGCTATTGGTTTGTTGTTTGTAGGGGTGTGGTTGGTGCTCAGTGTGGGTGTTGTGCGTGCTTGGCTGTTGAATATTTTTGCGAAAAAATTTATCCATCAAAGTAATATTGGCATAAGTGAAACTGAGAAAATTGCGATGCAAAGTGGGGATACACACTGGGAGGAGAATCTATTTTCTGCAAGACTAGATTGGGATAAATTACACAATGTGCAAACTCAGCCCCTAAGTCAAGAAGAGTGTGATTTTATTGCTGAAAAAGTCCCCGCTTTATGCCAACAGTTTTATCAACATGGTATGAGTAGGCAAACGCTTGAGGAGATTAAAAATCAAGGATTTTGGGCGTTTAATATTCCCAAAAAATACGGCGGTTTAGACTTTTGTGCACAGGCACATGCTACAATTTTAGCTCAACTCTCAGTTTGCGATGTGTCTTTGGCAGTAACTGTTATGGTGCCAAATTCCTTAGGACCTGGTGAGCTGATTTTGCACTATGGTGAGCAGACACAAAAACAATCTCTATTGCCCAAGTTGGCTAGTGGTGAGCACATTCCTTGTTTTGCACTAACTTCTACTGATGCGGGTTCTGATGCAGGTGCTATGAGAGATACTGGCGTGGTTTGTGAGCAAATATATAAAGGCAAGAAAACCCTAGGGCTCAAACTTAATTGGGAAAAACGCTACACTACGCTAGCTCCGATTGCGACTTTGATTGGGCTGGCATTTAAGACTTACGACCCAGATGGTTTATTGGGTGGCAATAAAACATTGGGCATTAGTTGTGCTTTGGTAGATGTGAATTTACCGGGTGTGGATATTGGTCGTTATCATCATCCGATTGGTGGTTCTTTTGCCAACGGTCCGCATCAAGGCAGGGATGTTTTTATTCCACTGTCAGCTGTGATTGGTGGCAGGCAAATGCTTGGGAAAGGCTGGGCAATGTTAATGGAGTCACTGTCTTTGGGGCGCGGCATTTCCTTGCCTTCCTTGTCTTTAGCAGGGTGCGAATTGGGGCTTAAAAGTAGCCTTGAATATAGTTTATTGAGGCGACAGTTCAAACAGGGTCTATATCGTTTTCAAGGAATAGCAGAAAAAATCATCCCGATGGCAGCAGATATTATGCAAATGCAGGCAATGAGTATCTTTCATCTTAATTTGTTAGACCAAGGCATTAACCCCTCCCTTAGCTCTGCCATCTTAAAATACCATCATACCGAGGCCCTACGCACCCATCTAAATACTGCTATGGATATTCATGCGGGCAAAGCGATAATGTTGGGTGATAAAAATTATCTTAGCAATATTTATGCAGCAATTCCCATTGCCATTACTGTTGAGGGGGCCAATATTCTAACCCGATCAATGATTATCTTTGGTCAAGGTTTAATGCGTTGTCATCCGTATTTAAAAGATGAAATTGCACAATTAGCAAATAAAAATACTGCTGGATTGAGTTTGCTACTAGGCAAACATTTGCAACATATCATTTGGGTCAAGACAAAGAGTTTTTTTTATGGGCTTAACGCCGCGCTTAGCCCCTTACCGAGGGCGACATTATCTAAAGTTACCCGCCCCTATTATCAAAAAATTAGCGCCCTAAGTGCAAGCTTTGCTTTTTTGGTTGAGATAGCGGTACTCAAATTTGGTATCGGGCTAAAGTTTCAAGAATCTATCAATGGTTTGTTTGCTGATGTGTTAATACGCTTATACGCCTTATCCACTACGCTGAAATTTTATGATGAGCAACGCTCAGATAGCCATACCAACCTTATACATTGGATTGGACAGACACAATCTCGTCAAATTCAGTTAATTTTGCTTGAAATTAGCCAACAATTTAAACTAAGCTCGTTGTTGCGTTTGCTTATTTTGCCCCGAGGAATCAGTCAAAAGTCGCCAAAACTCAGCCTGCAAAATCAACTCATCAAGCAATTGATAGGCGACCCAGTATTAAAAAACGCCCTAACCAAGAGCGTTATTCTGCCCTATAAATCACACCCCTTAAAACAATTAGATAAGGCATTTAAATTAGCACTCCAAGCTGAGGAAATTTATCAATCTGTGGGCTTTGTTGATGATTTGATAGCTATTGGAAAATTATTAAATAGCGATAAAATTAACCAACAGCAGCACGATTTATTAGTAGAATTGACCCAACTAAGAGCAGATATTTTATCGGTGAATGATTATGCGAGGTCTTATGAAGATTAACCAAGTTGCTGTTCTGGGCAGTGGGATGATGGGCGGGCAAATTGCTGCGATGTTTGCCAATGCCAATATCCCAACCTTGTTATTTGATTATAAAAAAAAGATCTTAGCAGACAATATCAAAAAACTATCCACCCTTACCCCTCCCGCCTTTACTCAAAATCTACAGCAGCAGTGGCTAACGCCTTGTAGTTATAAACAAGATTTAGATAAACTCAGCGTTTGTGACTTGGTTATTGAGGCGATTATTGAAGACTTTGATGCCAAGCGAGATTTGTTTATCAAGGTTGTTAAAAAATTACCCAAGCATGCTATTTTGGCAAGCAATACCTCAAGTTTAAGTATTACCAAAATGCAATTTGAGCTTGATCGACACCAAGAGCGGTTTTGTGGTATTCATTTTTTCAATCCGCCGCGTTATATGCCTTTGGTTGAACTAGTTGCTGGCAAGCAAACCGAGTCCAAAGTATTAACGGATCTGGAGGTGTTTTTAACCACACAGTTAGGCAAAAACATCATCCATAGCAATGATGAAGTGGGCTTTATTGCCAATCGTATTGGGGTATTTTCCATTGCTGCGTGTATTCACCATGCCAAGCGTTTCTCTCTTGGTTTTGACACCATTGATGCTCTTACAGGGGTGTTACTACACCGCCCCAAAAGTGCTACTTTTAGAACTGCAGATTTGGTTGGCTTAGACATTCTTAAACATGTATTAAAGCAATTTTACCAGCAACACATAAACGACCCGTGGAGGGCGTATTTTTTGGCACCCAGTTGGTTAGATGATTTGGTCGCACAACAACATTTAGGTGTGAAAACCAAAATTGGCATTTATTACAAAGAAAAAAATAAAATTAAAGTTTATCAAACTCAGAGTAGAGAATATCAATTAGCGGATTATGGAGTCGATAAAAAAGTTAAAAAAATCCTCAAGCAAGACCTTAAAAACCAACTACCACAGTTAAAAAACTGTAACCATTCACAAGCACAATTTATCTATGCTGTGCTCAAAGACACCGCACTTTATAGTGCTTATCATTTAGATTCAATTGCCAATTCAACCCGTGATGTTGACTGGGCACTGCATTGGGGGTTTGGCTGGGAGATAGGGATTTTTGAATATTGGCAAACACTGGGCGTTGCCAACGGAGTTGCCTTATTTGGCGAAGACAGCAAACAATACCTGCCTACTTGGCTACAGAATTGCGAAAATTTTTACACCCAGCAAGGCGCTTGGTCGCCAGAACTAGGGCAATTTATCCCTTATTCTGGTTTATCGGTCTATAACACCCAACTGTGTCGCCCTACACTCTTAAATGAAGCGCTTAAAGATCAAGGAGAGACTGTGTTTGAAAATAACTCAGCACGCTGTTGGCATCAGGGTGATAGGGTGCTGATTTTCACCTTTAAAACGCAACTGCATACACTCAATTTAGAGGTTATCCAATCATTAGACAAGGCGATTAACGAGGCACAGGAAAATTTCCAAGCCTTAGTTATATGGCAAGCTAAGCCTCCTTTTTCAGCAGGTGCTAATCTTTATGAGGTAGTTGCTGGGGCAAAATTGGGTATGATTGAACATCAATCCCTACTTAGTAATGTAAAACAAAAGGCTTGGTCATTATTAAAACCCGAGCTACCTAGTGTTGCACATTTGTTGCCCATTAACGCACTTATTCAACAATTACAAAATACTTTTAGCCGTCTTAAATATAGTTCTATTCCTGTGGTTTCGGCAGTGCAAGGTTTGGCACTTGGTGGTGGTTGTGAGTTATTACTACATACAGACCGTGTGGTAGCGAGTTGTGAAAGTTATATTGGGTTGGTAGAAATGGGGGTGGGATTGTTGCCTGCTGGCGGGGGCTGTTGTGTGATGGCAGAGCGTAGTAGCGAACAAGGCGCTCGGTTTGAAGTTTTAGCACAATATTTTGAACAAATTGGCACAGCGCGTGTTTCTAACAGTGCTGAACAGGCACGGAAAATGGGGTATTTGCGCCAAACAGATGTCATTATCGCCCAACCTTTAGAGTTACTTTATATTGCCAAACAGCAAGCAAAATTATTGCTTAAACAACATTATCGCCCCTCTAATCCCAACGCTTTGATTAAAGTTGGCGGGCGCGAGGCTCGGGCAAACATTTTAGCGCAATTGACCAATATGCGCGCTGGAGGATATATTTCAGAATACGATTATTTTATTGCCGAGAAAGTCGCTGATACTATTTGTGGTGGTGATGTTGATGCTGGAACCGAGGTTGGTAGAGCGTATTTGTTAGATTTAGAACGCCACCATTTTTTGGATTTATTAAAACAAGAAAAAACTCAAAAGCGGATTGAACACATGCTGACTCAACATAAGCCACTTAGGAATTGATATGAAAGATTGTTATATTGTTAGCGCATTACGCACCCCAGTTGGTAAAGCAGGTGGCGTGTTTAAATACACCCGCCCAGATGATTTGCTTAGCTTTATACTTAAGCAATCTTTATCTGCTAACCCCAGTTTGGATCCTAGTAGCATTGATGATGTTATTATTGGTTGCGCCATGCCTGAGGCACAACAAGGGTTGAATATTGCTAGAATTGCACTTTTGTTGGCAGATTATCCGCAATCGGTAGCAGGTGTTACGGTTAATCGTTTTTGTGCCTCAGGCTTGCAGTCAATTGCCCAAGCTGCTGATCGGATTCGCCTTGGAGAGGCGCAAGTTATGGTAGCAGGCGGGGTTGAGAGCATGAGCATGATTCCGATGTCAGGGCACACACCTAGTTTTAATCCCAAAATTTTTGCCAATGAGCATTACAAAATTGCCTATGGCATGGGTGTTACCGCTGAACAAGTAGTGCAAAAATACCGCATTGGACGACAAGAGCAAGATAACTTTGCCTTGCAAAGCCACAAACGCGCCGCTAAAGCCCAAAGTGCAAATTTATTTGCTGACGAAATTATCCCTTACACGGTGCAAAACCATATTTATAACCCTCAGACACAAAACGCTGAGACAGTATCCACCGTAGTAACAGCAGATGAAGGGGTGCGTTTAGATACCTCGTTTGAAAAACTAACCGCCTTAAAGCCTGTATTTGATAAAAACGGCAGTGTTACTGCCGGTAATGCTTCACAAATGAGTGATGCAGCTGGGGCAGTATTATTGTGTAGTGAGCGTGCATTAAAAACCTTTAACTTAGAGCCATTAGCACGGTTCGTTGGCTATAGTGTAAGCGGTGTAGCACCTGAAATTATGGGCATTGGTCCTGTGCTTGCTATACCTAAAGTATTAAAACAGTGTGGCTTGGAGCAGGAGAATTTAGCACATATTGAGTTGAATGAGGCGTTTGCTGCACAAAGTCTGGCAGTTATTCATAATTTAGGATTAGATACTGATATTGTCAATCCCCTAGGTGGTGCAATCGCCCTAGGTCATCCTTTAGGCGCTACTGGCACACTGCGTACTGCCACCTTGCTTCATCACCTGCGTCGGAGTAATAATCGCTACGGTATGGTCAGCATGTGCATCGGGTCCGGCATGGGTGCAGCAGCAGTTTTTGAGCATTTATGAGTACCAATCACCCTTATAGAACGCGAATACTCTCAATTGATGGGGGAGGTGTGCGCGGCGTTATACCTGCAGTTATACTAAAATATTTAGAAGAAAAATTACAAAATCTAAGTAATAATCCTGATGCTAGAATTGCACACTATTTTGATTTATTTGCTGGCACCAGCACTGGGGCGCTTATTGTGGCAGGGTTGCTTGTCCCTGATAAAGATAACAAGCCACGCTACAGCGCCCAACAAATGGTAGAGTTGTATAAAAATACTGCCCATATTATTTTTAACGCCTCACTATTACAATCTATCAAATCCGTCTCAGGTATTCTTGATGTTAAATATAATGCCGAAGGTTTTGAGGGGGTGCTTGATGCGAACTTTGGGAATTGTGAATTAAAAGACTTACTCAAGCCTTGTTTAATTCCAGCTTATGACTTACAGCACAGTAAAAACTATTATTTTCGCCAGTATTTAGCACACAAAAACCCTGAGCACAATTATTATATCCGCGATGTTTTGCGTGCTACCAGTGCTGCACCAACTTATTTTTCACCTGCCCAGATTTTAGCGGTGGAAGGCAAATACGAACATTGTTTTATTGATGGGGGTATATTTGCGATTAATCCTGCCCCTTCGGCTTATGCAGAATACCGCAACCTGAACCCTTCCCACCACGCCAAAGATACAATGATGCTATCGTTGGGAACGGGCAGAAAAAGCTTGCAGGTGGATTGTGAAAAACTCCAGCACCTAGGGGCTATGGAATGGCGCGACATTGCCAGTAATATTATTGCCACAGCAACGCCCGAGGCATCGCATGAGCAATTACAGGCGGTGTATAATCGTAGTTCTTATTATTTGAGGTTAAACGCAGATTTTGATCCATTACATTCGTGCAGTTTAGACAATAGTGATAAGGCTTATTTGGCATATTTAGTGGAACTAGGTGGGCAAGTGGTGAAAAAAAACCAAAACGCACTTGATAAGTTTGCTCAGCAGTTGATTGACAACAATCCAAAATCTAGCCAATATCAACAAACTCGGCTCACTTATTATTTGGACAATGCTGCACAATATGCGCCTAAGAATGTTGCCCTCATTGGTTTTGATACACCGATTAACTATACGCAGTTACGCCACCATAGTTTGGCGCTGTGCGCTTATTTATCTAAACATACTGAGCCGGGCGTGGTGGCAATTATGCTACCTAATTTACTCTCTTTTCCCGTGAGTTTGTTTGCCGTATGGTATAGCAATCGCACTGCAACTTTAGTTAATCCATTGGTTAGTAGTGATGAATTACTTAAACAATGTTTAGATAGTGGGGCAAAAACTATCATCGTAGCCCAGTTATTTTTAAAAACTTTGCAAAATATTATTGCTAAAACCGCTATTAAAAATGTAATTACTGTTGAGATAGGCGATCTGCAACCTAAATTAAAACGCCACTTACTCAACGGGGTAAGTTTTATTAAACACCCTAATTTAGCGAGAAACATAGATAATGTGGATTCTGTATGTCTAGATAAGATTTTAAAAAACAAGACCCCTATCAATGCAAATATTCAACTGGATAATGATATTGCTTTATTACAATACACTGGCGGTACCAGCGGCACGCTAAAGGCTGCGGTATTAACGCATCAAAATATAGATGCCAATATCAAGCAAGTGCAACATTGGTTAGATGATAAAATCACTAGCAGTAGCATGATTTTGACAGCATTGCCGCTCTATCATATTTTTGCTATGAGTGTCAATTTGTTGTTATTTATTCACTTAAAGGCGAGTAGTGTTTTGGTGGCAAATCCTCGACAGATAAAGCAATTAATTCACCCGTTAGAAAAATATCCCATTGAGGTTATCACTGGGGTTAATACTTTGTTTAGCGTCTTAGTGCGCTACCCGAAGTTTTCCAAACTTGACCATTCTAATCTCAAATTTGTCATCGGCGGGGGTATGGCAGTGAATGAAGGTGTTGCTAAATTATGGCAACAACAAACTGGCAAGCCCATCACCCAAGGCTACGGGCTTAGCGAATGCTCGCCAGTGGTTAGTGTTGATGCCAATGATATTAGTGATTTTACTGGCTCAGTCGGTAAAGCTTTAATTGACACACAAATCAAAATCTTAGATCCGCAATCAAAAGAATGTGCGTTTAATAAGGTTGGGGAAATTGTTATCAAAGGTCCTCAGGTAATGGAATCTTATTGGAAAAAACCAGAATTAAACCAACAAGTTTTTACCGAAGATGGATTTTTTCGTAGTGGAGATTTAGGATATTTAGACAATAAGGGGCGACTTTTTATAGTTGACAGGCTAAAAGAGATGATGATTGTCTCAGGTTTTAATGTCTATCCTAATGAGGTTGAAAAAGTACTTAACCAACATCCCGAAGTGATTGAATCTGCATGTGTGGGTATGAATGATGAGCAGGGCAATCAGCATGTTAAGGCATTTGTAGTAAAAAAACAAAACACTGATTTGAGTGCAAAACAACTCATTGCTTATTGTCAAGAACATCTTAGCCATTACAAAATTCCAAAGGCTATTGAATGGATAGACAACTTACCAAAAACACCTGTTGGTAAAGTTTTAAAACGAAAATTAAAGACCTGATAATTGCCCTAAAGCGTTAATAATCTCTAATACAAACGCTGCGTGTTTTTTATTTTTTGTGATTTTAATATGGTAAAATTGCGAGATTTTATTAGCCGGTATTTTAATCATGAAGCAAAAAAGAACCTTTCAACCCAGTGTCTTAAAACACAAACGCACCCATGGCTTTAGATTAAGGATGGCTAGCCGTGCTGGTAGAGCAATCATTAACGCGCGTAGAAAAAAAGGACGCAAACGCTTGGCTGCCTAAGTGTCTTTACGACTAACGCGTGATAGAAAAATTCTCAAGGCAAGGGAATATGCACATGTTTTTAAAAAAGGAAAGCTACTCACAGGAAAATACTGGCAAGTGATTGCCCAACCTGCCCCCAAAGCACAATTAGGCTTGGCAATTTCAAAAAAAATATGTCGCTCAGCGGTGGATAGAAACCGACTAAAACGCATTGTTAGAGAGACTTTTAGACTGCAACAGCAATATTTAGGCAGTTGGGCTTTTGTAGTGATGGCAAGAAAATCCAAGCCCGCAAAAAATGCTGTTTTAGCCACCGAATTATTAAATTTATTAAAAAAGATAACCAAAATATAATGCGCCATCTGTTGTTAATACCGATTAAATTTTACCAACGCTTTGTCAGTCCATTTTTAAGTGCAAACTGTCGTTTTATCCCAACCTGCTCTGAATATTCTTATCATGCCGTTAAAACACACGGGGTTTTTAAGGGTCTTAATTTAAGTCTTCGGCGTATTGGCAAATGCCATCCTTGGCATACGGGCGGATTTGACCCTGTACCCAAAAAACACCCACATTAACCAACCAAAACTTTTTAACTTTGTTATGAACAATCAAAAACTTTTTTTAATCATTGCCATTTTTTTAACTATTTTCTTACTTTGGGATAAATGGGAAATTACCCATACAACCAATCAAAATGGCAAGCGCATCAGCAAAACTAAAATTATCTCAAACGAGGCAATAAAACAAGATTTGGATATCCCCAGTATCAACGCAGATGAAATTAACTTACCAGTACCTAAAATTACTGAACAAGAGGCGACTACAACCGTTATAACAGACTTACTCACAGTGGAAATTAGTAACAAAGGTGGCACCATTCAAAATGCCTTCTTAAATACCTATCCAGTTGAAATTAATACAGAGGGAAAATTTCAACTATTAAACAACTTAGAGGGCACACTGTTTCAAGCACAAAGTGGCTTGGCTTCGCGTGATAATTTATTGCCAACACATTTGTCTGATTTTAACAGCGCTCATTCCAATTACCAATTAGTAGCAGACAAGTTGGTTGTGCCGTTGACTTGGCAGGATCAAGATGGCATTCAGGTAACTAAAAATTTTCATTTTAAAAAAGGCAGTTATGTCATTGGAATAGACTATCAAATCAGCAATAATAGTAGCCGTGCCATTCCAATTAAAAGTTATGTGCGCCTGAGTCGTAATTCTATTAAACAGTCAAACTTAATGATGCCAACTTTTACTGGCGGGCTGATTTATGACAAAAATGCAAATGTAGTGCAAAAAAATGAATTTGACGACTGGTCTGAATTTAATCTACAAAAATCAATCGGCGGTTGGCTGGCAATGGCACAGCAATATTTTATTGCCGCCTGGATTCCAAACCAAAATGAATCGCAAATTTTCTCTGCCAGTGCTAACAATAATTTATATAAACTCACCAATACCAACCGCCAAATCAACCTTGGTGCTGGCGAGCATATAACTTTGTCAGCCAATCATCTCTACCTAGGTCCTAAAGAATATGGCAAGATTGAGGAAGTAGCAACTGGCTTAAATTACACCCTTGATTATGGTTGGTTAGATATTTTGGCGGACCCACTGTCTTGGGCAATTCATAAAATTAACAACTTTGTTGGCAGTTGGGGTTGGTCAATTATCATTATTACTATCTTAATTAAATTGGCATTCTACCCGTTGAGCAAAAAATCTTACCATTCAATGGCAGGAATGCGAAGACTAGCGCCAAGACTTGCAAAACTTAAAGAAACTTATGGTGATGATAGACAAAAAATGGGGCAGAAAACCATGGAATTGTACAAAAAAGAAAAAGTTAATCCAGCTTCAGGCTGTTTGCCAATTATTATCCAAATCCCAGTTTTTATCGCTTTTTACTGGATGTTATTAGACACGGTAGAATTACGCCAAACTCCATTTTGGTGGTTAAGTGACCTCTCTGCAAAAGATCCATACTATATCTTACCAGTTATTATGGGCGTCTCAATGTTTGTCCAACAAAAACTCAATCCCCCGCCACCAGATCCGATGCAGGCAAAAATTATGATGTCTCTACCCTTTGTATTTACGATTTTCTTTTTATGGTTTCCCTCAGGTTTAGTGCTTTATTGGGTGTTTAACAACATATTGTCAATTATTCAGCAATGGACAATTAACAAACACATTAATGGTTAATGTCTTAACCAAAGCGGACGATTATAAGCGTTGGCGTGATGATAAATTTGCCAATGCACTCACCGAGTTAGATGATTATAAGGTTGAGATTAGGGACCCGTTCAAACTCTCTCAGGCAGAAAAAGACAAAATCCATACTTTATGTCTGTGTGCAAATTTTGTAATTTTTAAAATCCAACCTCACGACTCATACGAGAGTGCCGTCATTAGCATCAATACTCAACTTGGACTAACCAACTTAGACGCTCACCTATTTGTTAAAAATCAAGGTTTAACACATATTACCCAAAGCACTGATAAAAACCAACGCGAATTTATCCCTTACACTAATAAAAATTTAGCTTGGCATACTGATGGTTATTACAACCCTATCGAACAACGCATTCGGGCATTTTCTTTGTTTTGTGTAAGACCAGCATTGACAGGCGGTGTTAATGAATGGATTGACCCGCAAATGGTTTATTTACTACTGCGAGAAGATAACCCAGATATTGCTAAAGCACTGACCCACCCGCGGGCAATGTGTATTCCAGAGCACAAAATATACGAAAAAGTGAGGCGTGTTGCCTCAGTTGGACCGATATTTTTTATTGATAATCTAAGTCGCACGCTTTCTATGCGCTACACTCAGCGGAAGAAAAATATTAGTTTTTTAGATTCCACCGAGACCAAACAGGCAGTTAAACATTTAGATGCTTTATTAAACACCCAGACTCATTATCATTTTAAACATCTCCTGCGTACTGGCGAAGGATTATTATGTAACAATGTTGTCCATAAACGCAGTGCTTTCAACGATGATAAAGATAGCCCTAGGTTGTTGTTAAGAGGGCGCTACTTTAACCGCATAAATTAAGACTATAATTAACCTATGATTCATAACCACTTACTCAGCGCAGCAAAGCAAGTGCCATCAGATAATCAAAATGAGCGACCTACTGATGTGATTTCATTAGTGGTTATTCATAATATTTCCTTACCCCCGAATATTTTTAATAATGACTATATTGAGCAGTTTTTCACCAACCAACTTGATTTTGATATTCATCCTTATTTCCAAACCATCCGTAATCAGCAGGTATCGGCACATCTTTTGATTAAGCGTGATGGCAAAATACTGCAGTTTGTCCCCTTTAACAAACGCGCCTGGCATGCGGGTGAATCTAATTTTTTGGGATGTGATAACTGCAATGATTTCTCTATTGGCATTGAGCTTGAGGGGGCGGATAATATTATCTATGAAAAAATCCAATACCAAGTATTAAACAACACAATCTCTTTGTTAAAAAAACACTATCCCATCACCGCTGTTGTTGGACATAATGAGATCGCGCCCGGCAGAAAGACCGATCCGGGTGATGCATTTGATTGGAGCAAAATAGATGAACACAAATAAACTGGCAAAAAATATCAAACTGGCTATTTTTGATGCTGATGGAGTTTTAACCGATGGTGGCTTGTACTTTGCCGATGATGGCACAGAGTTTAGGCGTTTTAATTCTTTAGACGGTTTGGGCATCAAACTGCTTAAAAATAATGGCATTGAGCCAGCGGTTATCACAGCACGCACTTCTTTGGCTGTTAAAAATCGCATCAAAGAGCTCGGTATTAAATATCTTTATCAAGCACAAAATGACAAATTGGTAGTGTTTAATAATTTAATAAAAAAACTTCACCTCAAAAAACAACAATGTGCTTTTGTAGGTGATGATATCACTGATTTACCAATAATGACTCAAGTAGGTTTGCCAATTGCCGTTGCCAATGCCCATGATTTAGTGAAGGAAAATGCTTATATGACTACCAAAAAAACGGGGGGCAATGGTGCGGTTAGAGAGGTTTGTGATTTTATTCTTAAAGCCCAAGGCAAATTTGACTCTGCCATAGAGTCTTATTTAGCGAGACCTCAGTCTATTAGTCAGTCTCTTAGTATGACTAAATTTCAAAAGCACTGTTACCAAACTCTAAAAACACAGGTCCCCGCTGGTAAAGTCATCAGCTACGCTGGGTTGGCGCAACTCATGGGGTGCCCAAAAAGCATGCGTGCAGTCGGTCAAGCCATGGGCAAAAACCCGTATGCCCCCACCGTACCTTGCCACCGTGTGGTTAAATCAAATGGTGAATTAGGCGGTTTTAACGATGCCATCACGGTCAAAATCAAGCGTCTCAAAGAAGAAGGTGTAGAAGTCAAAGATGGCAAAATCATAAATTTCAAACGCCATTTATTCATAAAGCATAGTTTATAACCAGTGTATTAGTGTTTTTTACCACGCATTTTAGAGATCATCTGTAATTGTGCCATGGCTTCGGCTAGGGCAGCTTGGGTTGAGCTAATGTCGTGTTTGCTACTGGCATCAGCCATTGTTTCTTCGGCGCGTTGTTTGGCTTCTAAGGCTTTAGATTCGTCTAAATCGTTGGCACGGATAGCGGTGTCGGAAAAAATCGTAACCACATCAGGTTGGACTTCAATAATGCCACCAGAGACATAAATTGATTCAACACCTTGCTGAGTCTGCACTCTCACTTCACCGGGTTTTAAGGTTGATAATAAGGCAACATGTTTTGGGTAAATACCAATTTCACCGGCTGATGCAGGCGCAAAAATACACTCAGCCTCGCCCGAGTAAAGCGACTCTTCACTACTGACCACATCAACATGGATCGTTGGCATTTACATGCTCTCCGCTGCTTTTGAACGCACTTCATCAATTGAACCCGTCATATAAAAGGCTTGCTCTGGGATATCATCCATTTCTCCATCAAGGATAGCCTTAAAGCCGCTAATCGTATCTTTAAGTGGGACATATTTGCCTGGGGATCCAGTGAACACCTCTGCAACAAAAAATGGCTGTGATAAAAAGCGTTGAATCTTACGCGCACGAGACACAGATTGTTTATCTTCTTCGCTCAGTTCATCCATGCCTAAAATTGCAATAATATCTTTCAACTCTTTATAACGCTGCAAGACGCCTTGCACACCACGGGCGACATTGTAATGTTCTTCGCCAACAATGAGCGGGTCTAACTGTCGCGAAGTAGAATCTAGGGGATCTACCGCAGGATAAATACCCAACTCTGCCACTTGGCGTGATAATACAACCGTTGCATCTAAATGTGCAAATGTTGTTGCAGGCGAAGGGTCAGTTAGGTCATCTGCTGGTACATAGACCGCTTGAATAGAAGTGATTGAACCTTTTTTAGTGGAAGTAATTCGTTCTTGTAATGCCCCCATCTCACTTGCCAAAGTTGGCTGATAGCCCACCGCTGAAGGCATACGACCGAGCAATGCGGAGACCTCTGTACCTGCCAAAGTATAACGATAAATATTATCAATAAACAACAACACATCACGCCCTTCATCACGGAAATATTCTGCCATGGTAAGCCCTGTTAATGCCACCCGAAGGCGATTACCCGGCGGTTCATTCATTTGCCCATACACCAGAGATACTTTATCAAGCACATTGGACTCTTTCATTTCGTGGTAGAAATCATTACCCTCACGAGTGCGCTCACCCACACCAGCGAATACTGAATAGCCTGAGTGTTCAATTGCAATGTTGCGAATGAGTTCCATCATATTGACGGTCTTGCCCACGCCAGCACCGCCAAATAAGCCGACTTTGCCTCCTTTTGCAAATGGACAAACCAAATCAATCACTTTAATACCAGTTTCTAACAACTCTGCTGTAGGTGCCAACTCACTATACGCAGGCGCGGGACGATGAATTTCCCAATTGGTTTTTTGACCAATAGCACCAGCATTATCAATCGGCTCGCCCAGAACATTCATAATCCGACCTAAGGTTTTAGTACCTACTGGCACTTTAATTGCCGCTTCAGTGTTGGTAACTTCCAAACCCCGCCTCAGTCCTTCAGAGCTGCCCATCGCAATTGCACGCACAACATTATCACCAAGTTGTTGTTGCACCTCTAACACCAAGCCTGTTGCATTAACATTTAAAGCACTATAGACTTTTGGAATGTTATCTGCTGGAAACTCAACATCAATAACCGCACCGATAATTTGGGTAATTTTTCCTGTTGTCACTTGTTTATCCTCCTAAATGATATATTATTTTAGTTCTATTTTATTAAACCACCCTTTTCTGTGCTTGCTGACATCGTTCTATCAGGAATAATAAAAGATATTTCTCGATGTGATATTTAACTGATTCTCTCATTGTTAAACCGCGGCAGCACCACCTACAATCTCAGAGATCTCTTGGGTGATTGCCGCTTGTCTTGCTTTGTTATAAATCAATTCTAAATCTTTTACCATATCACTTGCATTGTCGGTGGCACTTTTCATGGCAATCATGCGTGAAGATTGCTCAGAGGCAATATTCTCAACCACGCCTTGATACACCAAAGCCTCAATATAGCGTTTGAGTAATACATTCAATGCCACTTGTGCGTCAGGTTCATAAATATAGTCCCAATGATGATCCATCTCCTTTGTCTCAGTTACTACCATTGGTAGTAATTGTGTCAGATTCGGGGTTTGCACCATGGTGTTTTCAAATTTATTGTAGGCAATGGATAATTGTTGTATTTCATCCTTATCATAAGCGTCTAACATCACTTTAATCGTACCTAATAAATCATCAAGATGGGGGCTGTCACCCAGATTGGTTAATACGGATTTGATATTGAACCCAAGATTTTTAAAAAATGTTGTGGCTTTTTTGCCAATGGTACAAATATCAATCTCAATGCCTTGGGTTTGATAACTGGAGATTTGCTTTAATAAGCTTCTAAATAGGTTGGTATTTAAGCCACCACATAGCCCTCTATCACTGGAGATAATGATAATACCAAGGCGTTTTAAATGTCCCACCTCTTTCATATACGGGTGTGAAAATTCGCAATGTGCATGAGACAGATGCCCGATAACTTTTGATATTTTTTCACAATAAGGGCGTGATGCTTGCATTCTGCTTTGGGCTTTTTTCATTTTAGAAGCGGCGACCATTTCCATAGCCGAAGTAATTTTTTGCGTGTTTTTAATACTTGTAATTTGTGTTCTAATTTCTTTTCCAGCCGCCATTTTTTTACCTATCCCCTACCAAGTATGATTTGTTTTAAAGTCATCAATAGCAGCTTGCAAATCAGTGGCAATTTCATCATTATAATCCCCTGTTTCGTTAATTTTGGCAATCAATGCGGTTTGATTGGCATTCATATAAGCAATCAGTGCAGTCTCAAAATCAACCACTTTATTGACCTCAATATCATCCAACGAACCTGAGTTGGCAGCAAATAATGAAGTTGCCATTTCAGCCACTGATAATGGCGTGTATTGGTTTTGTTTCATCAATTCAGTAACCCGCTGACCGCGGTCAATTTGGGCTTTGGTTTCGGCGTCAAGGTCTGAGGCAAACTGGGCAAATGCTGCCAATTCACGATATTGTGCAAGGTCTAAACGAATGCCGCCACCAAGTTTTTTAATAATACTAGTTTGTGCCGCGCCACCCACACGAGATACTGATAAACCAGCATTAATTGCGGGGCGAATGCCAGCGTTAAATAAATCAGTCTCTAAAAAAATTTGACCATCGGTAATAGAGATAACATTGGTTGGCACAAAAGCAGAAACATCCCCCCCTTGTGTTTCAATGATAGGCAATGCGGTTAATGAACCGGTTTGTCCCTTAATCTCGCCATTGGTATATTTTTCAACATAGTCGGCATTAACGCGTGAGGCGCGCTCAAGCAAACGCGAATGCAGATAGAATACATCTCCTGGATATGCTTCCCGACCTGGCGGGCGTTTTAATAACAACGACACCTCGCGATAAGCCCAAGCCTGTTTGGTTAAATCGTCATATACAATCAAAGCGTCTTCACCACGGTCACGAAAATATTCGCCTATCGCACAACCTGCATAAGGAGCAATATATTGTAAAGCTGCAGAGTCGGAGGCGCCTGCTGATACCACAACAGTATTTTCCATTGCACCGTGTTCTTGGAGTTTACGCACAACGGCTGCTACCGAAGAATCTTTTTGCCCAATGGCAACATACACACACTTAACTTCAGTATCTTTTTGGTTAATAATAGTATCAACTGCCACGGCTGTTTTTCCTGTTTGGCGGTCACCAATAATAAGCTCGCGTTGTCCACGACCAATCGGCACCATCGAGTCAATGGCTTTCACCCCAGTTTGAATTGGCTGAGCAACACTTTGGCGCTCAATCACGCCAGGAGCAACAACTTCTAAAGGACGAAACTCTTTGGCATCAATGCCTCCTTTACCGTCAATCGCCTTACCTAATGGATTAACCACGCGACCTAACATTGGCTTACCCACTGGCACTTCCACCAAACGGTTAGTACATTTGACGATATTGCCTTGTGAAATATGGTGGTAATCACCCAAAATTACTGCACCAACGCTATCTTGCTCTAAATTAAGTGCCATTCCAAAAGTATTATTTGGAAATTCAAGCATTTCCCCAAATTGAACATCTGCCAAACCATGAATCCGCACAATGCCATCACTGATACTGATAACTGTACCCTCAGTGCGTGCTTGGGCGACAAAATCAAAGTCTTGTATTTGTTTTTTAATTAAATCACTAATCTCGCTTGCGTTTAATTGCATAACTTTTTCCTCTCAATAAAATAAACTCTCAAATTAATGTATTGCTGACAAACGCAAACCCAACTCATCAATCCGCGCTTGAATCGACAAATCAATCACTCTGTCGCCTTCTTTAATAATAACACCACCGACTAAATTCTTATCTATTTTGGTATCTACACTGACTATTTTTTGATATTTAGCAGACAAATCAGCAATAATCCTCTCCTTTTGTTCTGTGCTCAATGGATAAGCGCTGATTATATGAAATACTTTGGTATCACTGCTCAGATTTATCATTGATTCAAATAAGGATAAAATGCTGGGCAATGCAGCGAAGCGCCCGTTATTTAACAATAAATTCAAAAAAGCACGCTCTTGTGATGTTAATACTTTGTTTAGAATTAATTTTAATAACTTGACAATCGCCTCAATTTTACTACGCTTGCTAATATTCGGCGTGGCAATGAATGCTTGTATAGTAGTGTTATTGACCAATTGTTTTCCGGCTTGCAAAAAACGCTGCCAATCTGAATATGATTTATTTAGCTTGGCAATGGCAAAAATAGCATTGGCATAAGGCTTGGCGATGGTTGTTAATTCCACTTAAAAAATCCTATAATGTTTGTGATAATTTACCTAGTATATCCTGATGTGCCTTTACATCAACTTCTCTTGCTAATACCGAACCAACCCCTTGCATGACCAGATCAGATACCTGCTCTTTTAAGGTATTACGAGCGCGCGCTGTTTCTTGCTCAATTTCAGCTTGGGCGTTGGTTTTAATCTTGTCGGCTTCTTGAGTGGCAAGATTTTTGGCATCCTCTACCATATTTGTTGCTTGTCTGCCTGCATTGGCGATGATCTCAGCTGCTTGGTCTTTAGATTGATTTAATATTTCTTCGGCTTTTTGTTGTGCTTCCTGATGTTCTGAAAATCCTCGTTCTGCTGCAATTAAGCCATTTTCAATGTGTTTTTTGCGTGCTTGCATGGCAGCCACAATGGGTGGCCAGATAAATTTCATGCAAAACCATGTGAACATGGCAAACATAATGAGCTGACCAATCATTGTCAAATTAATATTCATTATTTAAACCTGTGCTTTTAAATAAAAATAGTCTAACCTGCAACTGCAAATAAGATATACATTGAAATGCCAACCGCAATCATTGGCACCGCATCAACCAAACCCATCACAATAAACATTTGTGTTCTCAACATGGGAATCAGTTCTGGCTGACGCGCTGCGCCCTCTAAAAATCTTGCCCCCAAAATACCAATGCCGACTGCCGCACCCAATGCACCCAAGCCCATTAGGATTGAACCTGCTAAAAATAAAATACTTTGTTCCATTTATTACTCCTGTTTTTTTAAAAAAATTAATGTTCTTTATTGTGGGCCATATCCATATACACAATGACTAAAGTCATAAAAATAAAGGCTTGTAGTAATATAATCAAAATGTGAAAAATTGCCCATGGCAATGACAATGTCCATTGAATCCAAAAAGGTAATAACGCAATGAGAATAAAAATCATCTCACCTGCATACATGTTGCCAAATAAACGCAAAGAGTGTGATACCGGCTTAGCAATCAAAGATACAGACTCTAAGAAAAAGTTGGCTGGAATGAGCAACAATTTAACAAAAATATTCTTCGATTCAAAAGGGTGCAAGGTCAGTTCGGCGCTAAATCCGCCAAAACCTTTAATTTTAATACTGTAATACAGCATTAATAAGAAAATACCAATTGCCAGACCAAATGTTGCATTTGGGTCAGTGGTTGGCACCACTTTAAAAAATACATGATGAGGGTCGGCACCAAAAAAAACCCCTACTTGTTGTGCTACATACGGCAACCAATCAACTGGCACTAAATCCATCGTATTCATCAATACAATCCAGATAAATACTGTTAATGACAAAGGGGCAACCAATGGATTTTTGCCATTAAATGAACCACGAACATTGTTTTCAATAAAATCAATAATACTTTCAATAAAATTTTGAATACCAGAAGGGGTGTCAGCCGTCATTTTTTTACCCGTGCGGTAAAACAAAAATAAAAACAAAGCGCCCAATATAAATGAAACTCCTAGTGTGTCCAAATGGATCGCCATGAAACCCATGTCTTTTGCTTCTTGTGTGCTGTGTGCTAATTCCCAAACACCAGTATTCGGATTTTGACCATAAGTCAGGTTTTGTAAGTGATGTTTAATATAATCACTAGAGGTGATTGTCTCATTTCCTGTTGACATTATCCTTGTTTAACCCTATCTATTAAAAAACCAATCAATCCAAAAACCAAACCAGCAGTTAGCGCATCTGCACTTAACTTTAAGAGATAAAAACCTAATAAAGTTAGTCCTGCAACCATTGCCATCCGCATTATCACACTTACCATCATCATCCCAACACTGGTATTTGCATTCATTGTTAATGCTTGATTTTGTTTATTTGTATGTCGGTTAATTAGTGCAGTATTTATCAAACTAATCATCCCCCCATAAGCAGCAGAAAACCCCATGCCCAGCACAGAGAAATAAGCAATTATTATTATAATAATGCCCAGTTGAATTTTTGGCATTTTTCTGCTATCGCCAAAAATCATTTTCGCTACAAATTTACAAAATTTGAGATTATACAGTCTATAGCATAAAAATCAAACTTTGTGCATCCACCCATAACACATTATCTTTTTGATATATTCTTTCTCATTCGTTTTTAATATTCAATCGGTGGTATTTGTCTAAGTGGAATGCACTCTTTTAGGGTTATACCAAAATAAATAATCACTTATTTTATCGTTAAACTCTTCTGAGTTATTCTAAATCATAAAGATTGCAATTAACTCATCTGTTTTGCAATCTGCCAGTCAAACTATTTTTTTTAAACGCTTTGCCATTATCCGTTAGCAGATGTTGCATCTTAAAATTAGTTAAAATCCTCCAGCTTCGGACGCACTGCAAAATGGGAAAAAACAAGTGATAGTTTAAGGATTATTTAGGTATTTTTTCTGTTGGAGAAAATATAGTATTTTTCCCTTCAGTTTAGTTGTAATGTGTTTTTGCTTATTTTATGTGCTCTTAAAAACCCACTTTGATGCCAACAAAAAATTAAGGAAAAATCCTAAGCCAATACCGATAAAAAAAGCAATTAACGGATAATGATAAAAAAATAGGATTTGTGTGGTGAGTAGATAATAACTGCCAACATTAACAACAAAACCTAACGATGAAGTGCTGATAAAAGCAAGCCATTGTTTTATTTTTGGTTTTCTGAGACGGGTTTTAAAAGTGGTTTTACGGTTAAACAGCCAATTAGCAGAAGCAGCAAACCAAAAAGAAACTATTCTAGCAATCATATGAGGTGAGGCAAACAACCACTGTGCCAACAAATAAACACATAAATCAACCACCATACCATTTAAACCCACCAATCCAAACTGAAAAAGTTCGCTCAATCTAGGGTAGGCAAATTGATAAAGACGATGCAGATGCCTTAAATAATTCCATTGTTCTTTAGTATTTAATTTACTCTTGCCGAATGTGCGTTTTTTAAAGAAAATTGGCAGTTCAACAATGTGCTTAAAATTGCCTTTAACCATCAATTCTAAGCCAATTTTATAGCCAATAGGGTTGAGGTTTTTGAGTGGCGGACAGTCTATTTTTCTAAAGGCGAAAAACCCTGACATCGGGTCTTTTGCCTTAACTAATAGCGAGGATAAAAAGGTGGCAATTTTTGAGTTTAAGTGGCGTCCCAGATGCCAAGAGCCATCAATCTTGCCACCTTTAACAAAGCGTGAACCAATCACAAAATCCGCCCTATTTGTTGCTAATAAATCAACCATTTCAACGATGGTCTTTGCCGGGTGAGATAAATCAGCATCCATAACCACAATATAATCCCCTTGTGCTTGTTTAAATCCATCTATCACCGCTAAAGCCAGACCATGATTGTGCAACCGAGTGATCAATTTGAGAGGGTAGTTTTGGCTGAGTTGCTGGGTAATTTCGGCTGAATTATCAGGCGAATTATCATCCATTAATAACACCTCATAATTTTGAGATGATAAAACATCATCAATGGCTTGGATTAGTGGGATTAAGTTATCTGCTTCGCAAAAAGTTGGGATAATAACGCTGATATTTTCATTCATATATCTTAATTTTTAGGTGTTAATGAGTAAAATTAAAAAAGTTTTTGTTGATTTAGTGAAGAATATTTTAGTTTGGCAGCCATCAAAAATGCACGGGTTTTAACATAGAAAGTAGCTTAAACATATTTGAAAAATGATGTTATCCTTGTATCCTTCATAAGGTTATATTTTATATGACAATTTTCGCTAAATTTATGGGCTACATAATAAAGGTTTATGAAATCAAAGGTATTTTTTAATCAACAAAATCTAAGTCTATTCTTGCTCATTGGGCTACCTTTAGTGATTTATTGGCAAGTTTGGGATTATGATTTTATTTGGGACGATAGCGAGCATTTAAAAGCACCATTTGTTATCAATCCAACATTTGGTAATTGGCTATCGCTGTGGAAGGGGTATTTTGGGCTATACATTCCTATTTTTTATACCTATTTATCCTTTGTTTATAATGCTGCCAATATTCTATCGGTCCCTGTTGATTCGCTACTCCACATTAGTAATGTTATTATTCATATTGTTAATGGTTTATTGGTATTTACTTTATTAAAATTCTTTATTGCTAACCCAAGGGCGGTTTTAATAGGTACTTTGATTTTTTTACTCCACCCTGTGCAGGTGGAATCTGTGGCGTGGATTAGCGAATCAAGGGGTTTATTAGCCACGCTATTTGGTTTATTGGCTCTATATTATTACCTAAAAAAAACAACCCCAACTTATGGAGTTATTATTCTTATTGTGCTGGCTATATTGGTTAAGCCTTCTGCCATTGTTTTTGTTTTGTTTTTTCTAGCGATTGATTATTTTTATTATGCAAAAAAATTAAAACCTAGTATTGTTAAATTACTGCCCTTGATATTCGTCATCATTCTCATCAGTGTTGTTAATTATATCGTTCAATACTATCATAACACTGCTGGTATTTTTGAAACATTAGAAATTGCCTTGTGGCAAAGAGTATTTGTTTGGTTCAGTGGTATTTTCTTTTATTTTTATAAAATAATATATCCATTTGATCTAGGGCTTTATGGGTTGAGCGCTAAGTTTCTTGTTGGGCAATCTTGGCTTTATCTGTTGGCAACGATTGGCGCTGTTAGTTTGACATTATTTTATCTAAAACAAAGAAAAAATAAGCTGGTTGTCTTAGCATTGGTTTTGTTTATCGTTGGTTTTTTACCGACTTCTGGCTTGGCAACATTTGGGTTTCAAACTTTTTCCGTGTTTGCTGATAGATATATTTACAACTCTTTTTTTGCAGTGGCATTATGGGTTGGCTATGTCATCAACACAGTTAATCATCATTTATTAAACAAATTTTTTTGGTTGATTATTGTTGTATTAATGGGTTTGAGTCTAAAGCAAATTTCTGTTTGGGAAAATGACGAAGCATTTTGGAAAAAACAAATTCAAACCTCATTTAGACCATTGAGTCCATTGATTCATCATATGGCACAGGGTGATTCTAAAAAAGCACTGAGTCTTTTTGGGACAAAAAATCAATTACACCAAATTGCTAAAAATATGAATAACCAAGGGGTTAGTGCCAGCAAATTTGGGCAATATAAATTGGCAATCAAACATTATACTAAAGCGATTTCAATACGCAAAGACTACATCAGGGCGTATCACAACAGAAGTATTGCTTATTATAAAAACAAGCAATATTGCAAAGCTTTAAAGGATGCCGATACTGTGAAAAAATTAGGTGGAGAGTTATCTGCTGGTTTGCAAGGGGCAATTGATCAAATTATTCTAAATCGGCAATGTTTATAGTGCATACATAAAACCAACAAGTCTTGGGGTAGATTCTTAGTTGGAATCAAGAGGCAAAGCTTCTGGTTTGAAAATTAAGCCTCAAACCAATTTAGTTTTTCTCGAAGTTTGACCACTTCGCCAACAATAATTAAAGTGGGTGCATGAATGTTTGTATTTTCAACTAGGTTAGACAACTCCATCAATGTTGTTACATAAACTTTATGCTCAGGCGTTGTACCCCTTTCAATCAAAGCCACTGGCATATTCGCACGCATTCCATGTGCCATTAACTGTTTAGATAGATATTTAGCCCCAATCAATGCCATATAAAACACGATAGTTTGTTGCTCCACCACTAGCTCATCCCAAGGCAGGTTCATTGTACCGTCTTTCAGATGTCCAGTTACAAAACGCAACGATTGTGAATAATCTCTGTGGGTAAGCGGAATCCCAGAATAAGTTGAGCAACCACTCGCTGCAGTGATCCCCGGCACCACTTGAAATGGCACATTATTCTCAGCCAAAGTCTCAATTTCTTCACCACCACGCCCAAAAATAAACGGATCTCCCCCTTTTAGGCGACAAACACGCCTGCCCTGTTTGGCTAAATCCACCAGTAACTGATTAATATCACCCTGTGCAACGGTGTGATTAGCACATTCTTTACCAACATAAATCAACTCTGCGTCCCGCCTAACCAGCTCCATTACTTCGTCAGAAACTAATCTATCATACAAAATAACATCGGCTTGTTGCATCAAACGCAAGGCTTTAAAAGTCAGCAAATCAGCATCACCCGGACCTGCACCCACCAAATACACTTCGCCAGTTTTATCATCTACATGCTCCCCAAGCTGTGCTTGTAAATCGGCTTTGGCTTCTTCAATTTTTCCAGAGAAAACTTTTTCTGCCACAATGCCAGAGAATATTTTCTCCCAAAAATGGCGACGGGATTCAATATTGTTCAATTTTTGCTTAACTTTATCTCTAAAATCACCTGCAAGTTCTGCCAATTTTCCATAGGCATGGGGAATGCTACTTTCTAATTTGGCACGAACGAGGCGCGCTAATACTGGCGCCTTACCTGCTGATGAGACGGCAATGATAATCGGCGAGCGATCGACAATAGAAGGCATCACAAACGAGCACAAAGCAGGCGAATCCACCACATTAACCGGAATATTTACCTCTTTTGCTAGCGCTGAAACACGGGCGTTTAAGTTGACATTATCAGTGGCAGAAATGATCAGCATTTGGGCGTTAATATCGCTTTTTATAAAGGCTTTTTTAATATATTTAATCTTTTTACTTTTGGCCAATTTCCTAATCTCCTCACAACACTCTTTTGCCACACAAGTAACTGCAGCATCGGCTTTTAATAGCAAATTAATCTTACGATAAGCAACATCACCACCACCAACCACTAGACAGGGTTGGTGTTTAATATCAATAAAAATGGGCAGATAATCCATAGGTACTCGACTATAAAATACGAAAATTGTATTATAATCTATGCTTGATGGACAACAAACATTACACCTGCTCTTTTTCACATTTAATTCTATCAGGGCGTTGTGGCTGTGAATTTAGTGCTAAAGACTGTGTGGCAGAAAAAGAATTTACCACTTGTATAGAAAAATCCTCATCAAACGACTGTCAAACCTTATATAAAAAGCTTCGAGACAATAGCAATTTTGCACTTAAATCACACCACATTCACAATTTATCCATCAGTCAACAATCTCAAATTAAAATGGGTGGTCTGCTCGCTCTAACAGAAATCATCAACCAATCACCTGCTGATAAAATTGATAACATTGCAAAACTAATAGCATTAGTCAAACAAAAATATAAAAGTTTTGAAAAAATCCCTTTTTCTCAACTCATGCCAAAAATCGCTGCTTTTAAATTTAGACAACACAAAAAAATTTAGCTGTAAAGACCTTTGGAAATCAAAGTGACTAACCCACTGATTTAGATAATGTACAACCGAGTATCAAATACAAAAACCTTGAGGCATAAATTTTAGGTGTTATTTTTTGTCTTTGTTTTTTGAAAAATCGGCTCAAATTATAGTTTCATCAGTAAAATACTGCTGTGGCATTTTGTTGAATGTATGCTTAACGGGGCTACCGATACAACGCATTATTTTAGCCAGCCCCAATAATAGGGTAATTGTGCTTGACCCATTTTTAGGCAGTGATACAATCGGCACATGTAGCACAGAAATATCAAAGAAAATGGATAGATAGAAAAATTCATAACCAAGATTGAACAACAAAAAATAGATTATGCACATTCACGAATACCAAGCTAAAGATTTATTTAGGCAATTTAATATTCAAACACCAAGAGGGGTGCTTATTCATAATACGGATATGGCTTTTGATGCTTGCGATGTTTTGGGTGGTGAGGTTTGGGTGGTGAAAGCCCAAGTACATGCGGGAGGGCGTGGTAAAAGTGGGGGAGTGATTTTGTGTCACAGCATTAAAGCGGTTGAGGCGGCTTGTAGAAAATTACTCGGCTCAAGGATTATAACCGAGCAAACTGGACCCAAAGGCCTGCCGATTAAGCAAGTGTTAGTCGAAGAAGGTCAAAATATTGAGAATGAATTGTATTTGAGTTTATTGATTGATAGACAAATACAAAAGATTACTATTCTTGCTGCTACCGAAGGCGGTATGGATATTGAACAAATGGCTGCGCAAATGCCAAATAAAATTATTAAATTTAGTATTGACCCGCTGGGCGCGCTCAACGAAGACGACTGTAGCAAAATCGCCACCCAACTACAACTTAAAAAACCATTATTTACACAATTTACAACCATATTATTGGGTTTGTATAAAATTTTTGTGCAAAAAGATGCCAGCCTGATTGAAATCAATCCGCTCATTATCACCCAAGGCCAACTGATTGCATTGGACGCTAAGATTGATTTTGACGATAACGCCTTGTTTCGTCATGAGGATATTAGCAAACTGCGCGACAATTCTCAAGAAGACGAAAAAGCAATACAAGCCTGCAAATATCAGCTCAGTTATCTATCATTAGATGGCACTATTGGTTGCATGGTCAATGGTGCGGGTTTGGCGATGGCAACTATGGATTTGATTAAATATTATGGCAGCTCGGCGGCTAATTTTTTAGATGTAGGGGGTAGCACAACAGCACAAAGTGTTGCCAAGGCGTTTGAATTAATTCAAACTGAGGCAAATGTTAGGGGTATTTTGATAAATATTTTTGGTGGTATTGTGCGTTGTGATTTAATTGCCAAGGGGATTTTACAAGCACTTGAAAAAGTGGGTTTAAGTCTTCCGGTTGTAGTGCGTTTAGAAGGCACAAATGCCACACAAGGGTTAGAATTATTAGACAAATCTGGATTTAACATTCACCCAGAATCTGACCTTAATAAAGCCACTATTAAAATTGTGACACTGGCAAAATGAGTGTTTTAATTGATAAAAATACCAAGGTCATAACCCAAGGTTTTACTGGAAAACAAGGTACATTTCACTCACAACAATCAATCCTTTATGGCACCCAACTGGTTGGCGGGGTAACGCCTGGCAAAGGCGGACAGCGGCATCTTGGACTGCCAGTATTTAACAGCGTTAAAGAATCAATGTTTGAGACTGGGGCAAATGCAACTATGATTTATGTGCCACCGCGTTTTGCTTTTGCCTCTATTATTGAGGCGATTGAGGCACAAATGCCAGTGATTGCTTGTATTACTGAGGGGATTCCAGTGCAGGATATGCTTAAAATAAAAGCCATTCTAACAGATTCAAACTCAATTTTAATCGGTCCTAACTGCCCAGGCGCCATCACCCCCCAAGAGTGCAAACTTGGGATTATGCCTGGAGATATTCATCAAGCGGGCAGTGTAGGCATTGTTTCACGCTCAGGCACACTGACTTATGAGGCAGTGCATCAAACCACCCGTGCTGGGCTTGGACAAAGCACTTGCATTGGCATTGGTGGTGATCCCATTCAAGGTATGGATTTTATTGATTGTTTGGCATTATTTGAGACCGATAGACAAACGCAATCTATTATTATGGTGGGTGAAATTGGTGGCAATACTGAGCAAGAGGCTGCCGAATATATAAAATCTAATATCTCAAAACCTGTGGTTTCTTATATTGCTGGACTTAGTGCCCCTAAAGGCAGACGCATGGGGCATGCAGGCGCGGTGATTAGTGGTGGCATGGGGGCAGCACAAGACAAAATCAAAGCTCTTGAAAAATCAGGCGTAGCAATTGCACAAAGCCCAACAGAGATGGCGACCACTTTATTAGAGATTTTAAAATAAGGTTTTCGCATAATAAAAAACTCTCAAAATAAAAACCGATTGTAGATAGGTATTAAAAAGGGTTAATTCAAGCGCGTTCTAATAACATTGCATCCCCATAAGAAAAAAACCGATAATGTTTTTCTATGGCGTGTTGATAGATTTCCAGCATACGCTTATGACCAATAAAAGCACTAACCAGCATCAATAATGAAGATTTAGGCAGGTGAAAATTGGTAATCATTTTATCTACCACTTTAAATTCATAGTTAGGGTAGATAAAAATATCTGTTTCGCCATTTTGAGCACTCAGCACACCATTTTTAATACTTGATTCCAAAACCCGCACAGCGGTTGTTCCAACAGCAATAATACGCCCGCCATTCATCTTAGTTTGGTTAATTTTATCAACCGTAGATTGGCTAATTTCAAAATACTCACTGTGCATTTTATGTTGGGTAATATTCTCAACCTTTACTGGCTGAAAGGTGCCAGAACCGATGTGTAAAGTTACAAAACAATGTTGAGTGCCTTTTTGCTCTAAAGACATCAACAGTGCTTTGTCAAAATGTAGCCCTGCTGTGGGGGCTGCTACCGATCCACGAGGCTTGGCATACACGGTTTGATAACGCTCTAAATCAATTTTACTGTCCGCTCTTTTAATATAAGGCGGCAGAGGGATATGACCAACATTATCAAGCAAATCAAACAATGATTGGTCTGTAAATTCTAAGGTATAAAAATTATTTTTTTTATCTAAAATCCTAGTATTAACACCATTTTCCAGCACCATATAACTGCCAATTTTTGGTGCTCGGCTACTGCGAATCATCGCCAATGCCTGACTCTTACTCAACAAACGCTCAATCATAATCTCTACTTTGCCTCCTGTTGTTTTATTAGCCAACAAACGCGCTGGAATAACTCGGGTATTATTCATTACCAATAAATCACCTGATTGAATAAAATTGTCTATTTGAGAGAAAAATGTATCTATAATCTTTGATTGTGCTACTAAAAGACGGGAACTATCTCTTCGTGTTGGTGGCTGTTGAGCAATCAATGACTTCGGCAAGTCAAACTCAAAGTCACTGAGGCGCATTATCATATTCCAAACAAACCTTGTCTTCTGGTTTGAGTAGGCAAGGTTTGTGCAAAATTTGGTAAGTGGCAGTAACGATTGCACGAGGCGTTATAGTTGCCCCCGTAAATGCATCAAACACACCACCATCGCTCCGCACTTTCCAATTATTTTTATTTGGATTTAACAGTGAAAGCCCGCTAAATTGTTTAATCCAATCAGACTTACGCAACTCAACTTTATCACCAAGACCAGGGGTTTCTTTATGGGTAATCACGCGCACACCTAGCAGCTTTTTATCAATACCAACACCAGTTAGGAGACGAATGTTGCCGTTATAACCGTTTGGATAAGTATGTTCAATTAAATAGGCAAAGACTTGGTTATTTTTTTTGGCTGGATAAATGCCTATTTTTTGCCGCACCCCATGTAGGGTAGTTTGTCTAAAAAATTTATCCTTCAAAATGTCATTATCATAACCGCTGACCAACTCACCCAAACGCTTAATCAATAATTGGTTTTCATTGTGTTTAATTTGTACCTTAGTGCGCTCTTGTGTGAATGTAACAAAAAACACACTAAATGCGGTAAAAATCAATAATAATAGCCCAGATTTTAAAATGGGATGTATTACCATTTTATCATTGCCCAAATACCCTAGGTTGGGTGTAGTAATCAATCAGTGGCACAGCAATATTCATCAACAATACAGCGAATGCCACGCCGTCAGGATAGCCACCGAAGGTACGGATAATGACCACCAAAACACCAATTAAAAATCCATAAATAAGCCTGCCTTTTGGTGTTGTGCTGGCAGAGATTGGATCGGTAGCAATGAAAAATGCTCCCAACATGGTTGCACCCAATATTAAGTGATTTTGTGGTGGAATATAGAATTGATGATTACTCAAAGACAATATTGACGCCATAACCACAACACCCATTATAAAGGCGGTGGGAATATGCCACATAATCACTTGACGAATCATTAAATACAGCCCGCCTAATAAAAAACCAGCGTTAATCCACATTTGAGCTACCGAATAAAGCTCAATCTCGTCAGTGGTTTTACCAAGTGCTAATTGGGTTTTTAAGGTGTCTAATCGGGTAGCACCACTGAGTGCATCAACTGGGCTTGAATTAAAAATAACATTCAATGTCTGTGGCAGACTTAAAAATTCACTTGCCCAAGTGCTCATTTGTAGCGGGTAGGAAATCAGCAAAAATCCATAGCCTAACATTGCCGGATTAAAAGGATTATTGCCCAAACCACCATATAATTGTTTGCCAAAAACAATGGCAAAACTCACTCCCAGCACAACCAACCACCACGGTGCAATACTGGGGATTGAAATGGCTAATAAAACCGCTGTTAAAATAGCAGAACCATCACTAATAGCAGGCTTTATGGGAAATTTTCGAATCCTTAAAAAGGTCGATTCAACAGCAATTGCTACTGCCACAGCCAAAACAATTTGCAAGAAAACACCCCAGCCAAAGAAATAATAATGGGCGCCGATACCCAATACTAAGGCATAAATTACCTGACGCATGATCCATGAAGTTGAGTTAAATACTGGTATCGTCATTATTTTTTGTGTTTTTTTTGACACGCTCTATAGCAGCGGCTATTTTATCTTTTTGGGTTTTATCGTCTGCCATTTTTTGCTTTAATTGTGCTTTTTTTGCCGCCATCATCTCAGCGTGTTCTTTCTTATTGCGTGCCAAGCGGTATTTTCTGTATTCAAAGCGTTCTCTGGCAATATTGACTTTATTTTGTTCTTTCACTTTGTTTGCATGTAGCGCCTTAGTAAATACAAAATATGCTGCCAAAGATATGTGGCTAGGACAGACATAATCACAACACCGGCATTCAATACAATCCAGTAGATTATAATCCAAAGATTTATCAATATTTTCATTCTTGGCATACCAATATAATTGTTGTGGCAATAAATTAACTGGGCAAACTAAATTACACTGCCCACAACGAATGCACCCCTGAGTTTTAATAGGTTTTTGACGGTTATTAACAAAAATACAATTGGTGATTTTACAAATCATTGTTTCAAGATTATCAACATCAACCCCCATCATCATACCTCCCATACGCACAGAGTGAAGATTAGTATTCGGTTTAGAGAGGTTAACAATATGTGCAAAAGATGCCCCCAAACGCACTGTATAATTATCCACAGTTTCAACTGCCGACCCAGTCACAGTAACAATCCGTGACACTAAAGGTCTGCCCAGTTCTACAGCATCAAATATTGCTTTAGTAGTAGCAACATTTTGGCACAAAACACCTTGTTCAACTGCAAAACTGTTCGAGGGAATTTCAATATTAAGCAAGGCTTTAATCAATAATTTTTCAGCGCCAGAAGTGTATTTTGTGGGTATTTTTTGCAGTTTAATTTTGTCGTTATGGAGATACTTTAATAACGCTTCAAATGCCACCTGTTTGTCATCTTCAATAGCGATAATGACATGTTTGGCGCCACAAATATGTAATAAAATCTCAATCCCGCGCATCACTTCTTGCGGATAATTTTGCATTAATGCATCATCACACGAAATACCCGGCTCACATTCAGTGCCGTTAATAATCAAAGTATGGCAATTTTTAAGATTGTTTAATTTTGTATGGGTGGGAAAACCCGCACCTCCCAAACCGACAATACCTGATTTTTGAATGTGTTCAATCAATGTTTTTTTTGAGCTGCGTAAAAAATTAATGCCGAAATTTGTATCTATCCACTCATCTTTACCGTCAGATTCAATAGTGATACACCCAGATTTTAAGCCTGAGTGATGTGGCGTTAGTTGTTTATCAATTGCTACCACCGTACCAGATATTGAAGCATGAATTGGCACACAAAAATCATCTTCAGTTTTGGCAATTATTTGCCCAGTAAAAACGCGCTCACCTACGCGCACACAGGGTTTGGCTTCCTCACCAATACGCTGTTGCAGGGGCAAAACTACTTTGCTTGGTAGAGGTGCAGGCACAATTTTAATTTTGTCAATTGGATACGGATTTTTAATAAAAATACCGCCATTAAATTTATGTCTAGCCATTTTTTACCTCGTCTATATTGGATGCAAATGCTGTTAATGTTGATGGAATTATTTTGATATGAATACAATCCACAGGGCAAACTGGAATACACAAATCACACCCTGTGCATTCATCTTCAATCACAGTTGTCATCATTTTAGGGGCACCTAAAAAGGCATCTACAGGGCAGGCTTGAATACATAAAGTGCAACCAATACAAAGCGTTTCATCCACAAATGCCACATGCTCAGGCTTGGTTTCGCCGTAGGTATCATTAAGTGGTAGCGTCTCAACATTGAGTAACTTAGCAAGGGCATCCACGCCTTCTTGCCCACCAGGCGGACATTGGTTAATCGCAGCCTCGCCACTGGCAATCGCTATTGCATACGGGCGACACCCAGGATAGTCACATTGACCACATTGGGTTTGTGGCAGAATAGCATCAATTTGGTCAACCAATGGATTGCCTTTGACCTTAAATTTAACCGCAGCATAACCCAAAATCAGACCCAAACTTAGTGCCAACAGCGAGAAAATTAAAACTGAATCCAGCACTTTAAGCCAAACCAATGAAGCCCATAAATGCCATTGACATCAGCCCTGCAGTAATCAGTGCGATTGGTGTACCTTGAAATATAGCAGGCACATTGCTACTTTCAATACGCTCACGAATACTAGAAAATAAAACCAATACAAAAGAAAACCCAACCGCAGCGCCAAACCCATATACAGCAGAAGCCAAAAAACCATTATTCTGCCCAACATTTAATAACGCTACCCCCAGAACCGCACAATTAGTGGTAATTAGCGGTAGGAATATACCTAACGATTGGTGCAAAACTGGTGAGGTTTTATTCACCACCAGTTCGGTAAATCCAACCACCCCAGCAATGGTTACGATAAAGGCAATCGTGTGTAAATACTGCAAATCAAAAGGTATTAAAATGTAAGTATTGATAAGATAACTTGATAAACTAGCAAGTGTCAATACAAACGAAGTAGCAAAACCCATGCCAATAGCGGTTTCAATATTTTTTGAAACTCCTATAAATGGGCAAAGTCCTAAAAACTTTACCAATACAAAGTTATTTACCAAAATGGTGCTGAGTAAAATTAAAACATATTCATTCATATAAATTTTGTATCATTTAAATTCAAACTCTCAATGCAACTTTTTGTTGGTTAATAATACCCTGATTCAAGCACCACTTTCGGTGTTTGATAGTATGGGTTTTCATGGTCTATTATTCAATTAGACAAGTGGTTTGACTAACTTGTTACTATGGTAAATTATTAAATCCTATTTTCTTAGGCAGATACTGTCCCAAGGTAGGTCATCCGTATGTTTGTTTAAGCCTATTTTTACGGTGCAATTATCGCTAATTTGCCTTTAGACGAGGTTTTTTTAATCAATCAAACCGTTACGACTAAAGGTAAAAGTTTTAAGCGATTGCCAGCGGTTTGGACCAAAAATAGCGCCGCCAATATCCCCATGCGCCCAAATATAAAAAGCTCTGCCAACAATGTATTCAGCAGGCACAAAGCCCCAAAACCGACTGTCACTACTGTGTGCTCGGTTATCTCCCATAACAAAATAATGTCCTTTAGGAACAACCAATTTAACACTTTTTGAGGCCTGTCTTGGATGCAGTAAAATATCATGTGGATTATCCTCTAATAATTCGCGTGTGTGTTTATAACCACTCATCTCAATGCCTTGTTCAATGCCTTGATAAATGCCGATTTTCTGATACTCAACCTGCTTCCCATTAATCTGCAGACGATCGTTGATATATTCAACCCTATCCCCAGGCAAAGCGATGATGCGCTTAATAAAATCAGCGCCTTTGTAATTTAGATTTTTTTCATAATTAGGATAGCGAAAAACAGCCACATCCCCCCTTTTCGGGCTACCGATAGCAATCAATTTTTTATTGCTAACTGGCAGGCGAATACCGTAAGAAATTTTATCCACCAAAAGAAAATCATAGGTTAAGAAAGTAGGCATCATTGAATTAGAAGGGATTCTAAACGGTTCAAGCAAAAAACCGCGCAATACAAATACCAATAATAGAACTGGGAAAAATTCAGCCGACCATTGCACAATTTTGGGGCGGTGGGCATATTTTTCGCTTTTCTCAAATTTTAAAAAAAACAGAAAATAGATAAATTTAGCAATTTTTGATTTTTGTTGTGTGGTTTCGCTTTTCTGCTCAGTGTTAAAAAATAATTGATCAATGCAGACAATCACAAAGGAAACTAATAAAAATAATGCTAAAAAAGTAGTAACATCCCAAGCAAAAAACCCTGTGGCGTTTTCAACAGTCATAATAAAAGTGCTAAAAAAAATAAAAAAGTTATTATATAATGAGACCCTTGCATAATTACGAATAATCATAAAAGCTTTACGATAATTTATCGGAATATTTTTATATTGGAGAAAATCAAATGAAATTGGCAGATTTAGCAAGAGATGGGCACGGTTACCTGATTAATCTTAACGAATGGGATGAGGCAATCGCCCACGAGATTGCACAAGAAGAGGGTATTATCCTGACAGATCAGAGTTTTAAACTGATTAACTTTTTGCGTGATGAATACATCAATAACAACAATAACCAGCCTAACGAACGCAACATAGTTAAAGCCTTAAAAAATGATTGGGGCAGTAAACTAACCACTAAGGAACTCTACGCTTTATTTCCCAAAGGTCCTGCCAAACAAGCAGGCAAGGTTGCTGGTCTGCCAGAAACCAAACGCAAAGGCGGTTATTAAAACTGGGTAATTTTCATGCCAATACTATTGGCAAGCAGGGCAAAATTAGGGAATGAAGTGGCAATGTTATCCACTTTACTAATCTCTATTGCGTGCTTGCATCTCACCGAAGCCACAGCAAACGCCATAGCAATACGATGGTCATAGTGCGAGTGAATAACACCGCGAGGTTTTTGTAATTCACCACCGCGGATTTTAATCCCATCTTCTAAAACCTCATTTTTAATACCTAAAATATTCAATCCATCTGCCATCGCTTGAATTCGGTCTGATTCTTTGACTCTAAGTTCTTTTGCCCCCGTCAGCACAGTTTCACCTTGGGCACAAGCGGCTGCAATAAATACCACGGGGAATTCATCAATCGTCAGTGGAATGAGTTTCTTAGGAATATGAATCCCTTTTAATAGCGCTGATTGAATGTGAATATCAGCCAATAGCTCGCCACCAATTTCGCGCCGATTTGACAATGTTAGATTGGCTCCCATCATCTTTAAAATATCAATAACACCAGTTCGTGTTGGATTGATATTAACACCTATTAGACTAATATCGGCATTGACTGCAATCGTGGCTGCAACCATAAAAAACGCTGCCGAAGAAATATCACCCGGTACATGGATTTGTGTGGCCTTTAATTTGCCACCGCCCATCAGGCATATTTGATTATTACGAATATTTATCGTATAGCCTAGCCCTTTTAACAGGCGTTCGGTATGGTCTCGGGTTGGGGTTGGCTGATGTATACAAGTTTCACCTTGTGCATACAAACCCGCCAATAGTAAGCAGGATTTTACTTGTGCAGAGGCAACGGGCAGATGATAATGAATGCCTCTTAGTTTTTGCCCCCCTTTGATTTTAAGTGGAAGTTTGCCGTTATTAGCCTCAATCACTGCCCCCATCTGACGCAGTGGATTGATTATCCGATTCATCGGGCGTTTTGAAAGCGAGCTGTCGCCTATCAATTCTGAATCAAAGTCTTGTGCTGCTAATATGCCAGAGATAAGCCGAACAGAAGTACCAGAATTGCCTAAATTAAGTGATGTTGAAGGCTGTTTCAAGCCATCAAGCCCCACTCCATGAATAGTAACCTTGTCTCCATTACGCTCAATTTTCACCCCCATCGCCGTAAAAGCCCTAAGTGTTGATAAGGCATCTTCACTTTGTAAAAATCCATGCACTTGAGTTACCCCAGATGTTAAAGATCCGAGCATAATAGCACGGTGAGAAATTGACTTATCGCCTGGAATTTTTAAATCACCAGACAACACAGTGGCTGGTTTTGCAATGAATTTAGTCATTTGCTATACCACGCATCACGCATCGATTTTGCCTCTGAAAATAGGTTTTCTAAGGTTTGTGATTGTCTGTTTTCAATCAAGTTTGCTAACTTGTTTAAGACTTGTTGATAACCGTTAATATGTTTGATAATATCAACAGAATTATTGAGACAAATATCACGCCACATAAGGGAATCACTTGATGCAATACGCGAAAAATCCTTAAATCCACCTGCTGCATAATTCATCGCATCAGGGTTGTTATCCCGTAAATAATCCATCAAACTAAAAGCCAATATATGTGGCAAATGAGAGGTCATTGCCAACAAATCATCATGCTTTTGAGCACTCATAATCTCCACTTTACCGCCCACTGATTCCCATAATTCACGCACCTTCGTGACCGCTTGTGTATCGGTGCAATCCTGAGGGGTTAAAATAATGCGTTGGTTGTAAAATAGCTTCTCATCCGCTGCCTCAATGCCACTTTTTTCTTTGCCGGCAATCGGGTGTGCGGGGACAAAACGCTTAGGCATTTGCCCAAAAATATCTTTGGCGGCATCCACCACACTGCCCTTGGTGCTACCAACATCGCAGATAATAGTTGCATCATCAATATGTGGTTTAATCAACGATAAAATCTGCTTAAAACTATTAACTGGCACGGCAATAAGTACCATTTGTACACCTTCTAAAGCAGAGCCAATATCTAAACTATATTGGTCAATAATCCCCAGTGTTTGGGCTTTTTTTAATTTGTCTTCATGGCGACCAAAGCCAATAATGGTATTCACTTGATTGGCACATTTAAGCCCGACGGCAAATGAGGCACCAATTAACCCAACACCAATAATACAAATTTTATTCATCGGAGTAATAATTTTAACGCATTCAAAAAAGCCTTATTTTCATCTTTTTTACCCACTGAAACACGCAAATACCCGGGCATTTCCACCAGTCTTACGATAAAACCCTGGGTTAATAATTTTTGATACAGGTTAGGTGCATCATCTACTTTAACCGCTACAAAATTTGCACTTGAAGGAATGTAGTCCAACCCTAATGTTTCAAAGCCTTTTGCCAGTTGCAATAAGCCTTGCCGATTAACTAAAATCGATTGTGCTAAAAACTCTTCATCAGCCAGAGCAGCCAGTGCCGCACTTTGTGCAATATGATTGACATTAAAGGGCTGGCGAAGTCGGTTTAAATAATTGGCAATCTTGGCAGTGGAGAGGCAATACCCCACTCTCAGCCCAGCCAAACCATAAGCTTTGGAAAAAGTTCGGGTAATGACTAAGTTATTAAATTCTCCAAGCCAATTAACGGCGTTATCCATAGTTTCTAAATATTCAAAATAAGCCTGGTCCAATACCACAACCACCGAACTGGGCACCTGCGATAAAAATCTATAAATATATTTATCGCTAAGTAATGTGCCAGTTGGATTATTCGGGTTGGCAATAAATATCAATTTGGTTTTATCAGTAATTGTTGCCAACATAGCATCCAGATTATGGGCAAAATTATCAGCAGGGGTAATCACCGCCTTTGCCCCCAATGCTTGTGTTACCAAAGAATAAACCACAAATGCATATTGTGAAAAAATCACCTCATCGTCGCTTTTGCAAACATAGATTCTTGCTAATAATTCCAAAATATCATTTGATCCATTGCCCAGCGTAACTTGCGCAAAATCAACCCCCAAATGGGCACTGAGCGCTTGCTTCAATTCAAAGCCATTACTGTCTGGATAACGCGCACTTTCAATGGCAGCCTTTTGCACTGCCGCTACCACTTTGGGGTTAACACCTAAAGGGTTTTCATTACTGGCTAATTTAACAACATTATCTAAACCTAATTCGCGTTGTAATTCACTAATTGGTTTACCGCCTTGATAGGGTTTGAGTTTTTTGACGGTTGGACAAACACACATTTTTAGTTATTCAAATTTTAATGATTGAATTGTGGTTAAGACAATCTGGCATAAAGAAAGTAATGATTTCTAAACCACCCGTTTTGCTAAAAATTAGATTATCCTGGTGTCTTATTCTTAAATTTAATTGGAACATAAGTGTCTGCATTTGATTGAGTAGAAAAGATACCATATTTACCGAATAGAAAATCAAGGATTTATTATTAAGACCTTTGCATAATGTATGGATGATTAGCAAAATGGGAGATAAGGCTTCATTAAGTCAAAAGCCTTGATTCTAACTTTTTAACCCCGCATAACAAGTGCTTGGGTGTCTGCTACTTCCTTTTCCATACGATAGAGGCAATAAAACCCACAACGAGAACATCTGGTAGAAGCACTCAACAATTCTTACCGAGGGGCGAAAGCCCGAATCATTAATGTTTGTGTTCGTCTATCTTGTGAAAAATAATGGTGGCCACACCTAGAATTGAACTAGGGACACAGGGATTTTCAGTCCCTTGCTCTACCGACTGAGCTATATGGCCAAAAAAATCAAAATTATACCAATAAACTTAGGTGGTTATTTATCTAAAAATCTTTCTGCGTCTAATGCTGCCATACAGCCCGAGCCTGCTGAGGTAATTGCTTGACGATAAATATGGTCCGCCACATCACCAGCCGCAAATACACCTTTAACACTGGTTTGTGTGGCGTTGCCCTGGGTGCCACTTTGCACCTCAATATAGCCATGTTTCATTTGCAAATGCCCCTCAAAAATGCCTGTATTAGGTGTATGGCCAATCGCAATAAACACGCCATGTACAGTAATTTGTTTGTGTTTGCCTTTGTTATCTTTCAAACGCAACCCAGTAACGCCCGTTGCATCACCCAAAACCTCATCAAGATTATGCTTATATTCAATAGTGATATTGCCAGTTTTTGATTTTTCAATGAGTTGATCAGACAGAATTTTTTCACTAGAAAACTTATCTCGGCGATGCACAATAGTAACATGCTCGGCAATATTAGACAAAAATAGTGCTTCTTCAACCGCAGTATTACCACCGCCAATAACGGCTACTTTTTGACCACGATAGAAAAACCCATCACAAGTCGCACAAGCCGAAACACCCTTGCCTTTAAAAGCCTGTTCTGATTCTAAACCCAGATAACGCGCACTTGCGCCAGTAGCAATAATCACCGCATCCGCAGTATAGACGGTGTTGCCACCAGTTAGAGTAAATGGGCGCTTGGAAAAATCAACTGCGGTGATGCTATCGTTAATAATTTCAGCATCAAAACGCTGTGCATGCAGTTGCATCCGTGCCATTAAATCAGGTCCTTGCACACCTGCATTATCACCCGGCCAATTATCTACATCCGTGGTACTCATCAATTGCCCCCCTTGCTCTATGCCACTGATAACCACTGGATTTAAGTTTGCTCTTGCCGCATAAATTGCAGCACAATAACCTGCAGGACCTGAGCCAATAATCAACACCCTGCAATATTTGTTTTCACTCATAATATGAATACTTTATACTTACAAATACAATGACCCAATTATAAAGTAAGTGCCGATTTGGCAAACGGTAAAAACTTCAGCAGTTATCATTATTTTGAACAACAAACTTAAAACCAATAAATATAATAGAAACCCTCGCTCTAGAGCAACAAATGAGGTGTTGTTTATTACTTTAATTGCACTGAGTCTTACCTATTTATTGGCACTTATCACCCATTCTTCGTTAGAAAACCCTTACTCCAGTTCTGATATATTAAGCACACCTGCTAATCAAGCAGGGATTATCGGTGCTTATTTAAGTGATTTTTCGTTGTCAATTTTTGGTTATAGTAGCTATTTAATACCCATTGCACTACTTTGGTTGGGGTGGCGTATCCATAAAAATACAGGAAAACCTCCTAACCATCGCCTGATTTTTATCATACGCTTTATCGCTTTTATCATTTTATTACTTGCCAGTGCGGCAATTCTTAGCATTGAGGCGCCTAACCCACTCAAGGACACAGGCACTATTGGGGGTGGCGATGTGGGTTATTTAATCCACCAATATTTTGCCCCGCTATTCGCATCTGCTTCATTTATCATCTATTTAAGCGTCATCATGATTAGTTTTAGCATCAGTAGCGCGGCTTCATGGGGCAATATATTGAGTAAAATTGGTAATATATTAAGCAAACTGCTAACAAAATTAAAAACAACTTACGCCAATATAAAAACTAGACAAACGATAAAAATAGCCGCTAAGGCGGATCGATCTGTCATTAAAAAATTCAGTATCCTAAATAAAACACCTGCCCCTAAAATTAAGCCAAGCAAAAAAAATGAGGCAGTGGCATCTGCCAATCTTTTTAATACTGAGACCCTAAGTGGATTGCCAGATTTGTCTTTATTAAATGAAGTTAATACTAAGACTATTGGTTATTCCAAACAAATGCTAGAGGATATGTCGCGTCAAGTTGAGCTAAAACTTAAAGATTTTGGTTTTGATGTTACCACCACAACCGTTACCCCAGGACCAGTGGTTACCCAGTTTGAGTTATCATTAGCACCAGGCATAAAAGTTTCGCAAATCATGAACCTTGATAAAGATCTTGCTAGAGCACTACTAGTCGAAAGTGTGCGGATTGTTGATGTGATTCCCGGAAAACCCGTGATTGGGCTAGAAATTCCCAATGCTGGGCGTGAAATGATTGGCTTGAGAGAAATTCTATCCTCAAAATTCTTTGCCAAATCAAGATCAGTTTTATCAATGGGTTTAGGCAAAGATATCAATGGTGTGCCTGTGGTTGTTGATCTAGCAAGAATGCCACATTTATTGATTGCTGGCGCAACCGGGATGGGTAAATCAGTCGGTTTAAATGCTATTATTTTAAGTGTGTTATATAAAGCCAGAGTTGATGAAGTGCGGATAATTATGATTGATCCTAAAATTGTGGAATTGGCTTGTTACGCTGATATACCACATCTACTCACTCCTGTGGTCACTGATATGAACGAAGCTGCCAGCGTGCTGTGGTGGTGTGTTAGTGAAATGGAGAGACGCTATTCATTGCTGGCAAAACTCTCCGTTCGTAATATTGAGGGCTTTAATGAAAAACTCAAAAAAGCCAAAAACAGAGGGGAGCCACTATCTGACCCATCATTCAACCCTAATACTGCCAAGGAAGGAGAAATTGCACCTGAGTTAGAGACACTGCCACTTATTATGCTGGTGATTGATGAATATGCCGATATGTTGGGCGCACTTGCCCATCAAGACCGAACTAAAGCCAAACGCGTTGAAGCATTGATTGTGCGTCTTGCACAAAAGGCGCGTGCCGCGGGGATTCACTTAGTTATTGCCACCCAGCGTCCAAGCGTAGATGTGATTACTGGGCTGATTAAATCCAATGTACCAACCCGCATTGCTTTCAAAGTTTCCTCAAAAGTTGATTCTCGCACCGTGCTTGACCAAGGCGGTGCAGAACAACTGTTGGGGATGGGCGATATGCTCTACATGGCCCCAGGCATTTCACATTTAACCCGCATTCATGGTGCTTTTGTTGATGATGATGAGATTGAGCGTGTGGTGCGTTTTTTAAGGGAGAATTCACAAACCAATTATTTAGACGGTATTCTCGATACTACCCATAAGGAATTAGAAGGTAACTATAAGGGTAGCGATGATGCTGGAGAATTGGACCCGTTATATGATGAAGCAGTGCAAGTGGTTACTACTTCTAAGCGTGCTTCAATTTCTAGCTTGCAGCGCCGTTTGCGGATTGGTTACAATCGTGCTGCGCGTATTATTGAAGATATGGAAGCCAGTGGTGTTGTCAGCAGTGTAAACAGTGCAGGAAACCGTCAAGTATTAGCGCCAAAACCTATTGACAATGATGTTTAAATCAATTCTCCTTTGTTTTCTATTTTTAGCTAATGGTGCTATTGCAAGTAACCAATTTGCTGATTTTTTTAATCATTTAGAGTCTCTTAATGCGAACTTTATTCAGCAAACTTATAGCAACGCCAATGTTTTAATTCATACCGCCTCTGGCAGTCTAACATTTAAACGCCCAAAGCAACTGAGATGGCATGTAAAAAATCCAGAGGAACAAATATTACTACTCAATGATAATGAATTGTGGTTGATTGATATTGAATTAGAACAAGCCAGCTTGCAAAAAATCAAAAATATATCAAAAACACCACTACATTGGTTAATTAACAAGCCTGACACTCTCAAAAATATTCCCTTATTTTCACACACAGAAAAAGGCATAAATTGGTACACGACTGGTCAAAATAATACCTTGCAGTTTGGCTTTGAAGACGATTTGTTAAAGGTAGTCTCAAAACAAAATAAACTAGGGCAACGAATTTTAATCTTATTTTCTAAAATTGTTATTAACCCGAATATTGAGGCAGAGGTTTTTGAGCTTAATATAGGAGATAATTTTGATGTTATCCGTTAGTTTTAGTAGTTTTAGCGGGTTTTTATTCTACTTTTTTGCAACCAAGCAGTCAATAGTTTAATTTGAAGGGCATCGAGTCTGTCTTTATGCGCTGGCATAACCCCTCGTCTGCCAAATTTAATAGAGTGTTTAATAGCATCTAAATCACCGCCATATAGCCAAATATCATCACTCAAGTCGGCTGCACCAAGTAAAGTTTTTCCAGTTAGGTTTGAGGCATGACAACCAAGGCAGAATTGCTGATATTTTGCCTTTCCATCTGCATGTTTTTTGGTATCGTTTTGTCCATCTTTGGTACTCACACTTTTAACATAAGCCGCTATTTGATTAACTGCCTGATCTTCCAATACTGCTCCCCAAGCCGGCATTATTGCTTTTCTACCTTGGGCAATGCTATGAGTTATTTGCTCGCTTTTGTCCCCCCAAAGCCAATCTTGGTCTATCAAGTTAGGGAATATGTCTTGACCTTGGGCGTCTTTTCCATGACAAGTAGCACAATTTTGAGCGTAAATATTACTTGCTAAGCGCATTGCTTGCGGATTTTTTTTCAAACTTAGCTCATCTGAAGTTTGTAATAAAGTCAATTTTTTATAATATTCATCATCAATCTTTGCCTGACTTTCGGCATAATTTTGCGCCACAGTCCAGTTAAACAACCCGTTATAGTTGCCATAACTGGGGTAAAAAATCATATAGATTACACTATAAAATAGAGCAATAGTGATGAGCCAGAACCACCAAAAAGGTGCTGGGGCACTGCCTTCTTTTAAATCACCGTCCCAAACAATCTCATCTTCATGTTCGTCTTTTGCAAAATAAATACGCAACACCAATACCAATAGGAATATTAACCCTAAAACAATCAGTCCAGTTACCCAAGTTTGCCAAAAAAAAGGTAAATTAGCCATGCCTATCTCCTGAAATTTCTTCATCAAATAAAGGAATATTCATACAGTCATCTTGTTCTTGTTTGCTTTGTCTCATTGACATCCAAATAATCAATGCAATCATAAAACCCATGATAATCATGTCACCAATTAAAATAAATTGCCACATTATCGATATACCCCCAATACTTGCAAGTAAGCAATCATTGCCTCTAATTCGGTCTTACCTTCAATATCTCGCCCAGCCTGTTTGATTTGTTCATCAGTATAAGGATGACCCATTTTTTTCAAAAGTTTTAATTTTGCTACAATCAACTCTGGATCTACCTTATTTTTATCCAGCCAAGGGTAGGCGGGCATAATCGATTCTGGTACTACCGCTCTAGGGTTAATTAAATGTATTTCGTGCCATTTATCACTATATTTGCCAGCAAGCCTTGCCAAATCAGGACCAGTGCGCTTCGAACCCCACAAAAATGGACGATCATAAATAAACTCCCCAGCAATAGAATTTTTACCGTAGCGCATCACTTCGCCCACCAACGGTCTGATTTGTTGAGAATGACAACCAACACATCCTTCACGAATGTAGATGTCCCTGCCCGTCAATTCTAAAGCACTATAAGGTTTGATGTTTTCCGTCCCTCGGTGTAGCGACTGATCAAATAAGTTGGGCAGAATTTGCACCAAACCGCCAATTGAGGCAACAATTAAAATACCAAATATCAATAAAGCTGAGTTACTTTCAATGGTTTTATGTAGTTTTAACATCTATGCCATGCCCCCTCAAATCTCGTTACCTTTATTGACTTTTGGTATTCTCACCAACACTGGCATCACATTCTTGCCAGCAACAAAGGTTTTGAATAGATTATAAGCCATTAATAACGCACCCATTAAAAATAATAAGCCGCCTAGCAGGCGAATCCAATGATAAGGAATGGTGGTTATCATAATATCAATAAAACTATAATTTAACTGCCCATAATCATCAATTGATAAATTCATAATCCCTTGGCTGATGCCAGCACCCCATAACGCTACAATGTAGAGTAACACACCCATTAGTGCCAACCAAAAATGCACATTAACCAAATGCTTGCTAAATAATTCCTTTCTGCCGACCAGTTTCGGCACCAAAAAATAGATGGTTCCAAAAGTAATAAAAGCATTCCAACCCAGCGCACCTGAGTGCACATGTCCTACAGTCCAATCAGTATAGTGACTGATTACATTTACACTTTTGATTGACAACATTGGGCCCTCAAAAGTGGATAGAGCATAGAATACCATTGATACCATCACAAATTTCATGCCTGGGTCGGTGCGTAATTTATCCCAAGCACCACTCATGGTCATTACCGCATTGACCATAGTTGCCCAAGAAGGGGCTAACAAAATCAGACTCATTACCATGGCAGTTGTCATTAGCCAATCAGGGATAGCAGTGTAATGCAAGTGATGCGGTCCAACCCAAATATAAGTATAAACAAACGCCCAAAATGCTATTATTGAGAGGCGATAACTCCAAATCGGCTTCCCAGCTTGCTTGGGCAAGGTGTAATAAAACATACCCAAAAAACCTGCAGTTAGAAAAAAACCAACCGCATTATGTCCATACCACCATTGTACAATCGCATCTTGCGCCCCTTCATAAACCGAATAAGACTGCATCCAACTATATGGCAACGCTAAATTATTAACAATATGCAACATTGCCACTACAATAATCAACGCCCCATAAAACCAATTAGAAACATAAATCGGGCGGATTTTTCGTGTGGCAAGAGTACCAAAAAAGACCACCGCAAAACTCACCCAAACCAAAGCCACAGCAATATCAAGTGGCCATTCAAACTCGGCATATTCTTTACTACTGGTATAACCCATCAGCAAACTCACCAAACCAACTGCCACCCCAATTTGCCAACCAATAGCAACAAACCAAGCCAATTTAGGGGTAAATAGGCGTACATGACAAGTGCGTTGCACGCTATAAAAACCAGTGGCAATCAGTGCTGAGCCGCCAAAACCAAAAATAACTGCATTGGTATGGAAGGGGCGTAAGCGTCCAAACGAGATTTGGGCAATATCTAAATTAAGCCACGGCATTACTAATTCTGCCGATAGATACACCCCAGCACCCATACCTATAATTGCCCAAACAATGGTGCAAAATAATAAAAATACTGTGGCAGAATCAGTGTAATAAAGATTTTTTTCCATAAAGTTAAACTCCTAAATTGGGACCGATGCCATATACCCAAGCGATGGCACTGACACCTAATAGCGCTAAAAAAGCAGTAACCAAATAACCTAAAATTGCACAACCCATAAATACACCACGATCGTAATCGGTTTTTAATAAAATTGGAATAGAACTAAATAATAAATAACAGCTCCAAGCAAAAACAGGGGAAAGCACAATAATATGGAATAAAACTGAAGGATATAAATGCACCACGCCCGCCACCATAATCGGCGTGCCTACTACACTAACAACCGCAAACGCATCTTTTAAAGTGGCGTTTGGTGCATACACTTTTGCCATCCATTTAATCACAAAGGCGGTAACCAAAAAACCTGCTATTAAAGCTAGGGCATAAAAAATGGAAATGGCTATTGACTCTGGCAGAGATAGACGAATTGGATCAGATATGCCCAGTGACCAGCCATAAAAATAAGTGCCAAAAAAGGCACTGATAGGAGGGATAAGCCCTAACCAAATTGAATAACCAAAAAAGAGCTGTGCGGGCGAATAGTCAGACTCAGCAAGATGTTTGATTACGCTTTTAGTCATAATAGCCTCGATAACTCAGTAGTCAAGTTAGGTCAAATTATATACTAACAAAATACCAAAGTGTATTTTTTTTACATATCCACAATACATTACACTTTCTCCTATATTCTTTCTCATTCATTTTAATAGATTCAGTCTGCTGGTCAAACTTTTTTTAAACTCTTTACCAAGGTTTAGATATATTTTATTGAGATACCTTAATCTTATCACATTGTTTTTACTTCACTGTCGTTTAGGTTTGGCTCTGGGTCTGATAAACATTATTTGGCGCTTTATATTTTTTTATTGGTTGGTTGATTTATTTATGTTAGTTTAAAGAGATTATTTAGGTATTTTTTTGTTGGAGAAAATGTAATCTGTTTTTTTTGAGCTTTTACAGTTAAAAATTCAAGACCTTATTTTGTAAAAATTTTATCAAATTGCCTAAAATCTTGTCGCAACGACAAAAACACATCTTGACTAATAGATAATATTTTAGTTTTTTCTAAAGCATAAACTTGCCCCTGGTGGGTATTATCAGCGCTCGTAGTATCAGGAAAATAATGTTGTTCTGTTAGTATTTTATCCTCTTCTTGAGTTTTGCAAATAACACTGCCAGAGATGATTAAATACAAATTTTTAATAATCTCACCAGAGTCACAAACCACATCATTTTTATTAAAATATAGGTATTTAATTGGCTTTTTTTCACAGGCGACTATTTGTACCAAAGTGCGAGGGAAAAAATAATCCATCATCCAATTAAGTGAAATTCTAATTTTTGCCATATTGCCAGGAATTTTAGTGATGTATACCCCTCGCCAAATCGCCCATGCCAATACCCCAGACAAACGCAACTTGGATATTTGTGCTACACCTTGATAGGCACCTATTGATGCCATTATTCCAATTGGCTTAAATTGAAAAGGTTTTTTTGGTTGTTGGAATAAATGCTGTAACAAATTATGTGCCAATACTTTGGCTTCACGCACTGCAAACTGTGCTGTTGAGGGGGCGTATTGTCCATTTCCCATTGGAATTAGGGCAGCATCACCCAATGCCCAAATATTTTTAGTTTTTAATACCTGCATATATTCATTAACTTGTATTTTTTCGTGTTTTAAATCAAAATTATTAGTAATGAAATCAAAAGCACCACTTCCTATTGTGGTAACAATAGTCAGTGCAGGTATTTTCTCACCATTATTTAATGCGACATACTCGGTACTGGCGCTTGAAACAGAGATATTGAGTCGGATTTCCACGCCGCGTTTTTGTAATTTCCGTTGGGCGTAATTTGCTAAAGATTCTGGTAATTGTTGTAGAATCCGCCTTCCCCCTTGTAATAATATAAATTGCACCTGTGCGGGAGTAATATTGGGGTAATATTTCAATGCCCTATGCACCATGTCTTGTAATTCACCAATGGTTTCCACACCCGAAAATCCAGCACCAACCACCACAAAAGTAAGTGCGGATTTTTTAACCGCCTCATCTAAAGTAACATCAGCCAATTCCAAACATTGGAGAATATGATTTCTTAATAAAAAGGCATCATTTAAAGTTTTCATGGTGAAAGTATGTTCAGCAAAGCCAGTTAGATTCAAGTTGTTTGTCTGCCCACAGGCGATAATCAATTCATCATAGTCGATGCTAATTAATTTTTTATGTCGACCCTGTAATACCTGAATTTGGTGATTTTTTTTATCAATCTGTTTGACCACAGCAAGACGATGTTTAATCTTAGGCAACAGCATTCTAAGTGGGCTAACCGCATCATGCGGGTTGATAATGCCAGAGCTCACTTCTGGCAATAAGGGTTGAAAAATAAAATAATTATGGGCGTTAATCAGCTCAATTTGGATATTTTTTTGCCCTGATTTTTTTAATAATTTAAATAAATTTTTGGCAATAAAAACACCTGAAAAACCAGCACCAACAATTAAAATTTTTTTCATCATTATGCAAAAGTCTTACAAAGGCTATTTTTAAAGGATGTGGATTTAACAGCAAACTTAATTTTTAATCACTAACATCTTATGTTCAAGCATATCCGCCATCGTATGCTCAATTCCGCCAATACCATAACCTGAATGTTTACGCCCAGCAAACGGCATCCAATCGACTCTAAAAGTTGTGTAGTCGTTAATCATCACCGCCGAGGCTTGGAGTTTTTTTGCAGCCTTCATAGCAAATGATATATCATCACTAAAAACAGCTGCTTGGAACGACACATCCAAGGCATTTGCCTCATCAATTGCACAATCAACATCACTATAACTATAAATACAAACCACAGGGGCAAAAACTTCCAGCGTTGAAACTTTTGAATTTTTTGCTGGATTTAACAATACAGTAGGCGAGTAACTCACAGCATTGATACGCTTTCCACCAGTTATCAAAGTTGCTCCTTCAGCAATCGCCTCATTAACCCACGCTTCAACCCTATCAACTTCTTTAGGTAGGATCAAAGGTCCAACATCGGTCTTTTCATCAATCGCATCACCAACTACTAATTTTTCAGCCTCTTTGGCAATTTTTTTGGCAATTTCCTCTGCCTTCTCATCTGCTACATAAATTCTTTGCACTGAAACACAAACCTGCCCTGCATGGTAAAAACTTGCCTTTACCACCCCTTTAATAAAACCTTCTTCATCTCGATACTTATCAAAAATAAGTGGGGCAACACCCCCATGTTCCAAAGCACAACGGCTACCAGGGGAGAGTTTTGATTTAAGATACCAACCAACTCTAGCCGAGCCGATAAAACTAAAAAATGCCACTCGCGGGTCGGTTACCAATTTTTCGGAATTTTCGGTACTGGTTAACGCCACTTGTAGCCAATATTTTGGCAAACCTGCTTGTGTGGCTAACTCAGCAAAACGCAAACAGCATAGCGGGGTTGCTTCCGTAGGTTTAACAATTACTGGGCAGCCAGTAGCAATGGCAGGCACCACCTGATGCACAATCAGGTTAAGAGGATGATTAAACGCACTCACTGCGACTACCACACCAATTGGCTCCATTGTGGTAAATGCCAAACGCCCTTCCCCTGCAGGGGTTAAGTCCATTGGCACCTCATAACCCTTGGTATTACGAATGCTTGAGATGGCAAGCTGTACACCGTCAATAGCGCGAGTAACTTCTACGCGTGCATCTTTTAGTGGTTTGCCGCCCTCATTGGCAATTAATTCTGCCAAATCTTGTGCCTCATTTTTCATCAAATGGGCAATTTTTTCTAAAATTTCAATTCTCTGATAAGCAGGCAACTTCCCTTTTTTGTGGGTTGAATCTGCATTTGATAGCATTGTCCCAACTTCAGTTGCATTGTGCATTTTAAGTGTTGCCAATACTTTTTGAGTGTAGGCTTGTTTAACTACTAATTGAGTCATGATTTTTCTCCTTACGCGTTTTTTAATTGTTCAGGAAAAAGTTTTTTATTTTCCCGATAATCAATTGGTGCATCAATAATATGCACGCCACCTTTTTCAAAACAAGCGTGAATAAGGGGGATAAATTCATCCGCAGTTTTCACTTTATGTCCGGCTGCACCGTAACTATCAGCATATTTAACAAAATCAGGATTATTATACTCAAGCCCAAAATCCTTCAAACCTTGCCCTTCTTGTTTCCAGCGAATCATACCGTAGGCACTATCAGTTACAATAAGCACCACCAAATTAAGCCCAAGACGAACTGCGGTTTCTATTTCTTGCGAGTTCATCATAAATCCACCATCACCACACACTGCCATCACTTGACGATTGGGATACAACAAGGCACACATCATCGCACTTGGTAAGCCTGCCCCCATTGTTGCTAAAGCATTGTCAAGTAAAACAGTATTAGGCAAATAGGTATGATAATGTCTAGCAAACCAAATTTTATACATGCCGTTATCCAATGCGATAATAGCGTCTTTATCTAAGGCTTTTCGGGTATCGGAGACAATTCTTTGTGGCAACATTGGAAAAGAATCGTCATTATCTAAGTCGTGAATAGTATGTTTAATTTTCTCTCTTACTTCAAGCATGTCTCCTACTTTGTTATTAAGTTTGTTATTAAGTTTTTGAGTTAAAACAGTGATGCTATTTGCAATGTCACCCACCACTTCAAGTTGCGGAAAATACACCTCATCTACTTTGGCAGAATTAAAATTGATATGAATCACGCGCTGCCCACCTTTGTACATAAAAAAGGGCGGCTTTTCAACAACATCATGCCCAACATTGATAATTAGATCTGCCATTGCAACTGCACGGTGCACCATATCACCATCAGATAAGGCGGCAGTGCCTAGAAATAGCGGATTTTCACAGCTCACCACACCTTTACCCATTTGGGTATTAAAAAATGGAATGCCAGTTTTATTGATAAACTCTTGTAAAGGCTGGAATAGTTTTTTACGATTAGCACCAGCGCCAATCAACACTAAAGGTCGTTTTGATGCCTCAATCATTGTTTTGGCTTCATCTAAGGCGCACTCATCTGCATCAGGACGGTAGGCTTTATTAACTGGAAATATATGCCAATCTGCCACTTCTTCTGTAGCAACATCTTCGGGTAATTCTAAATGCACCGCACCAGGTCGCTCTTCTTCTGCTAAGCGAAAACCATCACGCACTAATGAAGGGATCATGCCACCATTGACAATTTGTTTGCTTGATTTGGTCAGCGGCTCCATCATCCGCACAATATCCACAATCTGAAAACGCCCCTGTTTGCTGGAATTGATTGGCTTTTGTCCAGTAATCATCAACATCGGCATTGCGCCGAGTTGGGCATAAGCAGCACTGGTAACAAAATTGGTCGCCCCAGGTCCTAAGGTTGCCAAACAAACACCGGCTTTGCCAGTCATCCTGCCGTAAGTTGCTGCCATAAAAGCTGCGCCTTGTTCATGGCGGGTCAAAATAAGTTTTATTTTTGAATTTTTTAGAGAATCTAAAAAGTCTAAGTTTTCCTCGCCAGGGATTCCAAAAACATACTCAACACCTTCATTTTCAAGGGCCTTTACAAATAAGTCAGATGCTTTCATCATTAACCTCCTATTTTTTCTGGATACAGTTCACTCATAGTAACAGAGCGCCCATTATCTTGGACGATGCGTACATGTGAGCGATTCAACTCCCTTGGCTCACGCACTCCACATGAATGGGCAATAATTTCAACCGCATGGTTCATGTTATGAACATAATTTGCTACTTTAGTGGCTTTATTTTTTGGATCAAGCCCTTTTTGCAAACGCTTATTATGGGTGGTAACACCTGTAGGGCAGGTGTTGCGATTGCATTTCAATGCTTGAATACAACCAATTGAGAACATAAATCCACGCGCACTGGTAATAAAATCAGCCCCAGAACACAGTGCCCATGCTACTTCTGAGGGAGTGATTAATTTACCCGAAGTAATCACCTTGACACGCTCTTTTAGGTTATATTGGCGTAATTTATCCACCAATAACGGCAAGGTTTCTTTGATAGTCAAGCCAACATTGTCTAATAGGGGCATAGGCGCTGCCCCAGTTCCACCATCACCACTATCAAGGGTGATAAAGTCTGGGGCATACGCCTCGCCTTGTTTGTTAATTTCTTGAAAAAACTCATCTAACCAATCGGTCGCACCGATAACAGATTTAAAGCCAGTTGGCTTGCCTGTTATTTTGCGCACATGGTTTATCATTTTTAATAAATCATCAGCACTCTTAATTTCAACATGGCGATTGGGAGAGATAGAATCCTCACCTATGCTAATGCCTCTAATCTGGGCGATTTGGGGGGTAACTTTAGTGCCCGGTAAAATCCCGCCCTTGCCCGGTTTAGCGCCTTGACTCATTTTAATTTCAAACATTTTGACATTTTCATGGGCTGCCAACTCACAGAGTTTTTCATCACTTAAATTACCTTCTAAATCACGCACCCCATATTTGGCAGTGCCAATCTGAAAGACAATATCTGCCCCGCCTTCAAGGTGATAAGGGCTAAGCCCTCCCTCACCTGTGTTATACCAACAGCCTGCCATTCTAGCGCCATTTGATAATGCTAAAACCGCAGGCTTTGAAATGGCTCCAAAACTCATTCCTGAGATGTTAAAAATTGACTTTGCCTGATAAGGCTGCTGGCAAAACTTTTCACCAATCATAATATCAGAAGTTTTAACCGCATCCTCATCCAGTGTTGGAAAAGGACAGTTAGCAAAAATTACGGTGCCAACTGGGTTTAGATTTTTAGTTGAACCAAACGCCACTGTGGTGTCTGCATTATTTGCTGCTTTATGCACCCAGTCTCTTTCTGCACGGTTAAACGGCATCTCTTCACGATCCATGGCAAAAAAATACTGCCGAAAAAACTCACCCAAACTGGAAAAAATAGAACGAAAATGCCCAACAACTGGGTAATTGCGCAAAATTGCATTTTTATTTTGATTGATATCAATAATAAAAGTAATTACAATAATTAAAAAAACCAGCCCCACTGCAAAAACAAATAAGCTGGTTAATATTTCTAATGCTGGGGTAATTATTTCCACCGCCTCAGTTACTTCTGCTTTCATTTATCTTCCTATATTTTTACAAATTAGATTGTCTATTGAGATTCGTCCCGCACCATAAACCACCGTGATTAATAACATAACACCCCAAAGTTTATGGTCGTAAAATCCACCCTGCCAAATAATGGGGTAAGAAATAACCGCAATCACATTAAAAATGAAAAGCGCCAAAGCATTAAAGCGGGTGGCAATGCCCAATGTCAGCAATATCGGTAAAATCAATTCTGCTACTGTGCCCAGATAAGCGGCTAATTCCCAAGGAATGAGCGGGACTTGATACTCATTTTCAAATAAATATTGTGCACTTGAAGACAAGAAAGGCATTTCTGAATCCCAACCCCCAAGCTTGGTTAAACCAGCACGAAAAAAGGCATCGGCTACATACAAACGCACAAATAATTTGAAAATATCGTCTGTATATTTGTGTATCAAAATAAATATTTTATTGTATAAGTTTATGATTTTATTCATTTTTTTCCTTGTATTGTTGTTGGGTTATTTTTTCTACTAACACTTGTGCACCTTGTTTGTAAATTTTTAAATAATCACCACCAGTAGATAAATCTAATTGTTCGCTATTTTCGTCAAGTTGCCAAATTTTAATAATGGGGTAATTTGAGTGCATAAAAAATACCGCATTCAACGAAAAATAACAGGCCTCATACAAGGCTTCAAATTTTGCCACATCTGCAAGATAAGGGAGCGTCCGACAGTGGGGGCTATGGTCGATAAAATCTGCAAACTGATGTCCATAGTCGATAATATTACCAGTTTTTGAGGGATGAGTTTGGATAAATTGCCTGCTTAGCATGTTAAAAAAATCCTCACCCACCAAGCGTTTAACACAACTATAACTATTGCCAAGTGCTTGTGTCAAACTGGCAAAATATTGATGATGGTAAATGTTCATTAAATCTGCGGCAGAAAAATTGGCATTACCGATATAATCCTGAGTGGTGCTAGGTTCTATCACATTTTGATAGAAGTTTTGTTGCAGGTGTTTGAGGGTTTTATGTCTCATCTAATAAAGTTTGTGCTTTGTTTGCCTCAGATAATAATACTGATAAATCAGGAATATCAGTGTCCCATTCAATCAAAGTTGGTTTATTACCGATTTTTTTTAGCGTGGTTTGATATAAATCCCACACTTTGTCAGCGACTTTTTGAGAATGGTCATCAATCAGAATAACACCTTGTGGTAGTTTCTTTCGAGTATGCCCTGCCAAATGAATCTGTAACACATCATCAACATCAACATTGTTGATATAATCAGTGGCTTGATACCCATGATTAAAACAACTGACAAACACATTATTCACATCAAATAATAACCCGCAACCCGACAAACTCGGCAGAGCTGAGAAAAATTCCCATTCGGGAATATTAGACTCTCTAAAACGCAGATAAGAAGAAGGGTTTTCAAGCAGAATTTGACATCCCAAAAAATCTTGCACCTGTTTGATTTTATCTGCAAAATAATGCAAAGACTTAGTCGTATAAGGCATTGGCAATAAGTCATTTAGATAATTGCCGTCAATACTAGACCAGCTGAGGTGGTCAGAGACTAAATCTGGTTTAAAACGCACAATAGTATCTTTTAAATTTTGTAAATGTTGGAGGTTAATTTTATCAGCCGAGCCTAACGAAAGCCCGATACAGTGCAGACTCAGAGGATAATTATCAGCAATTTTCTCCAGCTGATAAGTGGCAAGATTATCAAAGAAAAAATTCTCACTATGCACCTCAAACCAATTAACCGCTGGGCGGGTATCTAATACCTGTTGCAAGTGCAAATGCCGAAGCCCAATGCCTGCACCTTTAATCATTGGTTATTACCAAAATTTATACCAAGGCTTACCACTGCCTGCAGGGATTTTTGTAGTCGCCAGCCCTTTATCGATCCAGCCATAATTGATGCCCCTATCCAGCTCAAAAATATTACTATATTGGGTTTTTTTATCCAAAAAACGACCAATGGTTTTAGTGCGATTTGCGTGGGCACAAACCAAAATAAACTCAGCTTCTTTATCAGGTACGATTTTTGCCAAATCAGCCAGCCATTTTTGGACATTATATTTGCCTTTAGTATCAAAAAAAGTCAATTTATGTGAGCCGGGAATAACACCATATTTTTGATATTCATCAGCCCTGCGCACATCAATAATTGCCACGCCTAATTTTTGTTTTGCTTGCACTTGCCCAGCAGAAAGTGCCCTAAAATCGGCCATGACATGCAAACTAACGCCAAATAATGCCAGTATTATTATTCTCATTTACCCACATAACTCGGATATCCCACAATAATTGTTAAAATTTTACCTAAAGCCAACAATATTTTTTTTTCATTATTTACGCTACAAAAAAAATCACAATCAAGCAAAGAGGATGGGTGCTTGATTGTGATTTAAGTCGGGTGTTGTTAAAAAAAAACAGCAGTCGAAACTAAGACGAGGTTAAACTGCCACCCACTAACTTACCACACAAACCTGCTGGCAAGGCAATAAAAGCGTCTTTTTGACCGTCAGTTTTTGAACTGCCAGCACAAGACGAGGTTTTGGTAGCACAATCATTTTGACCAGCTTTAACTACACCATAACATTTTTCTTTAGCACCCGCAGCACTCGCTTCCATAGCGACAAAGTTAGATCCCAGTAGTGCTAAACTTGCCAAAGTTATTGTTTTCATTTTATTCATTGTTTTTTCCTTATCAGTTAATAAAGCCATTACGAATGAATGACACTATACTATACGGCATACATTACAAATAAGTTTCACAAAATGCAAAAAGATATTAATATCTATTTTAAAAAACTACAAAAAAACAAAAGTCAAAAAACCTTTAAAATTATATATGAGCTTTCAAAAGTGCAACTTTTTGGGGTCATTTTGCGTATATTAAAAAAGCCAGAATTAAGTGAGGATTGCTTGCAAGAGGTTTATGTGAAAATTTGGCATCAATCAAGCAGTTATTGTGAGAGTAAAGCCAGCGTTATGACTTGGATGTCTCGTATTGCTAGAAATCATGCGATTGATTATGTGCGTAGGCGGGAATTACCCATTCAGGAGGATTTTGAATTATCCGTTATTAGTGACGAACAATTAGATTTGTTAGACAATGTAAATAACCAGCAAATTAATAAACAACTAAGCAAATGTTTGCAAAAACTCAAACCTGAAGTGATGAATATTTTATTCATGTCATACTTCAACGGACTGACTTATGACAACATTGCCCAAGTTTTAGAAATACCCCCAAGTACAATCAAGACTTGGGTGCGAAGGGCGATGCCAGTGCTTAAAAAATGTATGGAGGACAGCCATGAGTAATAATGACTTTATCGCCTTTGAATACGCATTAGGGTTGTTAGATAGGGAAGATAGGCAGGCGATTGAGAAAACCAACACATTTGAAAAAACACAAAAGCAGTGGCAACTGCATTTGAGTAAATTAAACACACAGGCGCCTTTGGATAAAAAATCCGCACAAAAAATCTGGGAAAAAATCAATACTCAAATCAAGCTCGAGAAAACCAATATCATCCAAAGTTGGGTGCAATCTTGGCGTTATTTGCTCGTTGGTTTTACTGGTTTTGCCCTGATTCTAGGTTTTGTTTTATTTAATCAAAAGAATGTTAATACTGAGCTGGGATGGGACATAAGCACTGATTTGTCCAAACAACAATTATTAATTACTAGAACCACGCACCAACATCTTGACCAAAATAAAGTTTGCGTTTTATGGGTAAAAAAAGAGGGTAGAATAGTGCGTATTGGGCTGATGCCTCAATTTGGTAAAAAGATATTCAATATCAGTGTAGAGGCGCATTCAATGATTAAAGGCGGGGAAATGATTATCTCATCTGAGGGTAGAGAAAATCAAGCATTAACCCCAACTGTTATTGATTATCAACGAAAATGGAATATTTAAAAAAAGGAGAAAAACATGAAGAAAATATTATTAATATTTGTATCTTTGTTTAGTTTGCAAGCCTTGTCATTAGATTTTGTCTATACTAAACATTCAATTTGGGGTAGTGGCAGTGAGGGCAATGAGTACGCCATTGAGGGCTATGATGCGGTAAATTATTTTACTGAAAATAAACCTGCCAAGGGTAGCCCTGATTTTGCATTTAAATATAAAAACAAAGAATGGCATTTTAAAAACCCCCAGAATTTGGCCCTGTTTAAAGCCGACCCACAAAAATATGCCCCTCAATACGGTGGGCATTGTGCTTGGCGAATGGGTGTTGATGGTGTTGGCGTGTATGGCAGCGCTAAAATTTGGACGATTGTAGATGATAAACTCTATTTAAATTACAATCGGGAAGTGAATGATCGTTGGGTTAAAGATATTCCAGGCTTTATTAAAAAGGCTGACGGTTTTTGGTTAGGTAAAAATCAATTCAAATCCCTAAATTAATCTAAAAATCAACTAAAAAAACCAGCATTTATGCTGGTTTTTTGCTTATAGAAAATAATCTGCTGATTCAATCAAATTTTTCCATAAGTAAATGTAAAACGCTGAGGTAATAGAAGTGCCAGCAACAATGCCAATAATAATATTTTTAAATTTAATCCCAATAATGGTTAAAAAATAAATCAACACATTGATTGAAATTCCAGGAACAAAACACAGAGCAAAAATAATAGAGATTTCTTTGCTTTTAATTTTATGTTCATAATCAAGGATTTTTTGTGGCACATTAAAATTTATTTTGTTAGCAAAATTGTAAATAATCAAACAATAACAAACAATTGCCAATTCTAGAGCGAGATAGACTTGCCAAATTGAAAACAAATATACCCCAGTAATAACAAAAGCTGTACCCGGAATTAAGGTTAATCCGCGGGTAATTAAAACGGTAATATAAACAATATAAGACCATAAAAAATACTCATGGGTTAAGAACGATTTAATCATTTTTGGGCTTAGAAACCCTTCTTGCGAATAGGCATAAGTCAGCAGCCCAAGATTTGCTAAAATGAACAAATAGAAGATAAATTTTTTGTTAATATTGCTCATTATCAGTGAGTTTTATTTTATTGAGTTGGGTATAAAAATCAGATAAATCTTCAGATTTTCCGTATCTAGGCTTGTCGTGCATTTTAAGAAAAGGACGCGAATTTAGCTCTAAAAAAATGCAAGCTTGTTGGTCAAAATCAATCTCAATACCCTGCTTACAAATCATATCAATACCCAAAATATTGGCATCAAAATAATTTAATATTCTTTGTAAATCCCGTTTGTTTTTTTTGCTCAACCTGTTTTTATCAATAATTTCTACGCTGGCACCTAATTTGAGTGAGATTTTATGGTGTAAATACACCCGATCTCCAGCATTGAGGACCGTGGATAAATTCATTTGTTGTTGTTTGAGGTGTTTTTTAATGCTTGAATTTTTAGGAATGGGATTGATAACCTGGGCGAGATTCATTTTTTTTCTCAGCCAATTTTCATCGTCAATCAGACTATCAATCGTATTGATGCCATCACCAACAACAAAAGGAGGGTAACGCCTAAGTATTGACATAACGCCCAACTTAGTCATAACCACACGGTAATTTTTACCTAATAAATACTGTTCAATCACACTGACTGGCCAAAATTTTTTAACCCCGATACTGGCTGTGAATAATTGCCAAATATTTTGAATAGGAAAATATGCCCCCCTTGAAAACCCCCCTACATTCGGTTTAACAACCAGCGGAAAACCATATTTTTGGTAAAATCTAAATGCAACTAACGGATTAACAAAAGTGATGCCTTTAGCATAGGGTAGATTATTTTGGGCAAAAGCCAGCCTCGCTTGTGCTTTTGATCGGCAAGCACGACGCACTGTGAGTGGGTTATAATCACTACAGTTAGGCAAAAAAAAGTGGGATAAAAATCTATGGAATAAATGCACCACGATTTAGATTTTTGATTGATAGTGCTTAATCACTTTTTTGAAAAACACCAAGCGATTAAAATATTGCTTAGGAATGGTGTTACTAATCTTAACCAAATGATACATACTCTCTTTAATGAATTTATGTTTGGCTTTTTTATCCGTATCTTTATCTAACAAATTAATCGGAAATGGGGCAAATAAATTCACCTCAATAATATGGAACACGCCTTGAATCAAATCTTTTTTGGAGTTTGCTCGTAGCCCAATTCGGGCAATACGAAAATTGGGCAATTCTTGCAAATGTTGTTGGATATTTTGCTTTTGGATAGTGGAAAAACCAGTGCTACAATCTTGATAATACACCGCTGGATTGTTAATATTATTAATCGGATACAGTTCTTTAGAATTATTGATTGCTTGTGTAATTGTGAAGGTAGTATATCGCTTAGGATAATTAACATCACGAATGTAGAAAATTTCATATTCTTGCGCCTCAGATGCTACTTGTTGAACAATATAGGGGATTTTACTGTTGTTCTCGTTAAAAGCCAAAAATTCAGCCTTTGAATCAACCCTGATAATGCCGTTTGAATTTTGCCCCCACTCTGGTTTTAAAAATACGGGGAATTGAGTGGGCAGATTGTTGCGATTAAAATAGACTTGTTCCAACCGCCATTTGATTGGGATATAACGATCTATATCAATTTTAGAATAAAACCCTTTTTTCTTGTTATACCATTCGGCATTAATCTGAAAATAATACCAAGCAGGAATGCCTAAGCGTATTGACCAATAAATATAATAAAAAATCAGCTTAAAGGTCAAAATCTTTCTCCCTTGTTCGGATCATCTGAATAAAAATGCAGGCTTAGGCTTTTTTCTTGAGTACTGATTTGGTGAATATAATTATCCATTTTGCCTTTAATACCCTTATTGTATAGATATTCCCCCTCATTCAAGGCACTATTTTTAAGTTCTAAAAATGGGTCTTTAGCAAAGTTTTTATAATTTAGACGACCTCTAATAACATACATAAAAGAAAAATCTGGATGCCCATGAATAGGCGTTGTTGCGTTTTTATCCCAATTTAGTAAACCCAACCAACAACTTTTATTATTGATAATAATATTTCTTGTATAACTGTATTGCTCGGTAGGCAAATTTTCTAAATTTAATGCTGGTATTAACATTTTTATTTGCTCAATTGCCAGAGCACATTCTCCCTTGTATAGTAGCGCACACAACCTTTCAAAATCAAAATCTGTTGAGGTTGTATAATTATAATTTGTAATTTTTTTTAACATTTAGTAAACTCAACCTATAAGCAACACCACCACGGTTTAAAAAACAGTTCTTACCAGTCGAGTAAAAACCTCCAAAGGGTCTTTTATGCCCCAAACACTTTCTTAGGTCTATTATTCATTAAATTGAACACCCTAACCACTTCTTTTACATTCTATTGTCCAAACCTAATAGATTTTGGGCATAAACTGCCTTAATAAGCGATTAGGATTCTCATTTAATTCCCTCCCTCTCCTTCAATATCAGGCAGAAGCAATCTACTATACAATCTAATTTTGGGCTCTGCTGAAGTTAGTGCGGCAATTTTATCCGATTGACCCATCATATCTGTCCAGCCACCAACACGAAGATGACTATCTACACACTAGGTTGCTCATCTATCAACTTTATTGGTTAATTTGATGGCTTTGTTTTTATCTTTTGTCTGCTACATGAGAGTCCGCGGGCTTTCTTGTATAGTTAAATGGGTATATTTTTGCATTATCATTTTATTAGTTGTCAGCTAGAAAAAGATGGTTGCTATCTCATTTGAGTGCACAAGAAGTGTTGCGACTAGGGTGTGGGTTCAATTTTTTTTAGTTGTGTTCCTGTTGTAATTAAACGCTCAAACAATTGGGTTAGCTTGAATTTATCCAATTTAATATTACTAATCAATAAGCGAAATACCAATTGCTTGCCAATATATCCAAGCGACAGTAATGTTGCTTGCTCTTTGTGCAGTTGATCGCGTAGGCGCTGGTTAAACGCATTTGTATTATGGGCAGTTTTAAAACGAAAACAAACATTAAATGAAAATCGTTTTGCCACCATTTCAAGCGCAGTACTTTTGTTAATAAAATCCTCAGCAAATTTTGCCAACGCATAATAATTTTCCACCCGCTTGGCAAAACCATATTGGGTATAAAATTTCCAATCTAAAAACCATTTTAAACTATCCACGCGGCGTCCGCATTGCAAAGAAGTAGTGCCCAAATCATAATCTAAATTTCTAAAAATATAACTATTGTCTCCATTACAACAAGTGAATGAAAGTAAATTTTGATGATTAAGCAACAAAAAATTACACATTAAATTACTGCCAAGCATTTTATGAAAATCCATAGTAAAAGAATCCAACTGATCAACATTAGGTAAAAATTTTGCTTTGAGTTTTTTACTCATCAGCGCAGCTCCACCCCAAGCGCCATCACCATGCAACCAAAAATTGTATCGCTTTTTAAGGTTTAATAGATCTGTTATATTGTCATATGCACCACGCACTGTTGTGCCCAGCGTGGCGCAAACAAAAAATACAATCCCGCCCTTGTTTTGGGTGGTTTGAATAGATTTTTCAAGTGCTGTGGTGTCTATTGATCCATTTTCAAAAGTTGGAATTTTGATTAAATTATTACTACCAATACCTAAGATATTAACGGCTTTATCTAATGAATAATGTGCCTCAGCATTAACAAAAGCAAACAATGGTTTTTGCCCAAATAAACCCTCTTTTTTTACTGGCTCTAACACCTGATTGCGTGCTACCATCATCGCAATCATATTCGCATTTGACGAGCCTGTGGTCATTTGTCCTTCGCCATTTTTAAAACCAACCAATGTTAGCATTTGCCTAAGCATGTAGACTTCCATCAATGTTGCAACTGGAGCCGACTCAAAAGTGCAGGCAGAGGTATTGCTTAAAGCGGTAATAATCTCACCCGCAATTGAGGGCAGATTAGCGCCAGACCACATGCGGTTAGCAAAATTTTCATGTTTGGTGTTGGGCGAATATTCTAAATATTGTCTAATCCAAACAAATAACTGTTCCCAGTCTTGGTAGCCCTGTTTATTTAAATCCAGAATTTTACTGAGCGCATCAACTGATTGATAATCAATGGGCCGCTTGTTGGTCTTAAAGTTAGATTGTTGTAGGGTTTGTGCTATTTTTTGTAGAATTTCATTTTCTTGCATTGAATGGGTTTTTAGCTGTGCTTTTTATTTAAAAACATCATAACCAAACCTAAAATTAAAATAGACAAGGCGGCATTAGCCAAACCTGTATCTACACATGAATTAGGTGCTAAAAATACTGCCTCACAAGCCGCCTCATTTGCCACCTGCCAAGTCGGATTCCAGCCCAATGGTGTAAAAATATGAAAAAATACTGCACCTGCCATAATGAAAGATGCCATCAAACCACCGATACAATGTAGTTTTTTTCTGTGTTTCCAAAAAACAATCGGTACCAGTAACAATAAAGATGTTGTCAACTCGGCTAAGCCAATTAAAATAGCACCATATTGAACAAACAATTCACCTAATGTGGTATTTATAGTATCGCTCATCCAAACACCAATAGTGGTAAAAATATGCTGAGGTTCTAAAGCAGACTCGTCAAATTTGTAAAACAAAGAAACGATAAAAACATATGACACCCACAAGGCAATCAACCAACTGATAACAGCTTTTATTAGGCTATTCATTTTCTCCCTCCCTTTTGATGGTTTTTAAAAGTTTTGTCATTATAAACGATTTAGAGCTCTGCCTGAATTTAATATAGCCCTGACTTCGTTGCTGGCAGTAGCCAAGCTAGCAAATTTTTTCGTATGCCAAAGAATCAAAGATGCTGATAATACTAGCCCATCATAGAACATACCGCCTTCACCCGAGAGTGCTGCCTTGCCTAATTGAACGGTATAATCTGCTAATTTGGCAATATCATGTTGCACATCTAATCCCGTTGGAAAGGCAATAGCACGATTATTTTGATGGATGCCAAGCGCTGTTGGATCAATATCAATACGATCTTTTTCATCAGCACCTATATATGAAATTGTCAAACCTTTTTGCCGCAGAGACGGCACCACACCGCCCTCAACACCGCGTACCAATAAAGCACTATCCATACCAGCAGCATTCGCTAACTGGGCATAAATCGGTGGGTAGGGTTTGTGTACATAACCTAGAATTGAATGTGTCTTTTTAGCACGCAATGGACCAATCAAGGTTTCTACAGTGTTAATCACGCTGCGTTTAACGATTTGATTGCGTAATGGAATAAGGTTGTGCAAATCCTGACAATAACTACGCTGATCAATATATGACCAACCAATGGTGCGGTTTTCCAATCGTGCCTTAGCAGCAGTTATTGAATGTTGTGCATCTAAACCCAGTGCTTGATTGATATGATGGTGGGTCAAGCCAAATTTAGGTGAGATACTGTCCAAACCATGAATCACTGTTGGCAAGCCCAATTCTGCCAATACGGGTGGTAGAAAAGAGGAAATAGGGATAGAACGATTATAACCACTGTAAGGATCACCCAAATCAACCAACGCATCGACATTAACTTGCTGTTTGTCAGTTTGTGCCAAAATCGCTGCCAAAACCCCTTTGACTTCTTCAAGTGTTTCGCGCTTCATACGCAGGGCAATGAGAAAGATCCCAGCTCGTACATCATCAATTTCACCTCTTAAAATAGCTTGCATTCCGTCTTTGGCTTCCTCAAAATCAATATTTTTACTTAAATCAGGACCAGTAGCAATGCGCTGAATAATTGAGTGCATGAGTGTTTTGGAATCCATTTAAACCTCTATATAAATTTTATTATTTTCTTGTTTGATTGGATAAATGGGCATATTTTCAATATCTGTTTGCGAGCTCTCCCCGGTTGCTAAATCAAAACTAAACCCATGTAATGAGCACCTAATTCGCCCGTCTTTTAAACAGCCTAAAGTCAGTTTAATGCCTTCATGCGGACAGCGGTTTTCTCCACAATACAAACACCCATTATTCATGGCAATAAATAAATCTTTTCCTTCCAGCTCAACCTCTACCATAGTGCCTTCTTTAGGTGCTGAATCAAGTGCTTTGACCCACATAGTTTTAAAAGAAACGCCAAATATTATTACGGTCCAACTGAGATCCACATTGGTCGAGTTGCTGCTTATAACGGATGGCATTTTTCTCAACTACTTTAGCAATTTTGATTAACCACGGCTTATCTTGGTAAGATTTTTTGTTAAAACCGCCGTGTCCTTCATGATAAGCCAAATATTGGTTATAAGCATCTGATTTTTTAACCCCCGAACGCTGGTTTGTTTGTTGAATATACCAGCCTGTAAAATCAGCTGTATCCTCAAAATCATCACGCTCAGCATTATGATTGCTTGTATCTCGTTTATACCATTCCCAAGTATCATCAACAGCCTGTGCAAAGCCATAAGCCGAAGTCTGTCTAAACCATGGAATGACACCAAACAATTTTTTTCTAGGAGGCTTTGCATCGGATGCAAAACGCGATTCTTGATAAATAATGGCTAATTGTACAGCCGCAGGTGCGCTGTATTTTTTTTCACTGGCTCTAATAGCTTGATACCAGCTGACTTCTTCGTCTAAAAGCGTGCAGATGTTATCAACCTTAATGGGTGGCGTAGAAAAACAACCACTGAGGATTAGGGTCAAAAATAGGGCTAATATTTTTTTTTTCATTACCTTAGTCTCATCGAAAAAATACTTGATAAACTACAATAATTTGCACCATAAACCCAACTGCAAATAAACCTTTAATCACACCATCTGATAATCTTGATTGATTAGAGTCTGGATTTTCTAATTGCACATTAACTGCCACTAAGCCTTTTTCAGAATTTTGGGTATTAAATATAACTCGGGTGTCAATATTAAGGCGTGATTTATTATAAACATTAGTTTGATGCACAAAATATCTTTGACCATCATCACCAACAATAAAACCATAACCCTTAGTGCCGAATTGTGCAATTGTACCTGCTATTTTTTTTGCCATTTTTCCTCTTATTTTTTATGCAAACAATAAGTTACTTTTTCAATAAAATCCACGCCTTCGTTTTGAAACTTAGGTTCGTTATCAATATCATTAAAACATTCTAGCTGCCGATATTCAAATTTTGTAAAAAGTAGCCTGACTTCTTTTGCATTAACTGCATAAGGCGGACCACTGATTTGGGTTTGTGGATAATTGAGTGTTAGTAACAATATCCGACAACCGTTTGGTATTATAGCGTATAAATGAATGGCGTATTTTGTTCTTAAATCACCGTCCAATGCGACCAATGCAGCGCGGTCATACACTGCTGAGACTGCACTTAATAACATCTTATTTAAGGCAAAATAATCTCCACAATAAAGGCTAATATTCTCAGCTTGATAAACCTTAAATTGCCCACTTTGGTGCTTTGAATAATTGAGTTGATTCTCATCAAAAAATTGCTCAATAGCGAGCGCGCTAAGCTCAACACCAATCACCCTAAAACCACATTCTAATAAATACATCATATCTTGGCTTTTGCCACATAAGGGCACAAAAACAAGGTCGCCCTGTTGTAATTCTAAACAATCAATAAATGCTATTAATCTTGCATTCACTCGGTCTTTATGCCATCCGATTTCCCCATTTTTCCAGCGTGCTATCCAATCTGTCATTAGGTTATAATGTTTTGGTGAAAAAAAGAAAGACAATTTTACAATGGCTAATTGTCATTATTGCTATTTTTAGTTTTCGCGCCTATCAACACGCCGATCTAAGCCACGGCTTGGTGCCGAGTTTTAACAGTAAAACGCTTACTGGAGAGATTCTATCATCACGGGCAAATGAGCCAACCTTAATTCATTTTTGGGCAACTTGGTGCGGAGTTTGTCGTCTAGAGAATGATAATATTCAAGCTATCAGTGATGATTATCGGGTTTTAAATATTGCCATGCAATCAGGAACGGACGCAGATTTAAAACAATACGCCAGAGAACACGATATGAAATTAGACAATATTATTAACGATAATTCTGCCTCTCTGGCAAAATTATTTGGTGTGGTGGCAACACCCAGCAGTTTTTTCATATCCAAAGACGGCAACATTGAATTTATTGAAGTTGGTTATGTAACCACCATAGGTTACAAACTCAGGCTCTGGTGGGCAGGATTATGATTGCTAACTGGCATAAGGAAGTAAAAATCTTGCTTGCAACGCAGGCAATGGTTGATTTAAAAAGTTTTTTAAGACAACAAAAACAAGCCAAAAAAATTATTTTTCCAGACTCTAAAAATTGGTTTAGGGCGTTTGAGATTACTCCATTTGATAAAGTTAAGGTGGTGATTATCGGGCAGGACCCTTATCATCAGCCAGGTCAGGCACATGGTTTGAGTTTTTCAGTGGCAAATGGGGTAGAAATACCACCTTCGCTAAAAAATATTTATCAAGAATTACACGCAGATTTATCAATCCCTCCAAGTTCCAGTGGCGATTTAAGCCACTGGGCGGAGCAAGGTGTGTTGCTACTCAATAGCGTTTTAACAGTTGAGAAGAATACCCCTGGTGCCCATGTAAAAATGGGCTGGGAGGTTTTTACCGATGGCATCATTAGCCTTTTAAACAGTGAAAAACAAAATTTAGTATTTTTGCTTTGGGGCGCTTATGCACACAAAAAAAATGCCTTAATTAACCAAAACAAACACTTGGTTTTAACCAGCGCACATCCCTCGCCTCTTTCAGCAAACAAAGGTTTTTTTGGTTGTCGGCATTTTTCCAAAACCAATGCTTATCTACAAAAACACAAGCAGACAAAAATTAATTGGTAAATATGAAATTAGTGATTGATGATGCCTGCTATGCCTATAGTCAAATTTTTGCTGATTTTGGTGATATTATTGCCTTGCCTGGGGGTGAGATTGATGCAAAATCAGTCCAGGATGCTGATATTTTGATTATCCGATCACGCACCAAAGTAGATGATATCCTGCTCTCTGGTAGTAAAGTTCGGTTCGTTGGTTCAACGGTGGCTGGGTTAGACCATATCAATCAAACCTATCTTAAATCCAGAGCGATTGAGTTTTTCTCAGCGCAAGGCTGTAATGCCTTAGCGGTGGCTGAGTTTGTGATTAGTGCGATTGTGAATCTGGCGGCTGAATTGGGTTTTAATTATCAAACCAAAACTCTAGGCATTATCGGGGTTGGCAATGTTGGTTCAAAATTAGCAGCCAAAGCCCAACTCATGGGGATTCAAACCCTGCTCAACGACCCCCCACGCCAACAAAGGGAAACCCTACCAGATTTTGTGGATTTAAACACTGCCCTGAGTGCTGATATAGTCTCGTTTCACACTCCGCTGACTTTTGGCGGAAAATATCCATCGTTTAAACTTTTAAATGCGGATAATTTTCACCATATTAGCAATCAAACCATTGTTTTTAATGCTGCACGCGGTGGGGTGATTGATGAGGCAATTTGGCAAAAAACCCCGACCCAAGCCAATATTATTGATTGCTGGGAAAACGAGCCAAATATCAACCAAACTCTACAAAATACCGCTTACTGGGCAACGCCTCATATCGCTGGACATTCGGTTGATGCTAAATTTCAAGGCAGTTTTATGGTGTATATGGCGCTGTGCAAATTTTTGGCTAAAAAGCCGAAAAACAGCGTTAAAGACCTCATCAATCCCAGCGTTTTAAAAATAGAAAAAAACACCCTTAAAGACACCCTAAATGCAATTTACGATTTTCAACAAGACACAAAAGCAATCAAAAACATCAAAAATTTTGAAACTTACCGCAGAAATTACCCAACTCGCTATGGATGGCACCACTTCAGGACCAAAACCCCTCTGCCAATCGCAGAATAAATTGCATCACCTCTGAGCAAATTTAAAATTTAGGCATTTAATAAGCCAAAAAATAAAACAACTCAAAACACAACACGATGTTATAAAAAATAGTAACAACTATACTAAAAAACTGAAATATTAAACCAAATTTAAAAAGCCTATAAAAAAGAAGAAATGTAGCTAGTAATCTTCTTTATTGCTGTTGTGATTATTATAATTACCACATTCTATCTCGTCTTGTGCCATAAATTATAATTTACTCATATTTATCCTATCACTATTTTTATCTCTGTTATTGGTTTTATTATTATCCGCCAATACACTAATATCAAACAATTACGCATACAGGAAACCAGAGCACCTCCCTTGCCAGAATGTTTGAAAAAATCCGCCATGATGAATTTTTAGGGAAACTATAAACATTTTTTTTAGCCGAATTAGCCAGATCAATCATTGGAAAAAATAACTTAGAGTCAGATAATTTGGTAGAAATAGTTGTTTCAATACTGAATAAAAAATAAGAAATTATATTTTCATTTTTATATTTTGACTTGGAGCACAATAATTTTTTTAAAGTTTCAATATTACTGGCTGATACATTTATACAATAGAGCAATATCCATCCATAAAATGGCGTTAACGCCATCAGTTATTTTTTTTGCCCAAACTCCTGTGGTCAGGAAATAATGGAGGTAGGTTGTCAGGTGATTTGACATTTATTTAAACTTTTCAAAGTATTCATCAATTTCACTCCGTAGTTCAATTCCTACACGCTCAAAACAGCCTAATAAATCATCATATGTACCTTTACCACCAAGAAAATCCCAAAATTCTTCAGCAACTTTTAACTCGTTATCTAAATCAAACATTCCAGCCATAGTCCAACGACTATATGGTTTTGGTTCGTAAGGATTGTATGGTATTGCAATTAGGGTATTAATTTTTGCTTTTGGATTGTCAGATAAAACAGTTGCTGACCATTCCAAAAGTGTTCTCTTAAATTCTTTAAAACCACCTTTGTTTGGTTTGGCAGTTTTTATATCAAAAAAGTATATTTCACCGTCATTACTTTCAAGGCAAATATCTATTTTTGTAGGTTTAACAGTTCTCATCTCTCCTTTTTGACAAACCTGCCTGATTATTTCAATTTCTTTTTGCTTATTAGGTTTTCTGTTTGCCGCGGTCAATTCATCCATAATTTTTTGAATTTCAAATTGTGCGCCAGTACTTATTTGTGTGCCAGATTTTTTTTGAGATTTTGCAATCTTAAATTTGTTTGAAGCCAATGATACTGCAACGGGTTCAAAAATTGTTGTACCAAAATTTGTATTCAAAGAATGTATAAATGAATAAAGTGCAAGTCTGTCTTTTCCAAGTAATCTTGTGTGAAAAGGCATTATTGCTGGCTCTGGAGAGTAAGTACTGAATTTGTTTTTTAAACTATTCTTAATAACATCTTCTATTAATTTTATTTGTTTTTTAGACAGGGTCATTAGCCTTTTCTTTTAAATGAAAAATTGTCTCAGAATAGGCAGATCTGCTTTTTTCAACTCTATTTAACACCGGTCTTTTATGCTCTTTTGTAATTTGCATATCAGCCAGTTCAGCAATTTGTGGATATAGATTATATTTATCATTGGCGACTAAAAATATATTGTAATCTGGTTTTAAGTATCGTTTACAATTATTCAAAACATCAGATATTCCTTTTACATAAGATTCTCGAGCTTTTAAACCTTGCCCATTAAATAGTGGTCCAATTTCAAATTTATCCTTTCTATCAAAATCAAAAAGATCGTAGGCATAAGCATGTTGTTCGTGGTAATTTATCAACCCAACATAGGGTGGACTTGAAAAAATACCAGCAATTTTATCCCTCTCAACAAGACCTGAAAGCTTTGTAAATTTAACTTTTAATTCCTCAATAATATTGATGTTCCTACTGTCACCAACTAAACATTTTTGAAAAGTATCGGATTTCAGAGCATCAAACTGTTTAATTCTCTTAATTGTGTCTTGAGAATATCTCTGCCACCAATTTAAAATAGAAAACAGTGGTTTACATATTTTGCCATGTTTTTTGCAATAATAAGTTGCTGTAACTGGCGCTTTTAATGTTGCTAAATCAGCATGTGTTGTAGCCCTGCACGAGCGGATTGTTCGGCTTAATATCAATGAAAGAACTTTTTTGGTTTCTTGATTTTTCATTGTATTTATTTTATTAAAGACAAAATCTATTTCATCCCTAATAACCTTCAAGAACCATTTGTCAATGAATGTATCGGTTGCCTGTTGTTTAAGCTCTATTTGGTGTTCATTTATGAGTCTTTGGTAAATGTGAAAAAACTCATTAGCTTTTTGATTGCCATATTGTTTTTCATTTATTTCATTTTGTCTTACTTTATATTTGAATTCTGGTGATGGGAAAAATTTATTGTTAAATATCTTTAATTCATTCAAAAGTTTTTGTTCAAATATTACATTATTTTTTCCTTTTTGAAATGCCTTAAGTTTATGTGTGATTTCCAATGATGACTCTTTTAAATTATCAACATTATGATTTTCTATTTTGACATTGGTTATAAATGAATTAAATGCCGAAACATCAATTCCCAATGCGTTAATTCCAAGTTCACTGGCTTGAACTAGGGTGGTTCCGCTTCCACAAAAAGGGTCTAAAACAATATCTCCTGGTTTAAAAAAAGATTTATTTTTAAATTTATCAACATGCTTATCCAAAAAATATTCAACTAATTGAGGGATAAACTTCCCCTTATAGGGATGTAAGCGATGAACATGTTTTGTTGTTTCTGATTCCCTGTATTCAGAGAAAGATAAATCCCAATTTAAATCATCGCCTAAATATTTTTTCCATCTGTCCGCTTTTGTTTCATAATGAGCTTTGTAATATTTTTCTAGATCATGCTGATTAATTGCAGTAGCTCCATTACCACTTTTTTTAGGTATTCTACCGTATTGAATTAAGTAGGATATATTTGAAGCAGTAACATTTTTTTTTAAATATTCACTTGCCCAAATACTCGCTTCTTTTACTGTCATTAAATTTTGCATTTAACAGTCCATTCTCTTATACCTTGAATCCAAAGCCCTTGGCTTTGTATACCCATTTGGGCAGATTATAACCTTTTTATATTATTAGAAAAATATTTACAAGAAATACTACTGTCAAATGGTTTTGTAATTTTTCACTAAGTGAGAATACGCCAATTTAGACACTGTATTAAGTATGAAATTTGGCACTCAGCGATATTTTTAATAGGGGTGTTCTTTAGAGTTTATACTTGTCTTAAAATACCAATTTGTTTATTGATTTTGTGCTACTTTTATGAAAAAAATCATTGTTCAACAACAAGATTTTGACCTATCAACTGAGGTGAGGCATGCGCGTGCGGGCAATAATATTGGTGCAGTGGTCAGTTTTATCGGCACAGTGCGGGATTTGGATGATGGGGCAATTCTCAAAATGTGGTTAGAGCATTATCCGAAAATGAGTGAAAAGGCACTTAGTGCGATTGCTGATAAAGCCTTAGATCGTTGGAAAATCGGCAATGTTACTATTATTCATCGGGTGGGGGATTTAGCCCCCAATGCACAGATTGTATTGGTCATTACCACCAGCAAACACCGCAAGAGTGCATTTGCGGCTTGTGAATTTATTATTGATTATTTAAAAACCCAAGCGCCTTTTTGGAAAAAAGAATATGGCGAACATAATAGCAAATGGGTCAAAGCCAAAGACGAAACCCCAACAAGTCGCTGGGATTAACTTTATTATAATTATTTTTATGTCAATCAATACCCAATCACAACCGCCTTTATTAAACATGAATAAAGCCTTAGATTTTTTGTTTGAGGCGGCGGTGGTGGCTAAAAAAACCCAGATGGTAGCACTTGATGAGGCTCTAGACAGAGTGCTGGCGGCTGATATCCATGCTAGTATCAATGTGCCGGGGTTTGATAACAGTGCAATTGACGGCTATGCCCTTGCCCTAAAATCTGAGCAGACCAATGTTGCCGATAGCCAAAATTTTGAAATAACTGATAGAATATCAGCAGGCAATTCTGGCAATCCACTCGCTTACGGCTGTGCCGCTAGAATTTTTACAGGCGCACCGATTCCAAAAGGTGCCAATTGCGTGGTTATGCAAGAAGATTGCAAAGTGTTAGAAAAAGGCAAGCAGATTGAGATTTTGCAAATGCCTCGTTTGGGTGAAAACATCAGATTAAAGGGTGATGATATTCAAATGGGCGCTGTCATTTTGCCTGCTGGCAAACATATCAAACCCGAAGATATTGCCTTAGTCGCATCCGTTGGCGTGGCTAAATTAGAAGTATTTAAAAAAATCAAAGTCGGGGTGTTTTTTAGCGGTAATGAATTGGTCGAGCCCGGCAGCCCTTTGCCTTTGGGGAAAATATTTAATTCCAATCGTTATGCTTTAGTGGCACTGCTTAAAAAACTAAATTGTGAAGTCATCAATCTGGGCAATATCAAAGACAGCCTTAACGCCACCACTCAAGCTTTAACAAAACTCCAAGATGATTGTGATTTGATTATGACCACTGGCGGCGTCTCTGTTGGTGAGGAAGACTACATCAAGCCCGCAGTGGCAAAGCTGGGTAAATTATCCCTATGGCGGATTAAGATTAAGCCGGGCAAGCCGCTCGCTTTTGGTAGCGTGGGTAAATCTGCTTTTATGGGGTTGCCGGGCAATCCAGTCTCGGCTATGGTAACTTTTTTTCTGTTTGCACGGCCGTTTATTAAAAAAATGCAAGGCATTATCCATTACAAAAATCAATTTACCCAAGTTAGCTGTAACTTTGATTGGCATAAACCAAACCCTAGACGCGAATTTGTGCGTGTGCAATTAGATTATTCCACCCTGCCACCGTCTGCCAGCCCTTATCCCAAACAAGGCTCAGGTATTCTAAGTTCTATGGTTTGGGCTGACGGCTTGGTGGAAATAGCAGAAGACACAACTTTTACCCAAGGAAAAGTGTTAAATTATTACCCCTTAACTTAAAGCATAATTTTATGAATAAACTAACTCATATTAACAATAAGGGTGAGGCACAAATGGTTGATGTTTCTGCCAAAGCCATTACCAGTCGTATTGTGGTGGCAAAATCAGTGGTGGTGATGCAGGCAAAGACTTTGGATTTGATTACCTCTGGGCAACATAAAAAAGGGGATGTCTTTGCGGTGGCGCGTATTGCCGGCATTCAGGCGGCTAAAAAATGCGCTGACTTGATTCCGCTGTGCCATCCTTTAATGCTGACCAAAGTCGGGGTTGAATTAACTGCCAATACTCAAAATCCAAGTGTTGAGATTATTGCCACTGCAAAACTTGACGGTAAAACTGGGGTGGAAATGGAGGCACTTACTGCCGCCAGTGTGGCAGCACTTACGGTTTATGATATGTGTAAGGCAGTCGACCGTGCGATGGTGATTGGGCAAATCCAAGTTTTGGAAAAATCGGGCGGAAAATCAGGCGATTGGAGAGCATAAAATGAGAAATATTAACCAACCCATTCAAGCGTAAAATAACCCAACAAACCATATTACAAAATAATCTTTAATGAAAAAATTTATCTATCTTATGCAGGGAAGGTCTGATCTTATTGATAGATATCAACATTTATCAACAAGGTCTAACGCAGATGCTATTTTTTTGACCTATGATAAGAAAATTGAAAATGCCATTTTCTTGCCTAATTCAAGTTTTGGGGAAGGTAGAAGTAAACTATTGGAAGCAGCATTATTAAAAGAAAAATACGACTATTATATTTTTTCCGATGATGATGTTAAATTTGCAACTGGTGGCTGGGATAAATTTGAAGAAGAATTGATTAAAGTAAAACCTTTAGTCGCTATTCCGTTATTTTTGGCAGTATTTAAAGTCGTAAAATATCATATAAAATCTTTAAAATATCAATTATTTATTGAAAGTGATGAACAATTGATTGCGTTTCACCGTAGTGTGATTGAAGATGGGATTATTTTCCCTCGTCAGACACAATTTGACAAAAAGAGTTGGTGGATTGGTGCCGAAATCCAGATAGCTTTAATTCAAAATTTTTATCATAATAGTGCAGTTCAATTTAATACAATTCAAGTGCTTAATGATGAGAGCCGAAAATATCCCGGTAGAGATCTTGATGCTACTATTCATATAAAAGAGGCGAGAAAATGGCTTGATATGCAATTTAGAGGTAATTATAAAGATATAAGAAAACGCAATAAATTATTCTCTTGTAGAACAAATTGTAGCAAAATAATTTCTTGGTATAGAACCTTAAAATTTATGTTTTTTAATCGTAAAAACAAATCTATTAAAAACATAAGGAATATTTTATATTCTGATTCTATTTTATTAAAACAGCACTTGGCAACAATAAATCAAAAATATCCTGATTAAACAGCATAAACCAGTGGTAAAACTCATTAAAAAACATAAATTTAATAAAGAGTTTAAGATTTTTAAAAAAACTGATAACCAAAGATTTTCTGTTAAAAGTAAAGATCAGTACCCTTGTTTGAACGATAAAGACATGGCAACCAGTTTTGATAAACATTATGTTTATCATAGTGCTTGGGCAGCTAGAAAACTAAAGGATATATCACCTAAAAAGCACATAGATATATCCTCTTTTACTTATTTTGCAACTTTGGTATCAGCGTTTATTCCAATAGATTTTTATGAATACAATCCCACAAAAATAGATTTAGATAATTTAACCCATAAATACGCAGATTTAACTCGATTACCGTTTGATGACAATGTTGTTGATTGTTTGTCTTGTATGCATGTTGTTGAGCATATCGGGCTTGGTAGATACAGTGATGCCATAGATGTTGATGGTGATTTAAAAGCAATTTCAGAATTAAAAAGAGTGGTTGCAAAGGGGGGTTATTTGTTATTCGTTGTGCCGATTGGCGGGCAAGCAAAAGTTATGTTTAATGCCCATAGAATATATAATTATCGGCAAATTATATCGTATTTTAAAGAGTTTGAATTAGTCGAGTTTTCGCCGATACCCGATCAATTAGAACAGGGTATTATTATCAATGCAACTGAGGAACAATCCAATCAGAAAAAATATGGTTGCGGATGTTTTTTATTACAGAAAAACGGTTAAAAAATGGTAGGCACAAAAAACGAAACAACAAGAAATCAGTGGTTAGAAAAAACACTTAGGGCTATTCCTGATAATTATCGTATATTAGATGCTGGTGCGGGTGAATTAGCAAATAAAAAATATTGCACTCATTTAAGATATGTATCGCAAGATTTTTGTCAATACGAGGGTTTTGGTGATAATTCTGGACTTCAAACTGGTGTTTGGGATACGAATCAAATAGATATTGTTGGTGATATTGTCAATATCCCAGAAAAAGATGAGTCATTTGATGTTATTTTATGTTCTGAAGTTCTTGAACATTTGCCTAATTCTGTTGAAGCGATTAAAGAGTTTCAACGACTATTAAAAAAAGATGGAATTTTGATTATTACTGCCCCATTTTGTAGTTTAACGCACTTTGCACCGTATCATTACAGTAGCGGATTTAATCGCTATTTTTATGAGCATCATTTAAAGAATTTTGGTTTTAAAATTAAAGAAATGTCTAATAATGGTAATTTTTTTGAATATGTAGGGCAGGAAGTTCGCCGCATTCGTTCAATTGCAAAAAAATATACCACCAAAAAACCTAATATCGTCGAGCGTATCGTTATAAAAATTGTTTTAAGAATGCTTAATAGATTTTCAATCAATGATAGTGGTAGTAGTGAATTGTTATGTTTTGGCTACCATGTTATAGCCAGAAAGCTATAAAATTGTTATATTCTCACCCAAGGTTTGGGGCAGAGGTCATCGGTATTTATGCTGCCATCAGCAAACCATTTTTTAGGGGCAATGACTTGTTTATCGGGGTTTTGGTTTAGCCATGCACTCCACCAGCTAAAACTACTATTAGCAATAATATTATGACTGCACAAAGACATTAGACGCATATCATTAAAACTTTGTTTGCCAGTATTGTTATCCACAATCAAATAATTGGCATTGCCTAATAACTTGATAATATTGTGTTTTGTCCAATTTTTATCATCGGAAAATAGCAGATATAAAATATCGTTATTTTTAATATTCAGTTGTTTAATTGCTTTTTTGTAATAGGCTATATCCATTAAACTATGGGTTATATTTGTATCAACATTAGAGACATAATCACCACGCCTAATGTGGATTGATACACTGGTGTTTTGTTGTATTTTTTTGGCGGTTTCTTGGTTTTTTAAAGATAATTTTTGCTTAAAAGTAAAGGCTTTTAAAATGTCATCTTGATATTTAATAAAATATTGCTCAGATTGCCAATAACCTTTAATATAAGCATTATCAGGACAATTAAGAATATTAAAATCGTGATTATGTTGCCTCTCTAAAATGTAGTTTTTGCTTCTAAACCAAGAATTTTTACGCATTTTACGCCTCATCCATTCGCTTGATCTCAGCCCTAAAACTTTTTTTATATCGGCTTGCGAGGCGATATTTTCATCTAAATTAAACGCATTTTTTAACTCCAAACCATTATGAGCATCACAATCATTTTTTAATAATAATGGAGTATTTTTTTCTAAAGATAAAGACAACCCTAGCGCGTATTGAAACATTTGATTGCCTAAGCCACCTTGCATTTTAACAATAATCATTTTTTAATTATTTGTTTTAATTTGTATCTTAAAAAATACAATAATAATATTGGGCTGATGATATTCCATTGATATTGTAATAAATAAATATGATTTTTAATGGCTCTTTTAAAAATTATTTTGAGATTTTTTTTATTGTGTTTGAGATGTAAATTTAGGCTTCGATAAAAATGATTAAGTGCGGTTAAAGAAATGTTTTTTGTTGATAAATCAGCAAGCCAATCTAACTCTTTACTATATTGAGGATAAATAACACCCAAATAGAATTCCAAATACTCTTTTTTGATTAAATTTGTGCTGTCTTGCTGCTCTTTGTTTTTAATAATGGAAATATTTTCACCATGAATATTGTATTTTAAAAGCGGTGTTGTTAGATTGGCAAACTTAGCCCCTTGTTTAGCCAAATCTACCCATAATTTATAATCCTCTGCAAAATATTTTGGTTTATATTTAACTCTTTTTATAATGTTTTTCCTTAGCATAGCAGATGGATGAGCAATACAGACCCCTCTTGTCAATTCATTTAAACACTGATAATGCTTTTTAGGGAATCTGGTAATTTTATTTTTTGCTGGGGCAATGGAAAATATTGCCGTGCCCAGAACATCTATATCAGGATTTTTATTAAAAAAATCAATTTGCATGGTAAATCTCTCAGGTAGGCTTTCATCATCAGCATCCATTCTGGCAATGTATTTACCTTTTGCAATCTCAATACCGTCATTTATAGCAGAAGCAACGCCTTGATTTTTTGGCTTGTCAATTAAAACAATTCTACTATCGGCAAAACTTTTGATAATATCTTTTGTTTTGTCAGTAGAACCGTCATTAATAATAATAAATTCAAAATCCCTCAAAGTTTGATTTAGGATAGACTTAATAGCAGTTTTAATGGTTTTTTCTGCATTATAAGCAGGCATTATTACCGATATTAGCGGCATATTATTTGCTTTGGATTGCATACAGTAGCTTGCGGAAGCGACATTGTATTTTTTTGTTTATTTTGTATTTAAACCAATGCACAAAACTGGTCAATTCTCTTGCTAAGCGGTAGCGTTGCCGTAATTGTCTCCTGAGTTTGATGACTTTTGAAAAATCAACATCGCTTATTGTTTGCTTTCTGTTAAACTCCATGCCACTAATCAAGGTTTGATCAAAATCTGCCACAGTTGGGAGGATTGCATACAGATTGCAAATTTTATAACCACCCGTGTAATAATCAATGGGGTTGCCGATTTTTTGAGTGTGGGTTAGCATTTTTTCGCAACCTTTTTGGTTAATGATATAAGCATAAGTGCCACCAAACATCGACATCGGCTTAATAATAGAAAAACCACTAAAATTTTGGTGAGATTGACATTTGGCATAACAAAGGCGACTATTTTGCCAGCCCAATAAAAATAATTCCCAATCTTTGGGCAGGTGTTTGATATTGTTGATGGTTTGAACAAAATCAGCCCCTATTAAGGCATCGTCTTCTAAAATAATGGCATAGTCTATATTGTCTGCCAATATCTTTTTATAAATGCCAATATGGCTTAATGCACAGCCGATCTCGCCTGAGGAAAGGTCTCTTTTTCTAGATTTTCTGGTGGCGCGCCTATCATAAATTTGGTCAATTTTTGTAGCAGATAGTTTGCTACCATCCACTGCCTCAAAAAAACAATAATTCAAATTCAGGGCGGATAATTGTGCCTTAATTTTGGTTTTTTTATCGGTATCTTTTAATAAATTGATAACGATAATTAAGGGCTGATTGTCCATATATGGTTTAAGTTTTGGGTTTAATGATTTTAATTTTAGCAAGGTATATGCTATATAGAACAAAGAAATAATAATTACCAGCTTCACGAAATTCAGAAATGTTTCCACTTAGGCTGCCATTTTCTCCGTTGATAATGGCAAAACCACTGTGTTCTAAAAAATGTGCAGTTCTTGAGGCGAGAATAGTAATAGCAAAGCCGACAATAAACCATTTTGATGGAATGAGGTGTCGAATGGGCTTAACAAATTTTTTATCACTAACCAACGGCAAAACAATAAATACCACAAATGTTAAAAAATCACTCATTTGTTTAAAATATTTAACATTTTGGTTGCCATCGTCATCGCCATCGGTCCAGGGTTGATTGTGCCAGTTTCTATAAATAATGTCAGTTTTACCGAAAAAATATTCATAAAAATGAATGCCGTAATCCAATTCTTCTAAGAGCATAAAGGTAAAAACCAAAAAACCAATAGCAAAAATCAATTTTTCTAAAATAGGTACTCGGGTGATGCTCTCTTTTAAAAGTATGATGGTCGTTATTAGTAATAGGATATTTTGGCATTGCTCTAAGATGCCAAACTCACGCCCAGAAATATTGGGAAAGATTGGAGATGTTATTTGTTGCAGAGTGGCATTGCCAGAAAAATAAAAACCCACAAAGACGATATTAAAAATTAAGGGTATTAGAATAAATAAAATCAGATTTTGTTTGTGGTACATGTTAAATTTTGAGACCTAATCATTAAACAGTTTCGGAGAAAAACAATAGGCATTATAATCGTTCAGGGTTTTTGAGACAAAATTTAGAGAAAAAACCTTTTCAAGTGATTATTTTTTTAAAAGAGACTTTTGCATCATTATGCAAAAGCCCTAAAAAAATATCAAATGATTGTTGGATTAGCCAATAGCAGGCTTGAGAACCTTGTTTTTGTTAGGTTTGGTAGAATTTATCTTGATTTTTTTTAGCCATTTAGATACGGCATCAATCTCATTATATTTGGTCAAATCAATCTGTAGAGGTGTTATTGATACATAACCATGTGTAATCGCATGAAAATCAGTGCCAATGCCATTATCAGCCTGTTCGCCATTATCGCCAATCCAATACGAATATTTGTCATTTTTATCCACTACTGCAGGTTCGGATTTGTGGCGCTTACCCAAGCGTGTGGTTTGAAAACCTTGAATATCTTCCAACGCCATATCAGGCACATTTACATTAAGCACCGTATCGTGTGAAAGCTGGGCGTGTGTTATTTGGTTAATAATCTGTTGGGTGATAGCGCCTGCTGTTGCAAAATGCTGTCCCTCCCAACTTGCCAGTGATATTGCAATCGACGGCAAGCCTAAGAAACGCCCTTCTATTGCTCCAGCAACGGTGCCAGAATAAATGACATCATCACCCAGATTTGCACCAAAATTGATGCCAGTTACCACCAGATCAACCGTCTCATTTAAAAAACCACAAAGCGCTAGATGCACACAATCGCTTGGGGTGGCATCAATACTGTAAATATTATCGGCGACTTGGATTGGTCTTAGGGGCTTATTTAAGGTCAGCGAACTGCTGGCTGCGGATTTATCCTCATTTGGTGCCACCACAATCACTTCATGGTCTTTAGAGAGATATTTGGTCAGTGTTTTTATTCCGGTTGCCCGATAACCGTCATCATTGCTAATTAGGATTTTCACTCAATAACCAGTGTAATTTTATCTTTTTCAACCCCCACTTTAACTATGCCACCTGTTATCAATTTGCCAAATAATAATTCATCTGCTAAGGGTTTGTGAATTTCTTTGGCAATCAAGCGTGCCATGGGTCTGGCGCCCATTTTACTGTCATAACCGTGCTTGGCAAACCATTTTCGTGCAGAATCTGAGACAATTAAAGACACGCTTTTGTCCTCTAAGGTGGCTTCTAACTCAAATAAAAATTTATTCACCACATACACTATGGTTGTCTCATCTAACGGGTTGAAGTAGATAATTTCAGACAAGCGATTTCTGAATTCTGGGGCAAATATTTTTTTTAACTCAGCCGCATAATCCAGCGCATGATCCTGTTCATTAAAACCAATGGATGAGCGTTCAACACTTTGTGCACCAACATTTGAGGTCATGATTAAAATGACATTTCTAAAATCAACCTTGCGTCCATTGGAATCACTCAATTTACCGTTATCCATCACTTGCAATAATAAATTAAAAATATCAGGGTGTGCTTTTTCAACTTCATCTAACAACAATACGGCATATGGGTTAGCATTCACCGCCTCAGTCAATAAACCACCTTGTTCATAGCCGACATAGCCCGGTGGTGAGCCAATGAGTTTTGAGACTGAATGCCGCTCTAAATATTCACTCATGTCAAAGCGCAATAATTGGACCCCCATGATGCGCGCTAGTTGCTTGCAAATCTCTGTTTTTCCAACCCCAGTTGGTCCCGCAAATAGAAAAGCACCCATTGGTTTATCATCTTGTACTAAACCACAGCGCGAGAGTTTAATAGCATTGGATAGAGCATCAACTGCACTGTCTTGCCCAAAGACGCCGAGTTTTAATTCTGCAGTTAAATTTTTTAATAGGGATTTATCATTACTACTGACTTGTTGAGATGGAATACGCACCAGTTTGGCAATCATATCTTCAATATCACGCACTCCGATGTTGGTTTTGCGTTTTGATTTTGGTAGAATTTGTTGTAATGCACCTACCTCATCAATCAAATCAATAGCCTTATCAGGCAATCTGCGGTCGTTTATATAACGATGCGAAAGCTCAGCCGCACAGCTGAGTGCTGCAGCAGAATATTTAACCCGATGGTGGTCTTGATAATATTTTTTAAGTCCGTGGAGAATTTTAATCGTATCCTCTACAGACGGCTCATCAATATCAATTTTTTGAAAACGGCGTGTCAGTGCATGGTCTTTTTCAAAAATCTTGCGATATTCTGCATAAGTGGTGGAACCGATACATTTTAATGATCCATCTGCCAAAGCAGGTTTTAATAAATTAGAAGCATCAAGCGCACCACCTGAGACACTACCAGCACCAATTAAAGTGTGGATTTCATCAATAAATAAAATGCCATGCGGGATTTTTTCTATATCGCTAAGTACTGATTTCAAGCGTTTTTCAAAATCGCCACGGTATTTACTCCCAGCAATCAACATGCCAATATCTAATGAATAAATATTGGCGTTTTTTAAGGTCTCAGATGCGACTTTTCCATCAATAATTTGTTTGGCAAGACCCTCGGCAATTGCAGTTTTTCCAACACCTGCTTGACCAACAAATAAAGGATTATTTTTACGCCGTCTAGATAATATTTGCACGGTGCGTACGACCTCTGCTTCTCTGCCCAACAGTGTATCAATTTTGCCTGCTCTGGCTTTTTCACATAAATTAATGGCATAAATATCTAAAGATGATTTTTTTAATTTTTCTCTATCAACGCTATTTTGGGGTGCGGTATCTGTTGATTGTGGTGTTTTGTTTGAGATTTTTTCTATCACATCTAAACGAGAGATATTGTTTAATTTCAGTAAATACACAGCATGTGATTCTTTTTCAGCAAAAATACTGACCAATACATTCATCGCATAAACGGTATTTTTCTGTGCTGATTGTGCTTGATAAACACTGCGTTGTAAAACTCTTTGGAAACCTACAGTTGGCACAATATCAACTTCAGAATCTTCGGCAATAAGCGGAGTATGGGTATCAATATAAGATTCTAATTCGACGCGCAATGTATTAACATCAACATCTTTGTTGCGCAAAAAAGTAACCACTTCGTCAATATTGAGTAACGCCAGCAATAAATGTTCAACCGTTATAAATTCTAAACGGTTATTACGCGCCTGAGTCATGACAAAATTGATCTCTTGTTGTAGTCCTGTTTCAATCATAGTAACTATTATATACCGCCCAATTCACGAAGCATACATTTTAATGGCTGTTTATTTTTACGCGCAAAATCATTTACCTGTGATACTTTAGTCTGGGCAATATCGTATGGGAAAATTCCGCAAACTGCCTCACCTTCGGTATGAATTTTAAGCATAATTGTATTGGCAGTGTCTTTATTTTTACCAAAAAACTGCATCAATACGACAACCACAAATTCCATAGGTGTATAGTCGTCATTTAATAACAACACCTCAAAGCGTTTGGGTTTTTTTGCTTTGGGTTTTTTAATAGTCTGAGTTATAGTAACGGTAATAGGCATAAATTCAAGCGGCTGATTTTCGTCTTAGTAATATAAATACTGCTGCCAAGGCGACTAAGGTCGGCATTGAGGCACTGAGAAAATAATAATAGTCAAACTTAAGCGAGACAACCCCACTGATACGAGAGAGTAGCTCAAAACACAGGCTCAGCATGAGACCAAAAAAAATATTTTTACCCAGTGAGGTATTACGAAGTGAACCGAAAATAAACAACATGGAAAATAAAATCATGGCAATTAAAGTCATTGGCCTAACTAGGCGTTTATAAAATTCTACCTCAAATTCACCAGAATTCAGACTGTTATTTTTTAAAAAATTGATTTGTTTGTAAAGATGCCAAGTTGATAATTCTTCTGGCGTTTTCCCTAGACTGTTGATTGATGTTTGGTCAAATGTTACTTTAATATCATCCTTACTGCGGTGCTCTGACTGGATATCCACAAATTTTTTAGCATGGTCTAATTGCTGAGTCTCAATGTTTTGTAATTTAAGATTTTGACCATCAAAAAACGCATAATCGGCTTGGGAAATAGAGTCTAATTGTTTTAATTGACTAATATTGATAAGCACCACATCTTCAAACAAATGCCCACTAAAATTTTTTTTTACATGAATAATAGTATTGCCATCTTTGAGCCAAAAACCCTGTTGGTTGTCGGCTTCACTATTTTGTCCCAATGCTTTTGCACGAAAATTTTGCGCAGTTTGGGCGCTGATTGGTGCCACCCATTCTCCGATAAAAATAATAATGACAACAAACATAAGTGCTGATTTAACGACAATTTTTGCAATTTGCATAATCGACAACCCGCAAGCTCTGATAACAATTAACTGTGAGGTGGCAGCAAGATGGCTAAGTGCTAACAGCGAACCCAGCAAAATAATCACTGAAGAATGCGAATAAGCCACAGCTGGCAGGTCCATCAAAACATAAATTATTGCTGAATATGTGGTGTAACCTACCTTACCAATTTTATCAACTTCGTTAATAAAGTTTAAAAATCCATATACACTCAGCCAAATAAACAACACAGCGAGTGTATAAAAAGCCATAGTTTTAACGATGTAGCGGTCTAAAATTTTCATTAAAATATTAGTCTTTAAAATACAATTTTTGGGTAAATACTATTATGACAAATATTCACGCAGATAAAATTCTTATTTTAGATTTTGGCTCTCAATACACCCAACTGATTGCTCGTCGGGTGCGTGAATTCGGAGTCTATTGTGAATTATTGCCTTATGATATAGATGATAATTTTATCAAGAATTTTAGCCCAAAAGGCGTTATCCTCTCGGGTGGTCCTGACACAGTTACTGCGGATAATACAGCTCGGGTGCCACAAATTGTGTTTTCCCTCAAAGTGCCAATATTGGGTATTTGTTATGGTATGCAAGCGATGGCAATACAACTGGGCGGCAAGGCAAGCTCCGCTGATAAACACGAATACGGGTTTGCACAGATCAGGTGTGAAAATGACGAGTGCTATTTATTTAAAGATCTGCGTGATGATACGAATAAAAAAGGCAACATCTTACTTGATGTATGGATGAGTCACGGTATTGAGGTCAGCGAACTGCCTGAAGGTTTTAAGTCAATTGCCTCAACTGATAATTGCGCCATCGCAGGTTTTGCTAATGTTAAAAAACATTATTACGGGCTACAGTTTCACCCAGAAGTTACCCATACCAAACAAGGCAAGCATATTCTTGAGCGTTTTGTTAGTGGCATTTGTAATTGTCAAAAGAATTGGACAACGGATAATATCATCTCTGATTTAATTCAAAATCTTAAAAACCAAATCGGCAAGAATGAGATATTACTCGGATTATCAGGTGGGGTTGATTCATCGGTAGTAGCAGCATTATTGCAGCGAGCAATCGGTCAGCAGCTCACTTGTGTATTTGTAGATAACGGGCTTTTGCGTTTGCATGAGGGTGATGAAGTAATGCAAACTTTTGCTGATAATATGGGGATAAAAGTGATTCGTGTTAATGCTGAGGAAAAATTTTATACTGCTTTAGAGAAAGTCAGCGACCCTGAAAAAAAACGCAAGATTATAGGTCATGTTTTTATTGAAGTGTTTGAAGAACAAGCTGCCAAACTCAACAATATAAAATACTTGGCACAAGGCACCATCTACCCAGATGTGATTGAATCGGCGGGGGCAAAATCTGGCAAAGCCAAAATAATTAAGTCGCACCATAATGTGGGCGGATTGCCAAAAAATTTAAAATTTGAATTGGTTGAGCCTTTAGAAGAATTATTTAAAGATGAAGTGCGTAAAATCGGATTAGAACTCGGCATTCCGGCACAGATTCTTTATCGTCATCCTTTTCCAGGTCCAGGTTTAGGGGTGCGTATTTTAGGGCAGATAAAGGCAGAATACGCCAATATTTTGCGCGTTGCAGATGCCATTTTTATCAAAGAGCTTTATAATCATAATTTATATCACCAAGTGAATCAGGCTTTTACAGTATTTTTACCTGTTAAGTCAGTCGGCGTTACTGGCGATGAGCGCCGTTATGATTTTGTGGTGGCACTTCGTTGTGTTGAAACCATCGACTTTATGACCGCGCGCTGGGCAAGGCTACCCCACGAGTTCTTAGACTTTGTCTCCAATCGTATTATCAATGAAATCCCGCGTATTTCGCGCGTGGTGTATGATATTTCTGGCAAACCTCCCGCCACCATTGAATGGGAATAGACTTAAAAGCAGATAAAAAATGGATGGCACTTGCCCTTGAACAGGCTAAGCTTGCACAAAAATCAGCCGAGGTACCAGTTGGGGCAGTGCTGATACAAGATGATAAATTAGTGGCAAGCGCCTATAACCAGCCTATCTCAAGTAACAACCCGATTGCCCATGCGGAAATTCAACTGCTGCGTAAAGCAGGCGCGCAACTTAATAATTACCGCCTACCTAATACCACACTCTATGTTACTTTAGAACCTTGTACAATGTGTCTGGGTGCGATGGTCCACGCGCGTATATCATGCCTTGTGTTTGGTGCTTATGATGAAAAAACTGGAGTTTGTGGATCATGTATAGATCTTACAAACAGTCCCTGTTTTAATCATAAAATTGAAGTCCGTGGCGGGGTGCTATTAGATAATTGCCAACAATTATTGCAACAATTTTTCAAAGAACGCAGGCGTTAGACCGTATACATGCCACCATTCACATGGATGGTTTGAGCAGTGATATAGGCACTGGCATCACTGGCTAAAAACAGCACCACACTGGCAACCTCATCCACACAACCCAAACGACCCAGCGGGATTTTTTCTGCCAGTGCCATTTTTTGTGCCTCAGGCAGGGCATCGGTCATGGCAGTTTTGATAAAGCCGGGGGCTACGGTATTAACTGTAATCCCGCGATTACCCACCTCTTGTGCCAAAGATTTGCTAAAACCCATAATCCCAGCTTTGGCAGCAGCGTAGTTGGCTTGCCCTGCATTACCCATTGCCCCGACAACTGAGGTGATAGAAATAATCCGTCCAGCTCTTTTCTTTATCATCCCCCGTAAAACTGTTTTTGACATTTTATAAACTGAGGTCAAATTGGTATTTATAATAGCGTCCCATTCTTCTTCCTTCATGCGTATTAGCAAGTTATCGCGAGTGATTCCGGCATTGTTGATTAAAATATCTATGTCACCATAGGTGTTGGTAATATTTTTTATTAACTCAGCAATTTGTTCTTTATCAACCACATCAAGCCGCATCCCAGTGCCGGTAATACCACTATCACCCAGCTTAGTGCTAATAGCATCAGCCCTTGAATCACTCGTTGCAGTGCCAATAACACAAGCGCCTGCACCCCCCAAAGACAGTGCAATCGCTTCTCCAATACCACGACTTGCCCCAGTAACCAATGCAATTTTCCCTGTTAAATCTACCATATTTTATCCCCTTGTTTGCTCATATTAAATGCCTTACCATCGTCGTTGATAATGATAAGCCCTGTATTCGTTTCTTTTACCTCTGTTAGTATTATTAAAATTGAATTTTTTTGTTTTTATTTTATCTTTGAAGATTTTGCATAATTGATAATTTTTTATTCTAAATTCAAGTTGATTGTTTTTTTTAAAAAAATTGGCTATTATTCAATAGGGTCAATGTCTAAATACCAACGCACTCGTTTTTTTAATCCTAAGCCGTCAATATGGGCATGGAAAGTTGCTAACATTTGGTGTAGTGCCGCTCTATTATTTGATTGTAAATAAAGATTAAAATAATAATGGTCTGATTTTTTTTCAATAACCCCTGCCACAGGTCCCCAAATTTCCACAGTATTGATTTGGATATTGTTGAGTAGATTTTTGACCACATGTAGGAAATCTTCAGCATTTTGTTTGTTTTTAGCATTTGCGCATAACAGTGCTTGATACGAAAATGGCGGTAGCATTGCCTGCATGCGCTGTTTCATCAGTTTGCCAGCAAATTGTGTGTAGCGGTTGGAGAGAATATAGTTAAAAATTGGATGTTCGGGGTAGCGCGTTTGAATCATCACCCCACCTTGCTCAACACCTCTGCCAGCACGCCCAGAAACCTGAATCAGCAACTGTGCCAAATGTTCGGTAGCACGAAAATCAGTAGCAAGCAAACCAGCATCAATATCCAAAATACTAACCATTGCTAGATTAGAAAAATCATGCCCTTTAGCAAGCATTTGAGTGCCTACAATAATGCACGGCATTCCAGTATTAATTTGTCTAAGGTGTTCGGAAAAGGCTTTTTTACGCCTAGTGCTATCACGGTCAATACGAATAATTGGAGTATCAGCAAAGTGTGATTGTAGGGTTTCTTCCAATCTTTGGGTGCCATAACCCAATACCTCAAGGCTGGGCTGTTTGCAATCAAGGCAAGTATGTTGTGGCATTTCTTCACCACCGCAGTGGTGGCATTTTAGCCGATTGATAGAGCGATGATAAACCATAGTTGAATCACAGCGTCCGCATTGTGCACTCCAGCCACACTGGGTGCAAAAATACACCGGTGCATAGCCACGGCGATTAATAAACAACATTATCTGTTTTCTCTGACCCAAATAATGTTGCATTTTTTCAATCAACAAAGCGGACAACACACCATTAGAATTTTGCCGCATGTCAATTAAACTCACTTTTGGCAAGCTTGCCCCACCTGCGCGTTTTGTTAATGTTAGGTGGATGATTTTTTTATCCATTACATTTTTTAGCATCTCTAACGAGGGCGTTGCCGTGCCTAGTATTAGGGGAATTTTGGCTTGTTTGGCACGAATAACCCCCAAATCTCGAGCCGAATAACGCAAGCCAGATTGTTGTTTAAATGAAATATCATGCTCTTCATCAATGATAATCAAACCTAGATTTGGCATCGGCGTAAAAATCGCACTACGAGTTCCCAGCACCACATTTGCCTCAATATTTTTTGCCAGCAAATAGGAGTCAAGTTTTTGAGTTTCATTGAGTTGCGAATGAATTGAGACGATTGTGGTTTTGAGTCGCGCCCTAAAGCGGGCAATCATCTGTGGTGTAAGACCAATCTCAGGTACTAATACCAATATTTGTTTATTATCATTTAGAATGGCTTGGGCAATGTGCAAATAAACTTCAGTTTTTCCACTCCCAGTAACGCCATGTAGCAAAAACCCTTGATAGATGTTTTTTTTACTCAGAATTTGTTCAATGGCATGATTTTGCTCGGTGTTGGTTTTAAAATTAGACTGGGTGATTTTGGCAACTGGGGCTATTGTTTTTTTTATTTTTGCTGCTTTGCCCAGACGCAAATTTTTAGGCAATGCAGTGGCTACAACTTCGCCAATCGGGTGATGGTAATATCGGGCAGTCCAAAATAGAAAATCTAAAATGGGTTTGTCTAAAATAGGCTTGTGATCTAATATTTCAATAACCGATTTTAGGTTTTCAAATTCGCTAATTTTTTTGTGTGTCAGCACAATGCCGATGACTGTTTTGCCCGCAAAAGGCACCCGAACTCGTGCCCCCTGGGTAACTTTTTCAGCACAAGAATAATCAAAAGTTTTGTTTAGTGGCACAGCGATAGCCACTTCAATGATTGATGACAAGGTAGAAGTATGCGATAAAATGAACTATTTTATTCTTAAAAACTTTGGTTATGGTCGTTATTCAAAATACTGTTTTTGATGTGCGTATCAATGAGCAAAATTTGTCTAATATTTTACAAAAAGTAATCACAGATTTAGGCAGAAGCAAGAGCGAATTGCTGGTTCGTATCGTTGATAAAACACAGATGCAAACACTAAATAAAACTTACCGTCAGCAAGACAAGCCCACCAATGTATTATCATTTGCCAGTGATTTTCCCCCTCAGATTAGGGAGGATACCCTAGGTGATGTTGTGATTTGTAGTGAGGTCGTAGCAGCAGAAGCCAGCATCCAGAATAAAACCTTCAAAGACCATTTAACTCATCTTGCCATCCACGGCACTTTGCATTTGTTGGGTTTTAACCATATCGACCCCCAAGATGCCAAGCAGATGGAAGCATTAGAGGTGCAGATTTTACACAAATTCAAAATTGCTAATCCTTATTAGTTTTATCCGCGTGTTGCATTCTGCCAATACGCTCCATTGCACGCAGTTCGTTGTCAATGTAATACATTTTTAACCCAGCGCGCTCCCACGGAGGAATGCCTGCAGCCTGCAGGATTTTTTTTAATGACTGTGAATGTTTTTTTCCTGCCAATTTAACGCGCTGTCCTTCGGTACGATAACGAATAGAGAAATTTGGTAGTTTTCTAAGCTCAGCATGAAAAGGACAATTTTCTTCTATCGGTGCGTGATTATCAATAAAATACAATGCGTTTTGGTAACGGCGGATTTTATACTGATGCCAGCTAACCAAAGGTTCACTGTCTTTTTTGGCAGACAATAGGGCAATAATTTGCTGCATTATCTTATCCGAAGGCGGAGTAAAATTTAGTGAATTGAGCCAATATCTAAGGACATTTTTAAGCCGATAAGTCTCAAGCTCAACCAAACGAGGAATATTCAGCTGATTATTACCATTATCTAGGCGTTGATTTTTAATATCAATCACTGCTAAGGCTTGTGTAAGTTGCAAGGCTTCTGCCTGATGTTTGGCAACCCGAGCAAGGGTTTTAGTCAAATTTTGATAGACTGTTGAGAGTTTTGGGATTATTTTTAATCTTAAAAAATTACGCCGAAAATGGGTATTGGTGTTGTTATCATCTTCAATCCATGAGAGGTTATTTTTACTGGCATAATCAACGATGGCTGATTTTTCAATGTTTAAAAAAGGACGATAGTGGATGCCGTCTTCCAGCAGCTTTGTATGGGGCATGGCCGCTAATCCAGCAACCCCACTGCCTCTAAAAAGCTGCAATAATAAAGTCTCTGCTTGGTCGTTTTTATGGTGTGCGGTGCATAGAATTTCATCTTTTTTGAGATTGATAGATAACGCATGATAGCGTTTTTTGCGTCCATTTTCCTCAATATTAACTGTATTTTCTACGAAAATATCAATATTTTTATATTTAATATTAAGGTTTTTACAAAAATCTTGGCAAAATTTACTCCATTCGTCGCAGTGTTTTGAGAGGTGGTGGTTACAGTGAATGGCACGCAAATTATCAGCATAATGAACATATAAATAGTGTAGTAAAACAACAGAGTCAATGCCGCCACTAAAGGCAACAACTAACTTTTTATCCTTGAGAAAAGGGTCTTTATTCGTTAAATTTTCCAAAGTTTAGAAGTTTTTCTTGTCGAGCACGGAGCAGTTGTTCAATGGTTGGTTTTTTTATCGCTTGTAATTGTTGTTTTAAGGCATTTTTGAGTAATTGTTTTGCTGCATTAGGGTCGCGGTGGATACCGCCCAGTGGCTCAGAAATAATTTCATCAATCAACCCTGCTTTTTTTAGATGGGTACTGGTGAGTTTAAGTGATTCAGCAGCAGCGCTGGCTTTGGTTGCATCTTTATACAAAATAGAGGCACAGCCTTCTGGTGAAATGACCGAATAAATACCGTATTCAAACATCATCATCACATCTGCAACCCCAATTGCCAACGCACCGCCAGAGCCACCTTCTCCAATCACCACTGAGATAATTGGGGTTGCTAAAACGCACATTTCAAACAGATTTTTGGCAATCGCCTCAGATTGACCGCGTTCTTCTGCACCGATGCCGGGATAGGCACCTGGGGTGTCAATAAAAGTAATAATTGGTAATGAAAATTTTTCTGCCATTTTCATTAAACGCAAAGCCTTACGGTAGCCTTCAGGACGCGGCATACCAAAATTATATTTGAGTTTTTCCTTAGTAGAGCGCCCTTTTTGCTGACCGATAAATATCAATGCTTGCCCGTCCAATTTAGCAATGCCACCGATGATTGCGCAATCATCGGCATAAGTGCGGTCGCCATGCAACTCAATAAAATCATCAAATATATCAATGTAATCAAGCGTGTAGAGGCGTTGTGGGTGGCGGGCAAGTTGTGAAATTTGCCAATCGTTAAGGGATGAAAATATCTTTTTGGTTAAGGCATCGCTTTTGGTTTTTAGTGCCTCTAATTCATTAACAATACCCGCTTTGTCCTTAACATTATAAAGGGCTTGAATCTTACTTTCTAAATCAGCGATGGGCTGTTCAAAATCAAGATAATCTAAATTCATGGTTGTGTTTTATCCTTAAGTAGAGTTGGATTATAGCAGATGCGCCCTAAATTAGGCTTTGGTCTTTGTAAATAAAATACAGGCGTTGGTTTTAGAAATTTTAAAAAACACTTGACACTTGAGTTTTTGTTATAGAAAATTTACGCTAGGTAAGAAAATTAGCAAAAAAAGAGGAGGAATATGGCAAGGGGCAATACGGCGTTGGATATGCACGCTATTAACAAAATTTTATATTGGATGTGATTACCCTGCCCGCAGGTGCTTTGATGTCAATTTTATTTTTTCCTTGTCCCTGTGGGGTGCACTCGGTGTGTAACTCATGACATTAGAAGAGATTCAAGCCAAACTTGAGAGTGGCATTAAAAATGCAACAGTAACCGTAGAGGGCGATGGTTGTAATTGTTCTACTTTGGTGGTCTCAACGGCTTTTGAAGGCTTGTCTTTATTGGCACGGCAGAAAATGGTATTAGCAGTTGTGCGTGATGAAATCAACAGTGGTGAGTTACATGCACTAAGTATCAAGGCGCGAACTCCAGAAGAAAATTAAAAAAACTCTATTTTAGTGCTAAATTTGTCAGCAGAGATGTTTGGTTAAGGCTTATCAGCCATGTCAATATCAACTAGATTGCCATTTTTATCAAACATTTTCTAAATTCCCACGAAAAAATCTAATTTACTGTTTTTAAATCTTTAACAACTAGCTTTTGATAGCTGTCTATTTTTTAATAAAATTCGCCATAGACATTAATATCAATCCAGGTTAATAGTAATAGTATTTGCGAAGGGTCTTGTTATATATAAAAATTTACCTACAATAACTTTTTTCCGTTACCATAACTGCAACCTCCACTCTAGATGATAGGTCTAGTTTTTTCAAAATAGATTTTACATGTAGCTTAACCGTGCCATCGGATATGCCCAGTTCTCGGGCAATAATCTTGTTACTATGACCGTTGGCAATTTGACATGCGACCTCTTGTTCGCGATTGGTTAGGGCATCAAAGGTGGTTTTGTTGTCGCTCAGTTCATTCTTTAATACCGTTGCCAATATATGTGTCATATCTTGTGCAACCACAATCGAACCATCAACAGCCTCATCTAGAGCGCCAACCAGTTCATCTGGATCCATGTTTTTTAATAAATATCCTTGGGCACCGTATTTTAGGCAATCGCGTAAATCACTCTCTTCAGCGCTGGTGGTTAAAATAACAATCGGGGTTTGTTCATTTTTTGTTTTGAGGGTTTTTAACACGGTGATACCAGACATGCTGGGCATGTTTAAATCTAGGAGAATAATGTCTAATTTTAGGTTGGGTATCTCTGCCAAACCTTGTTCTGGTGAAGTTGCTGCTTGGGCATTGATTCCCCTAGACTCTAGTAAAGCTATAAGCCCATTACGAAACAAGGTGTGGTCATCAATAATATAAACATTCATGTTTTATTTTTAAATGTCACAATAACGCGCGTGCCCTCATTTATTTCTGATTCAATCTCAATTTTTGCCCCCATTCTCTCGGCGCGTTCTTGCATAATGTTCATGCCAATATTATGCCCCATTACCCCAGTATCAAGTGTATCTTTTTTAAAACCAATGCCGTCATCCTCAATCAATAGCTGACAATGCGGACCAGATACAAGGAAAATACGAACATTGTGCGCCTTAGCGTGTTTGCGAATATTAGACAGTGCTTCTTGGGTGATGCGCATTATTTGTATTTCCACTTCTGGGGAAAATTTAGCCCTGCCCTTTATTTGCAGGTAAGTAGCAATGCCCTCTTCGGCTTTAAAGCGATTTGCTAAATTAGCCAACGATACTTCAATACCTTTAGGGTCTAATGGTACCCGAAAATTATACATTAACGCCCGAAGTTCCTGATTGGCTTGGTTGATATTGGATTTTAGTCCAGTAATTTTTTCACCAGCCGCCCTTAGTGTGCCTTGTTTTAACATATCTTCTAACACACTCACTTGTAGTTTTAGACTGTAGATGGTCTGTGCTAGGGAATCGTGAATTTCTTGTGATAAAAATAGCCCTTCTTGCGACAGTGCCATGCGTTTGGTTTGGGTATCTAATCTGGCTTTATCAAGTGCAATGGCAACATTGTTAGCAATTGATTGTAGCAATGCGCGTTCGTCAAAAGCCAATGAAGGCTCGTTATCAAAAAATAAATTAAACATCCCTAAAGTTTTTCCATGACATTGAAGTGGAATAAAAATCGTTCCCACATTAGCCTTGGCAGCTGATTTCTCGCCCACACATTTGCAACAAGTATGTACGCTAAATTGCACTCGTACATCTTGTGCCATTGCCACATCAAAACAAATACAATCGCTTTTTGTAATATTGGCCATTTGCCCGTGTGTATCAACCACACCGTGTTGAGTGACTAAGCGCAGTTTGCCATCACTCAGATTACGCGCCACGCCAGAAGATGCACCTGTCATATTCACAAAAATAGCCAAAAAATTTTCAAATAATGCTGTGCTTGAATGTAGGGTATTGAGTTTTGAAGAGACGCTATATAGGGTTTCTAAAGAAGCAGATTTTTTACTCAAACGCTGAATCTGTTTATTAAGAATATCTTTCATATCATCATACAAATACTGGTTTTCATCAACGAGATGGTTAATTGCCACGGCTACTGGTTGGAAAGTACTTTTTTGCTTGTCGTTGAGGCGTGCACTTTGGTCAATATTGTAGTTCTTAACCCAAGTTTGCAAATCATTAAACGGCGATAAAAAATCCTTGCGAATTGATAAATACAAGCCTAAATAAAGTAATAAAATCAATAATAATCCTGCAATATCAGCCCCATTAGCGAAGTGATAAACCCGTCTTGATTCATAAGCCAATAACAGTGACAAGGCAATGGTGGTCAGTAAATAAAAATAGAACTTTGCTTTAATTTTCATCTGCTATTTGCCAATACAAAATAGGGAAAAAATCTCACCCAACAAATCATCATTTGAAAATTCGCCGGTGATACTGCCCAAATGTTGCCCACAATAGCGTAAATCTTGTGCCATTAAAGCAATATCAAAACTCTCTAAATGAATAAGCGCATGGTTAATATCGGCAAGTGCGTGTTTAAGTGCGGTGATATGACGCTGTCTTGCCAAACCTATATTTTCTGTGGTGTCATCCAAGCCCGCAATGTCGGCTAAGGTCTCTTTTAATAAGCCTACGCCACTGTTATGTTTGGCAGAAATTGATAATTGCAATTTCCCGCCTAAGTGTGTTTTACCAACTCTATCATCGGTGAGGTCAATTTTATTTTTAATCAACAACACGCTTTTATCATCAATGCCATCTGGTAATAGCCCTAAATCAGGAACACCGTCAACACCATCATACATAAGTAACACTACATCGGCACGCTTGATGGCAGCGTGAGCTCGTTTGATGCCTTCTTTTTCTATCAAATTATCACTTTTGTGTAATCCAGCGGTGTCAATAATATTAAGTGGCATCCCTTTTATGTGTATAGTTTCACGCAGGACATCACGGGTTGTGCCCGCAATATCGGTTACAATCGCACTGGGTTGTTGGGTTAGGGCATTTAGCAGTGAAGATTTGCCAGCATTCGGACGCCCAGCGATGGCAATATCTAACCCTTCTCTTAAAATCGCACCTTGCTGGGCAGATTTGAGGACAGCTTTGATTTTTTGTTGGCTGTCTTGAATTTTTTTTGTTACTTGTTCAGCATGCAAAAAATCAATTTCTTCATCAGTAAAATCAATGCTTGCCTCAACAAACACACGCAGCTCAATAATTGTTTTGGTGAGTGTATTTATTTGTTTGGAAAATTCACCCGACAATGACTTTAGTGCCCCTCTAACGGCTTGTTGAGAGCTGGCATCAATAATATCTGCCACCGCCTCAGCTTGGACCAAATCCATTTTACCATTGAGAAAAGCGCGCTTTGAAAATTCACCCGGCTCAGCTATTACAGCACCCAGTTTAATGGCTGATTTAATTAAAGCCTGCATCACGCTTATACCGCCATGACCTTGAAATTCAATAACATCTTCGCCAGTAAAGGAGTGTGGTGCGGGAAAAAACAGCGCAATGCCTTTGTCTATTTCAATTTTATTTTGGTCAAAAAAAGAGCCATAATGCGCATACCGTGCCTTGGGTGCAAAACCCAGCATTTTTTTAGCAATCGTTCTAGACAGCCCCCCAGACACGCGCATCACACCAACGCCTCCTTTACCGACACTACTGGCTAATGCACAAATTGTAGTGGTATTATTCATGATTATATGTATTCTTGTTGAGAAAATATCGACCTAAAAATTCATCAAAATCCAGCTTATCATCTATTTCTATTTGTTGTTGTTTTTGGCAAGACAGTTGCGCTTGTCTGTCTAGATAATCAAAATGCGATTTATCAATTTTTCTGTTGAGGAATGCCTTTTGGTAAAGGCTGGCAAAGGTATTCGTATAATCAAAAAACCCTTGATTTTTAGCACGCATCATCTCAAGCACTTGTGCAGAAGGGGTGCGACTTGGGTTGTCAAAGCGCTTGCCAATTTCCAAAACCTGTGTTTGATAATCCGCACCGAGCAATTGCCCACATTGTGCGATTTCTGTTATCAGTGCATTACCCCAATTTTTCAATGGGGTTGGTTTTGAGAGATTTTTTAACATCAAGTTAGGCTGCCGCCCCTCATGTGCCACTAATTGGTCGTTGTTATCAATATCAAATTGCTCGCGCGTGGCAATGGCTGGTGAATCTTTTAACAGGCAAAATAATAAAAATGCTTCTAAAAAATGCACCTGCGCTATATCAATGCCGAGTGGCAATAATGAATTGATGTCTAACGATCTAAGTTCAATATAACTGATGCCATTATCATCTAAATTGTCTAAAGGTTTTTTATTTGGCAAAAACAAAGGCTTGGGTCTAACTGTGGCATAATATTCATTTTCTATTTGTAAAATATTGGCGTTAAGTTGTTGATATTTATCACCTTTCTTAACGCCTATTTTTTCATATTCGGCGCAGGGCGTACTCATTCCCGCTTTTAATGAATGAATATAATGGGACAGAGAATTATAATTAGCCTTAACGCCAGCCTCATCTTCGCGCAAATTTTGATAGCCAATATCACCCATACGCAGTGAGGTAGCATAGGGCTCATATAAAGTTGAGTCGTTAAATGCAATCAAAGAATGTTGATGATAACCCTTGAGAAAAGATTTACAAACGGCAGGTGAAGCGCCAAATAAATAAGGGATCATCCAGCCATAACGCACCACATTGCGTGTTAAGCCCATATAGCAACTATTAGTGAAATTTACAAGCGTCTTATTTGACGCCATTAACAAATGATATTGTCCAAAGAAATTTTGAGAAAACGAATAATTAAAATGAATCCCAGCGATGGTTTGCATTACACTACCATAACGATAAGCCAGCCCACGCCTATAGACGGTTTTCATCATACCTAGATTAGACGAACCATATTGAGCAATGGGAATATAAGTCTCCCCACGAATCACACAAGGCATGCTCGCTGGCCAAAAATTCTGATCTTTTGGCAGGTGATGATATAAATATTGCTGAGTATTGGATAAAAATAACAACATCTCATCAGCGCTGTGCATCGGCGGGGTTACCATCTCAATCAATGATTCGGAAAAATCAGTCGTAATGTTTTCATGGGTTAAGGCACAACCAAAGGCGCGTGGGTGTGGCGCTTGGGAAAGCCCACCTTTTCGTGATACCCTTAATCCCTCTTTTTCAATGCCCATTAAATTATCTTTGAGTAGCCCTTTATATTGCGCTAATCTGTGAATTTTATCTGCTAGATTCAATACCTTATCTATAATGCTAAAATATTGCTATTTTACCACTTCAAATATTAATGCAAATAATCAAGGCTGTTGTTGGCGTTTTACGCAACGACAAAGATCAATTGTTGATTTCCAAACGCCAAAAATATCAATTCAAAGGTGGTTATTGGGAATTGCCCGGTGGCAAAATAAAGATTGGCGAATCTGGCGAGCAAGCCATTGTTCGTGAATTAGGTGAAGAGCTTGGCATTGTGGTTAATTCCCTCAGCCTACGGCAAACCATGCAACACACATACAGTGATAGAAAAATCAAACTCAACATTTACAACATTAATCGTTATCAAAATGCGCCCCAAGGAGTAGAAGGGCAACAGATCGCTTGGGTGAGGCTACAAGATTTGTATAACTATCCACTATTACCTACCATGCGGGCATTTATTAACGGTGCTGTATTGCCAAATAAATATTGGATTACCCCTGCTACAAATCACCAAAGCAGTACTTGGCAGGCTAAATTTGAGGAAAAAATCACTCAAGGCATTGAACTCATACAATTGCGCAGCAAAGTTCCATTAGATACTACATTTATCAAAGAACTTAATGACAAATGCGAGCGACATAATCTAAAATTGTTGCTCAATACTCCCGACAAAACTTTTAAAGAGCCTTATTGCGCGGGCTGGCATATCACCACCAATGAAATGTTAAAACTCAAGAAAAGACCTATTACCAAGGGAAAATTACTCGGTGCCTCAACCCATAACCTTAATGAGGCATTAGTTGCACAGGTAATGGGTGCTGATTTTGTTGTTATTTCCCCTGTCCAGACCACTTCAACCCACCCCAATATCATTCCATTAGGTTGGGAAGCAGCACAAAAGGTGGTTGATAAACTCAATATCCCAACTTATTTTCTAGGCGGTATGCGCCTTGAAGATTTGCCTAAAACATTACAACTTGGCGCTCAAGGTATTGCTGGTGTTAGTGCTTTTTAAAGTTTGAGCCACAACACCTCCCGTAACAAGCTTTGTCTATTGTTAAAACACTGTCAAGAAAATCCTGTCAAAGTCAAAAAACCTTTGTTTGCTAATGAGGGGTTTTAATCGGTAACTGCACCCTCAGAGGCAGATTTAGCAAGTTTGGCGAATTTTGCTAACACACCTTTATTGTAGTTGGGTTTAGGTTGTATCCAATTAGATAGGCGCTTATCAATAATAGATTGTTTAACTAACAATTCTAAGGCATTGTTTTGGGCGTCAATTAAGATTTCATCACCATCTTCAACCACAGCCAAAACTCCACCTTTAAAGGCTTCTGGGGTGATATGACCAACCACAAAGCCATGTGTGCCGCCAGAAAAGCGTCCATCGGTAATCAGTGCCACTCCGTTACCAAGATTTTTACCCATTACAGCTGAGGTTGGAGCAAGCATTTCGCGCATACCAGGACCACCAGCAGGGCCCTCAAAACGAATAACAATGACATCACCTTTGCTGATTTTGTTATTCAAAATAGCCAGAAGTGCCTCTTCTTCACAGTCAAAACATTTGGCTTGACCTTTAAAACTCAACCCTTCTTTACCAGTGATTTTGGCAACTGCCCCTTCTTTGGCTAAATTGCCACGCAAAATTCTAAGGTGGGAATCTTTTTTAATGGGGTTGTTTAACGGTTTGATGATTTTTTGTGAATCCGTATATGGCTTAACATTTTTCAGGTTTTCTGCCAGTGTTTGCCCAGTTACTGTCATGCAACTGCCATGTAGCATGCCAGCATCTAAGAGCATTTTCATCAGTGGTAGTGTGCCACCGATGGCAACCAACTCACTCATCATATATTTGCCCGAAGGTTTGAGGTCAGCAAGCACTGGCACATTTTTACCAATCCTATTAAAATCATCAATATTTAAAGCCACTCCAGCAGCATTTGCCATGGCGATTAGATGCAGGACAGCATTGGTTGAACCGCCGAGGGCAATTACCACAGTGATGGCATTTTCAAATGCAGGCAAGGTCATAATATCACGCGGTTTTATGTCTTTTTCCAATAAATTAAGCACCGCCGAACCTGCGCGAATACAGTCGTTATTTTTATCCGTTGAAATGGCATTTTGTGCGCTTGAGTTTGGTAGGCTCATGCCCAGTGCTTCAATTGCACTCGCCATAGTGTTGGCAGTATACATGCCACCACAAGACCCAGCGCCGGGGATGGCATTTTTTTCAATGTTTTCTAGTTCAATTGCATCAATGGTGTTATTTGCATATTTGCCAACGGCTTCAAACACGCTGACAATATCAGTGTGATTTTTCCCTGGTTTAATCGTACCACCATAAATAAAAATACTCGGACGATTAAGGCGCGCAAGTCCAATAATACAGCCCGGCATGTTTTTATCACAACCACCAATTGCCACCACCCCATCAAAGCCTTGGCAGGCGACCACAGTTTCAATTGAATCAGCAATGACTTCACGCGACACTAAGGAATATTTCATTCCCTCAGAGCCCATAGAAATACCATCTGAGATAGTAATAGTATTAAAAATAACAGCCTTACCAGCGGCATTATTCACCCCTTTTTCCGCCTCTTTGGCGAGTTTATCAATATGCATATTACAAGGGGTAACCATTGACCAAGTGCTGGCAATGCCAACTTGGGGTTTATTAAAATCTTGCTTTTTAAAACCAACGGGATATAGCATCGCACGAGAGGGCGCGCGCTCAAAACCATCAACCACTTGTTGAGAGTGTTTTCTAGTATTAGGCATAATGATTTAGTTTGTATAAAAAAGTTAGATTTTAGACTAAAATGATTATCCTCATGGATAAAACCAAACAAATTCTAGCATTGATTAAGCCATTTGTTGCCCAGGGAAAAATTCTTCCAAGAGGCTATCAACAAATTAAATCTGAGGAGTTTATTGTCCTCTATGATGGGCAAAAGCCAGTTGCCTGTGGTGGGTTAAGAGATTGTAAAATTGATTGTATTGCTGAGATTTATGCTATATGCGTCCATCAGCAATACCAACATCAAGGCTGGGCAAAGCGATTATTATCAGAGTTATTAAAACAAGCTAGAGAGGCGGGATTTGGGCGTGTTTTCGCCCTGAGTAAATACAACAGCGATTGGTTTTTTAAACAAGGATTTTCTAAAGCAACGCTCGTTGATTTGCCATTTGCACGCCAACAGGAATTTAACAAAGTTCGTAATTCTTTGATATTTTTTAAAAATGTTAATTAAAGATAGGATTCGCCAGTATCTACCCGTTGTGATTGATATTGAAACCAGCGGTTTTGACCATCAAACAAACACTATTTTGGAGATTTGTGCCATTATTATTGGGGTTGATAATGAGGGCGCATTCTATCCTAAAACGCTCAAGCATTTTCATGTAGAACCTTTTAAAGGCAGTGTTCTTGACCCAGTTGCGTTGAAGTTTAATCACATTGATGTGGATAACCCCTTGCGTTTAGCAGTAAGTGAGAAACAAGCTTTGAATGATATTTTTACCCAAGTTACAGCCGAAATTAGCGCACAACAGTGTACCCGTGCTATTTTGGTCGGTCATAATGCGTTTTTTGATTTAGGATTTTTGCATGCTGGTGCCAATCGCACAAAACTAAAAAGTCCGTTTCACCAATTTTCAACCATTGACACGGTAAGTCTTTCAGCGCTTTGTTATGGTGAGACCGTATTGGCAAAAGCGGTTCGTGCTGCTAATATTGATTGGGATGATGTTAGCGCACATTCGGCTTTGTATGACACTCAAAAGACAGCGGAGCTTTTTTGCCAGATTTTTAATCAACAAAATTTTTAACTCAGACTTTCTTTCAGTGCTTGTGATTTTGTCCAATCATTGATTTCTTCGGCTAATTTTGTGCTAGATTTTCCCGTTACGGAAATTGGCTTCCCAATGGTTACGGTAATTATCCCAGCATATTTGATAAAACTGCCTTTAGCCCAATATTTACCTGCATTGTGATATACAGGCAGTAAATCTACTTTTGCCGCTTTGGCGATTGCCACACCTCCTTTTTGGTATTTACCAAGCATGCCGTAAGGTTGGCGTGTGCCTTCTGGGAAAATAATCACAAAAATACCTTGATGAATTTTATCAACACCTTGTTTGGTGATTTTTTTAAGGGCATTTAGCCTTTCACCACGATTGATAATAATTGGCTTTAACAGTGCCAAGCCCCAACCAAAAATAGGAATCCATAACAATCCTCTTTTTAATACCCAAGTTTGTTGTGGGAATATTTTTTGAAAAGCAAAAGTCTCCCAAGTGGATTGGTGATTAGAGACAATAATACAAGCAGTTTTTGGAATATTTTCCATGCCAACTACCTTGAGTTTGACTCCGCAAGTAACCCCTAACCACCAGGTATTAAACTTTCCCCACAGCGCAAGTATTTTATAACGCTGTTTTAAGGGTAGAAAAAATGTTAAAAATGCCAGTATTACCACAAAAATTAGTACCACTTCCGAGCCTAAAAGGAACAAAAAAGAGCGAATAAATAGCATAAAATTGTGCCAACTAAATCCACTAATTTTATATGAATATTAGCGCAATTTTATTTGATTTGGACGGCACATTGGTTGATAGCGCACCAGATTTAGCACATGCTTTAAATACTTTGTTGGCGGAAAACGGCTTAAACTCAAAACCATATTCACAAATTAAACCATTGGTGGCATTAGGGGCTAGGGTTTTAGTAAAATTTGGTTTTGATTGTGATGAATCTGACCCTGAATTTAAGAATCGGCATCAGCGAGTTTTGCAAATTTATCGCCAAAATATTGATAAATTTTCCAAGCCATTTGCTGGCATAGAAGCCCTAATTAAAATCATTAAACAGCAAAAAATATTTTGGGGCGTGGTTACTAATAAGCCCGAAGATCTTGCCCATTTATTATTGGATAAATTAGGCTTAAAACCTGATGTGGTCGTTGGTGGCGATACCCTTGCCTTTAACAAACCACATCCAGCACCACTACTCTATGCCACAGCACAATTATCCGTGTTACCTAGTCAATGTTTGTTTATTGGCGATGATGAAAACGATATAATTGCTGGCAGGAATGCACAAATAAAAACAGTGGCAGTGCGTTATGGTTACGGCACAGTTTTTGCTGATTGGGGCTATGATTTTGTGGTTGATAAACCTGAGGAAATAACACAATGGATTTTATAATTTTTATTATTGGTACTGTATTAGGTGCTATTATTTTGTATTTTGTATTGGTGCCAAAATTACAACAAGAAAACGCAAAATTACAAGCAATTTTGACGGAAAGAGAAAAGAATGATGAGTCTTTAAAGTCATCAAAGGCACAAATGAATGATGATTTTCAAAAAATTGCCCGTATGGTATTAAAACAAGATAGCCTCAATTTGAGTGAAAAAAATGCAGATTTATTAACCCCGTTAAAAACTCAAATAGAGAATTTTCGTACCAAAATAGAGAGTTTATCCACTGAACAAGTTAAAGATAGAAGCGCTTTAAAAGAACAGATTAGGGCTTTAACCGATGCCCACAAAACCACCTTAGCAGGGGCAGAAAAACTCACCAATGCCTTAACTTATGACAATAAACAGCAAGGCGATTGGGGCGAGATGGTGCTAGAGACTATTTTGCAAAGTTCGGGGCTACAAAAAAACCGAGAATACGAACTACAAAAAAAATATCAAAATGAAGAGGGCAAACATTTCAAGCCCGATGTTATTGTGCATTTGCCTGAAGGAAAAGACATTGTGATTGATTCCAAAGTCTCATTGGTCAGCTATCAAAATTACCTAGAAAGTGGCGATAAAAATGACCTTAGGGCACATATTATCTCTGTCGAAAAGCACATTAGAGACATTAGTTTAAAAGGTTATGAAAACTTGCATAACATCAATACATTGGATTATATTTTTGTGTTTTTTCCCATTGAGGCATCGTTGTTGATTGTTTTAGAACAAAGACCTAATTTATTTACTGATGCGATTAAAAAAAATGTCGCTTTGGTATCACCCTCAACCCTGGTAATGAGTTTAAAACTCATTCATCACATTTGGCAAAGTGAAAAACAAAACAAAAACACTGATGAAATCGTCCGTTTATCCGCGGCCATGTATGATAAATTAGCGGGCTTTGTGGATTCTTTGGACAATATCAACACTCACTTAGAAAAAGCTGTCCAGAGTTATGCAGCAGCCAAAAACCGTCTCAGAGACGGTAAGGGCAATATTTTTAACATTGCTGATAAAATCAAACAATTAGGCGTTCCCAGCAAAAAACAACTTAAACAATGAACATATCCACCCACTACGAAATTAGCAAAAATGAGTTAAAGGATAAAATAATTTTGCTAACTGGGGCGAATCGTGGTTTTGGCAGGGCAATAACCCTTGATTTAGCGAAGGCAGGGGCAAGCGTGATTATGCTTGGGCGTGATTTAGGTGGGTTAGAAACCGTTTATGATGAGGTGGTTGGTTTGGGTTATCAACAGCCTATTTTGCATCCATTAGATTTAGAGGGAGCAACGCCAGAGCACTATCAGCAGTTACAGAGCGAGATTTTAGATAATTTTGGGCGTCTTGATGGCTTGATTCACAACGCTGCCATTATCGGCACGATGATGCCGATTGAGCAATACGATATTAAACTATGGTACTCCACCCTACAAATTAACCTTAATGCACCGTTTATGCTGACCCAATTTTTAATACCAGTTTTAAGCCAATCTGTTGATGCGCGTATATTATTTTTTTCTTCATCAGTAGGGCGTGAAGCACGGGCTTATTGGGGGGCGTATGGGGTGAGTAAATTTGCCATTGAAGGATTGAGCAAAACCCTTGCAGAAGAGTTGGAAAAAACCAATATTAAAGTCAATTCCGTAGATCCAAAACAGATGAGAACAAAGATGCGGCAAACCGCCTATCCTGCCGAGAATACTGATAACATCCCCCCGCCAGAGTTAATCAGTCCAGCGATTGTCTATTTAATGAGTAAAAAATCCAAAAACCTAAACGGCAAACAACTGGTTTTAGAATTTAATAAATGAGACCTTTGCATAATGATGCAAAGACCTCAAATAAGCGATTGGTTATTTTTTTAAAGTTGGTGGAGATGGGGGGAGTCGAACCCCCGTCCAAAAATCTTCAACCACACAATCTACATGCTTAGTTTGCTCTATTAGTTTAACAATTTATCACCCGAGCCACAGGGATATAAACCGCGATTTTAGTTTGTTTAACCTAATTACCCTAAAAGCAATAATTAAGCGAGTCTACTAAATGACCGTTAGCTTAAAAACGCAGACAATTTAAAAGTAACGGTTAGCTTAAGCAGCTAAAGCGTAGTTGTCTTCGTTTGCAACTATTTTTTAAAGCCATGTTAACGAGTAAGCCTTATTCCCGACATGCATGCATGACATCGGTATTCTTGTCGAAACCTGAATCATCCCCAATTCTTAAAATCAGTTAGGTATTATTTTACGCTTAAAGTATTTATTTAGTTGCAAAAGATGACAACACCACATTATTGGCAAGAGGCGTTGGATTATTTATCCAAAGATGAAGTGATGTTTGGCTTGATTGCAAATTATCCAAATTTAACCTTACAAAGCAGGGGTAATGCGTTTGAAACCTTGCTTCGTTCTATTGTTGGACAACAAATTTCTGTTATTGCAGCACAGAGTATTTGGCAAAGAATTGAACAACAAATTAAACCATTGACACCTGATGTGTTAAGTCAATACCCGATAGAACAACTCAAAAAACTTGGTCTATCTAATCAAAAATCTCATTATCTACACAATATTGCCAGTTATTTTTTAAACAATAAAGTTAATACACAGTATTTTAAAAATCGATCTTTTGCAGAGATACAAACAGAACTTATTAGCATCAAAGGGATTGGTCCATGGACAATTGAGATGTTTGCTATTTTTTACCTCACTGAACCTGATATTTTCCCAATTAAAGATTTGGGGTTAATCAAAGCAGTGCAAAGACAGTATGGGGATAATTTAGATATTGAAAAAATTAAGGAATTAGCCAGTAAGTGGCAACCTTATCGTACCGTTGCTACTTGGTATTTATGGCGGTCTATTGATAATGAAGTGGTGCAGTATTAACCTAATCTCTCATCAATTTGAAATTGATGTTTGTCCTTTTGTAATAAGATATTAGCCATCATACTATCTAAAATATATCGCACTCTTTGATACAGTTTTTCTCCTTTTGTATAATCGGCTGGTGCAAAGTAATCAATACGCTTATCTTGAAATAATTGCCGACAAGTCTCTTTGCCTTTATGGTTTTTAGGGGGATAAACGGCAATAGCATGACCGCCATTTTCACGCGTTAGTGTCATACACGGCACATCGGTTTCCCCATCACCAATATATAAAATGTTTTCAAATGGAATGGGTCGGTCTTCTTTAGGCATGTGCTTATTAATGGAGTCATTAACATCTTCTTTACCTTTATTGATACGAAATAGATACTGGGTTTTAGAGGTGTCATTCACGACAATGGTGGGGAATTTAGCCACACCATTTTCAAAATAATATTCACAAGCAAAAATATTAGCAAATTCATTTTTAATCGTTACCCCATTGAGTATCTCTTTAAGTCCTGCAGAAATAATATAATGTTTAATATTAACCTGTTGTTTGGACTGGCTTTTAATATAATCATTAATTTGTGAAAACCATTGTTCTACCCCTGCAAAATATGACACATTTTGACCTAAATTTTGTAAGACAGATTTAGGTAAGTCTTTCTCTTTAAAATCTATCGCTTTAACCAAACGACGCATATAAGTCAGCATTTTATCTGCTTTGTGTTTTTTTTGCCTCTTGTTCGCATTCCGCCCAAAAATCTTTTCCACTAATATCTAGTTCAGGCAGAATTGTATATTCCTGCATAGGTTGAGGACTCAGCGTGCCATCAAAATCATAGACAATGGCGATGGTATTTTGTTTAAAACTCATTGTATTGTTTCTGTTAATAAGTGTTGAATACTTGCCTCTATTTTTTGTGCACGCTTATCGCCTTTATGTGTCTCGCCAATAAACTTCTCACGAATATTACCTTGTTTATCTACTAAATAAAAAGTTGGCCAATAGCGGTTATTCATTGCTTTCCAGTAACTAAAGTCAGAATCAACCATCACAGGATGGTGTAATTTAAATTCTTTAATTTTAGCTGCAATTCTATTTAAATCTTTTTCATGCTCAAACTCCGGCGTATGAACACCAATGACTAAAAAATCTTTATCTTTTAAGCGTTCTTCTAAATCATTTAGCCAAGGAAAAGAACGATAACAATTCCAGCAACCAAATGTCCAAAAATCAATCAAAACTACTTTGCCTTTTAAGTCACTCAATGCTAAAGGTTGGCTATTGAACCAATCAGATGGGTTTTGATGGGTAAATTCTGGCAGTTTATTACCAACTGAATCATTAAAGATATTAAAAAAGGCAGATAGTTTTGAAAAATAAGCGGTTAAGAAAACCACCAAAATAACCAGCAATACGCTTTTAAAAAAGTTGAGTGATTTCTGTAGAATCATTTCTTAACTGATTAAATTAAATGATACTTATTTTAGCAAATTTGCGTTTCCCTACTTGATAAATTCCTGAGATAACTTTAAATTCTTTATTTTCTATTTTTTTTCCATCAAGTTTAACCGCCCCTTGTTTAATCATACGATAACCATCAGAGGTGCTGGCGACTAAATCTGCATCTTTTAAAGCGTTGGCAATTTTAATTCCTGATAAAAATTCAAACTCAGGAATATTATCAGGGATTTTATTTTTGGAAAACTGGTTGATAAAATTTTGTTGGGCTTGTTTTGTTTCGTCAGCATTGTAAAAACGGGCAATCATTTCTTCTGCGAGAATAAACTTAATGTCTCTTGGGTTTTTGCCTGCTGCCATTTGCTTTTTTAAATCTTTAATTTCTTGCAAAGGTTTAAAGCTTAATAATTCAAAATACCGCCACATTAGATTATCTGAGATAGACATAATTTTGCCAAACATTGCATCAGGCGGATCATCAATACCAATGTAATTATTAAGCGACTTAAGCATTTTAGCCACACCGTCTAAACCTTCTAAAATCGGCATGGTTAAAATGGCTTGCATTGATTTTCCGTAGTTTTTTTGTAGTTCTCGGCCCATGAGTAAATTAAATTTTTGGTCGCTACCACCGAGCTCTAAATCAGACTCAAGGGCGACTGAATCATAGCCTTGTAGCAAAGGATATAAAAATTCATGGATAGAAATCGGTTGATTATTTTGATAACGCTTAGAAAAATCATCGCGCTCTAACATTCTTGCCACAGTTTGTTTGGCGGCTAATTTAACCATATCTGCTGAGCTCAGTTTATTTAACCAGTTAGAGTTAAAAACAACATTGGTTTTTTTCTTATCAAGGATTTTAAAAATCTGGGTTTGGTAAGTTTTGGCATTTTCCAGAACCTGTTTTTTAGACAAAGGCACTCTGGTGGCTGACTTGCCAGCAGGGTCGCCAATCATCGCTGTAAAATCACCCACGACAAAATAAATCTCATGTCCTAAGTTTTGTAATTGTTTGAGTTTATTGATTAAAACCGTATGTCCTAAGTGCAAATCAGGCGCAGTTGGATCAAACCCCGCTTTTACTTTTAAAGGTTTCCCTGTTTTTAATTTTTCTTTAAACTCATCTAGTGGCAAAATTTCATCAACACCACGACTGATAATTTCTAATTGTTGATCTATATTCATTTATAAAAAGGAAACCCAATATTTATTGAGTTTATTAAAATAAATATATAGAATATATTAACGACTCTTCCCGTAGCCAAAACCACCTAAAGCACCTGCTACAAAAGACAAAAACGGGATAACAATATCTTTATGTCCAAAAAATATCATTGCAGTAATAAACGCGATTAACACAACCAATACAAATGATAAAATCAAATATAATCGCCTAGTATTGGTTAATCTAAAATCTTTTTCTTGTTCTAAACCGTGTTTTTTAGTTTCTAGTTCGGTCTTAGCAGTTCGTTCTGACATGGCGATTTCTGCCAATCTAACCTCTTTATCATTATCTGATTTGTGCTTTTCAACTGCGGAAATTCTATCAAATAATTGAATTTCTTTATCGTTTTGTGCGGGTAATATATCAGACATTAAATTGTTTTTTCTCTCAATGTTGGACGGTCGTATTCAACGAAAAAATAGCCTGTGTCCACATCATTCCAATCATGATTAATTTCATAGCGAGTGCGAATAATGTTGGCACGAAGTGTTTCATCAGACATCACCTTTGTATATTCACTGATAGTTAACTTTTCTGATTTAATAGGACTTAATATTTCCATATTTCTTATGTCTAAATAAATTATCTAATATGCCAGGATTTGATTTTATTCTAGTTAATATAGAATATCAACCAGTTTGTTTATGCTCGAATATGCCCATCGCCTAACACGATGTATTTTTGTGAGGTTAAGCCCTCTAATCCAACCGGACCACGCACATGGAATTTATCAGTGCTGATGCCAATTTCTGCACCTAGACCGTATTCAAAACCATCAGCAAAGCTAGTTGAGGCGTTAATCATCACCGAGGCTGAATCCACTTCAGCGATAAAGCGGCGTCCAGAGGTGTAATTTTCGCTAATGATGGATTCGGTATGCCCTGAGCCGTGTTTTTCAATGTGTTCAATTGCCTCACTCATTGAACTGACAATACGAATAGAGAGAATCGCGGATAGATACTCGGTGTCCCAATCTTGTTGAGTGGCAGCAGTAATTTGGTCTGATAATTGCATGGTTTTTTCACAGCCTCGTAATGCCACCCCTTTTGCTAAGTATTGGGCAATCAACTCAGGTAATATTCTGTCTGCTGCTGATGCGTGAACTAACAATGTTTCGGTAGCGTTACACACCCCATAGCGGCGGGTTTTGGCATTAAAAGCAATACTGATGGCCTTTTGAGTATCGGCATCCTTATCAATATAAGTATGGCATACGCCGTGCAAGTGTTTAATTATTTGCACTTTGGCGTTTTTGCTAATGGCTTCTACCAAGCTTTTACCACCACGCGGAATAATCGCATCAATATAATCTTTAGCGCGTGTTAATTCACCTACTACCTCACGATTAGTGGTTTGTATAAGTTGGGCGCAATTTTCATCAAGCCCAGCATCGAGTAAGCCTTGTTTAATACATTGGTAAAGCCCAAGATTGGAATGAATGGCTTCAGATCCACCACGCAGAATCAGCGCATTACCTGATTTTAGACAAAGTGCTCCAGCATCAATAGTAACATTTGGGCGCGATTCATAAATAATGCCCAACACCCCCAATGGTACACGCATTTTTCCTACTTGAATACCACTTGGACGGAATCTAAGATCGGTGATTTCGCCAATTGGGTCAGGCAATGCAATAATTTGATTAAGGCTTTTAATAATGGCGTTAATTCGCTCATCGTTAAGCATCAGCCGATCAAGCAAGGCATCATTTAACCCAGCATTTTTGCCTTGGGCTAAATCTTTTTGGTTAGCAGATAGTAGCGTTTTTTTATTTTGTTTAATTTGCTTAGCAATATTTGTTAAAGCAGTGTTTTTTGTCTGTGTTTTGGTACTGCGTAATGATTTTGCCGCATTTTTTGCATTTTTACCTAAACGAATTATTAAGTTTTCTACCGATTCCATTGTGTTTTTCCAGCTAAATTTAATAATAATGTGCGTAACTCATTAACCACAAGCAAATTATCCATACCTTTGATTGAGCGTTCAATACGCCCCAGTGATAATAATAATTTTTGCAAGCCTTGATAAGAAAAGCGTTTAAGTATATGGGTTACCATTGGTTTGCGGTTTTTCCAAACATAGTGGTTTTGCATGATTGTATCAATTTGCCTAACCTGCTTTAGTTCAATTGCCATCTCAATCAATGATTTTATCTCTTTATATAAGACATTACTTATTTGGATTGGCATCACCCCATCGCTCAGTAGCATTGGATAAATTTTTAATACCTGATGAACATCACCCAAAAGGGCAGCATCAAGGAGACCATAGGGGGTGTATTTAGATTGTTGATTGGCTTGTTCTAAATACGCTTTAGTGTCGATTTTGCCATCGGGATAGGCTATTTTCAATTTTTGAATTTCCTGCATGGAAGCCAGTAAATTACCCTGTGTGCAAAAGGCAATGCTTTGTGCAACTTCTGAGTTAGAGTCGAGCCCCAATTCGTTCATGTGGTTAGTAATCCAGCCGACCAAATATTTAGGTTTAACATCCCAATGTTGAACGATGTTGCCATTTTGTTTTAAAACTTTAAACCATTTGCTTTTTTGCTGGTTGCTGTCTAGTTTACCGACGATAATAATCAAAACAATATCATCTGGTAAGGTGGTGGCAATTTCACTCAGTGCTTTTGCGCCTTTGACACCAATTTTTCCAGTTTTAAGTCGGCATTCAATGATGCGTTTTGGAGAAAAAAGTGAGGCCGCATAAATTTCAGCAATAATCAGGTTCCAATCAAAATTAACATCAATTTCAAAGCTAACTTTATCACCAAACCCTTGTTTTTTAGCGGCAATTCTAATTTGTGTTAGACTTTGTTCAACCAACAATAATTCAGCACCGAAAACCAAATAAAGGGATTCAAGCGTTTTTTTTAACACATGCTTGAGTTGTTCTGGTTTGATTTCCATAAAAAGCTATTTTTAAACAAAGGTTTTGGATAATTAGACCTTTAACCGCTTTAGTTTTTGCAACAATTTTTTTACCAAGGTGTTGCGAAGCTGTTCGTAACGCTCGTTAATTTGCAGCCTATCTGCTTGAGTGGCATCTATTCTAGCAAGGTAGAGGCTGGCAGTTAAATTATCAGTTAATAATAATTTTTTTTCTTTGCTAAACACTTTGAGGGGTACATTGAGGCTTAATGCGTAACTGCGTATTTCACCACTTTTATCAAATGCGGTGGCTTGTTTTTTTTGAATTTCATCCCCAATTTGAATAACCAAAGATTTTGTAGTAGCTGGGTTTAGGCGTTTTTTCAGTGCAATCGCAAAAGCATTGTTTGGATTGGCTATTACTGAGGCGTTGAGGCTTGCTTTATGAGGCGCGTAAAAGCCACAAGCACTGAGTGATGCGGTAATCAAAATAATGGATAAAAAGTGTATTTTTGACATAATTTTATGTTTTTTTATTACAGGCGGGAATTATGACAGAATTTGAATTTATTTGTTGCAAAACCTTGAAAAAAATACCATCAATCTATATATTGGTCTTGTGATAGGGTATAGTTATCGCTCTTAATTTTTTTAATAAAACTTCATACTTATGTTTAAGAATTTGTTGCTTTGGCTGGTTTTAGGTAGTATTTTGGTCTCAGTTTTTAATCAGTTCCGATCTGACAGTCAAAAAAATGAGATTACTTATTCTCAGTTTATCCAAAGTGTTAAGCAGGGCGATGTTTCTAGCGTGAGCATTGCAGGCAATAAAATTCAAGGTATCGGCGCTGGCGGGCAACAATTCTCTACTTATAGTCCAGGTGATTTAGGCATGATGGGCGATTTGCTCAATAATGGGGTTAATGTAGTTGCCAAACCACCTGAAAAAGATAGTTTTTTTAAACAACTCATTATCTCTTTAGCGCCAATCTTATTGTTGATTGGGGTGATTCTTTATACTATGCGGGGGGTAGGCGGTCCAATGGGTGGTAAAAATCCAATGAGTTTTGGCAGGTCTAAAGCGCGTTTAATTAGAAAAGACGAGTCCAATGTTACCTTTAAAGATGTCGCTGGTGTGGAAGAAGCCAAAGAAGAAGTAATGGAACTAGTTGAATTTCTCTCCGACCCAGGAAAATTTACCAAAGTGGGGGGTAAGATTCCTAAAGGGGTTTTGATGGTTGGTCCACCGGGAACGGGAAAAACTCTATTAGCAAAAGCGATTGCTGGTGAAGCCGAGGTGCCATTTTTCTTTATTTCTGGCTCTGATTTTGTTGAGATGTTTGTCGGCGTTGGTGCTTCACGCGTGCGTGATATGTTTGAACAAGCGAAGAAAAATGCCCCTTGTATTATCTTTATTGATGAAATTGATGCCGTTGGACGCCAACGCGGTGCTGGCATGGGTGGCGGGCATGATGAGCGTGAGCAGACTTTAAACCAAATGCTGGTTGAAATGGACGGCTTTGAAGGTAACGAAGGAATCATTGTCATTGCTGCTACCAATCGTCCCGATGTTTTGGACCCAGCACTGCTCAGACCTGGTCGTTTTGATCGCCAAGTTACTGTAGGTTTGCCAGATATTAATGGTCGTGATGCAATCCTTAAAGTACATATGCGTAAATTGCCTATTGCAAAAAATGTTAAATCTATCAACATTGCCAAAGGCACCCCGGGTTTTTCTGGTGCTGACCTTGCCAACCTTTGTAATGAAGCGGCACTGATTGCCGCAGGCAAAGAAAAAAAATTGGTTGGTATGCAAGAGTTTGAAAAAGCCAAAGACAAAATTATGATGGGATCTGAGCGTAAAACCATGGTGATGGATGAGGCAGAAAAAGAAATGACTGCCTATCATGAGGCTGGCCACGCAATTGTAGGGCGTTTAATGCCTGAGCATGACCCAGTCTACAAGGTGAGTATCATCCCCCGAGGCAGGGCGCTGGGAGTGACTATGTTTCTACCTGAAAAAGACAGCTACAGCATCTCCAAGCAAAAACTCAATTCACAAATAGCCTCACTGTTTGGTGGGCGTATTGCAGAAGAGTTGATTTATGGTGCTGATGCAATAACCACAGGGGCGAGCAATGATATTGAACATGCGAGCGAAATTGCACATAAAATGGTCAAACTTTGGGGCATGTCTGAGTTAATGGGACCTTTGGCGTATGGTGAAGAAGAGGGTGAGGTGTTTTTAGGTCGTCAGGTAACCAAACACAAGCATATCTCAGATAAAACTTTTGACTTAATTGACAGTGAAATTCGCAAGATTATTGACAAAAATTATGACAATGCTTACAAAATATTAGAGGAAAACAAAGATATTTTGCACGCTATGAGCAAAGCCTTGGTTGAGTTTGAAACCATTGATAAAGGACAAATTGATGATTTGATGAACAGAAAACCTATGCGTAAAGCAGCGGTTATTGTTGATTCTGATGTGGCTTCTACCGAACTTGGCAAAGGTGTGGATATAGAAGGCGATAGCGATAAAAAACCATTTAGCGACGGCGATACTGAACAACTCGCTTAATTCTGTGTCGTCCGTTTGATGAAAATACAGCCAAAAATTATGGGTGTATTGAATGTTACCCCTGATTCATTTTTTGACGGTGGTAAGTATTTAGATATTGACAGCGCTATCAAACAAGCTCAACTAATGGTGGCACAAGGTGCTGATATTATTGATATTGGTGGTGAATCGACTCGTCCTGGCGCTGAAACTATAACCATTGATGAAGAGTTGGAGCGCACTATTCCAGTCATTGAAGCACTTTTTGAACAGGTTAGAATTCCTATTTCTATTGACACTTCCAAACCTGAGGTAATGCAACAAGCGGTGTTTGCTGGCGCTAGTCTAATCAATGATGTTAATGCATTGCAAGCTGATGGCGGGCTTGAGATGGCAGCGAGATTGGATTGTGATGTTTGTTTAATGCATCGGCGCGGTAATACTAAAACCATGCAAAATAAACCCATTTATAATGATGTGGTAGAAGAGATAGGGCGTTTTTTTACTCAGCGGCTTGAGGTTTGCAGCAATTTTGGTATCAAGCGCGATAAAATTATCTTAGACCCTGGTTTTGGCTTTGGTAAAACCTTAATCCATAATTTAGAGATTTTAAAACGCTTGGGAGAATTTAAAAATTTTGGTTTGCCACTTTTGGTCGGCATTTCTAGAAAATCAATGATCGGGGCTCTACTGAATGATAGGGATGTTGATGATAGACTTATCGGTAGCACTGTCGCAACTATAATGGCGGTGCAAAAAGGGGCAAATATTGTGCGTGTGCATGATGTTTTGGCAATCAAAGACGCGCTGACAATTTTACAAAGTGTAGAAGAGGAGAGAGCTTGAATAATTATTTTGGCACTGATGGCATACGCGGCAGAGTAGGGGAGAAGCCGATTACGGCTGATTTTTTCTTAAAACTCGGCTGGGCAGTCGGATCGGTGTTAGCACAAAAAACCCCACATGCTAGTGTGATAATTGGCAAAGACACACGCATCTCAGGGTATATGTTTGAATCCGCACTTGAGGCAGGTTTTCTCTCGGCAGGTGTTGATGTAGGGTTGTTAGGACCGATGCCAACACCTGCGATTGCCTATCTTACCCAAACTTATAATGCCACTGCTGGAGTGGTGATTAGTGCTTCACACAATCATTTTCAAGATAACGGGGTTAAATTTTTCTCTGCCAAAGGTTTTAAATTCAGTAACGAAGACCAAAAAAAAATTGAACAAAAACTCTCACAACCTATGTTGAGTGTGAGTAGCGAAAATATTGGTAAGGCGATTCGGCACCAACAATCTTTAGATAAATATGTTGATTTTTGTAAATCTAGTTTTGAGTCTTCGCTTAATTTATCTACTCTAAGTATTGTTATTGACTGTGCAAACGGTGCAAGCTATCATATTGCTGAGAGGGTATTTTTAGAGCTTGGCGCTAAGGTTGTGGCGATTAACAATACCCCAGATGGTTTTAACATTAATAAAAACTGCGGCGCAACCCATACCCAGCACCTACGACAGACTGTACTTGAGAATAAATTTGACCTCGGGATTGCTTTTGACGGCGATGGCGATCGGCTCATGATGATTGATAGTAAGGGAGAGTTAGTTGATGGCGATGAATTGGTTTTTATCATTGCTAAATTTTGGCAAACCCACGATAGATTAACAAACAATAAAGTTGTCGGCACGCAAATGACCAATTTAGGCATGCGTCATGGCTACCGTAATTTGGGCATTGATTTTATTGAGGCGGGTGTGGGTGATCGTTTTGTACTTGAGAAAATGCAAGCTTTTGGTGCGGTTCTCGGTGGGGAGAGCTCTGGGCATATTATTTGTCTTAATAAAACTACCTCAGGTGATGGCATTATTGCCGCTTTGCAAGTATTAGAAGTACTGGTTAAATGCAATAAAACTTTGGTTGAGTTGAAATCTAGAGTAGAAAAATACCCACAGGTGCTTATCAATGTTAAAACCACTGACAAAATTAACCTGAAGAAAAATAAAGCCCTACAACAAGCACAATTTGAAGTGGAAGAAACTTTAGGTGAGGGCAGAGTACTGATTCGTCCCTCAGGCACCGAGCCTTTAATTCGAATTATGGTTGAGGGTAGGGATTTGACAATTATCCAAAAAAGTGCACAAAAATTAGCCGATATTGTGAAAAATAACTAACAGCAATCTTTGATATAATTATAAATAATCATCAAGATACAACTTCCACCAATTCGGCAAAATCTCCCATTTTGCTAATATATCAACTATGCAAACTTATGCAAAGCTCTCTAACGGTATTGGCGTAAATACCACCAGCCAAACATTTTTTTAGCCCAGTGCATAAAACGAAGATTTGGCAACATAAAGCTATTTTTTATGTTGCGTGATATGTAGATTCCTTTGTTATTAGAATCGACAATACACCTGAGCTCAATTTTAAAAGTATGGCTGGGTGGTTTATTATCCAGTATATCCAATGCGTTTTTAGCCGCGGCTTGGGCCTGAAGGTCTGCCATATGGGCTTGTTTTGGCATCCACTCTGGTCCCGGAAAACTGCCCGAATCCCCTGCAACAAAAACATTTTTAAGCGATGTTTGGCAATATTTATCTGCCTTTAATAATCCGCCCTCACTAAGCACAAGATTGGTGTTTTGAAACCATTTATTGCCTGTCATTCCCGGCATAAATAAAATCAAATCTGCGTTAAATTCACCCCCTTCAGTAATTATTTTTCCGTCTTCAAAGGATTTTATTTTATGCCCCAGATGGGTTTTTATGTTGCGTTTTTGCATTTGTGATAAAAGCTTTTTAACCGCCTTTTCACCAAGACGAATGCCTGGATTTTTAGCAGGGGTGAAAAAAATCAGGTTGAATTTATCGCGCCTACCTTGTTGGCGTAATTGGGTATCTATGCCAAATAAAAATTCAAACATTGGTCCACCACGCATGGCGCTTGATTCTTTTGGATTGGAAGAAAAACCAATGGCAATATTGCCACTGTTCATAGTTTTGAGACGAGTACGAATTGCCTGAGCAGCAGTCAAACCTTCGCACGGTATAATGCTATTTTGAATGCCGGGAAGTTTTTTTATAAAGCGCCCGCCTGAGGCAATAATCAAGGCGTCATTTTCAAAATTCCCCATCTCACTCAGCACTGTTCTGCCACCGTTTTCCAGCCCAATAACCTGACTTGCTATATGTGCTACATTCATGCGTTTGAAAAAATTATTAAGAGGTACAATGATATCTCGTTTATCAACTGCAGCAGAAGGTAGCCAAATCAAACTAGGCATATAGATCAATTCTGCTTTAGGAGAAATAAGGTTAATTTGGCAATGTTTATCCTGCTTGCGAATAGTCCTAACTGCTGTTAAACCTGCAAATCCTGAGCCAATAATGGTGATTTTTTTCATCTTAATCCTTTGATTTATGAACCAAGATACATTATCAGGATTTTCCACACCTTTTGCAACTCATTAAAAAAGCAAACTCAACCCATAAGCAACACCACGGTCTAAAAACAGTTTTTATGTGTCTTAACCCGGCTCATTGATATATTTTTATTGATTGTTTTGGTAAGATTTGTTAATCAATTTTGTTATTTTTTCATTAGCTAAATATGGTATCTTTCTGGTTTAGATAAATGGGTATATTTTTGCATTATCACTTTATTGGTTGTCAGTTAAAAGGACGGTGGCTATTTTATTTGAGCGCACAAGAATCGTTGTGCTTAGGGCGGGTCGAAGAAGGTTCGGGTATAGTGTTGTATCAACAGTAAAATATGCAAAGGTCTCCATACAAAGGTTTTATGATCTAATATCAGTTTTATAATTCTTGGAGGTATTTTTAATGCTTGATAATGACAGTTTAGATATTTTATTTAATAAAGCTAGAAGCCATAACGGCTGGTTAGACGAGGCGGTGTCTGATACACAAATTCAACAAATCTATGCCTTGATGAAATTTTGCCCAACCGCTGCTAATTGTTGCCCAGCACGCTTTGTTTTTATTAAATCAAATGTTGCCAAACAACGGCTAAAACCTCATTTGGATGAAGGTAATATTGACAAAGCCATGAGTGCACCAGCGGTGGTAATTATTGCTTATGACCTTGAATTTTATGAAAAATTACCCTACCTTTTCCCCCATACCGATGCCAAAAGTTGGTATGTAGGAAAACCTGAAAAAATAAAGTCCGCAGCAACCATGAATGCCACCCTACAAGGCGCTTATTTTATCTTAGCAGCCCGTGCCGTTGGGCTTGATTGTGGTCCAATGGGCGGGTTTAACAATGCCACATTAGACCAAGAATTTTTCTCAGATGGGAAAACCAAGTCAATTTTCATTTGCGCCATCGGCTACGGTGATACAACCAAAATTTTCTCTAGGTCTCCCCGTTTTAGTTTTGATGAGGCCTGTAGAGTAATTTAAAGAGACCTTTGTATCATGATATAAAGGTCTCTTTAGAGTAAATTTTGGGGCTGGCGTGCTTCTAAATCTTGGGTTAGAGTGATGAAATCGGCTAGGGTTAGCATTTCTGCTCTTTGTGATAGATCAATTTCGGTTTGCTGCTGGGTTAGGAATGATTTTAGGCAATTTTTTAGGGTTTTTCGCCGTTGTGAAAATGCTGCTGCAACCAACTTTGTGAATAAAGGCTTGTTACTAACTGGGGTTTTTATCAATGGTTTTAGATGGATTATTGCCGATTTTACTTTGGGGGCTGGATTAAAAGATTCTGGGGGCACTATAAAAAGCAATTCTACTGAGAAAAAAGCGCGCATTATCACACTCAAACGCCCATAAATTTTGCTACCATTTTTGGCAGTGATACGCTCAACCACCTCTTTTTGGAGCATAAATGTCATGTCTTGTATCCGCATTCGGTACTCCAATAAGTGAAATAAAATAGGAGAGGAAATATTATAAGGTAGGTTACCAACTATCCTCAGGGGACGGGGCAGGGTGTTTAGGTCAAATTTTAAAATATCGCCTTGATGAAGGTCTAAATTGTTTTTTTTGAAAGATTTTAATAAAGCAACTAAGTTTGTATCAATTTCAATGGCATGTAATTGGCTAACTTTTTCTAATAAAGGCAGGGTTATTGCTCCGGTCCCTGGTCCTATTTCAAGTAAATTATCGTCTTTTTTAGGAGCGATGGCAGCAATGATGTGTTCAATAATTGTATCATCAATTAAAAAATTTTGTCCAAAGCGCTTACGGGCTTTATACATTTGAAACTACATAATTGAATGCCATCTCAAAACTACCCAAACTGATATTACCCGTGGCTGATAAATTAAGTGCTGTGCCGTGGGCAACTGAGGCACGAATAAACGGTAAGCCTAAAGTAATATTAACCGCCTTTTTGAAGCCTAGGGCCTTTAGTGTTGGAAGCCCTTGGTCATGATACATGGCAAGCACGACATCTGTATTATGCAAAGCATCAGGGGTAAAAGCGGTGTCTGCAGGCACGCAACCTTTAATATGATAACCACTATTGTTGAGTTTTTTAATCAAGGGATTTATAATCTCAATCTCTTCACGCCCAAGATGCCCGCCTTCGCCAGCGTGAGGGTTAAGACCACACACGGTAATATTGGGTTGTTGGATACCCATAGATACCAGTGCCTGATGAATAATATCAATGGTTTTATTAAGTGTGTTTGTTTGTATATGACGCGGCACCTCGGACAAAGGTATATGGGTGGTGGCAAGAGCAACACGAAAGGTATTTGCGGCAAGCATCATCACGGTTTTATCGGTATTGGTCAAAGTGGCTAAATACTCTGTATGACCCGTAAAAGAAAAACCTGCTTGGTTAATGACACCTTTGTTGACTGGACCTGTGAGTAGGGCGCTGCAAGTTTTATCTAAGCAACATTGGCTGGCGACCTTTAAAGTTTCTAATACAAAGGGCACATTATCAGGATTCAACACCCCAGGTTCAATTTTGCTGTTGGCTTTAATTGGGAAAACACAGATTTCATTTTGTTTTGAGGGTTTTTTTTCGGTAATTTTGATGGGTAAATTGAGTTCCCTGCTGCGGGTTAATAATAAATCTGGGTCGCTAAAAACCAGCAAGTTTTGTAGTAGGTTTTTTTGTGCATAAAGAATGATTAAATCAGCACCAATTCCAGCAGGCTCTCCAAGTGTAAGGGCAATAGACATGGTTTTAAAAAATAAAAAAAATAAGTTTTACCTATTTTAATCCTATAAAATTTGTAACTAAAGTTATTTTTTTTGTTTGGAAGATATTTTTGGATCCAAATTAACTTTTTTATTTTTTTAAAATGTATAAATTTTTAAATTATGAACACACTAGTAATAACACTAATTAGCTTAATTTTATTTGTATTTTCGTCCTTACCAGTAGCACAGACTTTTAGTCAAAATTCGCAAAATTTTAATAAGGCGTATAACACTCATATCGTTATTGGCAGGTCGCTTGATAAAAGGGCATTATTGGGGGGTGCGGTTGTTTCTTCAGCACAGGTGAGTTTGTCTGGGCAAATTTCTGGCGATATATTGAGTGTGAATGGTAAGGAAGGTGATATGTTCAAAAAAGGGGAAGTTTTGGTCACCCTTGAGCAAGAATCTATTGAGGCGGAAAAAAACTCTGCTCAGGCGGAAATTGCTTCTGCTGCTGAGGCGTTGAAAAATGCACGCGTGCAATATGAGCAATCCATCGTATCTCCTTATTCTGATAATATGTTTGGTGGCGCTTTTACAATGTTTACTGATCCGATGAACAGATTTACTGGCAGAGGCAATGCAGATTTTGATAAATATGCCAATAGAACTTCACATTACACTAATTTTCAACAGGCCAAAAACAAACTCAGGCAAGCACAGTTTGATCTTAAACAAATTGAAGAGCGTCTAGAAGATACTGCTATAGTGGCTCCTTTTGATGGGGTTATTGTGGTTAAAAATATTAACAAAGGTGATGTGGTGCAGCCGGGACAAGTATTGGTTGAGTTTGCCAATATTAATAATCTTCAAGTGGAGGTAAATATCCCTTCTCGTCTGGTTTCCAGCCTTAAGTTAGATAAAAAATACCGCATTAAATTAGACATTGCCAATATTGTGGTGAGTGCCACTTTATCACAAATTTATCCAGTTGCCGATGACAATAAACACAGCGTTAAGGTTAAGTTTAACTTGCCTGCTAATGTGCCAGTGTTGGCGGGTGCGTATGCAGAAGTTGAAATTTTTGAAACCGACTCAGGCGTACTAACGCCCATTATTCCAAAATCAGCGATTATATGGCGTTCATCACTGCCGAGCGTTTTTATTGTTAATCCTAGAACTAAACAAACAGAATTGCGCTTTGTGCGTCTAGGTGAGCGAGTTGGGAAAAACGAAAAAAGCGTTTTATCGGGGCTAAAAATTGGTGAGCAAATTGTCTCTAACCCAGATATTCTAATGACTTCAGGAATGGATATTTTACCAAATCATGGCAGATAATAAAGCAGCTGATTTGAATAAAATAGATGGGGCGAATTTGGGCGTAGCAGGGAAACTGACCAAAGCCTTTATCACTTCGCCACTGTCAATCATATTATTTTTTGCCATGCTGGGTGCGGGCATTATTGGCTTAATCTCAACCCCGAGGCAAGAAGACCCACAAATTTCAGTGCCATTGATTGATTTATTTGTTGAATACCCAGGGGCATCTTCTGAAGAAGTCTCAAATATTGTAGTTAAGCCTTTAGAGCGTTTAATGTCGCATATTCTGGGAGTAAAACATGTGTATTCGGTTAGTGATAAAGGGCAGGGGATTATCACGGTTGAGTTTGATGTAGGGCAGGAAATGAGCGAGTCGATTATCAAGGTTCGCGACAAAATGCTGGCCAACCTTGATTTTATGCCGTCTGGGGTTAGAGCGCCACTAATCAAGCCGAAAGAAATTGATGATGTACCTATTATTAACTTAACACTTTGGTCAAAGTCCCTTGATGATGGGCAATTACGCTCATTAGGCTTAGAGTTATTGCAACAGTTAGAAAAAGTGAAAGACACTAATAATGGTTTTGTGGTTGGCGGACGCAAGGAAGTTTTCCATATTGATATTTATCCAGGGCGTCTTGCGGGTTATGGAACCTCTATTCAGCAAATCGCTAGCACAGTAGTCTCATCAAACATTAGCGATCACACAGGCAATATTGAGCTTGATGGCTACAAACTGGAGGTCTATTCAGGTGAATTTTTTAAAAAAGTTGAAGACATTGAAAACTTAGTGGTGAGTGTTAATGAGGGCAAGCCTGTCTATATTCGTGATATAGCAGATGTGTATTACGCACCAGAAGAAGCCCATCATATGGTTAGTTATTACACTGGTAAGGCGAATAAAGCCACTCAGAAAGCCTCAGGAGAGCAGGCGGTTACTATTGCCATTGCTAAAAAATACGGCACCAATGGGGTTGAAGTCGCACAAAATATTTTGGATAAAGTTGAGGCATTAAAAGGGCAACTTATCCCCGATAATGTTGAGGTTAGTGTGAGTAGAAACTATGGTAAATCTGCTAAAGATAAAGTGAATGCTTTGATTAAAAAATTATTTATTGCCACTGGTGCGGTTACTCTTTTAGTGTGGTTTGCACTCGGTGTTCGTCCTGCCATTGTGGTTACTTTAGTGATTCCAGTGGTGCTACTGATGACTATATTTTCTGCTTGGATATTGGGTATGACGATTGACAGAGTGAGTTTATTTGCCTTGATTTTTTCCATTGGAATTTTGGTTGATGATGCAATTGTGGTTACCGAAAATATCTATCGGCGTTGGTTGATTGATAACAAGATTACCATTGCCACTGCCATTGATGCAGTGCGTGAGGTAGGCAACCCTACGATCTTAGCAACTTTTACTGTGGTTGCCGCTTTAGTGCCAATGGCAGCAGTTCGTGGGATGATGGGACCTTATATGGCGCCCATTCCCATTTTAGGTTCGGTAGCAATGATGTTTTCCTTGTTTGCTGCTTTTGTATTTACCCCCTACTTTATTATGAAACTTGTGCCGCCACTTAATATTTTGCACAAAATGCACGAAAAAGAAGAAAAAGAAGCGAAAAAAATGCACCAGTTTTTTAATGTTATTATTCTCAAATTAGTGAATAAAAAAGCTTTGGGTTGGGGCTTTTTAATTGGATTATTCGTTACTTTTTTTATATCTTTGTCAATGTTCTACACCACTGCAGTTCCAGTCAAAATGTTACCACTTGATAATAAATCAGAATTTAGTGTGGTTTTGAATATGGCTGATGGCACTGCACTGACAGATACTGCCTCAACCTTACATAGAATGGCACAAGTATTGCGCAACATACCAGAAGTTGTTGCGGTTCAATCATATGCAGGAACCGCAAAACCTTTTGATTTCAATGGTTTAGTGCGACATTATTATTTGCGTCAGGCGTCTTCTGAGGGTGAGTTGCAAATTCAATTGGCTGAAAAATCCGAACGCTCTCGATCCAGTCACGAAATTGCACTTGAAGCGAGAAAGCTGATTAAAGAAATTGCCCTTGATGCTGGGGCCAATTATGTTGTGGTTGAAATGCCGCCAGGTCCGCCAGTATTAAGCCCTGTGGTTGCAGAAGTGTATGGACCTGACAAACAAACACGGCGTAGATTGGCAAATGATTTAACCGAATTGTTTGCAAAATCCAACACCATGACCGATATTGATAACTTGATGCGTGATGAATATCCGGTAATTAATTTTGAGGTTAATACCATCAAAGCTTCGCGGTTTGGAGTAAGCACAAAGGCCATTAAAGAAACATTAGCAATGGCAATGAGCGGTTTTAATGTGGGCACAATTCGTTTGAAAAACGCTTTAGAGCCTTCAAATATTCGCTTGCAAGTGCCGTTGTCTAAGCGCTCGCAACTCTCTTACCTAACCCAACTGCCCGTGCCTTCACAACATGGGGGCATGATTCCAATCTCAGAATTAGGCTCGTTTGTGTATAAAAAGCAAGATGATCTGATTTTTCACAAAGATTTAGCTGATGTGGAATATGTTTTGGGTGAGCCGATTGGGCGTTTGAGCGCACCGATTTATGCCATGTTTGGGGTGGATGATTTGTTACTTAACTATCAAACCATTGACGGCAAACAATTACAGGGTGAATACCTAGGTCCGCCAGAAAATCAAAATATACCGGGCTTTGAATGGGGTGGTGAATGGACTATAACTTATGAAACTTTCCGCGATATGGGTGCGGCTTTTGCGGTTGCATTGGTGGTGATTTATATGTTGGTTGTTTGGCAATTCGGCAATTTTATTGTGCCTGCAGTGATTATGGCACCCATTCCATTGACATTACTAGGCATTGTGCCCGGTCATTGGTTATTAAATGCTGAATTTACTGCCACTTCCATGATTGGCTGGATTGCCTTGGCAGGTATTATCGTGCGTAATTCTATTCTTTTGGTGGATTTTACGGTGCAAGAATATGCCAAAGGGGTAGCATTTTTTGATGCTGTGGTTAATTCTTGTAGTGCTAGAACGCGCCCGATTTTGATTACTGCTTTTGCTTTGGTTGGCGGTTCAAGCGTCATTTTAACTGACCCCATCTTTCAAGGTATGGCGATTTCACTGTTGTTTGGGGTATTGATTTCTACTGTCCTGACTTTGGTGGTTATTCCGCTGGGTATGCTTTCAGTAGGGGAGGGGGCTTGTCGCGATATTGCGGTTAATATGGGTTTATTATCCAGTAATATAGATACAGATTCCAAATACAATATTAAAAAAACCAAAAAAACCAAACCCAAAGAAACTTATATAGACCCTAAAAAATGGATTCAGGCGATGGTTGATAAAAGTGGGCAAATACAAGCTGAGAGAAAAAAAGCAATAAAAGACAAAATAGACACCAATCATCTGTTAAAAAAAGAAGATAAAAGCGATTTATAGAATAGATACCTTTTGTGGGGACAGTGCTTTACAACAAACGATGCCCGTTCAATTAGAAACAAGCAAAACTCATTACCAGACCCCAAAAAATCTTATTTTACTGCACGGAAAATGCCGTTTAGGCGAGGTGCAGCGGTGAAATAAAGCCATTTTGTTGCCTAACTTGATTTGGGGAATTGGAAAAATGCTAGGGGGCAAGATGTTTTGCCCCATACGATAAGCGTAATAAACCCATAACAAAGGGGCACTAAAGGTAAAAAGCACCCAACAATTCCGAAGCCTCAGCCGTAAAAAAGACTTGCCTTATCTTATTTTTAGGGCTATCTTTGAGTGTTACGGACTAATCTAGAAAGAGCAACACCAGCGCGATCTATCTCCCCTCTATTGCCATTGCTAAAGTTTATAGTCCATGCTAAATCTTCGCCTTTAGGTGAAGATGACCAATAGTTTGATTGTGTTTCAAGAAAAATATCATCGTTAATACTGGGATTTATGCAATTATAAGCAACGATGGTTATCAACTCTTTAACATTAGGCAGATACCAATCGTCATAGCCTGCATAGTTCTCATCCCTAGCTGCTTCTAATGCCTTTGCCCAAGTGCTGGAGGATAAATCATCAAGGCAAACGCCGCCATTTCTACTGTCCCAGGTTTGCCCTTGAGAGCACACTTTCCACATTAGTCTGGTTTCATTGTCAGTAACAGTACCGTCATTATGAACGGTGTATCGTGTGTTAGGGGTTAAGTTTGGTATATCATCATTACAAGTAGCAGCAAACACTTGTTGTAGGGTTAATATTGACGATAAGGCTAAGATTTTTAGGGTTTTTGTAAGCATAATATTCATAATTTTATAGTTGTAAAAAATATCATTGTTGGTCATTGACTAGGCGCACCGCATGGCATGATCTCGCAAAGCCCACAGGGTCTGAGTTTGTGTTTCTGAGTACAGCACACAGCTGCCCTATTTCTCTTTGCCTTTGTCGGAATGTATTGGTTGCAAAATCTATTGATCTAGCAGATTCTGCATCTGAGTTATAAAGGGTGCTACTCCAGTATTCACTACCCTCACCCTCATTTCCACTCTTTGTATTCGGGAAATATCTATTATCAACACTAACAACATCAGCATTACTCTTATCAGTCACATTATTAAAGCCCAAATAAGTAATTGATTGTAATTCTTTAATGTTTGGCACTCTCCAACCATCTAAGCCACATAGTCTATTAATATTAGCAGTCTCAACCAAAACATTCCAATCATCATAATAGGCATCATTATCTGGAGTTCGTCCATCTGCTGTTAGCCCACCCCATCTATATCTATGGTCTGCACCGTGTTCATCGAATGAACCAGGGGTTTTAACTTCCCAAATCAAGCCAGTTACATTATCACGAACGCATGACCATTTTGTACCTTCATCAGCACTGCCCCCTCGATCATCTCTATATGGAGCATGTTGAATACCAAGTGGCGCACCATTGCTATCTAATTTAGTGAAATCAAAGGTTGGAATCGGGGTGATTCTTCTTCCATCGGCAATTCTTGATAATTGTCCTGCTCTTGCAAGGGCATCTCTGCCATAAAAACAATCTTGTTCTGAGTTATCACAAGTATTATTACCAGATAGTGCGTCTCCAGCAAGGTTAATGCCAGTGTCATTAATTGCTCTTGTGAATGTAAGACCTGCTGTGGATACTATTTCAGAGAAAACAGAGCAACCATAAAAGTTACAAGCCCTCATTAAATAATTATAAGTTGTGTTTGCCTCGGTATTAAAATCAGTATAGTTAAGAAACGGTGGGTTTAACTGAGTTACAAAAATTTTAGCAAGATCAGAGATATCGGTTTTAGAATAGCGATATATTTCATAATAGTCCGCGCCACCCTCTGGTGCAGCCCACTCAATTCTATCTACTACAGCAGTAATTACTGGGGGGTTAGGGTTGGTTTGGGTATAAATAAAATCAGAAAAACTTGAACAACTGCTACTTTCGCTACTTCCGTTACAGATTTGATATGCGTATCCATAGCGTGTATTTGCTGACAACCCATTATCTGCATAATAACGCTCATTTTGTCCAGCAAAAATAGCTGCAATACTACCATTTATATCACGGGCATATCTATGATAAAGATTCAAATCAGATATTGTTTCTATAGGGAATATCTCAATTCGGGTAGTGCTCAATGGAATTGCCCCTAAATTTGGTGGCTTACCGGTTATCGTTTCTTGGACGGTAGGGGGAGATGACAACACACGGGTGTTTGTTTGTGCCTGCGGTGTTTTTGCATAGACAGTTAAAGAGGGAAGAGAGCAAATGTTATTTGCATCGCAAGCCCTAACCCGATAAGAATATTGTGTGTCTGGGTTAAGTCCAGTATGTGCACGGGCAAAACCGAAACCGTTACCAATCCTTATGCCATTAATATACAATTCGTAACGAGTTACTGCCCCAGGGGCATTGTCTGTATCTTCCCACGATAGGTCAATTCGAGTAGGGCTTGTTGTCGTAGCCACCAGATTGACTGGTGGGGCCAATCTATTATTGTTATTAGCTGAGGATTCAGTTGTGCGAATAAATCTAATTTGAGAGCGAACACTACAATTATAAGGGTCAAGATTGTTTCCTAAAAATCCATAGTTACCTTGATTACAGCCTTCAAGATAATAATTGTAATAAGTATTGGGTTCTAATTCAGTGTCTATAAAATCAAAATTGGTAGTGGTAGATAACCCAGAAGTATAGACCAATTCACTTGTAGCTATACCTTCGGTGCCTAAAAAACGATACGCTCGATAATAGCTTGCCCCACTTCCTGAGGGTGAAAATGTAATTCTGGCACCGTTAGGAAGAATAAATCCATTACCAGGGGGTGGGGGAGGCGAGGGTTTGGTTATTACAAAACGCGAGTTAGAAAGCGGAGAACAGCTTACATCTTGTTGACAAGTTACATGCGCATATTCATATATTGTATTTGGTTCAAGCCCACCATCCTGAAGATTGATAATATTCCTTCCATCAGTAGTATATCTGATGTCATCAAATGTCTGACCATGGCTAAGAGAAAAGAATCTACCCACAATTCCTCCATCAAACTCAGCCAAGTTAATCCCCTCAGAAGATACTAAGCCAATGCTACTACTAGTAATGGCATCAGGATCCAGTGCTCTTGGTGTACCGCTGAGCAACTCGGGATAATTTCTTGGTGTTTGACGGTGGCGCAAATAATGTTCTGATCTGTCTGTTCTTATATGTAGCACAGGTGCAAACGCAGAGCAAACATTATTGCTATCACAGGCCCTGATTAGAAAGCTGTAATAAGTATTTGGTTGAATTCCTCCAGGAGTGGTTACAAAGTTAAACCTAAGATTGCCACTATTATGAAGAAGCGAGCCATTGTGATATACCCTGTAAGTACTGGCACCCGGCACTGCTGGCCAATCAAAAGTCGCGGAAAGATTAGTTACTGAAACCAAGTTAGGCTTAGGCGCTACTAATGTATTTTCGCTACTAACAGTATCGGGGTAGAAAGCCCTACGCACAGATGTGCTACAACTGTCTTCATTACAAGCTAAAACAGTATATCTGTATACGGTATGTTCATCAAAATTATTATCCACACAAGAAAGATTTGTGGAGTTTAATCTGGTAACACAAACTTTATGTCTAAAGGGAGTATCAACATTTTCCCGAATCACTTGATAATAAAGGGCACCTCTATCGGGGGCATTCCAAGTAATCCTTAGTTGATTTGTCTGATTTTCAATCCGAGCAACAGTAGGCTGACTCGCAGGATTGGGCGTGGTTTTTACATAAGCAGGGTGAGAAAGCTCCGAACAGGTATTTGCGTTATAACGCAGGCAAGTCCGATGATGGTAGAAATACCTTTCATTTGCCAACAAGCCTGTATCGCGATGCCTATGCCTAGGGCTGAAACCTGAGTGGATGAGGTTTGAATGAAGATTAAAATAATATTTATAAAAAGCAGTAAACGCATTACCATCATCACGCTCGGGAATATTCTCAACAGATTCTAGTAAAAATTCATTTCTGCTCTCAACGGTAATTCTCAAACTCGGTGGGATACCACTAACGACTTGTGCATCATTTACTGGTGATGTGGTGCGCGCACCAGGGGTTGCGATTTTTGTGCGTGCATGGGCTAAAAGTGAAGAACCAGAACAGATATCATTGCTATTACAAGCTTTGACTTCATAAGAGTAAAATCTAGGTACCTCTGGTGTACTCGGCTCAAGCCCAGTAACATCAAATGTAACATCGCTAACATCGCTGGTGTCAATTCTAGCAACAAAACTACCATCACCAGCATTAATCAACCGGTAATAGGCTACGGGGTTGGTGTTATCAAGCACACTCCATATCAGACTAATTGTAGTGCTGGTGGCATTGGTTGCCTCTAAATTTTGCGGTACGCTCGGTCTTTGTGCGTCATTGTCAGGGTTTGGCGGGGTAAGGGCAGCCCTGAAAAAAGATGACTGCCCGCACCCACTGTCATTACAAGCTCTGACTGTATATTGATAAATGGTATTAGAGTCGACTTCCAAATCTGTAAATCTTAAATTATTCAAATCACGCGCTGTGAAAATCAATTCGGGAATACTGCCACTAGAACTGCGAAATAGTTCGTAGTATCTTGCCCCAAAATTAGGCGCAGACCAAGAAACACTTACTCTATTAGTACCAACAGAATCTATGATAGGCGGGTTAGGTGCCAGTGGCAAGGTAAGACCTTGTGCTGGTATGGCATTATTAGAACACCGGTCGCCTTCAGAGATAGCATAAGTACAAGCTATATAGGTATAGAAGTAAATTGTATTTGGCTCAAGCCCAGTGTTTGTGTACTCGAATGCAATAGAATCAAAAATTGCAGTTAAACCATCTGGAAAAATTTCTGAATTATGGCGATATATTTTATACGAATAAACACCGCCAAAATCAGTAGTGGGAAGGGCTTCTTCAATATTTATCTGCAACGCACTAGTGCCGAGAGCACTGATTCTAAGTGGTGGTGGGGTGCCAGTTCTAAACTCAGCACGGTTGGCGGGTACTCTGCGGAAAAAAGAGGCGCTAACACTAGAAAACTCAGAGCAGATATTATTATTATTACAGGCTCTAACTTGATAAATATATTCAATGGTTTTATCAGCTAGGGTCTCATTAAACGAAGTCGTAACACTAGATTGAAAAATACCGTCACGATATATTTCATAAGTGGTCGCATCTGAAACCAATTCCCAGCTAACATTCATTTGACCCAAAATATCATCACTAGCTACTGCAGCCAAACCTTGGGGTGCGGCTGGTCTATTGGCATCATTAGCACTGTTGGCAAGTGTTGTATCAAAGTCAGAGATAGAATTATTTGAGCAAGAATCCGCATTACAGGCGCTAACTACATAATGATATATCGCATTATCGGCTAGCTCTGTGTCTGTAAAGACCAACTGGGTTGGGGTTGGATTTAATCTTGTGGTGAAAACCTTAGTAAGGGTACCCGCATTATCACCGCGATAACGATAGACTTCGTAGTAATCTGCCCCTGAAACCGATGGCTGCCAACGAATATTAATTTCGCCGGGGTCAGCAGCATTAACAACTGGCTCTTCTGGAGCATTAGGCGCTGTTTCTACATAAACTGGGTGGGACCCTGCTGAGCAGCTGTTACTGTTACCTCTACAAGTTTGGTGAAAATATTGCAGCAGTGTATTGGCTAGTAAATTCTCGTCTGTATGTGTTTCGTCATAAGTTGAGGCAATCAGCACTGGACCCGTGCGATAATAGTTATAGTAGCGAAAGTTATTGTTAGGGTTGGGAATTGTTACTGAGGTTCCTAGTATAACTCTACCATTTGGAAAACTTTCAACCAATAGAGTTTGTGGCGCTAAACCATTATCAATAATATCTGCTTCAGTTGTTGGGATGTTTTGGCGAATAGGAACAGTGCTCTCTAATGCACGCTGTGTTTGTGCGTGGTCAAACAAAGACAGATTAGAACATAACAAAGCATTGTCATCAGTAACATCACAAGCTCTGACTTGATAAGAATAATAAGTATTTTGTGCTAATCTAGTATGAGAAAAAGCAGTCTCAGTGCCACGATAAACACTAACCCCACCAGTGTTATATAGGAGATAATAATCTGCACCAGCTACTGCATCCCAGGTAATGTCAATTTGCCCACCATTCTCGTCCAGAGAATGGGTATTCACTCTGTTTGCCGCCAGATTAAGGGGTGCAGCCAATCTATTGGCATCACTTGCAATATCTCTATGTGTTTGAGTAGTTCCATAATTAGAATAAACAGAGCAACCATCGGTATTACAAGCTCTGATTGAATAATTATATATGGTGTTAGCGGCTGTATTAGTATCTGTAAATATAAAATTATCAGTAGAGTTAGTAATATCAATATCTGTTACCCCAATTTTGCGTCTATCCCTTACATTAGTTGCTAGAAAACGATACACCTCATAATATTCTGCTCCATTTTCTGGTGCACTCCAACTAATGTTAATATCATTGTTTGCTTGAAGCGCAACCGTTGGTGTCGAAGGTGGATTGGGCCTACTACTGATATAAGCAGGGTTTGAGTAAGCTGAACAATCCGAATGATTAGTAGGGTAGCAAGTTCGATGTTGGTAAAGATAGCGTGTATTTGCCTCTGCGCTTATATCTATATAACTATCGTTAGAAGAATCATGAATCCCATCTGTCGATCTGTCGCGGTGATATCTATAATAAGGGTTAAGAGAGGCAATTGACTCGACCGCTTCTAATAAAATATTATTTGTATCAAGGGCAGTAACTCTAAGAGTTTGTGGCACTCCGACTATCAAATCGACTATATTATCTTCACGAATATTGGCAACATCCAAGGCATTTTTTGTGCGTGCATAAACCCTTAGAGAACGGGATGAGCAGGTGCTATCTTCATCACCACTACATGCCCTCACACTATAAGTATAGTGCATATCTGCATTGAGTGCAGTATTTTCATGATGGGTATTTTCCCCATCATAAATAGTAGTATCACCATTCAATAATTGATATCGAGTGGCACCCCTGACTTCTGACCATGACAATTGTACTCTGGTGTCGTCAATAGTAGTTGCGTTGAGTGTTTGTGGTGGGGTTAGCCCCGCTGAAATATCGTCGATAATTTCTACAAATCCAGCATTAGAAAAATCAGAACAACCGTCTTCATTACAAGCTCTAATCTGATAATTGTATAGTGTATCTAGGTTGAGGTCAGTATCTTCAAAACTTAGGGTATCAGGATTTATTACTGAGACAAAAACTTTCTGCCTATTCCTAATATCAGCAGTGTTATAGCGATACACCTCATAGTATGAAGCGCCTAGATAAGGGGCTGACCAAGAAACACTCGCCACTTCTTGGTTGCGAATATTAACAACAGGCGACTCTGGTGTATTCGGGGTTGTGCTTACATAAACAGGGTTGGATATTGACGAACAGGTGTTTGAATCGGTGCGCGAACAAGTGCGATGAGCGTATACATAGGGTGTATTTGCTGTCAGACCTGTATCATCTGTATGCCTAGGGCTGAAAGTTTGTATAATTTCGTTTAAAGAGCGTAGATATTTATAAAAAGCGGTAAATTCTCTACCAGAAGCGCGTTCGGGGATAGGTTCAGTGGTTTCTAATAAAATTTCGCTAGTGCTAAGGGCAGTGGCTCTCAAGTTTTTTGGTATTTGAGTAACTACTTTTGCATCAGTGTCTATTGGCAGAGGGCGAATATTGGCATCATCTAGCGCTGGTTTTGTGCGTTCATGTGCTCTAAGAGAAAGCGGGGAACAAACATCCTCACTATCACAAGCCCTGACTTGAAATGTATAAAAGGTATTCACTGGGATGTTATCTACATTAACACTAGTCCCAGTAATGGTATGAATAAGAATATTATTAGAATAGAGTTTGTAGTTATTAGCCCCAGTGACTGCTTGCCATGAGACATTAATTCTATTGCTATTAACATTAGTGATTGGTATATCAGTGTTGATTGCCACTAAATCAACTGGTGGGGGCAGTCTATTAGCATCCTCATTAAGGTCTCTAGGGGTGGTAATTGCTGTCAATGGTGATTGACTGCAGCTGTCTTGATTGCAAGAGGCAACAGAATAATTATAGATTGTATCTGCCTCAAACTGGGCGTCGTTAAAAACCAAACCTTCAACATTTGGATTCAGCTCGGTAACAAAAACTTTAAGCGCTGTATTGCTCTCAGAATCTCGGCGATGCAATTCGTAATAATCTGCCCCCCTTTCTGGTGCTGACCATGTAACTTGAATATTGTCAGGATCCGTCATGACAACGCTCGGTGCTTCTGCACGATTGGGCGTGGTTTTTACATAAGCAGGGTGAGAAAGCTCCGAACAGGTATTTGCGTTATAACGCAGGCAAGTCCGATGATGGTAGAGATACCTTTCATTTGCCAACAAATCTCCTATGCCCGTATGGCGATACCTAGGGCTGAAACCTGAGTGGATGAGGTCTGAACTACTATTAAAATAATATTTATAAAAAGCAGTAAACGCACCACCATCATCACGCTCGGGAATATTCTCAACAGATTCTAGTAAAAATTCATTTCTGCTAACAACGGTAATTCTCAAACTCGGTGGGATGCCATTAACGACTTGTGCATCATCTACTGGTGATGTGGTGCGCGCACCAGGGGTTGCGATTTTTGTGCGTGCATACACATTATGAGAAAGTATTGAACAAACATTCTCATTATCACAAGCCCTAACCTGATATGAATAATAAGTCTCTGTACTCAGTCCAATATGGGAATAATTTGTTCCAGCACCTCTATAAACACGCGTACCGTCGGCATACAATTCATAATCAGTTGCCCCAGTAACCGCTGCCCACGATAACCTAATTTGATTTTGACCAACACTGGTTATTGCTAGATTTTGGGGGAAATCTACGCGAGTTACATTGAGGTCTGGGCGTGTTGTCGCCAGAGTCTCTTGCGAATTAACTGAGCAACCATCTATGTTACAAGCCCTAACAATATAATAATAACTTGTATTCTCGGTTAATCTAATGTCTGTAAAGGTAGCTGTATCAAATGAGATTAAAATTCTCTCTAGGTCATTAGGATTGGTAGCAGGATAACGAAGTAACTCATAGTAAGTAGCACCATGCTCAGGTGCTAACCAATTAATTTCAATACTACTACTATCGACAACGGTTGCAACAGGTGCATCAGGTGCATTTGGATTGGTCCTAACTTCTCTGACTTGGGAAAGACCAGAGCATCCAATATTAAGGTCTATATTAACGCGATTACAAGCCGAATAAGTGTAAAAATAAGAAGTATTAGGGATTAAACCGTCAAATCCTCCTGTTAAAGGAGCACTAAAATCTGTATTGTGGAAGGCTCTAAGGTCAGCATTAAAAAAATTCGCAAGATTAGGGGTTAGTCCTACATATATGCGGAAAAAATGCTCTTTAGAATTACCGCTTGATACCTCTACTATTTCTATTCCTACCCTAGTAGAGCTTTCAGCACTCAATTCGAGTGGAGGGGGGGTGCCTCTTTCAAACTCATCGGCGGTTCTAGGTGGGACGCGAACACCTGTAGCCGCTACTCTATCAGTTCTCACAAACTCTCTAACAGAAAAACGAGAACAACCCGTATCACTACAAGCCCTCACCCGGTAAAAATATAGAAGATTTGGGGAAAAATTACTATTGTCAACAAATGCTGTATCACTGCCAGTACCAGTATAAATTTTAGTATCAATATCACCACCATCGCGGCTTGAGATTCGATTAAGCTCATAAGAAGTGGCGCCATCAACAGCACTCCATTGAACCCTATGACCATTATCTTGGGTAATACTAAGAATTGTTGGCGCACTTAATGAATCATCTTCAATCCTAGGTGTGGCTGAGTCTAATTCCGTGGTAACACTAAAAACTGCCTCCACAGTACCTACCCTTAATATCGCCCTAGTAGTCCTAATGTTTTCAGTAGATGATCTTAGCCTGACATCAACTCGGTCTCCGTCAGTAACAAGCCCAGCCTCTGTGGTAAATTCACCGTCGTTAATCCTATAACTACCATCAACCACCTCAATAGGGGCAAGAGTATTAATACCATCTATAGTTATCCTATTAGAAGTAATATCAACATCAATAGCAACCTCTATCTGTGGGGTAAAACTAAAACTGTTGGGAGTAGTATCTGCTTCAAATATATGGAACAAGTTTTCATACCAAGTAATTCCATTAGGTGAGGCAGACAACACATCATTATCTCCATCACCATCTATGTCAGCGGCAAACACAGATGAAGCCTTTTCACTGTCGTAAGTGATGATAGAAGCACTAAATCCACCACTGCCGTCATTTTTATACCAAATAATTGCATTAATACTTGTTGCAGATGATAATACATCTATATCTCCATCGCCATCCATGTCAATCGCAAAGACTGAGCTGGCACCATTGGCATTAGTGGTAATTACGCTATTAGTATTGGTGCTAAACCCACCACTGCCGTCATTTTCATACCAAGCGATCTTATCATCGCCTCGTGAGGCTGATAACACATCACTATCACCGTCCCCGTCTAAGTCAATGGCAAATACTGAGCGAGCACTATCAGCATTTGTGGTAATGACGGTTTCAGCAGCAAAAGTGCCAGAGCCATCGGTGTTTTCATACCAAGCGATCTTATCATCCTCAGATGATGCAGATAGGACATCACTATCCCCATCACCGTCTAAATCAATGGCAAATACTGAGTGAGCACCATCAGCACCTGTGGTAATGGTATCTCTGGCAGTAAAGGTGCCACTGCCATCATTTTCATACCAAGCAATCTTATCATCATTAAATGATGCAGACAATATATCGTTATCAAGGTC
>JYIN01000009.1 GCA_002007405.1 Gammaproteobacteria bacterium Gsub
CATTGCCGTGGCCTCGTTGTGATTTGCGTTTAGGCAATAGTCTGTTACAATTTTGGCTATTCCTGGTTTTCTGCTCATTAGGTTGTGATTTGCGTTTAGGCAATAGTCTGTTACAATAAAATATATATTCAATAAAAGACAACAAAGGTTGTGATTTGCGTTTAGGCAATAGTCTGTTACAATCAGCAAGTTATTCTGCTAAATACATCACTGGTTGTGATTTGCGTTTAGGCAATAGTCTGTTACAATTTAGTATCATTTTTTACCCCCTTGTTTAAAGTTGTGATTTGCGTTTAGGCAATAGTCTGTTACAATCCGCTGGCTTAAAATGCTGTAATGACAAACAACTCTCATTTTTTCTAGTCAAAAAAATGAGAGTTGTTCTGGTGCTTTTTCGATGGGTTGGCGTGTTTTTCCATAAAAAACCTCAATCCGTCCAAATTGTTTATCCGTTATCTTGATAATTCTCACTTCTCCGTCAGGTGGTAAGTGAATTTTGATACGATTGATGTGAACTTGTGCGTTCTCTTCACTACTGGAATGACGCATATATACTGAGTATTGCATCATGGTAAAACCACCTCTGAGTAAAAATTTTCTAAAACAAGTATAGTCTTTTCGCATTTGCTTGTTGTCTGTTGGTAAGTCAAACAACACAATCACCCACATAGTTTGTAGACCTCCAAACATTATTATTTGTTATTTATTTGATTATGACTTATAGGATAGTGCAATACTTTGGTTTCTTTGGTAAAATTACGCTTTAAGTTTGCCGTTAAATAATACATAGATACCATTAGTGGCATTTGTTTATTTTTAAACTCCACACTTTCACTCATTAGATTTAAAAAAGGAACTTTAATTTCTTTAGTGATGCTAATGTTTGCGTTTTCCTTGTATATTTGATAAGCAAGGCTATCTACCCAGGCTCGGAACGGCTCCATCAAATCGTCCGCCAGACATAGGCCATTATATTGATTGTGATGGAATAATCCGATAGCAGGGTGCAACCCACCCGCCACAATACTTCTAGCAATCATGGCCCGAATGATTGAATAGCCATAATTCAAAATAGAATTTATACCACCTGCATTTTGATTACGCACAAAGTCTTTGCCGAATAACTCTTTCCAATAATATTGTGCCGCCAAACTCTCACAATTTGTTGCATCGCCTGATTTTACTTGAGTCACTAACTTGTTTAAACGACCAGCATTTTTATTAAATTGTTTTAGTGTATTTGCTTGATTTGTGATTTTTTTTTGTATGATTTGTTTCCATAAATTTTTACGCACTGGCTCAGTAATGTTAATTTGTTGCTTAAGAATTTTTTGATGTAGATTATTGCCCTCAACAATTGGCAAAATAGTGGAATATGGCAGATGTTTTTCATCACAAAAAATAATAGTTGTGTTGTTTTTTTGACATTCAATAATTAAGGGTTGGGTGATGCTAATAGCACCGTGTTCTAAAATTAACACTCCAATATCCTCTATTGGCACTTGTGCCACTATGTCGTGGTCTTGCTCTACGAGTAATTGTTTGTTTTTGAGGTGTAAATAACTGGGGTTTGATACCTCAACAATGCGTTTAATCATCTAGTAATTTACCGATAGCGTTGGTTTTATGCAGTTTCATATCATATTTTTGGATAAAGTTTTTCAGAGAATTTTCTAATATCTTTTTATGCTTTAATAAAAACATTCTTGTTTCTGCAGAAGTTTTATCGTTTATTTTATTGGGAGATGTGTCGGTATGTAGCCTTAATGTTAAATCATACCCGCCAGCAAGTTTTTGCACCCGATAAAAAATTCGCTCCTCTTGTTCATCTTCAATACTAACCAAATCATTAATATGTAAAGCGTATAAAAATTGCCAGTCTTTACCGTGATTTTTATTGACAATAGGCTGTTTTTTGATGCCAATACCTTTAGCCCGAGTTGAAGCCTCCATCATGGTAACAAACACCCCTTTAATGCTGTCTGTTTCTTTGTGTTGAATAATTTCCACATGATGATTATTACCATAAGCCATCCATCTAAAAATATTACCTTGCTTGTCTTTAATGCCACATTTGGTTTTTGCTAATTTTTCAGGTGTGGTTTCAGACTGCCAAACACGAACGCGTTTAATAGGGTTTTGACCCAATTTAAGATATTTTAGTGTATCAGAAGTAAAGGCTTTTTTAGTATTTTCATCATGGTCTAGAATATGTTGCAAAACAGTATTTCTAACCCCTTCATCTACAATATTTTGGGCATTTTTTAAGGTAAATTCTTGGTTTAAGGTTTTGCGATATACCAAGCCTTGTTTGATAATTTTACCTGTTTGCCTATCTTTAAGTGCCAAATAACCCGCCCCAGTTTCTTCATGTAAGGCACCTGATAATTTATATTGTGGCACATGTGATACAATCGTGTGCTTGAGTTTTTCACTTAGTTCTTGCAAAATATCACTGTATGGCTGAGGTATTTTTAGTTTATTGTGCTCAATCCCTCTAACAGCTTGCTGGTAAAGACTTCTGGAAGTGCTGGCAATCACCACTGCATCAATGGCGTGGTGCCTATGGTCAGTACGATCTTTTTTATCTGCCTCACCAATCAAATTATCAAACCCCCACTGATGGCGAATTTGACTGACCACAAAGCCTTTAGTAACATTAACATCACAACCCAATTTACGCATATAATCCTGTGCTAAACTGGAAATATAGCGGGTGTCATTTAATTGAGTTGAGACACAATCTCGCTCTTGTAAATCTGCTTCTTGCATATAAAAACGACTGACCTTTGATTTTAAAGATTTATCCCAACGACTAATAGCTTGTGTAATTTGATTCCATTTGTCATTATCACCACCCCATGCGTCAACCGGTGTTCTATCGCCCTTGTTACGGTTTTCTGCTTCAAAGCATAGCACTTTATTCATATAAGAATCATCAAGTGATTTTTTAAACGGCAGGATATGGTCAATTTCACATTCTGCTGAGAAAATTTGCCCTAAGGCAATTGTCTTACCACTATATGCACATCGTTTATCTTGGTCTTCCCACAAACGATAACTAATTTTTTGCTTATGTGATGGGTACTGCCTGCCTGTTTCTTGTCTAAAAGCTTCAGTTGCGCTTTCATTGGCTTTTTGATTTTTCTTTTGCCGTGCTTTATTTTCTTTGTAGCGTTTGGTGTTCATTTCTAAATCTCGTGCCATTTCAATACGCACTGTATCTGGTTTGCCATACTGCTTAATAATAGCATTGACCACACGACGCAATTCGTGCATTCCTTTATTGACAATTGGGTTTGAAGTCTCTAGCGGGGCAGATAATTTATTCTGTACTTCATTTTCTACAACTTCATACCCATAACCCGCTTTAACTCTCGCCTCATCATAACGAAGCCCTTGTTCTAAAAATGGCAATAGCTTTTTAATCGCCTTGAGTGAATGATTAGAATGGCTTGTCTCAAATTCAATCAAACATAGTTTAACGGCGGTTTGTTTGTCAAAACCCCAGTGGGTAATCAATCTCTTTTTAAGTGCGGATTTTTTCTTAATAGTAAATAAGTCTTCAAATAATTGAGATCGTTCTTCATCTGAATATTTGTCCCATTTATCGCCAATCACATTGCGAATGTTACAGGCGGTGATATTGCCTTTAAGATTTTTGGTTTCTAAATTTATTTTAGTAGATTTATCTAAACCCAGTTGTTTCCTTAAAACAGTCATTGTGATTTTTGGATGATGTTCAAAATAAGTTTTTAATTTGTCTTTTTGTTCGTCGTTTAATTGGCGCTCTTGACTGTGGGGTTTAGAATATTTCAGATTATTCACATCTTGCAAATATCTAAATCTTTGCACTTCTAACCTCGCAACATTAGCACGATAATGTTTTGGTTCTAATAAGCATTTTCCCACGCGGTCTTTTCTAAGTTTTAAAGGTCGCTGGTAAAAAATAATTTTTAAAACACCCTTGTTTTTCTCCATAAAATCTTTTGGCAAATCGGGAAAATACTGCTGTTGTGTTTGCCATATTAGTTGCAATTCATCTTGATACATCTTTCTATCGGTGCGTAAATGTCCGCCATCGTGTGAGCGATTGCGTTTAACTTTGCCATTATCTCTTTTATATAAATATTCACCCAAAGTTCGGCATTGACTGTTTTGAATAGCCTTATAAACACTGCTAATATCGTCTTTAAATGCGTCCTCACTTTGATCGTCTTGTGTGGTTTTTATTATTTTTCCTTGAGCAAGCAACTTTGCTTCTCTTGCTGCTCGTTTTTTCTGCTCTTGTTCTTCTAATTCTTTTAAAAATTCAATGGTATCTGGGTCATCCACCAAATCTCCTGCCACTTGTTTTTTACTGGATAAAAACCCACGCCTTGCAACAAAATGCAAAATCACTCTGCCAAACTCATGCGGGGTTAATTGTTCATCTAGCCCCTTAGTGCGAAGCTCATAAGGGTTGCCCAATTCATTCAATAATTTTTCTTGTCCAAAATTGTTGCTTAATGCCTGAGGTAATAAATCAAGTGAAATTAAATAGTTAGCCATTCTTTGCTTACGCCTTGCTCGGCGTTGTAAAACTCTACGCCCTAAACGCATATCTCGGCGTTTTTTATTTTTGGGTGTCGGCACTTTTTCTTCCACAGCCTTATTAAAAATTCGCGAACCTAAATCTACAATCTCGCTTACTTCACCATTTTCTTCACTCATCAATGCCCAGCCGATAGAATTACTTCCCAAATCCAAGCCTAATACTTTTTTACTCATTATTTTCTCCTTGTTTTTATATTGTATATTTCCTGTTCATCTGAATAATACAAGGTTGCATAAGGATTAGCAGTTTTATACAAAAAACTACCCCCCTTTTTGTTGCTTACAAACCTTTTGGTATTTGTTTTTACTAACAATAATTGTTTTATTTTTCTGATACTAAATTTTCTCATAAAAGAGTATTATAAAGAAAAATAATTAATTTTCAACTATTGAGTATTCTTTAAGTAGTAAATCTATTTGCTAATTTTGTATTGTATAATTTATCTTAAAAAAACTATTTAGGCATATTTGCAGTTATACCTCAATAGTTGTTGTGATTTGCGTAGGCGATAGTCAAAATATAAAAAAATACTTAAACTTTTTAAAAAAAAGAATACAATTTTGATTTTTAATGGCTATAATGAAGCCTGATTGTAACAGACTATTGCTTAAGAGAATTGCTTTTCATACCAATGAAATTTATTTTTCGTAGGCAAAACATCTTTTAAGATGACCTAAAGCCCTCCCAGTGGGGGCTTTTTTAATGCCTGTTATTTGCTCAACAATCAGCCGTAAAAACAACCATCCCCATTATTTTTATTTTCAACAACCAAATTTGTAAATCTAGTGTTTGTCTAATTTTATGGGGTCTTTATATCTTTATGAATAATTGAGGCATTTTTTAAACACCTGCCCACGATGTTCAAAATTATCAAACATATCAAAACTGGCACAAGCAGGGGAGAGTAAAACTGCGGTTTTTGCGGTTTTTTGGGATAGAGCAACTGCTTCTTGCATTGAGCTCGCGTGGGTGGTTTGGGCTTGGTGGATGCCATTGGCTAGAGTTTGGGCGCTTTGCCCTATTAGGATAGCGTGGGCAACATTTTTATCAATGTGTTTTAATAGCACACGCCAATCTTCTTGTTTTTTGATACCGCCAATGATAAGAGTGATATTTTTATGGCGTTTGCTAAGCGTTTTTAAGGCTTGGATAGTGGCGACGGCATTGGTGGCTTTAGAATCGTTGTAGTAGTCTATGCCTTGTTTTTTTACCACCCATTCTAAACGATGCTCAAGCCCTTTGAAGCATTTGATGGTTTGCAACATAGAATTGAGGTCCAAGCCAATTTGCTCACCTATGGCAAGGGCGCAGAGGATATTGCTGATATTGTGTTCCCCGATTAGTTGGATTTTTTTAGTATCCATCAGCACCTTATCACCCTTTAGCAAAAAACAGCTACCATGGCAAGCAACAGTGCCAAAATCTCCTGCTTGCTCGGGTAAATTGATGCCAAAACGCGTGGCGTTGGTTTTTATAGGTATCAGTGGCTCATCAATATTCACCACCGGATGCTGGCAATATTGATATAAGCTGAGTTTTGATTTGGTATATTCCTCAAAATTAGCATACCGTTGCAAATGGTCTGGGGTGATGTTTAGCACGGCTCCAGTTAATAAGTTTAAATGTTGAATATAGTCAAGTTGATAACTGGATAATTCCAACACATAATATTTCATTTTATCATTCAAACAATCCAGTGCAGGGTTGCCAATATTGCCACCTACGGCAACTTTTATTCCAGAATTTGCAATCATCTCCCCTAATAATTGAGTTACCGTTGATTTGCCATTTGAGCCGGTTATGCCGATTATGGGGGCTTTGACATGGCGGGCAAATAATTCAATATCGCTGGTAATGGGGATATTTTTCTCTCTTGCCCAGATGACAATTGGCTCGTTTTGGGCGATACCGGGGCTAATAAATACTTCATCAATATCAGTTAATAATGCCTTTGTCCAGCCACCCAGCACAGGTTTTGGGATAGATAATTCACTTAAATAATCGGTTAATAATGGTGGCTGCAAGCGACTGTCGGCAAGCCGATAAGTGATGTTGTGTTTTGATAAAAAACGCACAATTGATAAGCCTGTCATACCAAGCCCTAAAACCAATTTCATATCATTGTCTTTATAGTGTAAAATAACTTCCTTATTTTATAACAGAGGAAAAAAACCATGCGCACTTATTCACCTAATTCAGTTGTTTTTAATGTTAGAGAAAAAAATAAAGTTCTCTCAGATACCATGCGACTATTGTCTTATACTTTAGTGTTTGGTAGTTTAGCCTCTTGGTTTTCAGTGGCTTCTAACGCCGGTTTTGGTGCGGCAATGGTCAGCTTAATAGCGGCAATCGTGGTTATTTGGTTTGTCCTACCTAAAACCCAAAATAGCAACAAAGGTATATTAACCGCCTTTACTGTGGCAGGTTTATTAGGTTATTCTATCGGTCCTATGCTTGCTTACTACCTCGCTCTACCGAATGGTGCAGAATTGGTTATTCAAGCCTTAACTGGCACTGGTGTGGCATTCTTTGGCATTAGCTTTTATGCACAAAATACTAAAAAAGATTTTAGTTTTCTAAATGGAATGATATTTTTTACCATGATTGGAATGATTGCCTTGTCATTGATCAACTTCTTTTTTATCCAATCATCCGCCTTTGCTTTATTGATCTCATTTGCTGTAGTGTTGATTATGGGCGCTTTTATACTCTCACAAATGTCATCCATTATTAACGGTGGTGAGCGTAATTATATTTCTGCAACAGTAGGTTTGTATTTGGGTTTGCATAATATGTTTGTCTCCTTGTTACATATCTTAGGTGCCTTTTCTGGCGACGACTAAGGGTAATGATAGACGCTGAAGGTTATCGCGCTAATGTTGGTATTGTTATTGCTAATGATAAACGGCAAGTACTTTTAGCTAAGCGTTGCCAACAAGATTCTTGGCAGCTACCTCAAGGTGGTATTGACGAAAATGAAACCGATATTGAAGCACTGTTTCGTGAGTTACAAGAAGAGACTGGTCTGTGTGCTGAAGATGTTGAAGTGATTGCCAAAACCCCAAAATGGCTGCGTTATAATTTACCCAATCATCATATCAAACGCTGGCAAAAACCCACCTGTATTGGGCAAAAACAAGTTTGGTTTTTATTAAAACTCACCAGCGATGAAAATAATATTAAATTAAATACACATCCTAAGGTTGAGTTTGATGATTGGGTCTGGGTGGATTATTGGCATCCAATTGAAACTGTGATTGAGTTTAAAAAAACCGTGTATGAAGATATGTTAAAGTCTTTGGCACCGGTATTATTCAACAATCAGCACACAATCCCTCCGCAATATTCTAGACCGCTTAAATGTGTCGCCATTACCATTGCCTAAGCATATATAATCTGTGGCTTCTATATTTATAGGCGGGGGTTAAAACTCGTGAACATTGGAATTTTAGGCTTAGGCACAGTTGGCGGCGGTGTTGTTAATGTTTTAAACAAAAATAAAGCCACTATTTTTGCCCATACGAATGAAGAAATTAACATTATTCATGTCGCAGTTAAAAACCTTAGTGAAGCCAGAATTTGCCCTAATGATGGGTTAAATATTACTGAAGACGCATTTGCAGTGGTGAATAATCCAGCCGTAGATGTGGTTTTAGAGCTTATCGGTGGCACCCGTATTGCAAAAGACCTAATCAAACAAGCCATTAAAAATAACAAACATGTCATTACCGCAAATAAAGCGCTGATTGCCAACTTTGGTAATGAACTGCTATCATTGGCAAAAAGCCACAATGTGTATTTACTATTTGAGGCCGCTGTAGCAGGCGGAGTCCCTATTTTAAAATCTTTAGAACAAGGTCTAAGTGCCAATGAAATAGAATGGATTGCTGGTATTATTAACGGCACAGGAAACTTTATCCTGAGTGAAATGAATGACAAAAATGCCAATTTTTCCGATGCTCTCAAACAGGCACAAGATTTAGGCTACGCTGAAGCCGATCCAACATTTGATGTCGAAGGCATTGACGCAGCACACAAATTGGCAATTCTATCTTCTATGGCCTTTGGCTGTGAATTGCAATTTGAACAAATCACCACTGAAGGCATTGGCAAAATTGCCTCTGAAGATGTAGCATTCGCTGCAGAATTGGGTTTTGTCATCAAACATCTAGCCGTTGCTAAATATGCCGATGGGAAAATTGAATCCCATGTACAACCTACCTTAATCCCCAAAACACGCCTATTGGCGAATGTAGATGGGGTGATGAATGCGGTGCTAATCAAAGGCAATGCGGTTGGCACAACGCTCTATTATGGCGCAGGTGCAGGTGCTGAGACCACAGCAAGTGCAGTGATTGCCAACTTGGTGGATATTATTAAAGGCACTATAAGTGATGATATATTGGGCTGGAAATCACTCAAACCTATGCCTATCTGCGATACTGACAATGTTTGTAGTATTTTTTATTTACGCCTTTTAGTGGCTGATAAACCTGGAGTATTGGCCAATATTACCGCAACATTGGCTGAATACGATATCAGTGTAGAACAAGTGATGCAAAAACAAGTAGATGCACAAAATAATTCCCCTATTGTTATTGTTACCAACAAAGTGAAAACTGTAACATTAAACAAAGCAATAACACAAATTCAAACCCACAATTTTTCCCAAGAAAAAATTAAAATCATCCCCATAGAAACCCTAGATTGAGAATAATAAAAATGAGATATACAGGTTTAATTGAGCGTTACCAAAGTAAACTTCCCGTTACCGATGCAACCCGTCCCATCAGCCTGGGTGAAGGCAACACCCCGCTAATCCAACTACAAAATATTGCCACTATGTTGGGCAAAAAACATAAGATTTATATCAAATATGAAGGGCTTAACCCAACGGGGTCATTCAAAGACAGAGGCATGACCATGGCAGTAACTAAGGCAGTGGAATCAGGCTCAAAAGCTATTATCTGCGCCTCAACTGGCAATACTTCTGCCTCAGCAGCAGCGTATGCGGCGCGTGCTGGTATTAAAGCCTTTGTGGTTATTCCAGAAGGTAAAATTGCACTGGGAAAACTGGCACAGGCGATGATTCATGGCGCGGTCATTATTCAAATTAAAGGTAACTTTGACGATGGGATGCGTTTGGTAAAAGAAGTGGCTGAGCATGCGCCCGTATCAATAGTTAATTCTATCAATCCATTCCGCTTACAGGGGCAGAAAACTGCCGCCTTTGAGATTATTGAAGAATTAGGTAACGCACCTGATTACCACTATTTGCCCGTCGGCAATGCTGGCAATATTTCTGCTCATTGGATGGGTTATAAAGAATACCATAGCGATGGAAAATCAAACCATACCCCTAAGATGGTGGGCTACCAAGCGGCAGGCTCAGCCCCTTTTGTGATCGGTTCGATGGTGGATAATCCTGAAACTATTGCTACTGCGATTCGCATTGGACATCCGCAAAGTTGGGATTTAGCACAAAAAGTTATAAAAGAATCAAACGGCTGGTTTGATGCCCGCACCGATGCCCAGATTTTAACTACACAAAAATTACTCACCGAAAAAGAGGGGATTTTTTGTGAGCCTGCCTCATCGGTTTCATTATCGGGTGCAATCGCTGACATTAAAACTGGCAAAATTCCCCAAAAATCAACCATTGTTTGCACCCTCACAGGGCATGGACTCAAAGACCCAGACACTGCCATTTCACAATGCACAGATGCAATAATTAACATTAATCCAACTATAGATGAGGTTCGCGATGCCATTCTTAACAATATGTAGAATCGCGCTATTACTTGGATTTAGCGTGTTTCTCGGGTATGCTTTTGCGAATAAATCTGATAATGCCAAGCGTGAGTATTCCCTTGAATTAGCACCACGAGGCATCATTTTTTCTGCTGGGAAAAATACCAATACCCCATTAATGGAAGCACGGCTATGTGCTGGTGATTATTGTTTATTTGTAGAAAAAAGAGAGCTAGATTTACTTAACATTGACCTGGGCGAAAATGCCCAGCAAATATTTGCTACCTTAAATAAAATGGATGATTTAGACAGAGGTTGGATTTTTAGAAAAATACAATTTTTAGAAAGACAGCGATGAAACCCTACCCAACCATAGAAAAAACCATTGGGAATACCCCTCTAGTTAAATTGCAACGGCTTAATCCTAACCCAACAAATACCATTTTACTCAAACTTGAAGGCAATAATCCTGCTGGCTCGGTGAAAGACCGGGCAGCCTTGAATATGATTACCCAAGCCGAGAAGCGCGGGGAAATTAAAATGGGAGATACTTTGATTGAGGCAACCAGTGGCAATACTGGGATTGCTTTGGCTATGATGGCAGCAATCAAGGGTTATAGAATGGTTTTGATTATGCCTGATAATCTCTCTCAAGAACGCCGCGATGCGATGGCGGCCTATGGTGCAGAGTTGATTTTAGTCAGTGAAGATATGGGAATGGAAGGAGCGCGAGACTTAGCTGAGAAAATGGAGAAAAACCAAAAGGGTAAGCAACTTAACCAATTTGCTAACCTTGATAATCTGGGCGCTCATCTCAATACAACAGCAGAAGAAATTTGGCAAGACACCAATGGAGAAATCACCCATTTTGTCTCTGCTATGGGTACCACAGGCACAATCATGGGGGTATCAACCACGCTAAAGCATAAAAATCCAGAGGTTCAAATCATTGGGGTGCAGCCCGAAGAAGGGGCGCAAATTGCAGGGATTCGCCGCTGGGGACCACAATATTTGCCAAAGATTTTTGATCCCAAAAAAGTTGATGCAATAATAGACATCTCCCAAAACGCCGCTGAGCAAACCACCCGAGATTTAGCCCGCAAAGAGGGAATTTTCTCTGGTACATCCACCGGTGGTGCGGTATCTGCTACGATTGAGTTATCCCAAAAAGTTACTCACGCCACCATCGTTACCATCAGTTGCGACCGAGGCGACCGTTATCTCTCAACGGGTTTATTTAGCAAAAAATAAAATTGGCACTGAATATTAACTTTGAATTAAAACCTATATGCAGCTCAAAATATGAAAATAAAAAATTCCCCCCCTTGCAATTTGTATGCAAGTTTGCTAAATTCGCTATCAATTCAAACATTTGAGCCTGAAAACATTAAACCCTTTTCCAAAGTCTGATTATAAGATTGATTTAGATTTTGATATTTTAGGTCGCTGATAATGTTGGTAAATTTATGGTCTTGCGGTAAATATCAACAACAAGGGCAAAAAATACCCGGCTATGTTATTTTATTAAAAGTGAAGTGTCTATTAAACTACAAGATAATTTAGCATGTCACGCAACTGTCAATTTGGCATGTATAGGCTTTGATAATTTTGGTAGAGTCTTTGGCGGGCTATTTTCTAAATCCACCTTGTATTTAACTCACAAATTTAACCAATAGAAAAACCCAAACCATTCTCGTTGCCTCATCGTAAGGTTTAATTGTGGCTTTTATTGCCAGTTTTGTATCCGAAAAAAATCAGACTCGGTCTCATTTATTAGTTTATTAGGCTTTAGTGGATAATTGGCTAAAAATTATCGGGATACAGCGTAGGTAAGTTTGATTTATCCTTGCTGATGGTTTTATTTTTTAAGGCAGATTCAAATATTTGGTAGAATTTTCTCCCGTCCCATTGCCCTTTTGATCGATATAGATTTTGTTGCAAAATAAACACCTCATTGTCAAAATCAGCGCCTAATTGGTTGGCAAAAGCCCCTACATCTAACAAACCATATTCAGCAAAAACCCATCTATCAAGTGCAGCTTTTGTCTGCGCTGGATTATTTTCTTTAGCATATTTTTTAATCATTTTTAGTTCGTTAATATTGGGGGTTTTTGTATTTTTGGGCTGTTTTTTAGGTTTTGAGCGATAATGTAGATAAAAAATCAACAAAGTCAATACCCATAAAATAAGACTGATAATGGCAATTAACTTCCAGTTAATTTTGCTAACTACGGGTTTAGGCTTGGTTTGTGGTTCGTCTTTAAGTATCGGTAAAATTAATGTTTTTGGGGTGTTAAGTGGTGCACCAACCATAATTTTAATTTCTGGAATCCGCGCTACTTTGGTTTTATTTTCATGGGTATCAAACCACGGAAGATTAATTGCTGGTAGAGTTTGCTCACCAGACTGATTGGCAATCAACAAAATATTTTGTTCTACCGTGCTAATCACATTGTTTTCTGAGAGTTTTTCCTTGCTTGAACGATTGTCTGGATATTGCTCAAATGCCTTCGTTTTTGTGAGCATTATATCGGGCACTTGAGTTGCACTTTGCCCATTGACTTTAATTATAATTTGACGCACAATCGGCTCGCCAACGAAAAATTTTTGCCCTTTTTTAAAGGGTTTAGCGCTCAACTCAAGATTTTTTGCAGGCAACCAATATTCCCCTACAGGGTAGGTTTTGTCAGTGGGCAACACGGTTAATTTTATTGGATTGGAAAACAGCAAAACATTGGTATTATTAACTCGGACTTGTTGTTTGATGCTTGGAATCTCTAAATTGCCAGTTTTTTGCGGATAAATGGCGAAATTAAAGTCTTTTTTCCATAATTTCTGCCCTTTAAAATCGCTTCTTAAAATTTTGGATTCTTTTAGTTTTTTAACATTGGCATCAATCCTTGGTCTAAAATCCAAATTTGCATCCCGGATGTTAGAACGCACATATAAACTTACTGTATAAATTAGCTGCTCTTGCACTCTTGGTTTAGGGTGGCTAACTTTAGTTTTGATAAAAATAATATTTTTTTCAAAATCAGTCTCATTTGCACGACTAACTTGAATTTTGATGGGTTTAGAAGTTGCCTTACCTAACTTAAACACAGGAATTGTTAATGTACCTATGCGTTTTGGCTGGAGGGTTAATTGCAATCTGGAAGTTTTAGTATTTTTGCCATTAATTGAACTAAAAGAGGTACTTTTTGAACGCCCAACAATCTTAAAATCTTGATTTAAGGCATTGGTATTCAAATGTTTATTAAAAGGAATATTGCTAATAAATAAATTTAGATTATCAAGATTGCTGATTTGGGTTTTATCAACTTTAACATCAATGCTAACTGCCGCTACAGTGGCGTTGTTAATAAAAAATAGAGCTATTATTGTTACAATTTTTACCATGATGTTTGCTTTTGATTATTAATTAATTTGCTGTTTTTTTCCTTGCGTGATTGTCTTTCAACTTCAAATTTTTTCCTTAAAAAATTAACCGGCTGAGTTTTTACTTTTTTAAAAATTTGCTCTAAGTGTTGTTTGTCTATTTGACGCTGTATGGTTTTTTGTTTTTCTTTGTCTTTTTTATCTTTGTCTTCGTCTTCTTTATCTTTTTTACTTTCTTTATTTTCTTTATCTTTTTTGCCTTCTTTATTTTCTTTATCTTTTTTGCCTTCTTTATTTTCTTTGTTTTCCTCATCTTTATTTTCTTTGTTTTCTTTACTTTCTTTGTTTTTGTCCTTGTTTTTTTTATCACTAGATTTTTTGTCTTCTTTGCCCTCTTTGTTTTCTTTTTCCTCTTTATCTTTTTTGCCGTCTTTATCGTCTTTTTGGTCTTTACTTTGTTGTTTTTGTTGTTTTTGTTGCTCAATGATTTTTTTTACAATGTTTAAGTTGTATTGGGCATCGTTATAATTTTGTTCGCCTTTGGCTACTTTTTGATATGCTTTAATCGCCTCATGATATTTTTCTTGTTTTGCCAAGGCGTTGGCTTGATTATAAGGTTGGGCTAAATTTTTAAATATCTCAGCCGCCTCAGCAAATTTACCTGCTCGGTACAAAGCATTTGCCTGCCAAGTTTTGTTTTCAAATAATTCGGCTGATTGTGAGTAGTTTTTTTTATCATAGTGCTGTTTTGCAACTTGGTCTTGGGTTTGCCAAATGGTATCAAATACACCTAAATTCTTAGCCCAAGCAGTATTAAATAATAATAGTAAAATCAGTAATCTCACTTTGTACCGCGCCTAAAAAGTAATAAAAATAGTGGCAACACTGCCAAAACAAAATAGATGCCATTATCAATGGTAACACTGATTTTTTGACCTTGCTTTTTGGATTTATTATTCAAATCGCTAAATTTATTAAAATCAAGAAAATTTTTAATATTATTTACATTTAATTGTTGATAAAGCCCGCCAGTTTTCTGCGCTAATAATTTCAATAGGTGTTTATTGGTTTGTGTGGTTTGGGTTTTTCCGTTGTGTTTAAACTCAACATTTGGCTTGTTGGCAATCGTAATTATTGAAACTTCTGCTGGCATCTTTTCTGCTATTTTGAAAGTATTTGCAGAAATATTTTGTGCATCAGTTAATAGCAAAATATTACCATTTTCTTGCTCCTTGAGTAAATCGTTTGCATATTCCAATGCCAAATCAAGCCTAGATCCTGGAGCGGGCAAAATATTTGTAGAAAAACCCTCTAAAAGATTGAGTATCGGTTTATCGTCAGCACTCGGTGGGGAAATCAAATAAGGCTCGGCTGCAAAAACCATCAACATAGTCTGTGCTTGATTTTGTTCTAAAAGTTGTTTAACCAGCAAAATAGCACGATCGAGTCTTGATGGTGTAACATCCGTGGCGTTCATAGAGGGTGAAGCATCCAGCATAATTAAAATGATTTTTTGCTGTTGATAAATAGGTATATTTTTTTTAAAAAAACTAGGGCCACTTAAAGCAAAAATACTCAAAAGAAGAAGGGTCAATAAAAGATTGCCACGAGGCTTATTGCCAAATTGCTGCTCACTAAGCCTTAAAAGCAAATGTTTATCAACCACTGCCTCCCAATTACTGCGTGCCCTATTTTTATAAATGAAAAACCACCAAATAAACCCCATTGGAAAAACCGAAAGCAGCCAAAATGGACGGATAAAATCAATATTTTCAATCATAATCTACGCCCTAACATAAGTAATATTAACAAAAACAAAAACATTGATAGTGGATAGAAAAATAAATCTTTATGCACTTGATAGCTGAGTTTTTCCTGTGAATCTTTTTCTAAAGTATCAATCTCTGTATAAATTTTGGACAGTCGTTTGGTATTTTGTGCCCGAAAATACAGTCCGCCTGTTTGTTTAGCGATATATTTGAGTGTATTTTCATCAATTCCCACGCCTCGCCCTGGGTCAAGCCCGATGGTATAGATTTTGATATTTTGCCCTTTGGCAACTTGGGTCGCTTTTTCAACACTCACACTGCCTTCAAGTTGGCTGTCTTCTCCATCGGTTAATAAAATTAAAGCTCTGGGTTTGTCTTCTTGCTGGTTATTTTGAAAATGTTCAATAGCAACAATGATACTATCACCAATAGCAGTATTTCTGCCTGCCATATTAATTTGAGCGTGGTGTAGATATTGTTTAATAATATTTTTATCAAAAGTCAAAGGCGAATATAAAAATGCTTTTGTGCCAAAAACCACCAAACCAATGCGATCATTTTTACGCCTATCAACAAAGCCCAATGCGGCTTTTTTTACTACTGCCAATCGGTTTGTGCGCTTGCCATTAATCCTAAAATCGGTCTTTGCCATTGATCCAGATAAATCAATACTAAGCATAATATCTCTACCTTTAATCGGTAATTTAACAATTTCGTCAATCCAAATCGGCTTGGCAACACTGAGCAGTAAAAACACCCAAGCTAGCCAAAATAATATTTGCTGGGAGCCGAATCTAGCAGTTTTTTGTGAAAAATTCGGGTTTTGTTTTAAATAGGTAAAAAACGGCAATCGGATTGCAAGACCGTAAGTTTTGTCTGTATTTTTTAATAAATAAAACAGCGCGGGTAGTGGTAACAAAAACAACATAAATAACCACTCAAACTCAAACATGATCCACCCATTTTTGGCAATAATTTAATAATTGTTGGATTTCAAAATCGGGCGTTTTTTGATACATGGTTTGGGAAAATAATAACCGCAAAGCATCATTGGGCGGGTGTTCTTGGATTAAAAAATCTCGCCATTGTTGCTCATTAAAAGCCGCTATACCCTCATTAGGATAACAAAGCGTTGCATAGGACCTTAAAATTAACAAACATTCAATGGGGGGGTTTTTCTTGTTTACGGCACTTTTTAGTTGTTTTTTGATTGTGGTTTTGAGTTTGTTTTTTTGATAGCGCTTAATAAAATAAAAAACCAAAAATGCCAATCCAATAATAACAATCATCATCAACACCCACCAACCCCAAGCTAGTTGCCAGCTGATATTATCTGCAGTGTGGATATCTCTTAATTCTAAAGGAATAGGAGGCATGGGGGCTAAAAATTAATGCTGAGATCTTTTAAATCTATTGTTGTTGAAATTGGGGTCAGTTCAATTTTATTATTTTTACTAAATTGAGTTAAAAAATCTAACTTATCGACAAAAAAATTGTTATAAATTTTGCGATTGTGTCTATTTTGAAGATTCATTTTTTGCCGTTGTCCGTCATTATTAACAAGATAAAAATCAGTTTTTGGCGGGGTTTTTTCTAATGGGTCATAAATAAAATTTAGCTGCACTTTATTATGTTTAGATAGTTTTTGAACTAGGGTTTTAGAGACTGTATCAAAATTAAAAAAATCACTGATAATGACTACCAAAGAACCATGTGAATTAGCACGATTTAGCCGTGATAGTGCAAAATTTAGGGTATTGGGGCTGGTGTTTTGAACTCGGCTTATGTCTGCTAACGCTTTTTGGTGAATTTCAACCAATTTTCCAATAAGCAGTTTGATGGCTGATTTTGGGGTTTTAGGTTTGATTTCAAAATGCTGGTTTTGACTATAAATCACTAAGCCAATCTTATCATCAAATTTAAGTGCCAAAAAACCAAACAACACTCCGATTTTAGCGGCAATGACAGATTTGAATCTTTTTTTACTGGCAAATAGCATACTCGCACTCAAATCAATGAGTAAAAAAACTGGTCTTTGGCGCTCTTCTCGGTAAGTTTTAATATAGGTTTTTTGCAATCTAGCGCTACTTTTCCAATCAATTGAGCGAATATCATCACCAAATTGGTATTGGCGAATTTGGTCAAAATCCATCCCCTGCCCTAATATTTTTGCCCGTCTTATACCGCTGTAGGTGTTATTAGCATATTTGTTGTTAATGGCTGGGATAATCAATTTTCCAACATCAATCAACTCACTATGGCCTAAATCAACGCCCTTGGTTATACTCATACTGCACCAACACAGGACAAGAGTGTTGCAATGGCATCATTTTTACCAATCCCGCGGGTCTGTGCATCAAAGGTTAGAATAATGCGATGACGCAACACATCAAACGCCATAGCACGCACATCATCGGGGGTTACAAAGTCGCGATTTTGTAAATAAGCATAAGCTTTGCTGGTTTTATCAAAGGCAATGCTAGCTCGGGTTGAGGCACCGTATTCAAATACGCCTTTTAGTTTATCGCTATATTTTTCGCCAAACCTTGTTGCTTGAACAATATTAAGCAAATACAATTCTACCTGGCTGTCCATATGTACATCTGCCACTTCATCTCTGGCATTGAATAAATCCTGAGGTTTGAGTTTTTCGGTGATAGGGGTGTGATGATGCGCTTCTGAGCGTAATAATTGCAGAATTTTAGCCTCTGACTCAACACTTGGATAATCCACCTCAGTATGAAGCAGGAATCTATCCAATTGTGCCTCTGAGAGCTCGTAAGTGCCCTCTTGCTCAATCGGGTTTTGAGTTGCCATAACCAAAAATAAATCATCCAACTGATGGGTTTGCCCAGAGACTGTGATTTGTTTTTCTGCCATCGCCTCAAGCAGTGCTGATTGTACTTTGGCAGGTGAGCGATTGATCTCATCAGCCAAAATAAAAGTATTAAAAAGAGGTCCTTTAATAAACTCAAACTCTGAATTTTGTGCCTTGTAAATTTGTGCACCAGTGAGGTCTGAGGGTAATAGATCGGGGGTAAATTGCACCCGTCCGAGGGTGGCTTCAATGCTATCACTCAAGGCTTTAAGGGCTCTGGTTTTTGCCACCCCCGGTGGTCCCTCAACCAAAAGATGTCCATCACACAAAAGTGAAATTAACATGGTATTAACGAGTTTTTCTTGTCCTAAGACTTGAGTATTAAGATATTTGGATAGATTTTGTATGGCTTCCATATTGATAAAAGAAATAGTTAAAAGTTGTATGATGTAGATGGGTTGTTGGTTTATTTTTTTCAAGCATTACGGCTTAAAAAGGCTTGACTACTGCTAAAATAACAACAGCCACTAATATCAACACTGGAAACTCATTGAACCAACGGTAGAAAAGATGAGAATGGGTATTTTTATCCGCCCTAAACACCCCAACCAAATATCCACAATAAAAATGATAAATGATTAACACTACCACCAATACCAACTTAATAAGCAACCAATATTGCCCAGAAAATGCCTGCCATGCGTAATCTTGCAACATCCACAACCCCAAAATACTGGCAATCACAAAACTCGGCATCATAATTCCAAAATAGAGTTTGCGTTGCATGATTTTAAAACGCTCAATGCTTATTTTATCCTTACTTAACGCATGATAAACAAACAGCCGTGGCAAATAAAATAATGCAGCAAACCAAGTAATAACGCTAATAACATGAAAGGCTTTCACCCACAACATCGTCTGCTCCGAATAAATTCAGTTGTGGTGTTAACGGTACGCTGGCGTGTTTCATTAGTCACTTTCCCATTGCCCGAGTCTATCAGTTCATATTCTGCTTTTAAAGCAAAAAGATTTTCTTTAATATTTTTTATTTTTTCAGTTGTTATTTTTATTGCTAACTTTAATTTATCAATTCCTATCCAATGTCTATTAAGCAAATGAGCGGATTTTAGGTATCTTCCAGAACCACAAAAATAATCTATAACAATACTATTTTTATTGGATAAATTTTTAATAATTAAATCCAAAATATCACCATTTTTTGAGTTGCTAATAGTGGAGGACCTGCCATTTGTAATCGTAAAGTTGCTATTAGTCGCAAACGCGGGGTCAATACAAATTAAATCAACCCTTCTACTCAGATTTTTGTCTTTAAGTAAAAATTCAATGCTTAATTTTGTCCAGTAATACATGATTTCCTTATTTTAGCGACTAACAAAGGTCATTATAGTAAAATACGCCACATCCAACCATCTTCCTTTAAAAAAAAGAGTTTGACTGGCAGATTGATAATATGGGTAGATACATAAATAAGGCTTGGTTATTTTTTGGTGTAAAATCTCAAATTGCGTTGATTGTAATAATTTTTTAAGTTTATGGAATTTAATTTATTTACTTTAATATTTTTAATCGCAGCACTGGCTTATGTTGTTACTCTTTTATGGTTAAATGTTAGGCAAGATAAGTCTGTTGTTCAATCGTTTGAGGTGGTGCCAAAAGAATTTAGTGCAAAGATCAACCTAGCCGAGCACCAAAAAGCTGCACAATACACACAAGCTAAACTAGAGATTAGTCACTTTGAGATTATTTTTTCAACATTGATACTTTTGGCATGGACACTTGGTGGCGGGATGAACCTGCTTGATACTGTTTGGCAAGCACAAACTGATAATCGTTTGCATATAGGAGCAGGGTTTATTATGAGTTTAGTAATACTGGGTGGTTTGATTGACCTGCCTTTTAGTATTTACCGCACTTTTATATTAGAACAAAAATTTGGGTTTAATAAAACCAAGGTTAAAACCTTTATCATGGATTTGTTTAAAGGGTTGTTACTTATGCTAATTATTGGTCTGCCTTTGATTTATGCTATTTTGTATTTGATGGGGGTAATGGGCGTATATTGGTGGGTTTATGTTTGGCTGGTGCTGAGCGGGTTTTCGCTACTGATATTATGGCTTTATCCAACTTATATTGCCCCGATTTTTAATAAATTTAAACCGCTTGATAATCCCAAACTTAGTGCTAAAATTAACACTCTACTGGAGCGCACAGGGTTTAAAAGTGATGGCGTGTTTGTGATGGACGGCTCTAAAAGGTCAGCACATGGCAATGCTTATTTTACTGGGATTGGCAAAAATAAACGCATTGTTTTTTTTGATACACTGTTAAAAGGCATGAAAGATGAAGAAGTGGTGGCAATTCTTGCACATGAATTGGGGCATTTTCACCATAAACATATTCGCAAACAAATGCTGGCTTCATTTGGGCTGACGCTATTTGGCTTGGCACTTTTGGGTTATTTAATCAATCAAGATTGGTTTTTCCACGGGCTAGGTGTTAGTCGTATGTCTGACCATACAGCCTTAATTTTATTTGTTTTGATAATGCCAGTGTTTAGTTTTTTTATCACCCCAATTGGTAACTATCTATCACGCAAACACGAATTTGAAGCGGATGCCTTTGCTGCCAAGCATACCAGTACTGATGATTTAATCTCATCTTTAGTCAAACTTTACCGTGATAACGCAGCAACACTCACACCTGATTATCTGTATTCCGCTTTTCACGATTCACATCCCGGCGCAACAATTCGTATCAACCATTTAAAAGGGCAAACAACATGAAAAAAACATTACTAATAGGCATTTTACTAAACACTGCCACTTTTGCCTCTGAAGAGGGCAAAAATCTACATAATCAATCTTGCGTAGCTTGCCATGTTGTGCAACACAATGCTGATTTTTATACCCGAGAAGATCGCAGAATAGTCTCACTGCCAAAACTCGGTGGGCAAGTCAGTCGCTGTGTTTCAACTTTAGGCTTGGAATGGTTCCCTGATGAAGAAAAATCTGTGGTGGATTATCTAAATAACCAATATTATAAATTTAAATAATAACAAACTTTGACGCTAATACGGCAACAACCATGGCAATTTGAAAAAATTCAAACTAAACACACTGATAAATCCAATAGAAAAGTTGATCATTTTAAGTTGCTAAATAACGCAAAATCACAAATAGGGCTGGTTATCACCCGCTATGGACGGCGTTTATTAGTAGAATCAAAATCAGGCAATTTATACCTTTGCACGAGTAGGCGTAATATCGGACCATCAGTTACTGGCGACCGAATTATTTTTCAGGCGACTAACCATGATACGGGGGTGATAGTTGCTCTATTTGAGCGTACAAATCAACTCAGCCAAGCATACAAACTCATCGCCACTAATATTAACCAACTTTGGTTAATCGTTGCCATAGAGCCACGCTATCAATTTGAATTGATTGATCGGTATTTGGTGATAGCGGAAAATTGGGGTTTGCCAATTGGTATTGTTATCAATAAAATTGAATTGGCACGCGATAGGAGTAAAGTCAAAGCGGATTTTTCTAGGTATGAATCAGCGGGTTATTCAGTGCAATATTTGAGTGTCAAAACACGGCTTAATATTGAACAATTAAAAACCAAACTCAACACTAAAACCCAACTTTTTTTAGGGCAATCTGGGGTCGGAAAATCTTCTCTTATTAACACCCTGATTCCGCAACTTAATCTTCGCGTTAATGCGATTTCTAACAAAACTAAATTAGGCAAGCACACCACCACCAATACTGCCCTTTATCATGTTCCTTCAGGCGGTAACTTGATTGACTCACCAGGGGTTGCGCAATTTCAATTAGATACATTAACGAATGCGCAAATTGTGCGTGGGTTTAGAGAGTTTAAACCTTTTGCTGGGCAATGTAGGTTTAGAAATTGTGTGCACATTAAAGAGCCTGATTGTGGCATTAAAACAGCGGTAAAATCAGGAGAAATTCATCCTCAACGCTATCAAAATTATCTTGCCTTAATCCAATAAAAAACCGAAAAAACAGGTGTTAGTTTGTGATTTTTGCATCTATATTGGAGGCTCAATGGTCGGTAGAAGCACACATTATTCAAATTCCATTTGCCTAAAAATACGCTCAGCATTTTGACGCCTCAATTCTTGATAAGTACCCCAGTCACGATAAGCGGATTGGTCAATATTATAGGCATCAAACAAATTGCCATCTGCATCTAATATTTTTTTAACTTGAGTGTGCATATATACTAAATAATCTTTGGTAAATTTACTTACAGTAGCGAGGTCAGTTGGCGCCCCATGACCAGGGATAATAATACGGGGGTTTAGTGCCACAACCTTATCCCAAGTTTTAATCCAAGCAGCAATGTCTGTATGCGGAAATACAGGCAACATTCGTTCGTTAAAGGCGGTATCACCACTGATGAGAATTTTTTGTTTGGGCAGCCAAAGCTGGATGTCATCAGGCGAGTGAGAGTCGCCTAAATGTAATAATTCAATCTCAGTATCGCCCAAAGTGAGCTGCATTTTGTCTTCAAAAGTTTTATCGGGGAGAATGACCTGCGTGCCACTCATTTTATCTTTTTGAGTACGCAGTGCACGCGCATAAATATCATCACCATTGCGTTTGATTTCTTTATAAGCTTCAACATGGGCGATAATTTTTGCCCCCTGTTGCTGCCAATAATTAGAACCTAGGATGGCATGTCCTTGTGCATTTTCCAACACTACGAATTTAACTTTTTGAGAGGTTATTTTTTTGATCTCATCATCTAAGGCTTTGGCAAGTAAATAACTGCCACCTGCATTGAACACCAATACCCCATCAGTTGTTACAATAAAAGAGAGGTTGTTGTTGTGATTTGAGTTTTGATAAGTGGATGGCTGTGTTGCGCCAATTGCCGAGTAGATGCCACGCTCAACTTTAATGGGTTTTTTATATAAGATGGTGTCGGTTTCATAATCGCTGATATTAACAGGATTGCCCGCATCACGCCAAGCAAAATACCCATCAGCATAATTTTTAACATTCGTATAGCCCATGTCTTCCAATGTTTTTGTAGCCAGTGGTGAGCGCTTATTTGTGCCACAGTAAAGCACAATTGGGGTTTCTTTATGATTGGCATAATCTTTAATTCTAAATTCTAACCAGCCTCTAGGGATATTAATATTTTGACCACGACTAATGCTACCTAACTGGACGATTTCTTCTGCCGAGCGCACATCTATTAGTAGTGCATCTGGATGATTGTTGAGTAAATGCACCAGCGCTTCAGTATCAATATTGGTAATGCTTTTTTTTACCAATTCAAGCACTTCACTACCCTGTATCAAACCCTCTTTAGAATCGGTAGCAAAGGCTTCTTTCTCACTTGGAGTTTTCATCTGTAGTGGAGCATTTACTGAGATGGTACTCAGGTCTGCATTTGTAAAAGTGGTGAGAAAACTTAAAAATAGGAGTGCGTATTTCATAATTTTAAAGCTGGTTAACTGGGTTTTATTTTGAGACCTTTGCGTCGTTATGCAAAAATCTTATTATACAAATTTTTGTTGTGGGGGTTGAAATAGATTTTTTTAGAAGGTATTTTTACCTGTTTTGAGCGTATTAAAAAATAAGGCTTATAAAACTTTAATTGGGATATTTTAAATATTTTTAGGTTTATTCATACCTTAAAGGTCAGGGGATTGACTTTAATGTTTTTTAGTAACTTTTAGAAGTTTTCACCTATGAAGTTTTTTATTATTTTGTTAAATTTAAACCCATACTTTTTAATACTAAATTAAAAACATCATAAATATTTGCTTCCAACAAACTTTACTAAAGGGTATTTTTTATAATTGCAAGTGCATAGACTGTATTCTATAAAAAACTTGCCTTTAAAGGCCGCATTTCGCTACGCCCTATATGCCTCCCCCCGTATAGATGACATTTGTTGGGTTTAAGTAAAAATTTGAAGATGCCATACTGGCAGTGAATCTTGCCTGTTTAGCGGGCATTGCTTGCTTTATTTTCCAAAAAAAAGAAAGCAAGGCCTGCTCAAAGTTAAGAATATAAAAGGTATAATGCCAGCCATTATTTATTTAATTGATGAAATATGGCATTGATTGTGCAAAAGTACGGCGGCACTTCAGTAGGTTCGCTTGCGCGTATTCAAACTGTTGCACAAAAAATTAAAACCTTTAAAGAGGGCGGCGCTCAATTAGTAGTGAGTGTATCGGCTATGAGTGGTGAGACCAGTCGCATGATTAAACTTGCCAAAGAAATTCAAGATGTACCCTCTTTAAGAGAGATGGATGTGCTTTTAACCACAGGCGAACAGGTAACGATTGCTTTATTGTCTATGGCACTACAACAATTGGGTTGCGATGCGATATCCTACACTGGTGCACAGGTGCAAATTATCACCGACTCCAAGCATGGCAAGGCGCGCATCAAATCAATTGATGGTCACCGTATTCGTAGCCGTTTAGACGAGGGCAAAGTAGTAGTAGTGGCAGGGTTTCAAGGTATAGATGAATTTGGACATATTACCACACTTGGACGAGGTGGCTCTGACACCACAGCAGTGGCTTTAGCAGCAGCGCTGAATGCTGATGAATGCCAGATTTACACTGATGTAGATGGGGTTTATACCACTGACCCAAATATTGAACCCAAAGCACGAAAAATGAGGTCAGTGAGTTATGAAGAAATGTTGGAAATGGCATCACTCGGTTCAAAAGTATTGCAAATTCGATCCGTTGAATTTGCATCAAAATATCAAGTGCCTTTAAGAGTTTTATCATCAATGATTGACAAACCAATAGGCACATTAATAACCAGAGAGGAAAATATTATGGAACAAGCCATTATTTCAGGAATTACTCATAATAAAGACGAGGCAAAACTCAGTTTAATCGGGGTGCCAGATAAGCCCGGCATCGCTTATAAAATATTAAGCCCGATTAGTGAAGCAAATATTGAGGTAGATATGATTGTGCAAAGCGTATCAGCACGCGAAGGGCTAACTAATTTTGCCTTTACTGTGCATCGTAATGACTTTAACAAGGCGCAGGCAATCCTTCAGAGTACTTGTAAAAAATTATCCGCTATAGCAGTGCAAAGTGATGATAAAGTGGTCAAAGTGTCTTTGGTAGGCATAGGTATGCGTTCACATGCCGGGATTGCCACCCAAATGTTTGGAGCGTTGGATAAAGAAAATATTAATATTCAAATGATTGCCACCTCAGAGATTAAAATATCGGTTGTCATTGATGAAAAATATTTAGAGCTTGCAGTGCGCTCGCTGCACAATGCGTTTGGATTAGATAAGGAATAAAATATGCCAAAATTTGACGACAAAGATGGTCTCATTTGGATGGATGGCAAGTGGGTTGCTTGGCGCGATGCCAAAGTTCATGTCTTAACCCATACGCTACATTATGGCATGGGTGCATTTGAAGGGGTGCGTGCTTATGAAACCAAACAGGGCCCTGCTATTTTTAAATTAGAAGAACACACCAACCGTTGGTTTAATTCCGCCCATATCCTAGGTATGAAAATACCCTTTGATAAAGACACACTAAATCAGATACAAAGACAGGTTGTCATTAAAAATAATCTCAAATCAGCTTATTTACGCCCGATGTGCTTTTACGGCTCAGAAGGTATGGGTTTGCACGCTAATAATCTTAAAGTCCATGTTATGGTTGCCGCTTGGGAATGGGGCACTTATCTTGGTGCTGACAATATCAAAAATGGGATTCGCATTCGCACCTCCAGTTTTACTCGTCATCATCCCAATATTGCCATGACCAAAGCTAAAGCAAATGGTCATTATATTAACTCAATGATGGCACTCCAAGAGGCCCTAACTGATGGCTACGATGAAGCTTTATTATTGGATACGAAGGGCTTTGTGGCGGAAGGCAGTGGTGAGAATATTTTTATCATTCGTGATGGGGTTATTTATACTCCTGACCTATCCTCGGCTTTGGGGGGTATTACCCGTGATACAATTTTCACCCTAGCACATGATTTGAACTACAAAATTATTGAAAAACGCATTACCCGCGATGAAGTTTATTGTGCCGATGAGGCATTTTTTACTGGCACCGCAGCAGAAGTAACCCCCATTCGTGAATTGGACAATCGCACCATTGGTAGTGGCTCGCGTGGGGCAATCACCCAGCAATTACAAAGCTTATATTTTGACTGTGTTTATGGGCGTAAGCCCCAATACCAAAATTGGATTATTAAGGGGATATGCAAATGAGTCTATCTATTGATGATTTTCAACAAAAACATGTGAGTTTTAATATCGTAAAAAAAACTGAACTGCCAGCACATTGCCCGCCTAAAGAGGCGCAAAAATGGAATATGCACCCCAAAGTATTTTTAAAGTTTGATCTAAAAGGTCGTGCCGCCTGTCCATATTGTGGTACAAATTATAAATTGATTTAACCTTATTTTGATTGGCTATGGATAAACCCTCTAGTAATATTGTTTTAGTCGGTCCAATGGGCAGCGGTAAAACCTCAGTTGGTCGCCGTCTTGCCTGCGTGCTTAAATGGGATTTTTTTGATTCTGATTTTGAAATTGTCTCCCAAACTGGTGTTGCTATTGACCATATTTTTGATATAGAAGGAGAGGCTGGCTTTAGAGTGCGGGAGACAAAAGTATTAAAAGATTTATGCAAAATCCCCAATGCTGTGATTGCTACTGGCGGTGGCATCATTGTTAAGGCAGAAAACCGAGCCTTATTAAATAACAGTTTTGTAGTTTATTTATCATCCACCGTAACACAGTTAGTAGAACGAACTGCCAGCTCAAAATCTCGCCCCTTATTAGAAAAATCAAAAAACCGCGCTCAAACCATTCTCGACTTATTAAATACTAGAGCACCTTTTTATCAAGAAGTTGCAGATGTGGTGATTGACACCACAGGGAAAAAACTCTATGCAATTATCAACGAAATTAAAAAAGCCATACCAAAATGAAACGCACTTTAAGCCTATTTTTTATTGTATTTTTTGCATTTAACGCCCAAGCAATAACCCAAAAAAAGTTTATTGAGCGACTCAAAAACACCCATCCGTTTTTCAATCAACAACAATTATCCACACAAATTAGGCAAATTGAAAAGCGCGCAACCACCGCAAACGAAGATTGGATTGTTAGTTTAAACGGACATTATCAAAACGAAGATGCCAGCGATATTTTAAACAATGCCTACGACGACTTAAAAACCACCTCAATCGATATTGCCGCAACAAGAAAAATAGCCGACCTAGGCAGTGATATTACTTTTAAACATACTTGGACCGATAAAAACCTCACTGCAAGCAATGTTTTTTCTGCACAGTCTCCAAGTGCCACAATACCACTTCAAAGCACTGCACGCAATGTATTTTCACTTGGCTACACTCACCCGCTACTGCGTAATAGTGGCGGTATCAACGACAGGCTTAATACCGATGTTGCCCAAATTGCCATTGAGCAAAGCACTTTTGGGCGTTTAGAACAAGAAGAGGGCTTTATTTTAGAAAAGCTCAAGCGTTTTATTGATTTAGCATATGCACAAGAACAACTACGCATCAATAAAAACCGCTTGAATTTGGCAAGCCAAGAATTGGACCTTGTCAAACGCAAATTTGCCGCCTCGGTGGTAGATAAAGTTGATGTCTTATTGCAAGAAGATGCCTATCAAAGTGCACAACAACAGTTACTGCGGGCGCAACAAGATTTAATCCTCCTACGCCATGAAATTGCTATTACTTTAGCACTGGATTTTAAACAAATAATTGCCAAAATTGACCTATATCAACCTTACGCTCTGGAAAACACACCTTTAAAACAACAACTCTTAAAACATTCTAGGGTATTAAAAATAACCGATTTGGATAAAAAAACACTAAAACGCCAATTAAGTAGTTTTAAAAACCAAACTCAGGCACAGTTAGACTTAAATTTAGAGCTTGCCAGTGCAGGAGAAAACACCAGCTATGCTAATTCATTAGAAAATCAAAGCCAAACTTGGCGTATTGGTTTGGGCTTGTCTTATCCGCTTGGTGGTATCAAAAGCAACAGTGATGTTAATAAAGCACAAGCACAGTTAAATCAATTACAACAAAAAAAACAAGAACAGCTACTTGAACTACACACCCAAGCCACCACATTCAAAGAAAGAATTAACTTAACAGCACAAATTCTGCAATCCAGCAAAAAGCAAATTAAAATCGCCCAAGCACGCACCAATGAAGAAAGACAGCGTTACGCAAACGGTAATGGCGAGGCAAGTTTTGTTATTAGCGCCCAAAACAACCAACAAAACGCCCAACTAAACCATGCACAAGTAGCGGCAAATTATCAAAAATCAGTACTTGAATACAAAGCAATATTAGATATTCTGCAATAGAAAAAAGACCTCAATAATCCTTAAACTAAGATAAATAAATCAACCAATGAAAAATATAAAATACTGCTTTTTTAAATAAACCCCCTGCAAGCCACTACTAAGTACTTTTGACATTAAAAAACAAACCTTTTGATTGAAATAAGTGATTATTTTATTTTGGTATAACCCTAAAAGGGCGCATTATTCACTTGGGTAAATACCACCGACCTAACGCTTTGTCAGCACCAAAAACAAAGGTGGGAGGAATGCCCCTCTACGAATCCATTATCCTGCCACAAAAAAGTGTATTTTTGATATAATTTGACAATGAGATTTATTGAAGATATCCGCAGCGTATTTGCCCGAGACCCCGCAGCAAGAAACACCTTTGAGATATTAACTTGTTATTCTGGCGTGCAAGCGATGTTATTCTACCGCCTGTCTCATCAATTATGGTTATTAAAACTTAAATGGTTGGCAAGGTTTGTTTCAATGTTGGCGAGATGGCTAACTGGTGTTGAAATTCATCCCAACGCCGTGATTGGACGGCGTTTTTTTATTGACCACGGTATGGGTGTTGTAATTGGCGAAACCGCTAAAATTGGCGATGATTGCACCCTCTATCACGGGGTAACTTTGGGCGGGACTACTTGGAAAAAGGGTAAACGCCACCCTACTTTAGGCAATAATGTGGTGATTGGCGCGGGGGCAAAAATCTTGGGACCTATTGTCTTGGGTGATGATGTAAAGGTGGGTTCTAATTCTGTTGTGATTAAGTCTATTGAGCGCGGTAAAACTGTGGTTGGTGTGCCTGCATATTTGTTAAAAGGAGCTAGCAGTGGTAGAGTACCGGCACGCCATTTTGAATCTTATGGCGTTAGTGACGATGTTGACGACCCTACAGTTCGGGCCATTAACTCAATCTTGACGCATATTCACGATATGGACGAACAACTCAATATTGTTTCTAAAAAACTGGATATTAAAAATCAAGCAGATATTGATGTTGATGATTTAGAAATTAAAAGTAAATAAGCCTTTACTTGACTAAAATACTTGGTTAAGGGTATAATGACGCACTTATTAAGAAAACAAAAACCAAGAATCAACTATGCAATTAACAACTAAGGGACGCTACGCAGTTATGGCTATGTTGGATTTAGCCGCTAACAATACTGGCAAACCAATCACATTAGATATTATTTCACAAAGGCAAAATATTTCCTTGTCCTATCTTGAACAACTGTTTGCCAAACTCAGAAAAGCTGCACTGGTAAAAAGTGTGCGCGGTCCTGGCGGCGGATATTTTTTAGACAGCCCAGCGAAAAATATTAACCTTACCCAAATTATTGAGGCAGTTGATGAAAATATCGACCTTCGGCGTTGCAAAGGTATGAGATCTTGTCATGGTGGCAAACAGTGCATTTCTCATCAGCTTTGGTGCGATGTTAGTGAACAAATTAGATTGTTTTTAAGCAGTAAAAATCTACAACAAGTAATTGATAATCACCAATCAAATAAAGGGCTATAACTATGTTGACACCAACCTATATGGATTATTCAGCAACCACGCCAGTAGACGGACGAGTGGTTAAACAAATGATGCAATACCTAACTTTAGAGGGTGATTTTGGCAACCCCGCCTCTCATTCTCATTATTATGGCTGGCAAGCAGATATAGCAGTTAAAAAAGCCAGAAAACAAGTGGCAGACTTAATCGGCGCTGACCCTAGAGAAATCGTCTGGACATCAGGTGCTACCGAATCGGATAACTTAGCAATTAAAGGCATTGCCCACTTTTATAAAAAAAAAGGCAAACACATTATCACCTTAAAAACTGAGCATAAAGCGGTATTAGACACCTGTCGTCAGTTAGAGCGAGAAGGGTTTAAAGTTACATATTTAGACCCCATGGCAAACGGCTTGTTAGATTTAAAGGTTTTGGAAAATGCAATAACTACTGAGACGATTTTGGTTTCTATCATGCATGTTAATAATGAAATTGGGGTGATTCAGGATATTGAGGCAATTGGCAATATTTGTCGCGCCCACAAGGTATTTTTTCATGTTGATGCGGCACAATCTGCGGGTAAGATAGCCATTGATTTATCGGTCCTGCCAGTTGATTTAATGAGTTTTTCTGCTCATAAAGTCTATGGTCCTAAAGGCATCGGCGCTTTGTATGTTCGGCGTAAACCGCGGGTTCGGTTAGAAGCACAAATACATGGCGGTGGTCATGAACGCGGTATGCGCTCAGGCACACTTGCCACCCATCAAATCGTTGGTATGGGTTGTGCATTTGCCATTGCACAAGCGGAAATGGTTGAGGAAAATGCTAGAATTATGCGCCTACGCACACGCTTATTGGCTGGTTTTTCCGATATGGAAGAAATCCAAGTCAATGGTGATTTAGACCACCGCATCTCAGGTAATCTTAATATCAGCTTTAACTATGTTGAAGGCGAGTCTTTAATGATGGCAATTAATACTATCGCAGTTTCTTCGGGTTCGGCTTGTACCAGTGCGAGTCTTGAGCCCTCATATGTGCTCAGAGCACTTGGCTTAAATGATGAGTTGGCACATTCATCAATTCGTTTCAGCATTGGTCGTTGGACAACTGAGGCGGATATTGACAAAGCAATTACACTGGTGCGCAATAAAGTAGAAAAATTACGAAAATTATCGCCCCTGTGGGATATGTATAAAGAAGGCATTGATTTAAGTAAAGTTGAGTGGGCTGCACACTAATAACTTGATAAAATATAAGGGTTATTTGGGTTGTAAAGGGTTAGAATGACAGTATTAGGTTTATTGGGAGAATAACATGGCATACGGTGAAAAAGTGTTAGATCATTATGAAAATCCACGCAATGTGGGAGTTTTGGATAAAGACGCTAAAAATGTTGGCACAGGGATGGTGGGTGCACCTGCTTGTGGTGATGTGATGCGTTTACAAATTCAAGTCAATGATGAAGGTGTGATTGAAGACGCCAAGTTTAAAACTTATGGCTGTGGATCAGCAATTGCCTCAAGTTCATTATTAACTGAATGGGTGCAGGGTAAAACCTTAGATCAAGCGGCAGAGATTAAAAATGTTGATATTGCCGAAGAATTGGCATTGCCACCAGTCAAAATCCATTGCTCAGTGTTGGCTGAAGATGCAATTAAAGCCGCTATTCGTGATATTAAAAACAAAGCATAAAGATGCCCATTACTTTGACAGACTCTGCTGCTGAGCGTGCTGCTGATTTTTTAAAAAATCGTGGTACGGGTGAAGGTGTTCGCTTGTCGGTGCAGACTATGGGCTGCTCTGGTCTGGGTTACAATATGGAATTTGTTGATAATATAAATGCAGATGATACGGTTTTTGAAGACCATGGAATTAAATTGATTGTTGATGCCAAAAGCTTGATTTATTTAGACGGAACACAAGTTGATTTTGTCAAACAAGGGCTAAATGAAGGATTTGAATTTAACAATCCAAATGTTAAATCAGAATGTGGTTGTGGTGAATCTTTTACCGTTTAACACTTTTTCACCATGCAAAACTATTTTGAATTATTCTCTTTAGAGACTGATTTCGCCCTAGATTTAAGCGCCCTAAAAAAAGCCTATCAAACACAAATTAACAAATACCATCCGGATAAATTTGCCACCAAAAGTAATAACGAAAAAGCCACTGCCCTGCAAAACACCGCGTTAATTAACACCGCTTTTGATACCTTAGAATCTCCATTATTGCGTGCTACTTATTTATTAGAATTGCAAGGCATTAACGCCTTTGACGAGAAAGACACGCAGATGAATATGGATTTTCTAATCGGTCAAATTGAACTTAGAGAGGCGTTAGAGACGATAAAAATAAAAAAAGACGAGACAGCGTTAGATGATTTTATTAAAAATACCGATGTAGCGATTAAGCAAAATATTGAACAAATCCAAAGTTTTTTCAAAAAAAATAATTATGGTAAAATCAAATTCTCAGTTAGAGAATTGAAGTTTTATACACAATTAAACACCCAAGCAAAACAATTAATGGATGAATGGTTATGAGGCAAAAATTTGACGAAAAAGGCTTAGAGTTAAATGAACAAAAATACGGAACAAAATGGCTAAAATAGCACAAAACCCCTTAATCAAGTAAGCTAAGCATTGGCTAAATTAGCCGAAATCAATCAGCCTTTTAAGCAGATAAGAAAAATGACTAGCAGCTCAAAGAAAATCAGTTTTAAATAAAATTTATAACAAATTTAGATAGAAACCTTTGCATAATTAGGAATAATCATACAAAAGTCATATTTGATAACATTTAACAACCGTGGCACTCTTACAAATCTCAGAACCCGGTCAAGTACTACCACGCCAGCATAAACTGGCAATAGGCATTGATCTGGGTACAACCAACTCTCTAGTAGCATCGATGCTGGATGGGGTTAGTACTATTTTGACAGATGAAAATAATATTGCTACCCTGCCCTCTGTTGTGCATTATGACAAGGACTACAAACGCACTGTAGGTTATGATGCTAAAACATATATAGAAACCGACCCAACCAATACCATTGTCTCAGTTAAACGCTTTATGGGGTTGGGCTATGAAGAAATGAGTGCTATTAAAAACTGCCCTTATCAATTAGTCAAGAGCGACAACAATGCTTTATTTCACACTGCAATGGGTGATTTAAGAGCGGTAGAGGTATCTGCTGATATTTTATTGGCTTTAAAAATGCGTGCTGAAAAATCACTCGGTAGCGAGGTCGTAGATAGTGTAATTACGGTGCCAGCCTATTTTAACGATACCCAGCGCCAAGCCACCAAAGATGCAGCAACCCTAGCAGGGCTTAATGTACTTAGACTATTAAATGAGCCAACCGCTGCAGCGCTAGCGTATGGTTTAGAATCTGGTAAAGAAGGCATACATGCCATTTATGATTTAGGTGGCGGTACTTTTGATATTTCAATTTTGCATTTTAGTAAAGGCGTATTCAAAGTTTTGGCAACGGGGGGCGACTGTGCGCTAGGTGGCGATGATTTTGATCAACTCATTATTGACGATTGTATCCAAACCTTAGAAATTGAAACACTAACACCAACACAAATGCAAAAAATCAGACAATTCTCACGCACTGCAAAGGAAACTTTAAGTAAGCATAAATTTGCCGAGTTTGATTGTGTTAATGCCTCTTACCAAATTACCAGAGACAAGTTTGAATCTCTGTCACAAGCTTTGATTAAGCGTACTTTATTATTGACCAAACGCTGTATTAGAGACGCTGAGATTGAATTAGAACAAATCAAAGATGTTATTATGGTGGGTGGCTCAACACGGATGCCTTTAATTCGGGAAATGGTTGGTAATTTGTTTAAAAAACCCGTATTGTGTAGTATCAATCCAGATGAAGTGGTCGCTAAAGGTGCAGCCATTCAAGCTAATATTTTGGTGGGCAACAAGACAGAAAATGAAACGCTGTTATTAGATGTTTTGCCCTTATCACTTGGTTTGGAAACCATGGGTGGTCTGGTGGAAAAAATTATCCATCGTAACACCACGATTCCCGTCACCCGCGCCCAAGAATTTACCACCTTCAAAGATGGACAAACCGCTATGAGTATCCACATATTACAAGGGGAAAGGGAACTGGTGGCTGATTGCCGCTCGTTGGCACGGTTTGAACTCAAGGGCATTGTGCCGATGGTTGCAGGTAGGGCGCGTATCCGCGTGGTTTTTCAAGTTGATGCCGATGGTTTATTATCGGTCAGTGCAACCGAAGAAATCTCTGGTCTTAAAGCAGATGTTACTATTAAACCTACCTACGGTCTAACCAGTATGCAGATGGAAAAAATGCTCCAAGACAGTGTTTTATTTGCCAAAGCCGATATCAAAGCCCGCCAATTACATGAGGCGCAAGTTGAAGCAAAAAGAACCCTTGAGGCCATTGATTCCGCCCTAGCAAAAGATGGTAATTTATTAGATAAATCAATGCTTGAAATAATTACCCGCGCGAGGTCTGAGCTTGCTCAGGTCAGCACCTGTGAAGATGAAAAAATAATTAAAACTGCAATTACCCAATTAGAAAAAGCCAGCAAAACTTTTTCCGAAATACGCATGAATAAAGCAGTTTTAAAAACCGTAGAAGGTCATAATATTAACGAATTTTAAGGAAAAAAATATGCCACAAATTATTGTCCTGCCACATGAAGAACTTTGTCCAGAAGGGGCAGTTATTAAGATGGAAAAAGGGATTAGTATTTGCAATGCGTTGTTAAAAAATAATATCGAAATTGAACATGCTTGTGAAATGTCAAATGCTTGCACCACTTGCCATGTCTATGTTCGTGAAGGTTTTGATGACTTACAAGAAGCGGATGAAACAGAAGATGATTTATTAGACAAAGCTTGGGGACTGGATCCCGATTCGCGCTTGAGTTGTCAAGCGATTATTAACAACAGCGACTTGGTCGTTGAAATTCCAAAATATACCATTAACCAAGTCTCTGAAAATCATTAAATACAAAGGAGAATTATTATAAAACATACATTTATTTTTCCCGGTCAAGGCTCGCAATCTTTAGGGATGTTGGCAGATTTAGAGGCTCATTTTCCAGTAGTGAAAAAGACCTTTGCCGAAGCCAGCGACATTCTTGGGTTTGACTTGTGGCAAATGACCCAAACAGATAAAACACGACTCAACCAAACCCAAAACACCCAGCCAGCAATGTTAGCGGCGGGTTATGCAACTTATCTAATATTGAAAAACGAGTCTAATTTATCGCCAATTTATATGGCAGGGCATAGTTTGGGTGAATACACCGCGCTTGTCGCCGCTGGGGCTTTGGATTTTGCTACGGCTGTTAAATTAGTGCGTAGGCGCTCTGAATTAATGAGTATGGCAATGCCTGCTGGTGTTGGTGCTATGGCGGCAATTCTGGGTTTGGATGATAAAACTGTGGTCAGCGTTTGTGCTGATTATTCGGGTATTGGAGTTGTGGAAGCGGCTAATTTTAATGCCCCAGGACAGGTTGTGATTGCGGGCAATAAAACCGCAGTTGATGCAACTTGTAAGGCTATGAAAGCAGTAGGGGCAAAGCGCGCAATGATATTGCCAGTTAGTATCGCCTCTCATTGTTCTTTGCTAAATGATGTGGCAGTTGAGTTTGCAAAAGACATCAACGCAGCTAAATTTCGTCTGGGTGAGGTTGCTGTTTTGCATAATGTTGATGCCGAAAAAGCCGATAGTATCAATGCCATGCAGACTAAATTGGTTGCCCAATTATATAAGCCCGTGTTATGGACTGGCACAATCCAAACAATGCGTGCTTTAGGTGTTGAAAAGTTAATTGAATTAGGTCCGGGCAAGGTATTAACAAAACTTACAAAACGCATTGATAAATCGTTAGGTGCTGATTTTGTACTTGATTACACCAGCCTGATTACAACTTTAGAAAACATAAAATAACACGCTAATCTATACCATTACAAAATACCACTTATAATTACACAAAGGTTGTTATAAGGTTTCAAGATTTATTTTTTTTAATCCCTCTTGATAATCGCTAAGTTGGTCAAAATTTAGATATTGATAAATCTCAGTTGCCATTGGCTTGATGTCTTGCATAGCATCTAAATATTCGTCTATTGTTGGAATATGCCCGAGTTTTGCAGTAACGGCTGCAACTTCAGCAGAGGATAAATACACATTGGCGCCATCACCTAAACGGTTAGGGAAATTGCGAGTTGAAGTGGAAACCACAGTAGCATTATTTTTGACCCGTGCCTGATTACCCATACACAGGGAACAGCCCGGTATTTCAGTGTGTTGGGTTAGATTTTTAAATACCGCATAAGTGCCTTCCTTTTTGAGTTGCGCCTCGTCCATACGCGTTGGTGGAGCGATCCACAGTTCGGTTTTGGTTTGAGTATCGTTTTTGAGCAATTGGGCAGCGGCCCTAAAATGCCCAATATTCATCATACATGAGCCAATAAACACTTCGTCAATTTGAGTATTGGCAACCTCTGAGAGTAATTTAACATCATCTGGGTCATTTGGACAAGCCAAAATAGGCTCACGAATCTCATTGAGGTTAATCTCAATCTCGGCTGCATATTCGCAATGAGCATCTGCTTTAAGTAATTCAGGTGTATCTAACCATTTGCGCATGGCTTGAATGCGTTTGGCGATGGTTTTTTTATCTTCATAATCTGCAACTATCATTGAAGACAATAGAGCGATATTAGAGTTTAAATATTCTTTAATCGGTGCTTTGTTGAGTTTAATCGTACAACCATTAGAAGAGCGCTCAGCTGAAGCATCAGTAAGCTCAAAGGCTTGTTCAATTTTTAAATCACTTAGACCATCTATTTCCAAAATACGACCCGAAAAAACATTCTTTTTGTGTTCTTTTTCGACCGTCAATAACCCTTTTTGAATTGCCACATAAGGGATTGCATTAACCAAGTCTCGTAGCGTGATGCCCGGCTGTATAGTGCCAGTAAAACGCACCAAAACCGACTCTGGCATATTCAGTGGCAAAACCCCAATTGAAGCCGCAAACGCCACCAAACCAGAACCTGCTGGAAAGCTAATACCAATCGGGAAACGGGTATGAGAATCACCGCCAGTGCCAACCGTATCAGGTAATAACATCCGGTTTAACCATGAGTGGATAATGCCGTCCCCAGGTTTTAACACCACTCCACCACGAGCGTGCATAAAATCAGGCAATGAATGTTGTAATTCTAAATCAACGGGTTTGGGGTAGGCGGCTGTGTGGCAAAAACTTTGCATCACCAAATCGGCTGAAAACCCTAAACAAGCTAATTCTTTAAGTTCATCGCGCGTCATTGCCCCAGTGGTGTCTTGGGAGCCAACTGTAGTCATTCGTGGTTCGCAATACATACCGGGGCGCACACCTTCAACGCCACACGCTCTGCCGACAATTTTTTGTGCCAAAGTATAGCCAGCCTCGCTGTTATCGGTGTCTTTGGGGCGTAGAAATATATCGCTGATTGGCAAGTTTAAATCTTGCCGAGTTTTGTCCGTTAGCGCGCGACCAATAATGAGGGGAATCCGCCCACCTGCTCGCACCTCATCTAGCAAAGTGGTGGGTTTTAATTCAAAAGTAGTCATCACACGACCATCGCTATCGGTGATTTTTCCTGCATAGGGATGAACGATAATCTCATCACCCATATGGATTTTATCAACCTCACATTCAATCGGCAATACGCCAGAATCTTGTGCTGTATTAAAGAAAATTGGGGCAATATTATTGCCCAATATCACCCCACCACTGCGTTTATTAGGAACATAATCAATATTGTCTCCTATATGCCACAATACTGAGTTAATGGCGGATTTACGCGAAGAGCCAGTGCCGACGATATCACCTACAAAGACCAGTGGTAAGCCTTTTTCTTTAAGCTGGGCGATGATTTTTGTGGGATTATCCATCTTTTGGGCTAACATAGATTGTGCATGTAAGGGAATATCAGGACGCGACCAAGCCTGAGTTGCGGGGGATAAATCGTCTGTATTAATTTCGCCTTCAACACGAAAAACCGTGAGTCTAATTTGTGCTGGTAATTTATTTTTTGCCACAAACCAACTGGCATTTGCCCAATTATCCACCACTTGTTTAGCAAAATTATTATCTGCAGATTTTTCTAAAATAGTTTGATAAGCCTCATAAATTAGTAGTATTTTGGACAACCCAGCACAAGCCTCATTTGCAGTTACATCAATATCTAACAATTCAATCAAAGGGGTAATGTTGTAGCCGCCCATCATGGTACTTAGTAAAAAAGTGGCGTGTTTTTGAGAAATACCAGCACAAATTTGCTCGCCTTTTGCCACGCTGTTTAAAAAACTGGCCTTGACATACGCCGCCTCATCCACCCCAGGCGGGACCCAGTGGGTTAATAAATCTAAGTAAAATTTCGTGTCATTGCCTTTAATTAAATTTTCAACAACCGAGTGTGTTTGCTCTGGATTTAGTGCCAAAGGCGGTAAATTATCCTTACTGCGCTCGTCAATATGTTGTAAATAGGCTGTTTTCATCTGCATTTATTATCTTGGGTTGTATAAGGCGTATAATTCTATCATTTATTTGATTTGGAAAATGCCCATTATGCAACTCAATGTCCTAAGCGCCATCTCTCCCATTGACGGGCGCTATTTTGACAAAACCAGTGCTTTAAATGCAATTTTTAGTGAATTTGGGCTAATTAAATACCGCGTACTGATTGAGGTTAAGTGGTTGCAAGCCATCGCAGACAATGTTGATATTACTGAGGTGGTAAAGTTTAGCGCCACAGCCAGTCAATTTTTGGCTGAAATTGCAAATAATTTCTCCCTTGCTGATGCCCAAGCGCTAAAAACCATTGAACACACTACCAACCACGATGTTAAAGCAGTGGAATATTTTCTAAAAGACAAAATTAAACCCAACGCAGAATTGAATGCAGCAAGTGAATTTATCCATTTTGCCTGTACCTCAGAAGACATTAATAATTTAGCATACGCATTAATGCTGATTGATGGGCGTGAAATTTTACTAACAAAAATGGGTGAAATTCTATCGCTTATCGGCAATTTAGCAAAAGACAATGCAGCTGTGCCTATGCTTTCACGCACACATGGTCAAGCCGCATCGCCAACCACACTTGGAAAAGAAATGGCGAATTTTGCCTATCGTTTAAAACGCCAAATTCTGCAGTTACAAAAGGTTAAAATTATGGGCAAATTTAATGGTGCTGTGGGTAATTTTAATGCGCATATATCGGCTTATCCAGATTTAGATTGGCAAACCATTGCAAAAAATTTTGTTGAGAGCATGGGCATTCATTATGCCCCCTATACCACACAGGTTGAACCGCATGATTATATAGCAGAATATCTTTATTCTATCAATCGTTTTAACACCATTTTGATTGATTTTTGTCGCGATATTTGGGGCTATGTTTCGCTGGGTTATTTTAAACAAAAAACCATCTCCGATGAAGTCGGTTCATCAACTATGCCACACAAAATAAACCCCATTGATTTTGAGAATGCTGAAGGTAATTTGGGTATTGCCAGCGTACTTAACGCACATTTAGCAGACAAACTCAGCATTTCTCGTTGGCAAAGGGATTTATCAGATTCAACCGTTTTGCGTAATCTTGGTGTGGGTTGTGCACATGGTTTCATTGCCTACACCTCAATTAGCAAAGGCATTGGTAAGTTAGAAACCAACAAGGCTAAATTATTAAAAGATTTAGATAATGCCTGGGAAGTGCTGGCAGAGCCTATCCAAACGGTGATGCGCCGTTATGGTATTAAAAACCCCTATGAGCGGCTCAAAGCACTCACTCGTGGGCAGGCGATTGATGCTCAAACACTGGCAAAATTTATCAAAAGTCTTGACATCCCAGACAGTGCCAAACAAGCACTAAGCGAATTAACTCCAGAGAATTACACTGGCAATGCACAGAAGTTAGCACAAGAGATTGGGAAACTGATATAATTTTTCGCCTTGGTATTTTTTATACCTTGATTAACAATAAAATAGGAGCAAAAAACCCATGGTTAAAATTAGATTAGCCCGCGGTGGAGCTAAGAAAAAGCCTTTTTATTCCATTGTCGCAACTGACTCTAAAAAGCGTAGAGACAGCGGTCATATTGAACGGCTTGGGTATTTCAACCCTGTTGCTCGCGGACAAGAAATCAGGCTTTCCATTGCCGAAGATAAATTACAATATTGGACTTCAAAAGGTGCACAAATATCAACCCGCGTTAAACAACTTGTCAAAGAATTTAAAGACCCTTCAATTCGTGAAAAAGTATTAGCCAAACAAGCAGCTGCAGCATTAGCGAAAGAAAAAGCCTTAGCAAACGAGGCGATGAGGCAAGCACAAGCCGAAGCCAAAGCACAGGCAAAAGAAAAAGCCGAAGCCAAAACAAAGGTCGCTGCAGAAACCACCAAAACTGCCACCGAAGAAGCCAGCAAAAAGACCCCCTCTACAGAAACTGCCGAAGAAACCACTAAAAAGGCTACCGAGGAGGCTACTGTGGAAGTTGCTACAGAAAGCGTTGAAAAATCAGCAAAAAAGAGCAAACCCGCTGAATAATCCAACGCCACCTAACACTAATAATAAAAGGCTATTGATTGGTAATATCAATGGTCTTTTTGGCACTCAGGGCTGGGTAAAAATTTTCTCCCACACCCAGCCACGAAAAAATGTTCTCAGTTATCAACCTTGGCATATTAAAACTAAAAATAATTGGCAAACTCTCACTATTATTCAAGGACGCGAACAAGCCAAAACCATTGTTGCCAAAATCAGTGGTATTAACGACCACGAACAGGCGAGAGGCTTGATTGGCACTGATATTTATATTCAAAAATCACAACTGCCAAAACTCCAACAAGGCAGCTATTATTGGCAAGATTTAATTGGTTTAACTGTGGTTAATCAAAAAAACACCACACTTGGAAAGGTCTCAAATTTATTTGCCACGGGTGCAAATACGGTATTGGTTGTGAGCGGAAAAAAAGAATATTTGATTCCGTATATTGCACAATTTTTAATTGCTGTTGATATTGATAACCAGCAAATAGAAGTTGATTGGGATGAGGATTTTTAGACCGAATAAGTTTTATCAATACCCATTTTGTAAAAAACGCTTGACTTTAACATTTATGCCGATAATTAATATCAGCAAATTTTTCTGTGCAAATGTTACAAATCTCAGCAATCCTGTAAGAGGCGATGCAGTCAATCATTGGCACATTGGGTCAATTTAGCATTACTTTATTGTAGTTAATTTTGGTTGAAAAATCTCTAACAATACCTTCAATTTTATGTATTAATCTTTGTGTTTGTGGAGGTCGCACGAACAGCAGCAGAGCAATTATACAAAATAAAACCCCTAAAATGAAAGTATTGTTATATAATACAAGGCTTATACAGTTCCAAATTTAACCACAAGTTATCTGCTTCAAGATTTTACTATCGTAATCAGCACAGACGCTAGGTTGGTTATTTTTACTTTAGGAAATCATGGACAAAATTGCAAAATTCTTGCCATTTTTGGCTTGGATTGATGAACTCAAAAACCCCCATACTTTAAAGGTAGATACCATTGCTGGCTTAACGGTCGCACTGGTGTTAGTGCCACAATCAATGGCGTATGCGCAGTTAGCAGGTCTGCCTCCACAATACGGGTTGTATGCCTCATTTTTACCGGTAATGATTGCGGCCCTAATGGGTTCTTCAAGACAGTTGGGCACAGGTCCAGTAGCCGTTGTATCTCTATTAACAGCAACAGCAATCCCCAATATTATGCCTCCAGGGGCAGATTTATCAACTTATATAGCGTATGCCTCTTCGCTGGCTTTTTTGGTGGGTGTTTTTCAATTCAGTTTAGGAGTATTAAAATTGGGATTGGTGGTTAATTTTTTATCACACCCAGTCGTGGTTGGTTTTACCAACGCAGCTGCCATTATTATTGGCAGCTCACAATTATCCAAAATATTCGGCGTCGTCAATCCAGATGCACAACATACTTATGAACAAGTTTGGGGTGTGATTGTGAATGCAACACAACATACACACACAACAACATTATTTATCGCGATTTTGGCGTTTGTTATTATGATTGGAGTTAAAAAATTCGCCCCAAAATTACCTGGTGTTTTGTTAGCTGTTGCAAGCACAACGATTGTTTCTTGGGCCATAGATTTTGGCATACCAGTAACAAATGGTGGTCTCGGTGGCGATATTGTTGGCACTATTCCTCAAGGTTTGCCTACAATTACAGTGCCGAATTTTGATTTTTCAGTGTTGAGCCAAATGGTTGTAGTCGCGATTACCATTGGTCTAATCGGGTTTATGGAAGCCATCTCAATTGCCAAAGCCATGGCAGCACAAACCAAACAACGCCTGAGTGCAGACCAAGAGTTAATTGGGCAGGGTTTGGCTAATATTGTATCTAGTTTTTTTCAAGGTTATGCGGTATCTGGCTCATTTTCACGCTCTGCGGTTAACATCTCGGCGGGTGCAATGACAGGTTTTTCTTCAGTCGTAACTGCCATTATTGTTGGTGCTTCTCTATTATGGCTAACGCCATTGTTATTTCACCTGCCACAAGCAACATTGGCAGCGGTCATTATCATGGCAGTCATTAATTTAATTAAATTTGCCCCAATTAAACACGCGTGGAAAGTGGAAAAACATGATGCCATTGTCTCGGTCAGTGCCTTTGTACTGACTTTATTATTCGCTCCCCATTTAGAAAATGGCATTACTATCGGGGTGATTTTGTCTTTGGCATTGTTTTTATACCGCACCATGAAGCCTAGATTCACCGAGTTGTCGGCACATGACGGATCGACTATGTTGGTCAATGCACTTGATAATGAATTAGACCGTTGCGAGGTGGTTTCTATTGTTAAATATTCAGGCTCGCTATATTTTGCCAATGCAGGCTATTTTGAGGATAAAATTCTCAACCTAATTGCCGAAAAGCACCAATGCCTAAAATATATTATTGTTGATATGGCAGGCATCAACCAAATTGATGCCTCAGGTGAAGAAACCTTATCCAGCCTATTAGAAAGAACCTCAGCAGTAGGAGTTGAAATCTTATTTGCTCGCACTGAAGGCATTGAAAAAGTACTACTGCGTTCAGGTTTTATGGATAAATATGGTGAAAATCGTTTTTATGAACGCCGCACAGATGCTCTTCGCTACGCTTGGAAAGAATTAGGTGATTACGAAGCTGCCGCTAAAAGCCCACTAAAACATCTAATTTCTTAGTGATTGAGTTATAGGTTTATTATAAGTTGTTATAAAAAGCCTGAACAAAATACAAACCCTGGGCTGGTACAGTTATCCCAGCATGTTTGCGCTTTTTGCCAGCGAGCACTTTTGCTACCCATTGGGGGCTTTCCTCGCCGCGTCCGACTTTGAGTAGCGTACCTACAATATTACGCACCATGTGGTGCAAAAATGCATTGGCTTTGAAGTCTAATAAAATCTCATCAGCCGTTTTGCTTAATTTGATAAATTCAATGGTTTTTATGGGAGATTTTGCCTGACACGGCTGTGCTCGAAATGCTGAGAAATCATGCGCACCGACTAAACATTTAGCCCCTTTTTTCATCATCTCTAGATCCAATGTTATAGGCTCCCACAACGAATAGGCAGCAAGTAAGGAAGAACGGGTTTTGGTATTGTGAATTTTGTAATGATATTGTCTGGCAACGGCATCAAAACGCGCATGAAAATCGTCCCCGACCTGCCGAACCCACCTAAAATTTACATCCGTTGGTAAATTGACATTACCCCCAAATAACCATGCCTTATCTTCGCGTTTAACACCTGTTTCAAAATGAATCACTTGGCAGATGGCATGCACGCCTGCATCAGTTCTACCCGAACAAAAAACCCTAACGCGGTGGTCTGCAACAATTGATAAGGCATTCTCAACCACTTGTTGAACAGTGCGAACATTGGAGGTTTGTAATTGCCAACCATGAAAGTTTGTGCCTAGATATTCAACACCTAATGCTATTTTCATAAAAAAGTTAAACAAAAAATGAACGATTATTCTACCTTAAAATGGACCGCCGCATTATTACGCAAAGGTCTCAAATACTATTTTTTAAAATTAACCAATGTTTGGTTAAGAGCAAGATCGGCTTCCTAAAGAAAACAGACATAGCACTTTACAATGGGTGAATGAAGGCTTTGTGAATTGAGATTTTAAAAATCTTGGATATGAATATTGTTATTTTCCAGCCAAGTTTTAAATTTTGCCTGAATTTTATTTAAGATTTGCTGGCTGTTTGCCTCAAAACGAAGCACCAGACATGGGGTGGTGTTAGAGGGGCGAACCAAGCCCCAGCCATTATCATAATCAACTCTTATACCGTCAATGGTAGTGATTTTAGCATTGGAGAAATGGGCGGTTTGGGTGAGTTTTTCCATTGCCTCAAACTGCATGCCTTGTTGTTCAAAATGAATGCTAATCTCTGGCGTGTTAATACTGTTGGGTAATTCAGAGAATACTTGGGCACAGGTTTTATTGGTTTTAGATAGAATTTCTAACAGCCGAGCGCCTGTATAAAGTGCATCATCAAAGCCATACCAGCGTTCCTTGAAAAAAATATGCCCGCTCATTTCACCACCGAGGGCTGCGCCTGTTTGTTTGAGTTTGGCTTTGATAAAACTGTGTCCAGTCCTTGACATAATGGGTTTGCCACCATGTTTGATAATATCTTTTGGTAACAGGGATGAGCATTTAACATCAAACACAATTTTAGCCCCAGCATTGCGTTTAAGAATATCGCGTGCGTACAAAATCATTTGCCTATCCGCCCAAATCACATTGCCCTTATTGTCAATCAAACCCAGCCGATCGCCATCACCATCAAAGGCAAAACCCATATCTGCATCTGTGGCTTTAATCCTTTGAATAATAGTTTTGAGATTGCTGAGTTTAGATGGGTCTGGGTGATGATTAGGAAAATTACCATCGATTGAACAAAATAATTTATCAACCTTAACACCGAGTTGAGTAAAAAGTTTTGGAGCAATATTACCTGCCACACCATTGCCACAATCAACTACAATGTTGAATGGCTTGGCTAGTTTAACATCGGCTTTAATTCTATCAATATAATCTTTTTCAACATTAACTTCGGTGGCACTGCCGTGACCAGATGAAAAATCACAATTTTTGATGCGTTGATACAGTGCTTGAATACGCTCACCCGAGAGGGTTTCACCCGCAATCATAATCTTAAAGCCATTATATTCTGGTGGATTGTGGGATCCGGTAATCATCACTCCCGAAGTTGCAGCACTATTATGAGTAGCATAATAAACCAACGGGGTCGGCACCATGCCAATATCAACAACATGGCAGCCACTTTGTTTTAGCCCCACTTTGAGTGCTAACAACAGAGCATGGCTACTTAGACGACCGTCTCGTCCGACCACAATACCGCGCTCACCTTGAGCGATTGATTCAGTGCCAATCGCCAAGCCGATTAGTTTAACATGCTCGGAAGTTAGCTCTTTTGATGCAATGCCACGAATATCATAAGCCTTAAAAATTAACGGTGAAATTGACACGGCTTTATTTGACACGGCTTTATTTGTTAAAATAAAAGTCGCCTATTTTATCAAAATTAGATATTATGCAAGAGAAGTTTGAGGTTATTGCAGTTAAAAACAAAACCATGGTCCTAAAGGTTAATCGTGCGCATGGCTGCCATAGTTGTGCGGCAAGCAAGGGGTGCGGCATGGGAATATTGGCAAATTATTTTAAGCCCGATTCTGTTTTTAACAAACCCTTGCAAAAGGGCGTATCTGTGGGTGATTTTGTAACTTTAGAGATAGCGCCTAAGGTATTATTCTCACACGCTTTTATGCTTTATATTTTTCCAATATTGGCGTTGTTTGCGGGCAGCTATATTGGTATGAGTTTTGCCCCAGAAACTCAGTTTTGGCAAATTGGGCTTGGTTTTATTGGTTTTATCTGCGCCCTTTTATTAGTCAAATACCTGCCCAGTCTAAAATCAGAAACCATTGATAAAAAAGCATAAATGAGGTCTTTGCAAATCTACAAATGTAATTTTTGGGTCCTAACCGATTAAAACCCTAATTTATTTTTTGTTGATAAAATCAAACCCTTGCCTATTTATCACATCTACTCTTTAATTTTTGTAACACTGCTTGTTGTAGTTTGATTTTATTTTTTTCAGCAAACCTAGACGCTTCCTTTGCTTTTTGGCATTGGTTTAATAACATCAGCGAATCTATTTTCATGTCATGAACATTGCTATTTTGTACATTGTAGCGAATGGTATTGTTAAACTCTATCAAGGCTTGTTGATATTTTTTTAGCCTCACCAATGCCACCCCTTTATTGTAAAAAGTTTTATCTATCCAACTAACTTTATATTGTGAATGTAGTTTAATAATCTTATCAAAATGTTCTATAGCCTGATTGTATTTTTTTTGTTTAAGCAAAGATAGGGCTTTGTTATGAATAAATACTAAACCCAAATTATTACTTTTTACCTTAGCCTTAATTGCCTCATTAAAGTGTGCTAGAGCCTGTTGATATTTTTTTTGTTTAAGCAAGTTCAGGCCTCTCCTATTAAGATCTACAGCAAAATTGTCATTTGCATAGCTGTTCGTTATTTCGTATTTTGCACTGTGTGACCATAGTGCATGTGGATTTTTCCAGATGGGAATTTGTCGGAAGGCTGATAATGCAGTAAATATTACCAAAACACCAACAATAAAACCTTGCCAATATTTATTGTCAGTTTTATTAAAAAGGGTAGCCACCAGCAGCCCTACCCCAATCATTGCAAAATACATGTATCTATCAGCCACCAAAGAATATTTTTGAAAGCCAAAATGAACCCAGCCCGAGGTAGTAAAAAACCCAGCAATAAATAACATGCTGGCAAATATTAAAAGTGGTTGTTTTTTGCGTTTTAGCCATAACAGCCAGCCTAAAGCAAGTGGCAACAACGCCAAGGGGTAAAACCACCATTGAGTGCTAATAAACTTTGGTGATAATGCGTAAGAAGCGCCTAAATGGTAGGGAAAAATAATTTTATAGAGATAAAAAACCATGCTGTCTAACCAAGCAACTGGGCGTTGCCAAAAATCTAGCCCATATTGAGCAATGTTAGTGTGATATTGGGATTGAATTAACTGGGCAATAATAATAAAAACTAATCCAATCAATACAAATGGTAGGGTTTTTTTGCTATTTTTGGCTAATTTAAAACCATAATGAAAATGGTTAATAAAAAATACAAACGGTACTAAAGCCAACGCTGAGGGTTTGGCTAAAATTGCCAAAATAAATAATCCTAATGATAAGTAGAATAACTTTGTTTTTTGCTTAAGATAGAGATACAAAGCCGTTAGTGTAAAACAAGTCGCTAAAAGAGAACGAAACTCGCTAACCCATGCCACCACCTCAGCTTGAATTGGGTGCAATAAGAAAAATAGGGTGCCAACCAAAACTGCCCATTTATTAGCAACAAACTGCCTCAAAATAACAAAAGCAAGTAGCCCATTAACCGTATGCACAACAACATTACTAAGATGCAAAATACTATCAACAGGCAGTGATAGTAACTCAGCCAGAAGTTTTAGCAGCCCCCAAAAAAGATAACTCAAAGGAATATACATACCAAAAAATGGCAGCACAAAAAGTTGTTTAAAACTCTCCCATGATGGCGCTAAAACAAAAGGATGTTTAAGATGCCCAATGGTGCCAGAATCATAATCATCCCAAACAAATTCAAAATTATAAACCTGCCAATAGATCAGCCACGGAAAAAAAATCAAAACCAGAGTGATTATTTGGTAATTGGGGCTAAATAAATCACTCAATTTAAAATCCAACACTGCTGGTTTATTTTTTGATGTTTTTCTTTTTATAGAAGTTTTTCGCATAGACTTTTTTAGGATGCTGGCTTATTCCTGTTGGATTATTTTAGGCTATTTTAATCAAGGTTTTTTGACGCTGGTTTAAACACCGTGAGTTTTTAGTTTTGTGTTGGGTATAATCAACCCATTCTATCAATCAAACCTACTTATGGTAGACAAAGACAACGACCCTTTAGAGACGCAAGAATGGCTTGAAGCCTTTAAATCTGTTGCCAAATTTGAGGGCAAAGACCGGGCAAAATTTCTGCTCAATCAACTGATGGATATGGCACATAACGAAGGTATGGATTTGCCAACAGGGGTTAATACCGCCTATCTTAATTCAATTTCCAAAGACCGAGAGACCCCCACAGATATCAATACTGATATTGAGGAGCGCATAACTGCTATTATTCGCTGGAATGCTATGGTAATGGTGGTTAAAGCCAATCAGCTACCTTATGATTTAGGCGGGCATATCGCCTCTTTTGCTTCAAGTGCGGTTTTATATGAAGTGGGGTTTAACCATTTCTATCGCGGACCTGATGCCGAACAAGGTGCGGATTTGATTTTTTTTCAAGGACACATCTCACCGGGCATTTATTCTCGGGCATTTGTTGAAGGGCGTATTAGTGAGACACAAATGCTCAATTTTCGCCAAGAGGCAGGTAAAAAAGGCTTGAGCTCATATCCACACCCATGGCTGATGCCAGATTTTTGGCAATTCCCAACAGTATCAATGGGCTTGGGGGCAATTATGGCAATTTATCAAGCACGGTTTATGAAGTATTTACATCATCGCGAAATCAAACAAACCGATAAACGAACGGTTTGGGCATATTTAGGCGACGGCGAAATGGACGAGCCAGAATCACTTGGTGCAATCTCAACCGCAGGGCGTGAAAAATTAGATAACCTGATTTTTGTTATTAATTGCAATCTTCAGCGTCTTGATGGTCCGGTGCGTGGCAATGGCAAAATTATCCAAGAATTGGAAGGTATGTTTCGCGGTGCTGGTTGGAATGTGATTAAGGTTATTTGGGGTGGCAAGTGGGACGAATTGCTTGCCAAAGATGATTCTGGCTTACTTAGAAAGCGTATGGAAGAGGTAGTTGATGGTGAATATCAAGCCTATAAAGCCAAAGACGGCGCTTATGTTCGTGAGCATTTTTTTGCTAAATATCCCGAATTATTAGCAATGGTTGAGGACATGAGTGACGATGAAATTTATCGCTTAAACCGTGGTGGGCACGACCCTTACAAAATTTTTCAGGCCTACCATGCTGCCAAAGAATGCACGAATAAACCCAGTGTTATTCTGGCTAAAACCGTTAAAGGCTACGGTATGGGTGAGGCAGGTGAAGGTCAAAACACCACGCATTCACAAAAAAAACTAGCACTTGACCAAGTCAAGCGTTTTGCTAAGCGTTTTGATGTGCCAGTAACTGACAAAGATGTGCAAGCGCTCAATTTTTATAAGCCCGCTACTGATAGCGAAGAAATGCGCTACATAAAAACACAACGCCAAAAACTCGGTGGTTCTGTACCCGCACGCAAATTTGAATTAGAAATATTAAAAACCCCAGATCTCAGTGTATTTGATACCCTGTTACAATCCAGCGGTAAGCGTGAATCATCAACCACTATGGCGCTTAATCGGGTGATGAGCCTACTGGTTCGCGATAAACAACTTGGCAGTAGAATTGTGCCTATTATTCCAGATGAAGCCCGCACTTTTGGGATGGAAGGCTTGTTTCGACAGTTAGGAATTTATTCGGCTTCAGGGCAACTTTATCAACCTGAAGATTCTGACAAAGTTATGTGGTATAAGGAAGATAAAAAAGGTCAAGTTTTGCAAGAAGGCATCAATGAAGCTGGTGCAATCTCTGATTGGATTGCAGCAGCAACCTCTTATGCAACACACAATCATGCGATGATTCCCTTCTATATTTATTATTCCAAATTTGGCTTCCAACGGGTTGGCGACTTAGCTTGGGCAGCAGGCGATATGCAAGCCAGAGGTTTTTTAATTGGTGGCACCGCAGGGCGAACCACCTTAAATGGTGAAGGTTTGCAGCACCAAGACGGGGATTCACATCTCATTGCCAATACCATTCCAAATTGTGTCTCTTATGACCCAACTTATGCTTACGAACTAGCAGTGATTATTCGTAGCGGGTTGCACCGCATGTATGAAAAGCATGAAAATATTTTCTACTATATCACCACTATGAACGAGTTATATACCCACCCGAAAATGCCAGAAGGCGCAGAACAAGGTATTATTAAAGGGCTTTATCTACTCCAAGAAGTAGGCTCGGGCGATAGACAAGTAACGCTTATGGGCTGTGGCACTATTTTACGAGAGGTTGAAAAAGCAGCAAGGATATTGGCGGATGATTGGGGTATAAAATCCAATGTTTGGTCGGTTACCAGTTTTAATGAGATTACTCGTGAAGCGCAAGCACTTGATAGAGAAAATCGGCTTACAACGAGAGCGCCAAAACTGCCTTATATTACCCAATGTTTAGCAAATACAAAAGGTCCTGTTATTGCCAGCACTGATTATATGCGTAACTATGCTGAGCAAGTACGCAAATATATTCCCCAGCGTTACGAAGTATTAGGCACAGATGGATTTGGTCGTTCTGATTCCCGTGAGGCACTGCGAGATTTTTTTGAAGTAGATGCCAATTATATTACCTTAAGTGCGCTAAAGGCTTTAGTTGATGAAGGTGAAATGAAAGCAACAGTGGTTGCACAAGCCATTAAAAAATACGGTATAAATACCAATAAACCTAACCCGATGACAATATAACACAATTAGAGAGGACAGGAAATGACACAAGAAGAGTATTTAGAAGCGCTTAGGTCAGGTGCAAAAATGCAATTTGAAGATTTGATTACCCTCATTGGTAGAGATTATGACTATACGCCAGCATCATTTACCAATGGCGATTTAGAAAACAGTAGCGATGAAAACCAAGACAGTGCCAAGATTTTTTGCTTTGCTGCCATCCATCAACTCACCCAGTTAGAAACGCTACATTGTTTTGGACAACATTATCAAACTGTACTCAACACCCCCAATGATAATAATCATCAAAATATTCGCAACTTTATTATCTATGGCTGGACTGGATTAAAATTTAATTCCCCAGTATTAAAGCCTAAATAACACCAAATTCTAAGGTTTATGTTGTGCTGATTCAAGTGGATTTTAAGGACGCTAAACTGGCAACAAATCTTGCTCTTTGCCTGTTGTAGAATTATCTAAATGGGTCTAACTAAACTTAAGTTAAATTCCCAAAAATAAAAAAAAACATTTTGTCATTTTTTTTTCTGTGTATAATCGGAAATTTTGGGCTTTAATGGTAAAAAAACATGAAAAATATGGGAAAACTATCCAAGATATTCTCAGCTAGTCTAATCATTCTAACACTCGCTGCTTGTAACTCAGGGTCAAATGGAGGGGCACCTAGGGTAGAGGGTCTTGCCAAACTCGGCAATCTTGCTGGGGCGCAGGTGCAGATTTTCGAACGAAAGGCAGGCGCCACCTACACACTCCTATTTACCGAGACCACCAGCGGCACGGCGACAGACTCATTACCCAATATTGGCAGATTCCCAACCCATGCAGAAGAATTAGACAGTGATCTTTTTTATCTTTATCAAGTTACTGGTGGTATTGATTTTGATGCCGATGATGATGGCATCAAAAATGCAACACCCACTACCAACAACGGCACCATCAGCGCTTTTGTGCAAGGCAGCACAGTCCAAGCCGCAGGTAATAGTTTTATCATCAGCCATGTCAGTGAAATCGCCTATGAGCTGATGGAAGTAGAATTAGATTCCGACCTAACGCCAACCGCACTTGCTGAGCTAATCAACACCACAGCAAGACAAGTGGTTATGGATATTAACGCAGATGGTGATATTAACGGCTTAGACACTGTGCTATTTGACCCAGCAAATACAAGCCACACAGTCAGTTTGCAGGCAGATTATGCAAATACTCAAACCGCAACAACCAACATACACAACGGCAATCTCGCCATATCTAAGCCCGTGATTACAGCGCTACCTACAACCCAAACAGTGGTTGTGGATAACCCAATTATCCCAATAACAATCACCTTTTCTGTTGGCGGTGCAGTGCCGGCAGGTAATTATTCAATTAGCCCAGCGATTGCAAACGGCTTGGCATTTAGCACCGCAACTGGTGCCATCTCAGGCACTGCTCCAACTGCTACTGGCATGCTTATCTACACCATCACTGCCAGTAATAACACAGGCATCGGCACAACCACTGCAAGTATTGATGTTGTTGCTAATACTGCCCCAGTTGCCAATGCAGGTGAAGATCGCGGTGTTGCTGCAAATACAACCGTTACCCTTGATGCTTCAAGCAGTAGTGATGATGTTGTCATCACCAGTTATCAATGGAGGCAAACCTCAGGTACAACAACTGTGACCCTAAGCAGCACACAAACTGCCCAAACCTCATTTGAAGCAAACGCAGAGGGTGAGACTCTAGTTTTCGAAGTTGAAGTTACTGATAGCAACGGTGCTACTGATACCGATACCGTTGTTGTTGTTGTTTTTTCTACTGGAGTGGGGACTCCCAATGTTGTTGCTAACCCTATGAGACAAAGAGTGTTTGTAAATGACCCTATTGAGCCTATAACACTCATTTTTAGTGGTGGTATATCCAGTTATAGGATTGAGCCAGACATTACCAATATTGGTTTATCATTTAGCCCGACGACAGGCGATGCTGGCACTATAGAAAGTGGCGAAATCTCAGGCACCCCAAATACTCTTGGCAGCTTTGACTATACCATCACTGCTACTAATGCCAGTGGCGCAGGTACTACAACAGTTGGTATTAGTGTTGAGCCTGAATTTGTGGCTACCACGACGATTACCACCAATGCCAATAATGCTCGCTCAGTATTCGCCATTGACCTTGATGGGGACGGTGATAACGATGTGTTGTCAGCCTCAGCTGGTGATAATAAGATTGCTTGGTATGAAAATGACGGCAGTGGTAACTTTAACGCCGGCACCACGATTACCACAGATGCTGATGAAGCTGCCTCAGTATTTGCTATTGACCTTGACGGGGATGGTGATAACGACATCCTCTCAGCTTCGGGAAATGATGATAGGATTATCTGGTATGAAAATAATGGTGGTGGCAACTTCGGTTTTGGTGCTATTGTTACTAACGATGCTGATGGTGCTCAATCAGTATTTGCTATTGATCTTGATGGAGATGGGGACAACGATATCCTCTCAGCCTCAGCTGGTGATAATAAAATTGCTTGGTATGAAAACGATGGTTTGGGTACCTTAACTAGCACTACGATTACCACCAATGCTAATATCGCCAGCTCAGTGTTTGCCATTGACCTAGATAATGATGGGGATAATGATGTCCTCTCAGCCTCAGCTGGTGATAATAAGATTGCTTGGTATGAAAATAATGGCAGTGGTGGATTTAGTGCTGGTACTACGATTTCTACTGATGCTAATGGTGCCAGCTCAGTTTTTGCCATTGACCTTGATAGTGATGGGGATAATGACATTCTCTCAGCTTCACAAAATGATAATAAAATTGCTTGGTATGCAAATGATGGCAGTGGTGGATTTGTAGCAAGTAGTGCCATTACCACTAGTGCTAATAGTGCTATCTCAGTTTTTGCTATTGACCTTGACGGGGATGGTGATAATGATGTCCTATCAGCCTCAAGAACTGACAATAAAATTGCTTGGTATATCAACAATAATATTACCAATGATATAATCACCCCGCCCAGCATTGCGCTACCAGCAAGTGCAACAGATACATCAGGCAACTTAGTTGCGATTGCCCAATCAACCCCAATAACCCCAGATAATACTGGCGGCTATATTGATAGTTGGAGTATCAGCCCAGTTTTAAATAGAAATGAAGGCTTGCCTGCATTCAATACCCGTAGCGGTGCTTTGTATGGTTTTTACACTCCCGGCACTGGCACTGCCACAACCTACACCATCACTGCTACCAATGCTGGTGGCACCGCTACCCTAACTGTTAATATTCTCCCGCCTGCATCTAACCAACCCCCCACTGCCAACGCTGGAGATGACCAAAGCGTTGCCGCTGATGCAACTGTTACCTTAGATGCCACAGGTAGCACCGACTCCGATGGCACAATTCAAAGTTATGAGTGGAGCCAAACCCAAGGCACGAATAATGTTACCTTATCAGCAACAAACACTGCCCAAGTTAGCTTTAACGCTGCTGATGCCAATAATACAGCCACTGCAACCCTAACCTTCCAAGTTATCGTTACCGATGATGATGGTGCCACAGAC
>JYIN01000007.1 GCA_002007405.1 Gammaproteobacteria bacterium Gsub
ACAAACAAGCAAAAAGCATATAATCAAAAACCAGTTTGTGCTTTGTATCAAGGCTTATGCTATAAGGCACATCCTAACTAAGCACTTAAGTGGGACAGCCTAACGGCTGCCCCTTAGTTTTAATGTTAAATCGTTAAAGAGTAAGCAATGCAATATACAAAAATTAAAGAAATTACTAACACAGATAATCTTGCTTCTTCTGAATTAAAGGCGCTTTCAGAATTATGGGGCAGCAAAAAAGAACAATTAAAAGGTTCTGATGAATATAGCTTATTTCTTAAAAAAATGCAAAGAGAGTGGGCGATAGAAACTGGCATTATTGAAAGACTTTATACTTGGGATAGAGGAATAACAAAATCATTGATTGAACATGGTATAGACGCTGCACAAATTAGTCACAAAAGTGGCATAAATAGAAAAGATGCGGATAACATATCTAATATCATTCAAGACCAGCAACAAACTATTGAAGGCTTGTTTGATTTTGTTAAGAACAATAAACCTTTTTCAGAGCATTTTATCCGCTCCATGCACGAGCAATTTGTTGCCCATCAAGATACGGTAGAAGCGCAAACGCCAGAAGGAAAAATAATTACAGTTCCATTGCTTAAAGGAGAATACAAAAAACATCCAAATAACCCTAAAAAAAGTGATGGTAAGATGCACTTATATTGTCCGCCAGAATTTGTTACCGATGAAATGGAACAATTAATTGCATTGTATAACAAATATGATAAATCAAATATTGCACCTGAAATATTATCTGCTTGGCTACATCATCGCTTCACACAAATACATCCATTTCAAGATGGTAATGGCAGAATTGCTAGAAGTATTGCAACATTGGTTTTTTTAAAAGCAGGACTATTTCCATTAGTTATCAGAGAATCTGATAGAGAAATATATCTTAATGCTTTGGGGAAAGCTGATAATGATGATATTAGTGATTTAGTAAAACTTTTTGCTAAACGACAAAGAGATTGTATTTTGTCTGCATTAAATACTCAACAACAAGTAGAAAAATCACACTTTGCAGAGCAAATTTTCGAGAATGGATTAAAGTTATTGCAAGCCAAGTATTCCAAACAAAAAGAGGAAATTATTAAAGTATATGATTTTGCTAACAAATTGCAAAACATCTTAACAAAAAAACTAAAGGCGCATGCGCAAAAATTTAATGATGATTTAAAAAATAATAATTATAAACACGGGGCCACAGTAACTCAAGCATCAAAAGATGATGAGCATAATTATTATTTCCGTAATGAAATTATAAAAATAGCCAAAAAGCATGATTATTATGCTGATACCAAGCATTATAAATCTTGGTCAAGGTTAATTATTAATACAGATAATATATTTGAAATAGTATTTAGTATTCACGGACATGGACATAGTGATAATGGCGTAATGGTAGTTTCTGGATTTACATTTGAAAAAAATATTTCAGAGGATGAAATTCCTGGTGCGATTAATACCAAATCAGCACAGCAAGATATTTTTGTATTTAACTATTTTGAAAAAGAAGAACAAGTTATAGAAAGGTTTGAGGAGTGGTTTGAGGAATCTTTTGTTATTGCATTAGCAGAGTGGCAACAAACTATTGCTTAACAAAAAACCAACAACAAACAAGCAAAAAGCATATAATCAAAAACCAGTTTGTGCTTTGTATCAAGGCTTATGCTATAAGGCACATCCTAACTAAGCACTTAAGTGGGACAGCCGTTAGGCTGCCCCTTAGTTTTGATGATAGCTTTTCAATCAAAGGACAAATATGGACACTGATAAAATAATTGAGCATGAACCTGGTCATGATATTCACTTGGAACATGAAGATTCAACTATTCGATTCTTACATAGAATTATAAGACTTGCTGTTAAGGTTCTAGCAATCCTTATGGTTCTTGTTATTGTTTGGGGAATTGGTGATGTAATCTATGTTCTTTATCAACGCCTAACGCAGCCCCCTTTTATGCTGCTTCAGATAAATGACATTCTAGCTACCTTTGGTGCATTTTTAGCAGTTCTTATAGCGATAGAAATATTTATAAATATTCGCCTTTATTTGAGTACCAGTGCAATCCCTGTAAGGTTGGTAGTCGCAACAGCTCTCATGGCTATAGCGCGTAAAGTGATAATTATGGATTTTGATGAAATTACTCCACCATTCATTTATGGGACTGCTGCAATTATATTTTCACTTGGAATAACATATTGGTTAATTACTAGAAAAACCTAACAAGGCATTCAAACGGGACGCAATACAGCATGCGCCGCCGAGCTTTATCGTTAGATAAAAAATAAACTATGAAAAAAAATTTAAGAAAATTAATAAATAAGATTCCTATACGCATAAGATTAAAATTTAGCAAAAGAGGAATGAATTATTTATTTGAGTATTTATGGGTTTTTATAAAGACGCGCCTATTTAAAAAGCAAAAAAAACTAATTTTTATACATATTACGAGAACTGGAGGCGAAACCATAGAAACATTATTAAATTTGAGCAAAATCCATATATCCGCAAAAGATAGATTAAAATTAATTAAAAACTCAGAAAAATACTTTAAGTTTGCCATAGTCAGAAACCCTTGGGATAGACTTGTTTCTTGGTACTTTCATCTACAAAAACACTTATACAAGAATGAATTAATATCTAAAAGTAATAAATTAAATGAAGAAAGCGAGTGCTTTAATTCTGTAAAAAATGATGTCCTTATGGAGCCGAAAATCTTTAGAGAATTAGCCGAGAAAGTTGATTTTAACTCCTGGGTTAAAGAGATTTTAACAAATGATAAATATCGGGATAAACAAATCTGGGGACCAACAATCACTCAAGCCGATATGCTTACAGATACTAACGGCAAGCTATTAGTGGATTATGTTGGACATTTCGAAAGATATGAGGAATCTTTGAGTGAAATATTTAAAATTATTAACAGAGAAGACCTAATCGATAAGATTGAAAAAACTAATTTCAGCTTGCGTTGCAATTATAGAGATTATTATCAAAGTGAGACTATTAAACTTGTATCTGAGTTTTTTAAAGACGATATTATATTGTTTAACTATAAATTTTAAATATTAACCAAAATTGCGAGTGTTTAATTACAGAATGAATTAAAACTAACATGCTTATCTAACAAATCAATCCAGCCGACCCTTTCCGCCGTCTCTGGTGTCGTAAAATGCCACTGATTTCAAGCTGTTAGGCTTTAAAATTATGACCCCAATTATTTATGTTTTTATTTGACCTGGCTTTAATTAAAAAATACGACCAATCTGGCCCAAGATACACGTCTTACCCCACAGCAAATAATTTTTCAAAATTTACACAACAACAATACGAAGCTCAAGTTGCACTAAGCAATAGTAGGCAAGGACCAATCTCATTGTATTGTCATATCCCATTTTGTGATACGGTATGTTTTTATTGTGGATGTAATAAAGTTGTTACTAAAGACAAAACAAAAGCTCAAACCTATCTGCAGGCCTTATTCAAAGAAATAGACATGCAAAGCATGCTATTTGATAAAACGCGCCAGGTGGAGCAAATGCATTTTGGTGGGGGAACTCCCACTTTTTTGTCCAATGAGCAAATTATCAAGCTGAGTGAAAAATTACAAAGTGCTTTTTGGTTTGCTGATGACGGAGAATATTCCATTGAAATCGACCCACGGGGTGTGGATGGAAACACCATTAAAGCCTTAATAAAGGCCAGATTTAATCGCATTAGTCTTGGCATACAAGACTTTAATACTGATGTACAAAAAGCGATTAATCGTATTCAAAGTTTTGAACAAACACAGTCCGTTATTCGTATCGCCAGAGAAAATGGCTTTGAATCGGTCAGTATTGACTTAATTTATGGATTGCCGAAACAATCAGTTGAAACATTTAAAACAACACTCAACCAAGTGGCTGAATTACGACCAGATCGCATCTCTATCTTTAACTATGCACATCTTCCAGAGTTATTCAAACCACAAAGGCGTATCAATATTGCGGAATTACCAAGTGCTGATGAAAAGTTGGCTATCTTTAAATATTCAATAGATTTTTTATTAGCACAAGGTTATGTTTATATTGGCATGGACCATTTTGCCTTACCACAAGACCCACTTGCCATTGCACAAGAAGAGGGGCATCTTTATAGAAATTTTCAGGGTTATTCCACCCATGCTGATTGCGATATTGTTGGGCTTGGGCTAAGTTCTATTGCACAAGTAGGTGAGAGCTTTTCACAAAATGAAAAAGATTTAGACAGTTATTACCAAAAGATTAATATTGGTAAGTTGCCAGTCGTTAAAGGGAAAATAATCAGCAAAGATGACAAAATTAGACATGCGGTTATTATGGATTTGATTTGTCATTTTCAGTTTGATTTTGACAAAATAGAACAAAATTTTTCTATTAACTTTAGAGATTATTTTAAGGATACATTTGCATCATTAACAGCAATGCACAATGACGGCTTAATTGAATTAGACAATCATTCAATCCAAGTGATGGAAAAAGGTAAATTTTTAATCCGTAATATCTGCATGGTGTTTGATGCTTATTTAGCAACAAGCAAAACCCAATTTTCTAAAACCATATAAGTATTAAATAAACCGCGTTCATCTTTAATATTTATTGCCCTGATTTTTTGTTGGAAACAATCAAAGCAAATCAAAGGAATCACAAATCAAGGGGGGTCGAAATCACTTGATTTTTAAATCAATTATTTAAAAGAATTATGGCGACGCACTTGAAAATACAATTATTATTAACAGATGCAAGAAAAAATAATCCTATGAGTATCGTTTAGTTAATAATGATTTACCAAGATAAAAAATATAACAAATCATTCCAGCCGACCGCTAACGCGTCAGGAGTTTAGGCGTTAGGAAAATAATCTTGCTTTTCTCTTGCAATGCGAATGATTATCATTTATAATTATCTCTGTTTGGCATTGCAACTCACCCCAGTGCCTTTCTACTTATAATTGGGTGTTGGAAATCACAAATGAAAAATTTAGCACTATTGTTTTTTACTCTCGCTCTTACATCACCTGTCCTAGCGAGTAGCGTATCATCAAAAGAAAAACCGATTCAGCATTTCAAAGCAGCAGATGTTACTTCTATGCAAGATGCCACGAAAATTTTTATTGACAAAACATCTGAGATAAAGAGTAAGAAAAAACTTGACGCAACAGAATTACATCAAATACATATCATCACTTATTCTCTTGAAAAAAGTGTTGCTTATTTTGTTGAAAACCTGACGAATGAAAGGCGAAAATTAGCAGAAAAGATTGCTACTGTTGTAGAAAATGTTCATCTCAATTCTGAGAACAACCGTAAAGAAAAAACACAGCAGCATTTAACTGAGTACTTTATATTGGCAGAAGATTTTATCTCTAAACTTTGAAAATAAGAAGAATAAGAGGACAGAAAAATCCCTAACAAATCATTCCAGCCGACCGCCTGCATGGCAGCTGAATTTAAGCGTTATATCTAAGGCAAAAATCATGTATATTTTTAATCGGCGTAAATTTATTAAGATTTCCACAATTGGCAGTTTCCTTGGCTTGTCTTCAACCAACAGTCTAGCTAATACGGTTACTCCATCAGAAACAGAAGGTCCGTTTTACCCAATTACACCTCAGAAAGACCTTGACTTTGATTTAACCTCTATAAATGGTATAGACGGAGTAGCCAAAGGTCGGGTGGTATTTATACATGGTCAAGTAATAGACCAAGATTCAAAACCAGTTGAAGGTGCAACTGTTGATATTTGGCAGGCTAATGCAGCTGGTCGGTATCGGCATCCATATGATCCAAATCCAGCCCCTCTTGATCCCAGTTTTCAAGGATGGGCTATTGTTCAGAGTGGTAAAAAGGGCATGTTTCAGTTTAAAACTATCGTACCTGGTTCTTATCCTGTTCATGAGGAATGGGTGCGCCCGCCTCATATACATTTTAAAGTGTCGAAACGAGGCTATTCTGAACTGACTACTCAAATGTATTTTCCAGAGAATGAACTGAATAAATTAGACCGGCTTTTGCAAGGAAAATCAAAGTCTGACCAGAGGTTAATGATTGCCAAGAAAATATCAGATAAACCTTATACTCTTGAATATACAATTACACTAGGCAAGGTATAACAATCGCATTCACAGAATTCGCTCCATTCGGTCGCTCTTTTGTGATGCAAGGCGGGCGCTTTCGTTGAGTTTATCTATGAAGTCTAACGACTTCTGTTAAACTTACAACCCAAGTGCCGTTTGACTGCCTTTGTTGTGTTTAATAGAAAAATATTTTGAACTCGTATCATACAAGAGTGTATAATCGTCTCGCATACACAATCCAGAGCAGTAAGCAAAACCAAATAATATGAGTTTTGCCAAACCTCTGGATTTTTTTTTAAAGAGCGTTATAGAGGAAACAAAATATGAGAAATGTAGCGATTTTTAGTTGATGGTGATTTTTATCTAAAACAACATCGTAAATATTTTAAACAAAATGATGCAGAGCAAGTTTGTGCTTTGTATCAAGGCTATGCTATAAGGCATATCCTAACTAAGCACTTAAGTGGGACAGCCTAACGGCTGCCCCTTAGTTTTAATGTTATGTGCAAAAACTTATAATTTATCATAAGCAAAGGAACAGTAAAAGGTAAAATATGCAAACTTAATTTTTGAAAAGGTAAAAAACATTATAATGGTCAATAATTCAGTTCAAATGCTAACAGGAAAAGCATTTGAATATTCTATATTAAAAGAATTTAAAGAGAAATTAAATACAATTACTAATGTTGAAGTTGTACAAAATAATGCCTTAAAAATAGCAAAGAGTTGTTTTAATGAATTTGAAAAACAAGAGCAAGGACGGTATTTACTAACGGCTAGTTTTGCAGTTAATTTTTTGATGGACATTGAGCCTAGACTTAGTAATGACCTAGGAAAAAAAGATATATTACAGTTAGAAATTCTAAATGATTATCAAGGTCAATTAGGTGATATTAGAGATGTTTTAACTATCCGTATTTTACAAAAATGGGAAATTGGCATTTCAGCCAAAAATAATCATAAAGCGGTCAAACATTCTAGACTATCAAATGATATTGACTTTGGGGGAAAGTGGTTAGGCATCCAATGTTCACAAGTTTATTTTGATGAGATTGGTTTAATTTTTACTCCTTTAAAAGAAATAAAAATCACGAGCAAATCTACCCAAAAGTGGGATACTTTAAAAAGCAAAGAAGATGAAGTTTATGTACCAATCTTAAATGCTTTTAAAAAGGAATTAAGCAGAATTTATCAAACAAATCCTAAACAAATAGCCAGTCAGTTAATTAAATATTTGGTGGGAAACAAAGATTTTTATAAAGTTATAAAAAGTAAAAATACACTTGAAATTCAAGCATACAATATATATGGAACGCTAAATATTCCTTTTCAAAATATAGAGCCTAAATTTAAAACACCGCAAATAAACTTACCAGATAAAATTATTGGCATTGCTCTTAAGGAAAATTCAAAAACAACTTTAATTGTTGAATTTAATAATGATTGGAAATTATCTTTTAGGATACACAATGCCAGTTCAAGAATAGAGCCATCATTAAAATTTGACATTAATTTATTAAAAACACCTAATAGCTTATTTATTAATAAACTATCTCTACCCAAAGAGAAAATTAAATGAATATCGTATCATTATTTTCAGGTGCTGGTGGTTTAGACAAGGGTTTTGAAGCAAGTGGTTTTAAAACAATATGGGCAAACGAATATGATAAAAATATTTGGGAAACTTACGAAAAAAACTTTCCAAGTACTGTATTGGACAAACGCTCCATTAGAGATGTTCCTTCAAATGAAATTCCTGTGTGCGATGGAATTATCGGTGGTCCACCTTGTCAAAGTTGGAGTGAAGCAGGTGCTTTAAGAGGTATAAAAGATAAAAGAGGTCAGTTATTTTTTGAATTTATTAGAATTTTAAGAGATAAGAAACCTAAGTTTTTTTTAGCAGAAAATGTCTCTGGTATGTTGGCTGAACGCCACAAAGATGCGTTAAAAAATATTAAGAAATTATTTAGTGATAGCGGCTATAACTTATCTTTTTCTCTTTTAAATGCAATTGATTATGGCGTTCCACAAACAAGAAAAAGGATTTTTTTTATAGGTATTAGGAAAGATTTAGAGTTTAATTTTACATTTCCTAGCCCGTTAAAAAATAAACGAGTTTTAAATGATGTAATTTCCGATATTCAAGAAAGTGTATTGCCTGCAAAAGACAAACAAAAAACAAATAATGGCAATTGTCTGATACCTAATCACGAGTATATGATAGGAGATTTTTCAACAATTTTTATGTCTAGAAATAGAGTGAGAAGTTGGGATGAACCATCTTTTACTATTCAAGCAGGGGGTAGGCATGCGCCACTACACCCACAAGCACCAAAAATGCAATTTATTCATCAAAATAAAAGGGTTTTTGTTGAAGGAAAAGAGAAATTATACAGAAGATTAAGCATTAGAGAATGTGCAAGAATTCAAACTTTTCCAGATGATTATATTTTTCATTATAGTAATTTAGCAGATGGCTATAAAATGGTGGGTAATGCAGTTCCTTGTAATTTAGCCTATTGTTTAGCAAAAACTATTAAAGAGCAACTATAAAAGCACCTAACAAATCATTCCAGCCGATTGCTAACACCGCCTCTGAGTTTTTATGTTAGGTATAGAGAAAAATCTGTATCAATTATATAAAATGAACTTATGACAAAACATAAAATAATTTTAGGGGATAGTAGAAATATGCAGGAATTGCCTGATAATTCTATCAGTTTGGCAATAACCTCTCCCCCTTATTGGCAATTAAAGGATTATGGCACAGACAATCAAATTGGTTACAACGACAGTTATGAAAAATACATCAACCACCTTAATATTGTTTGGCAAGAGTGTTTTCGAGTTTTAGAGAGCGGCAGTCGTTTATGTGTCAATATTGGCGACCAATTTGCCAGAAGTGTATATTACGGGCGATATAAGGTCATGCCTATACGAACCGAAATCATAAAGTTTTGTGAGGCAATCGGTTTTGATTATATGGGAGCTATTATTTGGCAAAAAAAGACCACTTCAAACACAACTGGAGGGGCTTCTTTGATGGGAAGTTATCCTTTTCCAAAAAACGGTATTATCTCCATTGATTATGAATTTATATTGATTTTCAAAAAATTGGGAACACCCAAGAAGCCGTCAAAAGACATAAAAGACGCATCAAAGATGAGCAAAGATGAATGGAAAACATACTTTAACGGGCATTGGTATTTTGGTGGAGCAAGACAGGATGGGCATATTGCCATGTTTCCTGAAGAGTTGCCCAAAAGGCTTATTAAAATGTTTTCTTTTGTTGGTGATACTGTTCTTGACCCATTTTTAGGTAGTGGCACTACAACACTTGCAGCAAATAATTTACACAGGAAATCTATAGGTTATGAAGTCAATTCAGAACACATTCCGTTTATTGAAAAAAAATTAAACGACCTTTTTCAACCAGATTACGAATTAATTTATCAAAAACATTTAAATGAAAACTATGATGAGAAAATTAAAAACTTGCCTTATGTGTTCAAAGATTTTCATTCATTCAATCTAAAAACAGACCCTAAAAAACTTTTATTTGGTTCAAAAATTGACCGACATAGTCCAGGAAAAAGGCAAGAGTATTTTTCTGTCAAGGAGCTCATTAGTCCAGAGCTATTAAGATTGAATAACAATATGACCATTAGGCTAATAGGGATTAAAGAAAGAAAAGAAATCAATGGCAAGGCATTGGCGTTTTTAAGGTTAAAAACTCTAAAACAAAAAGTTTTTTTGAAATATGATGCGATAACACATGATGAAAATAATTATTTAATGGTGTACTTGTACTTAAAGAATAAGACATTTATCAATGCTCATCTTATTAAGAATGGATTGGCTGATATAGATACAAGTTACGACTATCGTAGTAAATCAAAATTTATACAGTTAGCACAATCCAATGGCTAAAGAGTGGATACTAAATAGCACGCACAACCAACCGATTTCAATTGAATTTTAAGAGAAATGTTGGCGCAACATCTGAAAGTATAAGAAACTGTGAGCCAAAATCATTACAACAATGGCGGGATTATTATTTTTCCAAAGTAAAAAGTGAAGAACACATTAAAGAACTTGGTAAAAAACTCTATATTAAAATAACGGAAGTCATTCAGGCAGAAGTAGATGAAATTAGCGAACAAGATTGTATAGATTATTTGTTTAACCTCGTCATAACCCGCACTTATGAAGGCTACCAAACCGAAATAAAAACAGTTTATGGTCAATTAGAGAAAGAGCTAAATTGTGATATTACGGCAGCTCCTGATGAATGGGATAGGCTATACAATGTGGATTTTTTTATCCAAGTCAAAAAGAGTTACATCGGAATTCAAATAAAACCCATTAGCCAAGGCATTCAACTGCCACAAATATTTAAAGAAAAGGACATACAAAAGGATACTCATAAGCAGTTTGAAAAACAATATGGTGGAAAAGTTTTTTATGTTTTTTCTGCCAAGGATAATGGCAAGAAAATAATCACTAATGTTGATGTTATCCAAAATATACGCGATGAGATTAATAGGTTAAGTAGCACCTAACAAACGCTCCACCTGATTGCTAACGCGGCAGATGAATTCAAGCGTTGGGCAACCTAAGAGGCTATAATTAAGTTTTTTTACAAAACTGATACATGAAAATTAACTATATTTCCACATTTTATATTAGTGATTTTGACAAAAGGCAAGAAGAACTAGAAACGGTTTTATTAAAAAATATTGCTAATCTGGCTTTTGACACCCTTCATTATTTTGTAGATAACGATATGGCGTTGAATAGGCTGACATTTTTGATAAAAGGCAATATAAATGCACAAAAAGTTAAAATAGCCGGTATAAAAAAAGCTAGATACAGCGATTTATTTGGATATGCGTGTAACATAATCGGTGAAATATGCGTTATCACTAATAGTGATATTTATTTTCATGCTATGCCGAAAAATATCATTCAACATGTATCAATAAATTCAAATTATATTTATGCCTTAACGCGCCACAGATATGATTTTTCAAAACCACTCATAGATAATTATGCCGGTAGCCATGACGCATTTATTTTTTTGTCACCGATTAACAGACAACTTTTATCTAAAATAACACATTTTCAATTCTTTCTAGGTGCTGAAAATATCGTAATATATGAACTAGAGAGGCTGGGATATAAATTGTATAACCCATGTTTAAATATAATTATCGTGCATATGCACAGAATAAATTGTCGATCTGCTAAGAATAACATAAGAATTAATATTAAGAGAAGTTCTATGGTGGCACCTTCTGCAATAGGTATTGACGACTATAAATATAAATTTATAAGATATAAACAAAAGATAAATCGCTTCAAAAATTACCTAACTAGCCACTTCAGCGGACGGCTAACCACCACCGACTAAATTTTAATGTTATGTGCTAAGGGTAAGTTTTTAACCTCGTAAAAATTATTTAGGAATGAAGTTTGAGCTATATGAGTTGGACAGATTGGAAGAAATAAAGAGTCTTTTTACAAGCGTCTTTACTGATTCTGAAGGAAAGGGCGAAGGTCAACTGATTGGTAATCTAGTGCGTGAGCTTCAAGAAACAACTGATAAAAATGACATATATAGTTTTGTGGTCAAAGAAAGGGATGTCATAGTTGGCTGCATATTTTTTACTCGAATGTCGTTTGATAGTCCAATAAATTCATTTATCTTATCTCCAGTAGCAATATCAACATTAAACCAAAAACAAGGGTTGGGGCAAGGGTTAATAAACTTTGGTATAAATTATTTAAAAGAAGAAAATGTGGAGTTACTTCTTACATACGGAGATCCTAATTATTATTTAGGAGTAGGGTTCAAACCTATCACTGAAAAACTAATACCAGCCCCATTTAAGCTAACCTATCCAAAAGGGTGGTTAGCACAATCATTAATTGATAGTGAAATTCCCACTATAAAAGGTGGCTCATCTTGCGTGAAGGCACTAAGTAATCAAAAGTATTGGTAAAGTTATCTTATGAATATTGCCTTTATATCATTAAGCTAATGAAGCTTAATAAATCATTACTACTCCACCCGACTGCTTGCGCATAGAATAAGTGTTGATGTTAGAATGCAATAAGATGCGTATAATGACCACCGATGAAAGATTACGATATTATAAAGGGTGATTGTATTTTAACTACTCAAAAAATAGAGGAAGAATCAATAGATTTATCCGTTTTCTCTCCGCCTTACGACAATATAAGAGACTACAAAAAAGGCTGGGTTTTTGATTATTCTGCGCTTGGCAAAAACCTATACAAAATTACTAAAGATGGTGGCGTTTGTGCTGTTGTTATTGGCGATGGCACAAAAAACTTTGCAAAGTCTTTAACGACTTTTAAATTGGCTGTTAATTGGTGTGAAAATGCCAATTGGCGTTTGTTTGAAACTTGTATTTATCAAAGAGATGGTAACCCTGGCGCCTGGTGGAAAAGTCGCTTTAGAGTTGACCACGAGTATGTTTTATTATTTTTCAAAGGGGGACGCCCCAAAACTTTTAATAAAGAACCATTGATGATACCTGCAAAACATGCAGGAAAGATGTATTCAGGAACAGACAGACTGACGAATGGTAATTTTAAGAAAATAAAACCAAAAACAGTTAACTCAATGAAATGCAGAGGAACTGTTTGGAAGTATGGAACGAGTAATACGGAGGGTAATCGTATTAAACTAGAGCACCCAGCCACCTATCCTGACAAGTTAGCACAGGATTTAATTTTATGTTTTTCTAAACCTGGCGATGTTGTGCTTGACCCAATGTGTGGCAGTGGCACAACTTGTGTTATGGCTATTAAGAATAATCGTAAAACCATCGGCATTGACATAAATTCTGATTATTGCGATATTACTAAGAATCGTATTAAAAATGAAACAACACAACAGCAAATTATGTTTGAAAAATTAGCAACGATATGATAGAGGCAATTTATAAAGAAGATAAAATTTTACTTGTCAATACTCTCAACAAAGCACCTAAAAAATGGGATGGAAAACAATCTATTCTTGAGTTGAAAGAGAGAAATTATCAATGGCGACAAATGGAATGGATGGGTTGGTATTTTGAAGTGTTATGCCAAGATTTATTATCTAAGACAGATTTTAAAATACCTGGCAATAAATATGGCAATATTGAGTTTGATAGTTTTCGCATGATTAACTGGGATATGAAAACCAGTGCCATAAAATCAGATAATCATAAAGTTATTCTCAATGATAAGATAGCAATTAACGAAAGTATAAAGGCATTTGGTCATCACGGTATTATTTTGGCATTAGTGGATGTGGAATATAATGACAAAAATCGCAGTTTTCAAAAATGGCACACAAAGTTAAAGGGAGGGTTATCAAAATATGAAAAAAATAGGATTACTAGAAATGCAACTTCTCGTTATCGTAAAACATCTGCTGAATTAAAGCAGATACTGCTACTTATAATAAATCAAGATAATCAGTCATATTTAGATATTCACAGACAAGGTAGAAATTCTGACGGTAGCCTTAGAAATGTAAAATATATGCTTAATATTGAACAGGCACATTATTTTGAAATAGGTAGAATAGATTTTTAAAGGCATTCTGACTACCCGCTCCAATGCCTAACAAGTTATTCTAGACAACTACTAATCATTAGAGTCAAGAGCGTAACCTATGACCAACTTTGCCATAATTATCCTAACCAATCACTTAAGTGGGGGTTGGTTAGACCAATCCCAAGCCTTGATGTCAAATAAACAAAACTATGATTGTTGAAATAATTGCTCTATTTTGTTGTGGTACTTTCTTTGGTGCTTCAGTTTATATATCACTAGCACAACACCCAGCAATTATTGAAGCAGGCACTGCAAGTTGGCATTAATTTTTTTCCACCAATGTATAGGCGTGCTGCTCCAATGCAAATTACTTTGGCAAGTATTGGTTTTTTATCAGGCATGTTTTTATGGTATTTGAGCAGCAATATATTATGGCTTATTGGTGGTATTTTTCTTATTTCGGTTATTCCAATCACACTTATAATGATTAAACCCATTAATGATGTATTACTAGATACAAGCAATAAAATTGGGTTAGAAAAATCTCAACAACTATTAAAATGGGGAGCAAAACATTGGATAAGAACAGTTGTTAGTATGGTAGCATTTTTACTTTATTTATATGTAGCCCTCGTTTAACTAACCTCTTTAACAAACCAAAAAACTTATTCAACCATAACAAAAAACAACATCAAAATCACAGTAGCCATTAATAACACTCAAAACTATGATACAACATCGAGCCTAGCGGCACGCGCCGTTGGCGTATCCGCTAAAGATTTTGTTGGATTTTAACTGGCTTTTCCCGCTTCTGTTGCTTCAGGAACTTCAATCAGATTTCCTGTTTTACAGTCGTAAATATAACCATAAATTGGAATGTCATTGGGAACCATTGAGTTACCTTTTATGTGCTGAACATCTTCGACCACACTCTTGGTGCTGTCACTGATAGTTAGCCAATCAATGTACTTGCCATCAATTGTACCACCACCAGCATTGCTATCATGCCAACCAGAGGCATCAATACTAGCCGTCTTGAGGCTACTTGAGAGCAAATCCCCCATTATTTCATTCGTGAATGTTTCCATTCCACAATCTGTATGATGAATGACAAACCATTCTTTTGTACCTAACAATTTGTATGAAATTACTAATGAACGAATGGCATCATCACTAGCGCGACCACCAGCATTGCGAATAACATGGGCATCGCCTTCGGCGAGTCCTGCATATTTTGCTGGATCTAAACGGGCATCCATACATGTCAAAATGGCAAACTGCCTACCCGGAGGTGCTGGTAAATCACCTTTGTATTCAAAGCCAGCTGCATAATCAGCATTTGCTGATATTACCTCTTCTACTACTTTACTCATAAATTATTCCCCTAAAATTAGCCACTTACTTTATATAGGATGCCAATGTGGAAAATTTGGAAACCTAACAAAAAAACCCATCCGCCATTATAGCGGTTAGATGAAATGATAGTTGGGAGATTTTAGCAATTCAAGAAATCAAGTAATTATGTGTATGTATTTTCATCACATATTGCAATATTGCCCTATTGCTATTATGTATCATCCTGTGATGATTTATCATCAATGTGCCGAATATCTCTGCCATGCACAACATAGACCACATATTCGCAAATATTTTTGGCGTGGTCGCCCACTCTTTCGATTGCCCTAGCGCACCAAGTGACTTTTAAAGTAGATTCAATATTTTTTGTATCTTCAAGTAAATATGTGGAAAGTAGGCGATTAAGATTTTCAAATTCTGCGTCAAGTTCAGCGTCCATACGGCTAATTTCTAAGGCTTTTTGGGAATCTAACCTTGCATAGCAGTCAAGCGAATCAGCAAGCATTGCTTTGGCAATTGATACCATGTGTTTTAGACTTTTGTAGAAATTCATACTCTTAGTATCAGTGGATAATTCGGAGGCAAATCTGGCAATTTTCTCGCTTTCATCTCCAATACGCTCAAGATCTGTGACCACCTTAATTACGGTAAATAGATTTCTAAGGTCAATTGCAGCTGGTTGTCTTCTAGCAATGATTTGCGCACATTCTTCATCAATTGCAACCTCCATAGCATTGACTTTATAATCAAGTTTTGCCACTTTTTGTGCAAGATCAATTTTGCCTTTTAATAATGCTTGAGATGCATCTGAGAATTGTTGATCAACCAACCGTCCCATCGATAAAACTCGGTTGCGCAAATCTTCCAATTCATCGTTATATTCTTGAGATATATGTTGCCCGATATTCATTTATCCAAACCTCCCTGTAATATAATTTTCTGTTAATCCATGTTCTGGATTAGTAAATACGATATTTGTATCATTAACTTCTACTAACCTACCCAAATGAAAATATGCACATCTATCTGATATTCTAGCCGCTTGCTGCATAGAATGGGTTACAACTGCAATTGTGTATGAAGATTTTAATTCATACATAAGCTCTTCAATCGTTGCTGTTGCAATTGGATCAAGCGCAGATGTTGGCTCATCCATTAAAATCACTTCTGGTTTGACTGCAATGGTGCGTGCAATACATAAGCGCTGTTGCTGCCCCCCAGACAAGCCTGTACCCGGTTTGTTAAGACGATCTTTGGTTTCTTTCCAAAGTCCTGCTTTAGTCAAACTTTCTTCTACAATATCATCCAATTCAGAATTATTGGTCATTAGACCGTGAAGTCTTGGTCCATAAGCAACATTATCATAAATGGATTTAGGAAATGGGTTTGGCTTTTGAAACACCATACCAACCTTTGCTCTTAGCAATACAGGGTCAATATTACTGGTATAAATATCTTCATTATCTAGATAAATTTTTCCAGTTACAATACAGCCATCAATTGTATCATTCATACGATTGAGACATCTTAACAAGGTTGATTTGCCACAACCAGATGGACCAATCATAGCCAAGATTTGATTTTTTGCTAAATCAACACTCACATTAAAAATCGCTTGCAAATCTTGATTATAAAACACATCCACAGATTGACAACTCATTCTTGGTATGCCGTCAACGAGCGGATTACCAACTGTTTTACCTAATTGTTGATTTAATTCAATGTCGTTATTATTCATATTACCACTTAGTTTCAAATTTATTACGCAATAACACCGCAAGCAAATTCATTAAAAATAAAAAGATCAATAACACTATAATCGCTGCTGATGTTAGGGCAATAAATGCCCGTTCAGGGGAATCAGACCAAATATAGATCTGCACTGGAAGCACGGTCGAAGGATCAAAAAAACCCTGTGGAATATCTGCAACAAAAGCAACCATACCAATCATCAGTAATGGTGCGCTTTCTCCAAGTGCTTGCGCCATACCAATGATTGAACCCGTCAGAATACCTGGCATTGCCAAAGGTAGAACATGATGAGTAATCACTTGTATTTTAGACGCGCCTAAACCAAGTGCTGCCTCTCTAATCGATGGCGGGACAGATTTAATCGCTGCGCGTGTTGCAATAATAATGGTTGGCAAAGTCATCAAAGATAAGACCAACCCACCTGCAAGCGGTGCTGAGCGCGGCACCCCAAATAAATTGATATAAACAGCCAGCCCCAAAATACCAAATACAATTGAGGGGACAGCTGCAAGGTTGTTAATATTTACCTCAATCACATCAATCCACCAGTTATTTTTTGGTGCAAATTCTTCTAAATACACAGCAGCGGCAACTCCAATTGGAAAGCTAAGCAGCAGTGTAACCAGCATCGTATATAACGACCCTTTAAGCGCACCTAAAATACCTGCTTGTTCTGGCTCTCTTGAATCACCACTGGTTAAGAAACTGGCATTGAATTGGCGTTTAATTCTGTCTTTGGATTGTAATTTATCAATCCATGTTATTTGAATATCTTTAATACGGCGGTCAGCTTCAGGTAAATTTCTATCAATCAACCCTTTGAAAAAAGTGTCAATATCATCGTCAGCCAACACCCAAACTGATTGTGATGTGCCAATTAGCTGGGGGCGTTCAATCACCAAATCTCTTAAATGATATTGTGCGCCAGAACTTATTAATTTTCTCAATGCTCTTTTTTGCTTCCTACTGCTAACATCTGGAAATAATTGATACAGAGCTTTAGAAATCAGATTACGATAAGAAGATTTAAATAATTCATCTTTTGTATAGTTAGGTTTTGGGTCAATATTCAAAACTTTATAGGAAAAATCAATATCAAGCTTGATGTAAGTCTGAGTAAAGGCAGGGGTTGATTTCAAAACAATATCAACCAACAAAAACAACAAAAATGCCAAGCTCACAATAATTGAGAAAACTCCATATATCTTAAAACGCCGCTCTTTAGCGTAGCGTTTTTTTAGGCTTTTTTGCACAATTTGTGTGTTATTCATACTGCTCTCTGTATTTTCTCACCACATGCAATGCGATAATATTGAGAATTAATGTGGTTATAAACAGCCCCAATCCAAGCGCAAATGCTGCTAAAGTTTTTACACTATCAAATTCTTGGTCCCCCGTTAATAGGGTAACAATTTGGGTGGTAATTGTTGTTACTGAATTCATCGGATTGGCGGTTAAATTCGCTGCCACACCCGCTGCCATGAGTACAATCATCGTCTCACCAATTGCGCGTGAAATGGCGAGTAAAAATCCACCGACAATGCCAGGCAGTGCGGCAGGCACTATGACTTTCCATACTGTTTCAGATTTGGTTGCTCCAAGCGCAGTTGAGCCATCACGCATAGCATCAGGTACGGCTGAGATGACATCGTCTGAAAGAGATAAAATAAACGGTACAATCATCATTCCCATCACCAATCCTGCAGCTAGAGAAGATTCGGTTGAGACGGTTAGATTGGCTAAAATCTCAATATCAAGGTTAACCCCAACTTCACGCAGATAATAACCAAAATCTCTGACTAAAGGACCAATCGTAAGTGCTGCAAAAAAACCATACACTACGGTTGGGACTCCAGCCAAAATTTCTAATATTGGCTTAATAGTTGCGCGCACCCGTGATGTTGCATATTCGGATAAAAATATTGCAGCAATCAAACCCAATGGCGCTGCAATCATCATAGCAATGATTGAAATAAATATTGTTCCCCAAAACAGTGGCACTGCACCAAATGATCCAGAGCTGCCTGCCTGGTCTTCATAAATGGCAATTTGTGGCGACCAATGTGTGCCAAAAAGAAATTCTGTAATAGGCACTTTTGAGAAGAATTCAACAGATTCAAACAGTACGGAAAATAAAATGCCGAGCGTTGTTAGAATTGCAATCAAGGCACAGATTAACAATACATAAACAATCAATCTTTCAACGCTGTTTCGTGCCTGCATCGTTGGGTTAATACGCAAATAAGTGTAGGTAAATCCTAGTAGTGCCAACAAAGTAGAGACTAAAATTTTTAGGTTAAAACTATGATTGAAATATTTGGAATAAACAGCTGCTGCTTGATGATTGATATTTGCATCACCATTACTATAATAGATGCCGGTCGTAGCTAGTATTTTTATCTCATTTAATGCAAGACTTAAATTATCTGTTGAGAGCTGTTGAAGTTGTGTAAATTTTGCAATGGTGAGCATTGAGACAATATTGCTCTCAAAAAGCGACCAAACAAGAAACACACCTAAGGCTGGTAGAAATGTCCATAATGCAGTTAAATAACCATAATAATTTGGTAAAGAATGTAGTCTAATGCCACTGGTAGATTCTTGACGAGAACGGGCTTTTGCCTGTCCTATAAAAAACACAACAACGGCACTCGTTAATAAAATTATAAAAAAATCCAAATCATTCATTAGCGTGGATTTAATCTTGGTTGAAAAAAATCAAATTATAACGGATACACCCGATCTAAAAACGAAAAATCCGCCCCAATCAATAAACAGTTTGAAATATCTAACTTTCGCTCTATTTATATAGATTTAAGTTAGTTGCGTTCCTTGCATCATTTGCAAATTTTTTACGCTTGTCTTTAGATGACGGAATCAAGCCTTTATCAACCAAATAACCCTCCTCTCCAAAAGTGTTTTCATCTACAAATTCGGCAATAAATTCATCCATACCTTTGACCTTGCCTCGATGAGAATTCTTCACATAAAAATATAGAGGACGCGATACTGGATATGAGCCGTTTGCAATATTTTCAAATGTAATTGGATTGTCATTAACGCGCGAACCTTTGACTTTATCAGCATTTTGATTTAAGAATGAGAAGCCGAAAATACCTAAAGTATTTTTATCATTAACAAGTTTTTGAATAATCAAGTTGTCATTTTCTCCCATTTCAATAAAATGACCATCTTCACGCACAGTGTGGCATAATCTTTTGTATTGTTTTTTGTTTTTTTTCTTCATCGCCTCCATAAAGGGAAAAGTCTTACAACCCCCTTCAATAGCAATCTCCTGTAAGGCGTCACGCGTGCCCGATGTTGGTGGTGGTCCTAATACTTTAATCTTCACAGCAGGTAAGTTTTTATTGATTTGATTCCAATGGGTAAATGGGTTATTCACTAAATCTTTTTTGTTTTGACCTCCATCGGTGGTGTTTGCAGGAACTTTAGCAGCTAATGCTAAATACATTTCTTTTAACGACAAATTAAAATTTGGACCAGACTTTGAATTTGCAATGGCGATGCCATCAAAACCAACGAGCACTTCTGTAATATTTGTTACCCCATTTTTATGACATTTTTCAAATTCTTTTTCCTTAATACGACGAGAAGCATTGGTAATATCTGGTGTATCAATACCATTGCCTTTGCAGAATAATTTTATCCCGCCGCCAGAGCCAGTTGATTCAATCTTCGGGGTGGGCAAACCTGTTTTTTTACCAAATGTCTCTGCAACGACTGTTGCAAAAGGAAATACGGTTGAAGAACCAACAATTTCAATATGTTCGCGAGCTTGTGAAATTGCTGTTATTGTAACCAGTGCCAAAGTGATGATTTTTTTAATTGACATTTTGCCTCCTTATTTTTAGTAAATTTATCCCATAGATTGAACGCCATAGGTTTAAAAAATAGTTCCTGCCAGTCATGTTAGCAAAAACCTCCAATACAATAGGTCATTTTTTCATAATTTAGCCTTAATAATGGGTTGGTTTTAGGGATAATGACCATGGTTTTATGGATTATTTTTTTTAAGTTTTATCTAAAGCATATCAGTTGGTGTGCTTCAAATAAAACTTAGTTGATTTTATCTGTAAAACTTATTTTTTATTTACGGAGATTTTTATGCAGATGAATATCAAAACAAAAAGCTTTGCCATGGGCAGGCATACCATCACTTTAGAAACTGGTCGTATTGCCAGACAAGCGCAAGGTGCAGTATTAGCAAGTATGGATGATACTCAAGTATTAGTTACTGTGGTTGGCTCAAAAGAAATGCGACCGGGGCAGGATTTTTTTCCACTTTCGGTGGATTATGTGGAAAAAAACTATGCTGCTGGCAAAATTCCCGGTGGATTTTTAAAGCGTGAGGCGCGTCCCAGCGAAAAAGAAACCCTAACCTCTCGTTTGATTGACCGTCCGATTCGCCCCCTATTCCCTAATGGTTTTATGAATGAAGTCCAGGTTTTAATTACAGTTATCTCTGCTAATCCTGAGATAGACCCAGATATTATTTCAATGTTGGGAGTTTCAGCAGCACTTTCAATCTCAGGGATTCCATTTAGCGGGCCAATTGGTGGTGCGCGCGTTGGTTATAAAGAGGGTGAATACATTCTCAACCCCACTTATAGCGAGTTAGCACAATCAGATCTAGATATGGTGGTTGCTGGAACTGATGAGGCGGTGTTGATGGTTGAATCGGAGGCAAAAGAATTGCCTGAAGAAGTGATGTTAGGTGCGGTGATGTATGCACATGAGCAATTTCAAGTTGTTATTGCCAATATCAAAGAATTTGCCGCTGATGTCGGTGGAGAAAAATGGGATTGGGAGTTGCCAGCCACTGATGAGACTTTATTAAATGCTATTCAATCACAATTTGGCACGGAAATTAACAATGCTTATCAAATTAAAGAAAAGCTTGCTCGTTATGCAAAAATTGATGAAGTGAAAGCTGCTACCGTTAAAGCATTATCCAGCGAGGACGAACCTGATAATGACGCAGGTGAAGTAGAAAAATATTTATAAAAAGTTGAAAAATCAATCGTTCGTGAGCGCATTCTCAGCAACCAGCCTCGTATTGACGGACGCGATAATAAAACCGTCCGCGACCTTATGATTGAGACTGGTGTATTGGCTAATACACATGGTTCTGCCTTATTTACCCGTGGCGAAACGCAAGCACTGGTTGTTACCACTTTAGGGTCTAAACGCGAAGCCCAGTTGATTGACAAATTAGAATTCTTTGAGCGTCAAAACGATTATTTTTTATTGCACTATAATTTCCCTCCATATTGCGTAGGCGAAACTGGGCGTGTTGGCACTACCAAGCGCCGTGAAATTGGTCATGGTCGGCTGGCACGACGCGGTATTGCTGCTTGCCTGCCATCTATTGAAGAATTTCCCTACACCGTGCGTGTCGTCTCTGAGATTACCGAATCAAATGGCTCTAGTTCGATGGCAAGCGTGTGTGGTTCGTCATTATCACTTATGGATGCAGGCGTGCCAATAAAAGCACCAGTAGCAGGGGTTGCCATGGGCTTGGTAAAAGAAGGTGAGCGATTTAGTGTATTAACCGATATTTTAGGTGATGAAGACCATTTGGGTGATATGGATTTTAAAGTTGCTGGCACCTCTCGTGGTGTTAATGCCTTGCAAATGGATATTAAAATCCAAGGGATTACTCGTGAAATTATGGATATTGCCCTCAAACAAGCCAAAGAGGCAAGGCTTCATATTTTAGGGCAAATGAACCAAGTGATTTGCGAGCCAAACACTACCCAAAAAAACGCCCCTAAAACTGCTGTGATTAAAATCCAAACTGATAAAATTCGTGATTTAATCGGCAAAGGGGGGGAAACCATTAAAGGCATTATTTCAACTTCTGGCGCTAGTGTTGATGTGGATGATGATGGTAGTGTTAATATTTTTGCTAACAGTCAAAAAGCTTTTGATATTGCATCTCAAATGGTTAAAGAAGTGACTGCAGTACCAGAAGTGGATAAGGTTTATCCGGGCACAGTGGTAAAAATTGTTGAATTTGGTGCCTTTGTCAATATCATGCCTAATCAAGATGGCTTGTTGCATATCTCTGAAATTGCCCATGAGCGTGTTGCAAAAGTTGGGGATTATCTCAAAGAAGGCGACTCTATTGAGGTTAAGGTTTTAGGCTTAGACAGAGGGCGCATTAAGTTATCACGCAAAGTTTTATTAGATAAATAAACTAAAAAAACCTTTGTATGACTATCCATAGTCATGCGAAGGTCTCAAACTGCTTAATCTTGAAATTGGTGATTGTATAGGCTGGTGTATTCACCGTTTTTGGCTAACAATTCTTCGTGCTTGCCTTGTTCAACAATCCTACCATGGCGTAGCACCACAATTGTGTTGGCTTTTTTCACAGTACTAAGCCTGTGGGCGATAATGATAGTGGTTCGGTGTTTTTGCATAGCATCAATTGCTGTTTGTACTTGTAATGAAGTGGTGGAATCTAAGGCTGAGGTGGCCTCATCTAGAATTAAAATCGGGCTATTTTTGGCAATCGCGCGTGCAATCGCCAATCGTTGGCGCTGACCGCCAGAGAGTTTAACCCCATCTTCGCCAATTTCGGTATCAAATTGGCTCTCAAGTTGCTTAATAAATTTATCTGCATTGGCAATTTTGGCAGCATTTTCGATTCTATCGTCACGCATTGTCTCAATCTGTCCCAAAGCAATATTGCCTTTAACCGTATCGTTGAACAAACGCACATTTTGATCAACCAAGGCAATCATACAGCGTAGCGAATCCACTTCAAATTCACTAATATCAACACCATCAATAGTAATGACGCCCGCATTAGGTGAATAAAATCTCATTAGTAATTGAATAATAGTGGTTTTGCCACTGCCTGTAGCGCCTACCAGAGCAATAGTCTCACCTGGTTTAATTTTTAAATTAATATCTTCAAGCACCGCAGCATTATCACTATAGCCGAAGGATACATTTTTAAATTCAATCATGCCTTCTACGCCAAGCAGCTGTTTATCTGTGTCATTAGGCTCTTCATTTTCATCAATAAGCGCAAACACACTCTCGCCAGCAGCCATTGCCACTTGAAGTGGTTTGTTAATATTAACCAAACTTTTAGCAGGCTTGATAAGCATACCCATTGCAGTAAAAAATGATAAAAATTCACCCGCACTCATCATCAATAAAATGGTTGAAAAATACACCACACTACTGAGTGATAACCCAATTAAAATATTAACAAAACCTATATTAAAAGCACTCGCCATATCCACTTTAAAGCGTTGCTGGCGAATGTTTTTTATCAATCTTTTAAATTTATGGGTTTCTTGTGTTTGGGCATGATAAATTTTAACCAAAGAATTACCACTAATGTTTTCATCTAATAAATGCGTCATTTTGCCCACTGAATTTTGGACTTCTTTAGCGGCTATGCGTATGCGATTAGAAGAGAGTTTGACCGCCATATAGATGAGTGGTAATAATACAACCAAGGTTAGGCTAAGTTGCCAGTTTTTGTAAAATAGATAGCTGGTTAAGATAATAACGCTGATTGACGATTTGATAAGACTTAGCCAAATGCTTGAGGCTACCGCGGCAATTTGTTCAACATCAAAAGTGAATTTGGATAAGGTTTTGCCTGTGGTATTTTGGTCAAAGTAAGATTTTGGCAAGCGCAAAAGTTTAGCAAACATAACCCCGCGTAAATCCATAATCACTTTGTTAGAAACCCAAGAGCTCGTTGCTGTAGAGGTCATGGCAAAAAGTGAGCTGAGTATAATAATTGCTGACAAAGCCACGGCATAAATAAGTGCTGTTTGCCAATTGCGTTGGGTGACGAATAACTCATCAACGATTCTTCCTGTAATTTCTGGAATAGAACTCTCTAATGCTGTTGCCAATATTATCATCACCGAGGTGAAGATCAGCTTGCCGAGATGGGCTCTTAAGTAGAAAAATAGGCGGAAAAAAAATTGTTTGTATTGCATACATATTAATTGGTTTAAACCAGCGCCATATTCTACACGATTAAGGTATCATGACACTTTCTACTTTTTGTGTTTCTTGTGGCAACAAAATATATTTTTATTACCGGCGGTGTGGTTTCCTCTTTAGGAAAAGGGATTGCCTCTGCTTCTTTGGCTTCTCTATTAGAATCTCGCAGTCTTCATCCTACTTTGCTTAAACTTGACCCCTATATCAATGTTGACCCCGGCACTATGAGCCCGTTTCAACATGGAGAAGTGTTTGTAACCAATGATGGCGCTGAAACTGACTTAGATTTAGGTCATTATGAGCGCTTTGTTCGTATTCAACTTTCAAAGAAAAATAATTTTACCGCAGGTCGGGTTTATAAACGGGTGATTGAGCGTGAGCGACGCGGCGATTATCTCGGTGCAACGGTGCAGATTATTCCACATATCACAAATGAGATTAAACACCTCACCAAAGTTGGTGCACAAGGGGCGCAAATTGCTTTGGTTGAGATTGGCGGTACTGCTGGCGATATTGAATCTTTGCCGTTTTTGGAAGCCATTCGGCAAATGAGTTTAGAGATTGGACGCGAAAATACACTGTTTATCCATTTAACTCTATTGCCTTATATTAAGGCAGCAGGCGAGCTCAAAACCAAACCAACACAACATTCGGTAAAAGAACTCAGAAGTATTGGAATCCAGCCCGATATTTTGATTTGCCGCTCTGAGCATCCACTACCTGAGGCAGAGCGTGCCAAAATTGCACTATTTGCAAATGTAGAAGTAGATTCTGTATTTACTTCGCTTGATGTTGATAGTATTTATAAAGTGCCACGAGCTTTACACGATCAAGGTTTAGACGATATTGTGGTAAAAAAATTATCATTGGATTGCCATCCGGCTGATTTGCGCGAGTGGGATGCGGTAATTAACCAATTACAAACTCCAAAAAATAGTGTTGATATTGCTATGGTTGGCAAATATATCGATCTTACTGAAGCTTATAAATCTCTGTCTGAAGCCCTGTTACATGCAGGCACACGCACACAAACCAAAGTCAATATTTATTATTTTGATTCCGAAGATATCGCAGAAAATGGCACTGATTGTATCAAGGAAATGAGTGCTATTTTAGTGCCAGGTGGTTTTGGCAATCGCGGCATTGAGGGCAAAATTGCAACAGTTACCTACGCTCGCGAAAACAAAGTACCTTATTTAGGTATCTGTCTTGGCATGCAAGTAGCAGTGATTGAATTTGCCCGTAATATGGCGAATATGGCGGGTGCAAACAGCACTGAGTTTAATGCCAATACGGCTTATGCTGTGGTAGCTCTAATTACCCAGTGGCAGGACGAAGAGGGTAATTTACAAACGCGTAATGAAGATTCTAATTTAGGTGGCACGATGCGTCTAGGTGGGCAAGAATGCGTGCTGGTTAAAGACACAAACGCACATAAAATCTATGGCAAAGATACCATCACCGAGCGTCATCGTCATCGTTATGAGGTTAATAATCAATTTATTAAAAAGATGCAAGCACAAGGTTTGAGAGTTTCAGGGCACTCAATTGATTCCTCTTTGGTTGAAATAGTTGAAATCGAAGACCATCCTTGGTTTATAGGCTGTCAATTCCATCCTGAATTTACCTCAACCCCGCGCGATGGACATCCTTTGTTTGAAAGCTTTATTAAAGCTGCCAGCAAGGCACATAATTTGATATTGTCCTCTTAATTGCCTAGATCTATCCCGCCAAAAATAGCAACATCGTTCCAATTTTGTAAAATGAGATTTTTGCATAATTATACAAAGGTCTCAGTAATAAATCATTTTGAGTCATGATAACTTTACGGCTTTTTTAGTGGTTTTTACTGGGGATTACCTTTTCTAAATAACACTTGTTTGTATTTTTTACAATGGTCTCTTTAGCGCAGAGTAACGAATTCTTCGGCACTGGTGGGGTGGATTGCCACAGTATCATCAAATTGCTTTTTGTTGGCCCCCATTTTAATTGCTACCGCAAAGCCTTGTAACATCTCATCAGCACCATGACCGATAATATGGCAGCCAATGATTTTTTCATCATCACCGCCACAAACCAGTTTTAATGCTGTGGTGGTTTTGTGCGCTAGCAGTGCATCTGCCATGGGAGTAAATTCGGATTGATAAATTTTAATTTTATTAAATTTTGCTCTTGCCTCAGCCTCACTTAAACCAATAGTGCCAATCGGTGGGTGGGAAAAAATCACAGTAGGAATATTATTATAATCCAGGTGGCGATTGGGCATATTGTTGTAGAGCCGATCAGCAAGCCTTCTGCCAGCGGCAATTGCAACTGGGGTCAATGGCGCTCTACCAGTGGCATCACCCACCGCAAAGATATTCTCAATATTGGTTGTTTGGAATTTATCAGTGGGAATAAAACCATGCTGGTCGCATCTAACATTTGCATTTTCCAAGCCTAAGTTTTGTGTCATCGGGTTTCTACCAACTGCCCAAATAATTTCATCAAATCTAGAAAATTCGCCCTGATTGGTTCTGAGAGTTTTGGTTTTTGTTATTTCGTTAATTTGGCAATTGTAGTGAATCCGAATGCCGTGGGCTGTGTAATCTTTATCTAGGGTTTTTTGAATCATTGAATCAAACCCTTTAAGTAAAGTGTTACCCCGAGCAAAAATCTCAACTTCGCCACCCAATGCGTTTAATACACCAGCAAGTTCAATACTGATATAACCACCGCCAATGACCGCTACTTTTTTGGGTAAATCCTCTAGTTCAAAAAAGCCATCTGAGGTTGTTGTGTGTTGTGTGCCTTGAACATTAGGAATAGCAGGCGCGCCGCCCGGTGCCAGTACAATATGCTCGGCTTTATAGATTTTTCCATTAACTGCGACTGTATTTTTATCAACCAATTTTCCAAAACCATGGATATAATCAATACCTAATTTTTCTAAATAACCGTCATACCAATTGGTGATGCCTTTGATGTAATTATCTCTGGCAGTTTTGAGGCGTCTCCAAGAAAAGCCTTTTTTCTCAATATCAAAACCAAAGCCTTGTGCAGTTTTAATGGTTGTAGCAGCGTTGGCAGCAAACCACATAATTTTTTTTGGCACACAGCCGACATTAACACAAGCACCACCCACAATTTTCGCTTCAATAAGCAGGCATTTTTTACCATATTCGCTTGCGCGTTCAACGGCTGAGAGCCCCCCAGAACCTGCACCAATAGCAATCATATCATAGTGTTTTTTCATCATTTTTTTTGTTGTTAGGATGGCAGTATTTTCTAATTAAAATCCGCTGCTATTGTATTTTTTTGCTGCGCGGATAATTCTGTGCTGCTTTGGTAGTTGTGATGATTGCTGATAATTCGCACCTGAGAGTTGATAAAATCCGCCTTTGTTTGATTATCAAATTCAAAGCGCATAAAATGCACCGAGGCAGTTTTGTCTTTGGTTTGCCGTTCTAAATCTTCATTACAAATCGCAAATATTTTTTTATTCATACCCACCTGAAAATAGATGCTTTTTTCAATGTTTAATAATTGGGATAAGCGTTTTTTGCGCTCTTCCTTGTTACTGATTTCAATCATCATCGTGGCTTTTAAGTTGCTACCTGTTGGTATCAGAGGGTTGTAGGTATCTAATTCTGCTTGAATTTCATCTGCTTCAAAAATTTTCTCAATGCGCAACATTTCTTGAATTTGATATTGGATGGTTTGTTGGTTTTCAAACAATAGGCGAATATCAGCACCTAGCATAACACTTCTATTTTGTCTAATTTTGATAATGGATTTTCTAAAATCATCGCGTTTTTTGGCATAATCCTCTAATGATAATAGTTTATTTTTTGTCAGCATCTTTGATTCCATATTTTTGCTTCAACAGTGAAATTGGATGAATGGGTATGACATCACCTTTGCTAATATGAGCAAGATGTCTGCCTGCCATGACACAATCACTGATAATATAATCTGTTTTGGCAGTGATTTTTTTAACAATGGGCTTGCCTATTTTAACGGCAAATTCATAACTGCGCTGCTTTACCCCATAGGTGCCGTCATGTCCAGAACAACGCTGTGCTAGAGTTAAATTGGTATTGGGTAACAGACTGAGGATTTTTTTAGTTTTAGCACCGATATTTTGCACTCTTTGGTGGCAGGCTGGATGATAAAGCACTTCGGTTGCCTCAGTTGCCTTAGTTTTAAATTTAGTATTTAAGATACCTTCGTTGTGCAGAAAATCCAAATATTCAAATGGATCAACAAAGGCTTTAGCAATTCTTTGAATCTCAGCATCATCAGGCAACATCATTGGCAATTCATTTTTAAACATCAACACACAAGAAGGAATCGGCGCCATCAGTTTGTAGCCTTGCTGGACGGTGGCTAATAAAGCGGGTTTGTTTTTCTGGGCATAACTAATAACACTTTGAATATCGCCAAGCTCCAATTTTGGCATCCCGCAACACTGGGTTTTTGGTAATAATTGCACCGCGACTTTGTTGTGTTGTAGAACTTCAATTAAATCTTGCACAATTTCAGGCGCATTATATTCACCGTAACAAGTGGTGAAAATTGCCACCTTATAAGGGCTTTTTGAGGCCTTTTTGATAAAACCTTTACTGGCAGTTTTATTAAAATATTTTGGTATTGAGGCGTTGGGGTGGAGTTTTAATAATTTTTTACTAAGAGAATAATTATTGATTTTATTTACCACAGGGGATAGTTTTAAACTGCTAATTGCCCGCCCTAATGTTTGTGGCGAGGCTAATAATTTGTTGCTTAAAGTTGCACCATTTTTTTTAAAGTGCCAGGCTTTGGCACGCAACATCAAATGCGGAAAATCAATATTCCACTCGTGTGGCGGGATGTAAGGGCATTTAGTGATATAACACAAATCACACAAAAAACACTCATCAACCACTTTTTTATAATCATTTCTATCAACGCCGTCAATTTCCATGCTTGTAGATTCATCAATCAAATCAAACAAAGTAGGGAAAGATTGGCACAGACTCACACATCTACGACAACCATGGCAGTGGTTAAACACCCGTTCCATCTCGTCAAATAGGGCGGTTTTATCGTAAAATTTCGGATCTTGCCAATTTAATGGATGGCGTGTTGGTGCTTCTAAATTGCCCTCTTTCATGATATTTAATAAAAAATTGGGACTTAGATTTAAAGTCCCAAAAAATGTTTTTTTTTACAAGCTGTCTAATGCTTGTTGAAAACGATTAGCGTGCGATCGCTCAGCCTTAGCTAGTGTTTCAAACCAGTCGGCAATCTCGTCAAAGCCTTCTTCGCGTGCATCTTTAGCCATGCCCGGATACATATCGGTGTATTCATATGTCTCACCAGCAATGGCAGCTCTTAAATTATCTGCGGTTTCGCCAATAGGTAGCCCCGTTGCTGGGTCGCCGACCTCTTCTAAATGTTCTAAATGCCCGTGTGCATGTCCTGTTTCGCCTTCAGCGGTTGAGCGAAAAACAGCGGCCGTGTCGTTATATCCTTCAATATCTGCTTTGCTAGCAAAGTAGAGATAACGACGGTTTGCTTGCGATTCCCCTGCAAAAGCATCTTTTAGATTTTTCTCAGTTTTGCTATTTTTTAGTGACATGATTAACTCCCTTTTTAATTGAACGAGTTTTTATTTTAACCTAAATGAACCTGTTAAATAAAGCATGTGCACCCACTCATTACTTTCCCCATTTTTTCTCATTCATTGATTGATATATTCAATCGGTGTATTTACCCAAGTGAATAATGTGCTCTTTTTAGGGTTATACCAAAACAGATAATCACTTATTTCAAAAGCATCAGTAGTGGCTTGCAAGCCGAGTTTGTCTAAATAAAGCACAGCATTTTTATACTTTTCACTGGTTGATTTATTTATATTATTTAGCCTATGGGCTAAATCTGCTATTTTAACCAGCGCTTTAATATTTTAATGCTTTGGTTTTGTATTCATAGATCTTTTTCTTAAAATGGGAAAAAGCAAATGCCTAGCTTAAAGATTATTTAGGTTTTTATTGGAGAAAATGTAATGTATTTTTGGGCTTGTACAAGATGCCAATTCTATGTCTTGCCTCTAACCCCTAAGCAAGGCTTGAAGGTTTTATGTTGCGATAAAAAGGCATTAAATTTAGGGTTTGAACTAGCCAAGACCCAAGCGAAAATTGTAACCTAACTTAACAACTCAATCCAGTGTTTAACTGGAATTTTGCTACCTTTTTGTAAGTGCATTAGGCAGCCAATGTTGGCAGTTACGATGAGTTGGGGGTGTTTTTCTTGGAGGTTTTTTAATTTGTTGATTTTTAGTTGTTTGGCGAGTTTTGGCTGGAAAATTGAATAAGTGCCAGCCGAGCCACAGCACAAATGTGAATCTTGTATGGGTGTTAGAGTGTAGCCCAGTTGCGTTAAAATTGACTCAACTAAGCCACCGAGTTTTTGCCCGTGTTGCATGGTGCAAGGTGAGTGATAGGCTATCTTGTCATTGATGGTTTTTAATACCGATAAATCTTTATCAGCTAGAAATTCGGCAATATCTTTGGTTTTCTTGCTCACTTCTTGGGCTTTTTGGTAATATTTATCGTTTTTATCAAATAAAGAGCCGTAATCTTTCATCATCGCCCCACAGCCACTGGCACTGGAAATAATCGTTTTGCAATCAAATGCCAGCCAAGCATCAATATTAGCCTTGATTTTTACCAGTGCCGCTTTATTTGCACCTAGATGTTGATCGATTGCCCCACAGCATTGTTTTTGTGATGTTTCTATAGCAGTAAAGCCTAACTTGGTTAAAATATTTTTAATGCTGTGGTTGATATTAGGTGCTAGTGCTGGTTGCACGCAGCCGCCTAATAATAATATCTTAGGATTTTTTTGGTTTGTTTGGATGTGGTTTTTTTGTGCTTTGGAATGCCTAAATACAGGAGCAATTAAATTAAATAATAGCGGCGTGGTTAAAAATTTACGCACCCAATAACGGTATGTTTTTTGCCAAAAAGAGCGTCTAACCTCAACAAATTCCCTGCCAATATCAACCAACTTTGTATATTCCACGCCTGACGGGCAGGTGGTTTCACATGAAGAGCAGGTCAGGCAGCGGTCTAAATGTTGGATGCTTTGTGCAGAAAAAGATTTGCCTTCAAGTGCAGATTTAATCAAATAAATACGCCCCCGTGGCGAGTCTAATTCATCCCCCAGTAGCTGATAAGTCGGGCAAGTTGCCAAACAAAAGCCACAATGCACACATTTACGGATAATTTCATTGGCGCGGTAGTTTTGAATGGCATTGGTTTGCATTATTGGAATATTCCTCTGGGGTCAAATACGGCGGCGAGTTTCGCCTCAATTTTTTGGATGCTGGCTGGGGTACTGTGTTTTTTGGGTGCTGATGGCTTGTTAAAATAACCTTTAGGAATAACTTTGAAACTGATTTGAACAATCATTGCCAGATTCCCCTTTGAACCAACCAACAGTCGTGCTACATCATAACCAGCGACATTTTTCATCACTGCAGCGCCAAAATTTAGCAACGCACCAGTGCCATCAATTATTTTCACCCCAAGCACACTATCAGATAAATCTTGTCCCCCATTAGCATAAGTCGCGCCGATACTGCTGTGGTTAGATTTAATGAAAAACGGCAAAATTTGCCCATTTTTTGCTAATGCACTTTGAATGTCAAAAATTTTGGTGCCGGCTTTAACGGTGATTATCAATTCTTCTGGGTGATATTCAATGATGCCTGCATAATCCAATAAATCACTATTGATATGCAAATGCTCAGAGTCTCGCACCATTTGCTGCAGTTCGGCAATTCGCCCCATTGTTAAAAACGCTCCAACTCAGGGTGAGGTAATTTGCCACGGTGCACATGCATTGCCCCTAATTCAGCACAACGGTGAAGCTCGGGCACGGCTTTACCTGGATTAAGCAACCCTTCGGGGTCAAAAATTTGCTTGATTTTATGAAAAATTGTCAGTTCTTTGGCATTAAATTGATGACACATTGCATCTAACTTTTCTATCCCCACACCATGCTCGCCGGTAATTGTACCATTCATATCCACACTCAGCTTTAAAATATCCATCCCAAATGCCTCAGCACGCCTAAGCTCGCCAGCAATATTGGCATCATATAAAATCAAGGGGTGCAAATTACCATCACCAGCGTGAAAAACATTTGCCACTCTGAGCTGGTATTTTTGTGATAATTGAGTAATTTTTTCCAACATATCTGCCAAATATCGTCTCGCAATGGTACCGTCCATACAATAATAATCAGGAGACAGTCGCCCCACTGCTGGAAAAGCAGATTTTCTACCACGCCATAAATCTAAGCGTTGCGCCTCATTGTCAGAGACTTTAAGAGTTGTAGCGTTTGATAAAATTTTCAATACTTGGTCCAATTCATTTTGTACTTGCACCTTGCCACCATCCAATTCACAAAGCAATAAAGCTTGTGCATCAAGCGGATAACCTACGCGTGCAAAATCCTCTGCTGCCTCGATGGCAAATTTGTCCATCATTTCCAAACCCGCAGGAATAACTCCAATCTTAATAATACTTGCCACTGCCCGAGCACAATCACGCACAGAGTCAAATCCCGCCATCACCACGCGTGCCAACTCAGGTTTTGGGAGGAGTTTAACGGTTATTTCAGTAATAATGCCAAGCAAACCCTCAGAGCCATTCATTAGTGCCAGCAAGCCTAAACCCTCATTTTGACGACTTAAAATAAGTGTCTCGCCATCTAAAGTAAGCATTTTTAACGCCTCAACATTATGCACCGTTAAGCCATATTTCAAACAATGCACACCACCAGAATTTTCAGCCACATTGCCACCAATCGTGCAGGCAATTTGGCTTGACGGGTCTGGTGCATAATACAAACCATGTGTTGCCACCGCCTCGCTGATAGCAATGTTTCTAACCCCCGGCTCAACTACGGCAAGTCTATTTTCCACATCAACTGATTTGATTTTATTTAATTTTGAAAGCCCCAAAACAATAGAATTCTCAACTGGCATTGCACCCCCTGCCAACCCCGTGCCTGCGCCCCGCGTTACCAAAGGAGTGCGGGTGGCTTTGCAGATTTTCAACACTTGTTTGATTTGCCGCACATTTTGTGGCAATACTACTGCCAGTGGTTTTTGGCGATAAACACTCAATCCATCGCATTCAAAAACCTGCGTATTTTCATCGCCCGTAATCACAATACCCGTAGGTAGAGTGCGTAATAATTGTTCAATAACCAACATTCAAGTCATTATAATGAGTTCTTTTTCAAAATAACCATATTTAAATAGTTATGAAATCATTTAACCCTCCTATTAGAACCTTAATGGGACCAGGTCCTAGCGATGTCCATCCACGAATTTTATCTGCTATGGCGCGTCCAACTATTGGGCACCTTGACCCTGCATTTGTAGGCATGATGGACGAAATTAAAACCACATTAAAATACGCATTCAAAACCGAAAATGAGCTGACGATGCCAGTTTCAGCACCAGGTTCGGCGGGCATGGAGACTTGCTTTGCTAACTTGGTTGATCCAGGGGATAAGGTTGTGGTTTGCATCAATGGTGTGTTTGGTATGCGCATGAAAGAGAATATCATGCGTTTTGGTGGCGAGGCTATTGTGGTTGAAGATGACTGGGGCAATGCAGTATCAACTGATAAAGTTGAACAAGTACTCAAAAATAACAAAGATGCAAAAATTTTGGCTTTTGTGCATGCAGAGACCTCAACCGGTGCACGCTCTGATGCAAAAACCCTATGCAAACTTGCCCATCAATATAATTGCATTAGCATTGTTGATGCGGTGACTTCACTCGGTGGGATTGAGTTACGCGTAGATGATTGGGAAATTGATGCGGTTTATTCAGGCACGCAAAAATGTCTATCAGCAATGCCGGGTATCTCCCCTATTAGTATTAGCGAACGCGCTTTAGCAAAAATTAAAAATCGTAAAACCCCAGTTACTTCTTGGTTTTTAGACCTTAACTTGGTGATGGGCTATTGGGGTGGGAGCACGCAACGCACTTATCACCATACCGCACCTGTGAATACTTTATATGGTTTACACGAATCATTGTTAATGCTCGCTGAAGAGGGGATTGAAAATGCTTGGGTGCGGCATCAAAAAAATCATCAAATTCTAAGCGATGGTTTAGAGGCAATGAGAATTAAATTCTTAGTAAAAAAAGCACACCGCCTGCCACAACTCAATACTGTTTTTATTCCTAAAGGGGTTGATGATGGCTTGGTGCGTAACACTTTATTAAATGATTATAATTTAGAAATTGGTGCAGGTTTGGGCGCTTATGCAGGCAAAGTTTGGCGCATTGGTTTAATGGGACACGCCTGCCGATTAGAAAATATCAGTCTGTGTTTATCAGCACTATCAGCAGTTTTGGATAAAGGCTAAGTTAATTTGGCCAATAATTGTTCTTCGGTTTCAACATTGTTAGGGTCAGGCAAACAGCAATCTACGGGGCAAACTTCAGCACATTGGGGGGTATCAAAATGACCCACACATTCGGTGCATTTGTTGGGGTCAATCTCATAGATTTCATCACCCATATAAATCGCCTCGTTTGGGCATTCTGGCTCACAAACATCGCAATTAATACATTCATCAGTAATCAATAAAGACATTTTTTATCCTAAAAGGTTTTGGTACTCAAATGCAATATTTTAACTGATTGAAGGCTATATTTTTGGTAACATATTGATTTTTATTTTTTGAGACCTTTATATATTATTCACCGTTATACAAAGACCTCTTTTTTAAGGGCAAGTTTATGCGAATTTTCATTTTATTATTAACAATTTTCTTATCATTCCAATCTCAAGCTGAATTAGGAGATGGTTTATACGCCAATATACACACCAACCAAGGTGATATTATTGTCAAACTTGAATTTGAAAAAACCCCGCTTACGGTCATTAACTTTGCGGGTTTAGCACAAGGCACGAAACACACAAATACAAAAAACAACAAGCCTTTTTACGATAATCTTAAATTCCACCGTGTTATCAATGATTTTATGATTCAAGGGGGCGACCCTAAAGGTGATGGCACTGGTGGTCCGGGCTATAAATTTGCAGATGAGATTAGCGATTTAAAACACCACAAAGCAGGCATATTATCAATGGCAAATTCAGGTCCGAACACTAATGGTTCGCAGTTTTTTATTACCCACAAAGCTACTCCATGGTTAGATGGCAAACATACGGTTTTTGGTCATGTGGTTAAAGGCATGGATGTGGTTAATAAAATTAAAAAAGATGATTTTATACGCAATATAGAGATTATTCGCATTGGTGAAAAAGCCAAAAAATTTGTAACCGATGAGGCGGCTTTCCAAATTTATCAGCAAAAAAATCTTAACAAACAAGCACTTGAAAAAACAGCTAAAAAAGCAAAAAGAAAGGCCAAACTTACTGAGTTTGTCAAAACTAAATATCCAAATGCACAGCTTGATAAACAAGGTTATCATTTTCAAATTGATCAGTCAGGCACTGGTGCAAAACCCAAAAAAGGAGATTTGGTTTATACTAGCCTCTCAATTGATTTAGATAATGGCAATAATTTGCAAAAAGAGACTAAATTAGCCCCCTTTAATGCTGGGCTTGGCAAAATTATCAAAGTTATAGATGTCTCAGTTTTAGATATGAATATCGGCGAAAAACGCACCATAATTGCTTCTTATACACAAATTTATGGTGATAATAGATATGTTAATCTACCTGCAGATAGCATTTTTATTTTTAAATTAGAATTACACTCAGCAAGTGCTGATAATAAATAAAGACTGAGATTTTTACATTAGATGGTCGTCCATAATTAAAGTCCCAAATAAAACCATAGTTTTTTATGTTTTTACTACTGATTGATTTTTTAACCCAGTTTGATCCCAGATTTTTGGTTTTTAACTACCTCACCCTCAGGGCATTGATGGCAATGTTAATCGCACTGTTGGGCAGTTTGTTATTGGGGCGTTTATTCATAACCAAACTCCAACAATATCAAATTGGGCAAATTGTTAGAAACGATGGACCCAAATCACATCTAAAAAAAACTGGAACCCCAACCATGGGCGGTATTATTATTTTATTTTCATTTATTGGTAGTAGCCTCATTTGGGGCGATTGGGATAACATTTATCTATGGATTATTATGTTTTCTGCTACTATTTTTGGAGTGATAGGTTTTGCCGATGATTACCTAAAAATCAAACGAAAATCTGCTCATGGTCTGAGTTCCAAACAAAAATATCTAGCCCAATCTTTGGCAACAATTTTAATCAGTGTATGGCTTGTCAGCAATGCAAAAAACCCAGTTGACACTCAATTATTGATTCCATTTTTTAAAGACTGGAATATCTCTTTGGGTTTATTGGGCATGGGTATTTTGTCCTATTTTGTAATTGTTGGTAGCTCCAATGCAGTTAATTTAACCGATGGATTAGATGGCTTAGCTATTATGCCCGTTATTTTAATCTCAGCGGCATTAGCAATTTTTGCCTACATTAGCGGTCATTACAATTTTTCCGATTATCTGTATATGCCTTTTATACCCGGTAGCGGTGAGGTATTTGTGATTTGTGCTGCACTTATCGGTAGCGGGTTAGGATTTTTGTGGTTTAATACTTATCCTGCTGAAGTTTTTATGGGCGATGTTGGCTCGCTGTCCTTAGGTGCTACTTTGGCAGTTATTGCTATTATCGTGCGCCAAGAAATATTATTATTTATTATGGGTGGTGTATTTGTGGCAGAGACTTTATCGGTTATTATTCAAGTAGCTTATTATAAATGCACTCAAAAGCGGATTTTTCTGATGGCACCACTGCATCATCATTTTGAAAAAAGGGGCTTGTCAGAGCCTAAAATTATTGTGCGCTTTTGGATGATAACCTTAATTTTAGTTCTAATTTCACTGGCCTCAATAAAAATACGATGAGCCAATTAACAAAATGGGACAGGCGCTACCTTGCCTTAGCAAAAGAAGTCTCAACTTGGTCAAAAGACCCATCCACCCAAGTTGGTGCCGTTACTGTCGGGCACAAAAAAGAAGTACTTTCACAAGGCTTTAACGGTTTTCCGCGTGGCATTTTAGACTCGCAAGCGCGTTATAATGAGCGTCAAACTAAATACAAATTTGTCGTTCACGCTGAGATGAATGCCATCTACAATGCCACTTATTCAGGTGTTTCGCTTGATGGGGCAACGCTCTATGTATATGGATTACCAATTTGCTCAGAATGTGCCAAAGGTATTATTCAGGTAGGGATTAAAAAAGTTGTAATTGAAAAATGCAAAGAGATCAATAACTGGAATGAGAGCGTTAAAATCTCGGAAGAGATGTTTTCTGAGGCGGGCGTTGAGATGATTATTGAAGACCTTTATCAACTGAGTCTAAAAACAAAAAACCAATGAGTGAGTTGTTTAAACGCCGTACTTTTGCAATTATCTCTCACCCCGATGCTGGCAAAACTACTGTTACTGAAAAACTATTACTCTACGCTGGTGCAATTAAAACTGCGGGCAGTATTAAAGCCAGAAAATCCAATATTCATGCAACTAGCGATTGGATGGATATGGAAAAAGAAAGAGGCATATCCATCACCTCATCAGTGATGCAATTTGAATATAACAAACATATTATCAATTTATTAGACACGCCTGGACATGAGGATTTTTCTGAGGATACTTACCGTACCCTTACTGCAGTAGATTCTGCACTGATGGTGATTGATGTGGCTAAAGGGGTGGAGGCGCGTACCATTAAACTAATGGAAGTATGTCGCTTGCGTAACACCCCGATTTTAACTTTTATTAATAAACTTGACCGTGAAGGCAAAGAGCCTATTGATCTTTTAGACGAAGTGGAATCAGTGCTTGATATTGAATCCGCCCCCATCACTTGGCCAATTGGTATGGGTGGGGATTTTAAAGGTGTGGTGCATTTATTAGAAAATAGGGTTTATCTATTTGTGGCAGGTAAAAATAACAGAATTGGTGAAAATATAATAATTGAAGGCATTGATAACCCTAAATTAGACGAGATTCTCAGTGCTGATAATGCTGCTAAAATGCGTGAAGAGGTGGAACTCATCACAGAAACTACTGCCGCATTTGATTTAAAAAGGTTTTTATCAGGCGAACAAACCCCAGTTTTTTTTGGTTCTGCAATTAATAATTTTGGGATTCAAAATTTGTTAGATAGTTTTATTAAATATGCACCGCCCCCGCAAAATCGCCAATCCAATAGCCGAGAAGTTCGAGCAAACGAGCCGAAACTCACAGGTTTTGTGTTTAAAATTCAAGCCAATATGGACGCAAAACACCATGACCGTTTGGCTTTTATGCGGATTGTGAGCGGCAAATATAAAAAAGGTATGAAACTTTTGCAGGTCTCAACTGCCAAGCAGATCAAAATCAATAAGGCGCTGACTTTTATGTCACGCGAACGCAGTCATATTGACAGCGCTTATGCGGGTGATATTATTGGCATTCATAATCACGGAGGGATTAGCATTGGTGAGAGTTTTACCGAAGGTGAAAGGCTCACTTTTCAAGGCATTCCTAATTTTTCCCCAGAGCTGTTTCGTCGCATAGTGCCAACAGACCCACTCAAGACAAAGGCCTTACAAAAGGGCTTAAATCAACTCTCAGAGGAGGGGGCAACCCAAGTATTTTTCCCGATTATGAATAATTTTCAAATTCTCGGAGCGGTGGGTATTTTGCAGTTTGATGTGGTTGCCCATCGGCTTAAATATGAATACGGGGTTGATTGTCAATTTGAGACGATTGCCATTGCTAGCGCTCGTTGGATAACGGGTAATGACAAAGATATTGAACAACTCAAAGCCAAAACGGCTAATAATATTGCCCTTGATTGTGGAGGTGTGCTGACCTACTTGGCACCGTCTTTGGTTAATTTACAACTTACAATTGAGCGTTATCCAAACCTTACTTTTAGTGCCACGCGCGAGCATTAATGCCGCATATTGTGCTGCGCATGGGGATGATTACCCGATGCCATCGCCCAGTGATGTTGTTGGTGATGCAGTCCATACGCCATAATACCGATATAACCCAACCCCCTAATTTTTGCCACTTCTTTAGGGTTATCACTGGTAACCGCTAGCGTAAATATACCGTTATTATTCTCCACTTGCATCTGCCAGTTAGTTTCTGCCCGCATTTGCGCTGGGTGTGCTGATAATACTGCTGTGAGTGATTTTTTTGCCCGTTTGGTAGTTGGTGTTACTACTGCTTTAAAGCCTTTATCAATAGGGTGTTGAGAGACATTGACATTGAGTGTCATATCCTCCATTTCAACTAAATGTTGTCGCAACGCCTCAATATTGATTTTTTCCCAATTGGTATTTGGATTGGCCTCTAAAGTAGAAATTACTTCTTGGATAGTGGCAAATGGGTCAGTGCCAGCCTCTTTTAATACCACTTTGCCGACTTGAGTGGCATGGTTGGCATGATTCATTACTGCAACTGCAACGGTTGAGGCGGCTACTACAGCGAAGGTAGAAGCCAAATATTTTATTTTTCTAATTGATTTCATTATTATGTCTCCAAAATATAAGGTAAGATTTGTTTATAAAATGTAACCTTATGGTTAAAAAAAAGACCCTACCACTTGACTAAGTAAAAAACTCCAAAAGTCTTTGGACTGCCGTTGTCTCTTTTGTCTCTTTCAAATGTCATGGTGGGGCGCTTGTGTGATATTCATCCCATAGCCTATCTTTTTGTAAATAATTGATGATACTACACCTGTTAAATGATTTAATGGTATTATAGACTTTCTCAAAGTCCTATGTATAATTAAAACGCTATATTGTAATTTTTCACTGAAAGGGCCAAAAATAAAATTATGATTAAATCAACTAATACAATGCGGTCATTTTTAGTAATGTTTATCTCATTAACTTATCGCCTGTAATAGCGGAGGCGGGAGTGAATCTCTGCCTGCACCGAATATCAGCGCTAATCCTACCAGCGTTACTACTTTTGATGGTGTTGCCATTGTCCCAATAATAATTACCTCAACAGGTGGCGAAGTTGTTGGTTATTCTATTTCCCCAATGATTGGCAATGGTTTGCAATTCAGCACCCAAACCGGATATATTGAAGGCACTCCAACTGCTACTGCCGATGCACTCATCTACACCATAACTGCGATTAACTCTGCTGCCACCGATGCCATAACGGTTACTATTACAGTTAATCCGTTTGCACCGAATATCAGCGCTGATTTTGACAGCATTGTTGCTACTCAAGGCGTTGCCATCGACCCAATTACAATCACCTCAACAGGTGGCGCAGTGGATAGTTATTCTATTTCCCCAATGATTGGCAATGGTTTGCAATTCAGCACCCAAACCGGATCTATTGAAGGCACTCCAACTGCTACTGCCGATGCACTCATCTACACCATAACTGCAACTAACCTTACTGCCACTGATACGACAACGGTTACTATTACAGTTTTACCCACACCAGAACAGCCCACTCTTGTTGCACAAAGTGGGGAGACAAGTGATGTTGAAGTGTCTTGGTCAAATGTGTCTGGCAGTAGTTATTACGAAATCTATCGTGGTACCACTGATAATAGGGTTGCAAGTATGCGAATTGCCCAACCGTCAACAAATATACCGTTTATAGATATAGATACTAAATTAAGTGCAGATACCACCTATTATTATTGGATTAGAGCTTGTACCAACAATATCTGTTCAAATTATTCGGATGTTGCTAGTGTGGCTACATTAGTTATTCTATCTCGAGGCACTGGAATACTCAATGACAGCGGTATTATTGTTACTGGAAATTATCCAACAGGGGCAGGGGCTAGCACAGTTTGCGACGACAGTGGCGTACAAGATTGTAATCAAGGCAGGGATGCAGTGGCTATAGCACAAAGACTGAGCAAAATAGGTGGTGGTCATGGCGGCTTTGATTTTACCAAATTAGGTGCTGATGGCACACCGCTTGCTATTCAAGATGGTACTTGGTCAGAGAGTGGAGATGAGGCGGCTGGCACAAAATGGCCCTGTGTTAAAGACAATGTAACCAATCTTATTTGGGAGGTAAAAACCAATGGCGGCACTCATGATAAAAATACTGGTTATAGATGGGGTGGCATGGGGGCTGATCCATATGGCACTGAGTTCTATGATGATTGGGATACATTAATTAACGCAAGCAATGGCGATACACTATGTGGCTTGAATAATTGGCGGGTGCCAAATCGTGAAGAACTCCTCTCAATTGTTAATTACTCTCGCAGTAATGCACTTGTTGATACTGATTATTTCCCCAATGTTAATAACACATTAGATGAAGATTTATATTGGTCAACTTCAGCTAGCTCGTCTAACGAAAATGCGTGGCATATCAGATTTGATACGGGTGGTTTTGTATCCAATAATGGCGAGCGCAGTGATAGTTACAAAGTGCGGCTAGTAAGTGGTGAGTAATTTATTGTTTTAAAGATGGTTGTAAAAGATGTATATTTATCCAACTGATTATCAACAACAAGGTGCAATGATGTTAGCAATGCTAAAAATAATATTTTTATCTCTTTTAATAACAACTCAAGTATTGGCAGTGTGTCAAACTTCAGACCCAATACTTGGTCATATTCCGCAATCAACGCCTGATAGCCGATTTACTGTCAATAATGCTGATGGTACAGTCATGGATAAAAGGACAAAACTAATATGGAAGCAAGCAGCAGAAGACTCTGCTGATAATTGGCTAGCAGCATTGACTGCAGCCAATAATTCAAATTTTGCAGGGCAAACAGATTGGCGATTGCCTAATATAAAAGAGTTGTCTTCTATTGTTGAGTTACAATGTGAGAACCCAAGCATCAATGAAGCAATATTTCCAGATACACCTGCGAGCGATTTTTGGTCCAGTTCATTCAGCGGTAGCGGTAATCAGGCATTTTTTATTGATTTCAATACAGGTGCTAGCGATATTGGTGGTCGCGCCCAACTGAAAAGATTTAGGTTGGTGCGTGATAGTGAATAATACTAAATTTTAGGCTTTTTTGCGTAATTTATACCGCATTTTATACTTGCCCACTTTTTGTATCATTCCCCTTCGGTGTCAGCAATTTTAGCAACGGACACCAATTCTTCACCTTTGGCAATGTTGATTAAGGTTACCCCTTGAGTGTTGCGACCGATAATGGAAATGTCTTTTGCTCTGGCACGCACCAAGGTGCCTTTGTTGGAAATTAGCATCATTTCGTCATCATCGGTTACTTGAATAGCACCGATGACTTTGCCGTTACGCGTAGAGGTTTTGATTGATATTACCCCTGATCCAGCGCGTGCTTGGACGCGGTATTCATCTAATTTGGTGCGTTTGCCGTAGCCTTTTTCTGTGGCAGTTAAGACTGGTCTGTCTTGTGCGGTAGTGATGAGTGAAACCACACGATCATCTTTTGCCAATTTAATCCCGCGAACACCGATTGCACTGCGTCCTACAGTGCGCACATTACTTTCTCTAAAACGAATGGATTTACCGTTGGCTGAAAATAGCATAATATCATGTTCGCCTGAGGTAATTTCAACGCCGACTAATTGGTCATTGTCTCTAAGCTCAATGGCAATAATACCACCGCGTCTGGGACGGGAAAAATTGCTAAGCTTGGTTTTTTTGCAAGTGCCACTACTGGTTGTCATAAACACAAAATGATTTTCATCAAATTCTGCCACTGGCAAAATAGCATTGATGGACTCGTTTTTTTCCAAAGGCAGTAAGTTGATAATCGGCCTACCGCGTGCGGTGCGCGAAGCCATCGGTAGCTCATAAACCCTAAGCCAATACACCTTACCAGTTGATGAAAAACATAAAATCGTGTCGTGAGAATTGGCAATAAATAATTGGTCAATAAAATCTTCATCTTTCATTTTGGTTGCCGCCTTACCTTTACCACCACGGCGCTGGGCTTGATAATCAGCAAGTGATTGTGCTTTAATATAGCCACTATGTGACAGCGTTACCACTCTATCTTCTTGTGCAATGAGGTCTTCTAAAGTAAGGTCAATCTTATCATCCAAAATTTTGGTTAGGCGTTTATTGGTGAAATTATCACGAATTTCAATCAATTCATCACGAATCACTTGCATTAAACGCTCAGGACTTTGCAAAATATCCAATAAATATTTGATGCGTTCTAAAAGTTCGTTAAATTCGGCAAAAATTTTGTCTTTTTCCAACCCTGTTAAACGATGCAATTTTAAGTCTAAGATAGCTTGGGCTTGCTGCTGTGAAAGCTGATAGTCGCCACTATTTTGCAAACCCAACCCAGCTGGCAGGTATTCAGGCTTAAACAGGCTCATATCAACCTCGCCAATGAGATCTTTAATGACTGCACCTTGCCATATTTTAGCCACTAAGTCAGATTTTGCCTCAGCTGGGCTAGAGGCGGATTTAATCAGTTTGATAATTTCATCAATATTATGTAGTGCTACCGACAAGCCTTCTAATAAATGGGCACGGGCACGGGCTTTGTTGAGGTCAAAAATACAGCGGCGGACTACCACATCTCGTCGATGGGCAATAAAGGCATCTAAAATTTTTCTAAGTGACATTAACTTAGGCATACCTTTATCAATTGCCACCATGTTAATGCCGAATACGGTTTGCATCTCAGTTAATTTATAAAGGTTATTGAGCATCACCTCTGGCACTTCACCGCGCCGCAGCTCAATTACCATACGCATTCCGTCTTTGTCAGATTCATCACGCAAGGCGGTGATGCCATCAATTTTTTTATCTTTCACCAACTCAGCAATTTTGCTAATGAGTTTGGCTTTATTAACTTGATAAGGCAACTCATCTACTACGATACTTTGTTTGTCTTCGCCCTCAATATGAGAGACGGCGCGTAAATAAATTCTGCCCTTGCCAGTTTTGTAGGCTTGGCAAATCCCTGCTGAGCCGTTGATAATGGCTGCGGTTGGAAAATCAGGTCCAGGCATCATCGCTAACAGTTCGTCAAGGGTGGTATTTTCATTATCAATCACCTGTAAGCAAGCATTAATTACCTCGCCAAGGTTATGGGGAGGTATATTTGTTGCCATACCAACTGCAATACCTGATGAGCCATTTACTAATAAATTAGGCACTCGGGTCGGCAAAACACTTGGTTCTGATTCTGAGCCATCATAATTATCAATAAAATCAACAGTATTTTTATCCAAATCACGCAACAGTTCGTGCGACAATTTTGTCATCCGTATTTCTGTATATCGCATTGCTGCAGCACTATCGCCATCTACTGAGCCAAAATTACCCTGTCCATCAATAAGAATATTACGCATTGAAAACGGCTGTGCCATACGCACAATGGTGTCATACACTGCGGTGTCACCATGGGGATGATATTTACCAATAACATCACCCACAATACGAGCAGATTTTTTGTAAGCCCTATTGTAGTGATTAGTTAAAATATCCATTGCGTATAACACCCGTCGATGCACAGGCTTAAGCCCATCACGCACATCTGGCAAAGCACGCCCAACAATAACACTCATCGCGTATTCCAAATAGGAATTACGCATCTCATCTTCAATGGTAATTATGGGGAAATTAGGCGGGGGATTTGCTGGATTATCAGTATTTTCAGGCATGAAAAAAGTTTTGATGATTTATAAAGGCTAATAGTGTCAATTTTACCTAAAATTGGCAACTTAAAAGGCTTTAAATTTAATTTAGGACCTTAATTATTCTAATATAGTTTTGGTTGTTTTTATCTGTTTAAAGTGCTCAACCTATCAGAGTTTTTTTGACTTTATTGACAGTGATTTATCTAACCACTTTGGCATCAAATAATTTTTTATCATTTATGCTTAATAATAAATTATTTTTTAGAGAAGACCCCCTGCATAATGAATAATTGCCCAAAAATCTATGCCTATATTCTTTTTTATTTATTTTTCCTAGGTGGCAAAAGGTCGGTAATGGTGCCTTCTGCCATTTCTGTAGCGAAGGCGGTAGTCTCGCTTAGAGTTGGATGGGGGTGGATGGTAAGAGCGATGTCGCGCATATCACAGCCCATTTCAATCGCAAGGGTAGCCTCAGCGATAAGCTCGCCAGCGTTAGTGCCACAAATTCCCATGCCTAGGATACGCCCTGTTTTGGCGTCAAATAAGGCTTTTGATAGACCTTCATTGCGACCAATACTCAGACTCCTGCCAGAGGCAGCCCAGGGGAATACGCCTTTTTTATAATCAGTGCCTGCAGTTTTGAGTTGTTTTTCTGTTTTTCCACTCCAAGCAACCTCTGGATCAGTGTAAGCCACTGAGGGAATAGTCAAGGCATCAAACCCTGATTTATACCCGCAAATCACCTCGGCAGCGACTTTTGCTTCATGCACCGCTTTGTGTGCCAACATCGGCTGCTGGGTAATATCGCCAATGGCAAAAATGTGGTCAACATTGGTGCGCATTTGTTTATCAACAGGGATAAAACCGTGCTCATTCACGATTACGCCCGCTTTGTCAGCATCAATGAGTTTGCCATTGGGTGAGCGACCTATTGAGATTAAAACCTTGTCAAAGGTGTCGGTTGCTGGCGCGTTTTTACCCTTAAAATCCACTTTAATACCTGTTTTAGTGGCATCCATTTTGCTAACTTTGGTGTTTAAATAAATGTTTTTATATTGTTTTTTAATGCGTTTGAATAAAGGATTAACTATATCTTTGTCTGCCACCGAGATTAACTGGTCTGCCAATTCTACCACTGTGATTTCACTGCCAAGTGCAGCATAGACGGTTGCCATTTCTAAGCCGATAATCCCACCACCAACAATGAGTAGGCGCCTCGGTATGGTTTTTAATTCAAGTGCATCGGTAGAGTCCATCACTCGTTCGTCGTCAAAAGGAAAGGCAGGGGGTTTGCTAACGCGCGATCCTGCGGCAATAATACAATGCTCAAATTCAACAGTTTCACCACTATCAAGAGCAATTTGGTTGGCTGAGATAAATTTTGCGTAGCCGACTACAGTTGAGACTTTTCTAGCTTTTGCCAATGCTTTTATACCAGCGGTAAGCTTATTAACAATATTTTTTTTGCTACCACGCACACCTTTAATATCAATATTTGGCTCGGCAAAATTCACCCCAAGGTGGACCGCATCTTTTGCTTCGTTAATAATTTGTGCAGTGTGTAACAAGGCTTTTGAGGGAATACAACCAACATTAAGACACACTCCGCCAAGATTCTCATAGCGTTCAATCAGCACTACCTGTTTGCCTAAATCAGCCGCACGAAAGGCAGCAGTGTAGCCCCCAGGACCAGAACCAATCACCACAATTTGGGTTTTAATCATAGTTTGCCTCGTGTAAGATTTTGTTTAAGTCTGCCATAAACCGACCGCCTTGTGCGCCATCAATAACGCGGTGGTCGTAAGACAGTGCCAACGGCAGCATAGGTGTTGGATGGAATTTTTTCCCGTTCCAGACAGGCTTAGTTTCAGCACGCGAGACTCCCAGAATTGCCACTTCTGGGGCATTGACAATCGGGACGAATTGGGTGCCACCAATACCGCCAAGGCTGGAAATGGTAAAGCTTCCACCCTGCATATCGGCTGATTTGAGCTTGCCTTGTCTGGCATTTTCGGAAGTGGTGGATAATTCTATGGCGAGCTCAGTTAGGGATTTTTCCCCGACATTACAAATGACCGGTACAACCAAGCCATTTGGCGTATCCACAGCGATACCAAGATTAAAATATTTTTTAAAGATTAAATTCTCACCCAACTTGTCCAACGAGGCGTTAAAACGGGGGTGTTTTTCTAAGGCTTTGACCACTGCTTTCATAATAAATACCAGCGGTGTTAATTTAATGCCTTTGGCTTTTTGTGTTTGTCGGTGTGCTTGCATTTTTTCGATATTGACCTCATCAAATTGAGTAACATGTGGGACATTAAGCCAGCAAGCGGTTAAATGTTTGCCAGAGCGTTTATTAATTCTGGACAATGGTTGGATTTTAGTTTCGCCAAATTTAGCAAAATCAACAATAGGTATTCTGGGGATAGCACTGCCCATGCTATCAGAGGTGATAATTTTTTTAACATAGCTTTTTAAGTCAGCCTCTAACACTCTGTCTTTTTTTCCAGTGCCAGCCACTTTGGATAAATCTACGCCTAACTCTCTAGCCAGTTTGCGAATTGAGGGTGAGGCGTGAGAATTACTTTCATGGAGATTGGTTGTGGCATTTTCAAGCGAGGGTTTTTTAGTGGCAGTTTCAGGGGGTGTTTTTGTAGATTGTGTTTGAGTTTGAGAGGTTTTAACAGTTTCGTCTTTGGCTGTGGTTTTTAACTCAAGAATTAAATCACCCAAACTGATTTTGTCACCTAAATTGACATTGATGCTACTTACTGTGCCAGCAATCGGAGTGGGAATTTCCATTGAGGCTTTATCACTTTCAAGGGTGATAATGCTATCTTCTTTGTTAATTTCATCACCAACATTAACCAAAATTTCAATCACTTCAACTTCATCAAAATCGCCGATGTCGGGTAATTGGATATTTTTAATCATGTTTATGGGAATCCGTAATTCAAAAAAAACATTATTATCGCAAAAATACTACTATAAATGTAAAATGTTGCGCTTATGATCGCACTAAAAATATCGCAATTAGGGAAAATTTATAACAATAAATTGCAAGCCCTAAAAGACATTGATTTGACTGTTAAACAGGGAGATTTTTTTGCACTTTTAGGTAGTAATGGTGCGGGAAAAACCACAGCGATTGGTATTATTTGTGGTCTATTGAATAAAACCAGCGGCAAGGTTTGGGTATTGGGGCTTGATCAAGAATCTCGACCTAATGCAGTTAAGAAACTAATCGGCTTGATGCCACAAGAGTTTAATTTTAATCCATTTGAGCCGATTGAAGAAATATTGATTAACCAGGCGGGTTATTACGGTATTTTGCGCTCAGATGCCAAGAAGCAGGCAAAGGTGTTGTTAGAAAAAATGCAATTATGGGATAAACGCATGGATATAGCAAAATCTTTATCAGGCGGTATGAAGCGTCGTCTAATGCTCGCTAGAGCACTCATTCATCGGCCGAAAATATTGATATTAGATGAGCCAACTGCTGGTGTTGATGTGGAAATTCGCCATTCTATGTGGTCGTATTTGCAGGAATTAAATCGTGACGGCATGACTATTATTTTAACCACGCATTATTTAGAAGAGGCGGAGTCGCTGTGTCGCAATATTGCTATTTTAAATAAAGGAAAAGTAGTTGAACATACCAGTATGAAAAAACTATTAGGTAAAGTCTCACAACAAACTTTGATTTTAGAAAGCACTAAAAAACTACCAGAATCAATGCCTGATGTTGATTTTCCTATTCGGGTGTTAGATAAATATTCATTTGAAATAACACTCAAATCAACATTGAGTATTGGGGACGCGCTTAATGTTTTATCACAATATAATATCAATATTAGCCATGTCCGTAGTGCCCAGAATCGCTTAGAGACTTTATTTTTGTGTTTGAGCGCTAACAATAATACAACATGATGGGTTATGTGGATTGCTTATAAAACCATTGTTATTAAAGAAATATTACGATTCTCGCGTATTTGGGTGCAAACCATTTTTCCGCCGATTATCACCACTTCACTCTATTTATTGATTTTCGGCGGGCTAATAGGCGAGCGTATTGGAACAATGCAGGGGGTGGATTATTTGTATTTTATTATTCCCGGTATTATTTTGATGACGGTGATTCAAAATTCTTACGCCAATACAGTCGCCTCGTTTTTTTTGGCAAAATTTAATCACAGTATTGAAGAATTGTTAGTTGCTCCAGTGCCATATTGGGTGATTTTGTTGGGTTATGTATCTGGCGGCGTGGCGCGTGGTTTTGTAGTGGGTATGGGAGTAATGCTTGCGATTTTATTTTTTGTTGAATTTAAGATAGATAATATTTTTATTGCTACCATAACTTTTTTATTAACTGCCATATTATTTTCCTTAGCAGGGTTTATTAACGCCGTATTTGCCAAATCGTTTGACGATATATCCATTGTCCCCACTTTCATTTTGATGCCGATGATCTATCTTGGTGGAATGTTCTACAGCATTGACATTCTTCCTCAATTTTGGCAAACCGTCTCTAAATTTAACCCAATCTATTATATGGTAGATGCGTTCAGATTGGGCTTTCTCGGCACCAGCAACACCGATTTTCCCACCTCAATATCAGTATTGCTAACCATGATTATCATCTTAGTGAGCATTGCTTTTTACCTACTCAAAAAAGGGGTTAATATCAAAACTTAAACCCAGCCCCTTGTTTGGTTTGTTCCAGCTTTATTTATCAGATTATTTTTTATTCAGAATTATTTTATTTTGGTATGTTGCTACTACATAATTCTTAAAAACAACTTGTTTTTTATGTGCCCTAACTAGCCAAGATTTTTTACTAATATGCTATCTAAAGTATTGCTTGTGCTGGTTGTTTCTGTGACAATTTATAATGATGCAAGGGTTTCTAAGAGTTAATTTTATCCTCAGATCCTGATAACATCCTTTGGATATTACTTTTGTGGGTGTAAAAAACCCATAGGCAGATAGTGCTAATAATGTAGGTGGCGGCTGTATTTTGGGTGCTTAGGTAAAAATAGATGGGGGTGAGTAGAGTAGCAATGAGGGCTGCAAGTGAGGATACTTTTAGTACTTTGGCGATTAGTAGCCAAGTGAGTCCAAAACCTAAACCTGATAGATAATCAAGTGCTAACAATCCGCCTAGGAAAGTTGCCACTCCTTTGCCACCTTTAAAACCAAAAAAAATTGGATAGACATGACCTAAAAATGCACCGAGGGCAACAAATGCGGCATTAAATAGGCTAAATTCTAAATATTGTGCAACTAAAACGGGGGCTGCCCCTTTTAACCCATCAAAAAGCAAAACAATGGCGGCTGGTTTTTTGCCAGCAATGCGCAGGACATTGGTGGCTCCTGGATTTTTTGAGCCCAAGGTTCTCGGGTTAGGTAATTTGAATAATTTACAAATAATGATAGCGCTTGAGATTGAGCCGATTAAATAGGCGAAAATAAGGATTACGCTTAGCATATAATTTTGGATTTTGAAAACAAAGCATTAATTTAAGCATGGATATTGTCTTTATACAAGGTTTAAAAATTGATACTGTGATTGGTATTTTTGACTGGGAGCGCAAAATTCGTCAAGATGTTGTGCTTGATATTGAAATGTCGGCTGATATTAAAGCCGCTAGTGAGAGTGACCACATTGAACAAACCCTAGATTACAAAGCGGTATCAAAACGCTTGATTGATTTTGTGCGTGGCAGTGAATTTCAATTAGTGGAAACTTTGGCACAAAAAATTACAGATATTATTTTGGATGAATTTGGGGTAGAAAAAGTCAAACTCACCCTTAATAAAGGCGAGGCAGTAACGGGCGCGCATGGTGTGGGCGTGATTATTGAGCGCTGTCGTGGCTAAGATTCATATCAATATTGGCTCTAACCAAAATCGCAGAGAAAATATTGCCATAGCACTAGATGCACTGAGGTTGAATTTTTTTGATGTAACCTACTCTGATGTATTTGAAAGTGCGGCTTATGGTTTTGAAGGTGCGGATTTTTATAATTTGGGGGTGAATGCCAGCACTGATTTGAGTATTAAAAATGTGTTAAAAATTTTGCATAATATTGAAAATAGACAAGGTAGAGACAGAAGTTGTAATAAATTTTCTTCGCGCCCAATTGACCTGGATTTGATTTTATATGATAGAGTGATTGACAAAACCCAAAACTTACCCAGAGATGATATTTTAAAATACAATTTTGTTTTAGCGCCACTCGCACAGCTTGATCCACAAGGAATCCATCCAGTGGAGGGTAAAACTTATTATGAATTATATGTAACCATGAAGGCATTAAAATCGTATAATATTGAGATTTTATTAAGGACAAAATCATGAAAAAAATTGTTCATTTCAGTGTTGTTTTTTTTACTATTTTTTATACCAATTTTGTGGTTGCCAATTTTGTTGCAAATGAGGACTATATTGTATTAGACAAGCCTGTTAAGACAATTACAGGGGCTAAAATTGAGGTACGGGAATTGTTTTGGTATTACTGCCCACATTGCTTTAATATTGAGCCATTGGTGCAAGGTTGGCTCAAAAAACTACCTGCAACGGCTGAGTTTGTGCGCCAGCCTGCGGTATTTTCCAAGCGTTGGGAAACAGGTGCGTTTTTTTATTATGTATTGGAAGAGTTAGGCGAATTAGACAGGCTACACAGCATTTTATTCAATGCGATTCATTTGCACAAAACACCACTCAGGGGTCAGAAAAATTTTGTTAATTGGTTGGTTAAAAATGGTGTGGACAGAGCCAAAGCCAACGCTGTTTTTGAGTCATTTTCAGTGCGGGTTAAAGTCAATCAATCTAAATTAAACACCCTTAAATATCAGGCAAATGGGGTACCTACTTTTGTGGTTAATGGCAAATATTGGGTAGATATTAAGCATGCAGGTGGCGAAGTACGGTTATTTAAAATCATCAACCACCTAATTCAAAAAGAATCAAAATAACCGCTCAAAATTTAGATGGCAGATAGGGTTTTGGTTTTATCTGGTCTTGACCCTTGCGGTGGTGCGGGTATTGCCGCTGATATTGAAACTCTCAACCAATTTGCAGTTACTGCACTGCCGATTGTTACCACACTCACGGCTCAAAATACAAGGTCAGTTCAAGCCACACAAGCCATTGATGCACAATTTATTGCCAAGCAAATACGCCATTTGCAAGTAGATATTGACTTTTCAGTGGTTAAAATTGGTCTGTTGTCATCAGGGGCACAAATAAAAACTTTTGCTAATTTACTTAAAGACAAAATAATTGTGCTTGACCCCATCATTAGAGCCAGTAGCAATTCAGATAAAGGCGATTTTTTAAATTCCGAATTACTTTTGATTTTAAAGCGTGAATTATTGCCAATCACAACAATCATCACCCCAAATTTAGCGGAATTACAAGCCCTCTCAGGCGAAAAAAACGAGCATTTGGCACTTACCAGCTTACCCTGTGAGTGGGTTTTACTTACTACCACAGACAGCTCGGATAAAAAAATACAGCATCGTCTATATCGCTATTCACAATTAGTCCAGCGTTTTAATTATCAAAAACTTGCTGGCAATTATCATGGTTCAGGCTGTACACTTTCAAGTGCCATTAGTGCGTTATTGGCTTTAGGCGTGGATATGCAAAGCACTTGCAAGCGCGCGCTAGACTACACTTACCAAACTTTGTTAAACGCTAAAGAGATAGGTAAAATGCAGCTTCACCCTAGCCGAGAAAAACCATTATGAGTTTTATTGACAGTTGGCTAAGAGCCGACATTAAGGAAATTGACGCTTATCATGTGCCGCAATCTGATAATTTACTTAAATTAGATGCGATGGAATCCCCCTTTCCTTTATCTGACAAACTAATTAGCCGATATTTAGAACATTTAGCTACTGTTCAATTCAACCGTTATCCTGAATCTAGGGCTATCAATCTGCAGCAAACTTTGCGTGAGTTAATGGGCATTCCTGCCGAACTCGGCATATTGTTAGGCAATGGTTCTGATGAGTTAATTCAGCTTTTAACTTTGGCTTGTGGGGCAGATGCAACAATTTTAAGTTTTGAGCCAAGTTTTGTGATGTATGAGCGGGTTGCAAAATTCACCCGCCTTAATTATCAAGCCGTGGCACTCACTGATGATTTTGAGATTGATTTGGCGAAAACGCTGATAATGATTGACAAACACCAACCCAAACTGATTTTTATCGCTTATCCAAACAATCCAACTGGGAATGCCTTTAATCGTCTTACAATTGAGAAAATAATCGCTGCAACCAATGCGCTGGTGGTATTAGATGAGGCGTATTATGCGTATGCAGATGATAGTTTTTTGGCAGATGTTACACAGTATACAAATTTGGTTTTATTGCGAACCGTTTCTAAAATCGGCTTTGCGGGGCTGCGATTGGGTTTATTGATTGGTAGCCAAGATACAATTGCCGAGTTAAACAAATTAAGATTGCCTTATAATATGAATACCCTGACTCAATGTAGTGCTGATTTTTTGTTACGCGAAAAATCCCAAATTAACAAAAATATAAAGCGTATTATCCATGAACGCGGTGTTTTATCCGCTAAATTGCAAGCCATTTACGGTTTAAAAGTTTATCCATCACAAGCAAATTTTATTTTATTCAAAGCACCAGATGCCGAGCGTTTATTTGCTTATTTACAAGCGTGTGGCATATTGATTAAAAACTTCAATAACATCCCAAAATTAACCCACTATTTGCGCGTAACCATCGGAGATTCCGAGCAAAACCAGCAATTTATTCAAACCGTCAAAAACTTCTATGATTGATTATAAAACCTTGTGGCAATATTGTGATGATTATCTAAATGTGGATAAATTTGATGATTATTGCCCAAATGGCTTGCAGATTGAGGGCAAGTTTGAGATTAGGAAAATCGTTGCTGGGGTGAGTGTGAATTTTCCCTTGATTGAAAAAGCCATTGATGAAAAAGCCGATGCTGTGTTTGTTCATCATGGATTTTTTTGGAAAAATGAAGATGAGAAAATTACTGGGATTAAAAAAAATCGCATCAAGGCACTATTAGACCACAATATCAATCTTTTTGCCTATCACCTGCCACTTGATGCCCACTCGCTGGTTGGCAATAATATTGAGTTGGCAAAGCGTCTCAAAATTCAAAATCCTACCCCTATTGGAGATACTTTGGTTTGGCAAGGAGAGGTTGATTTATCCTTGTCAGCGTTTGCACTAAGCGTTGAAAAATCTCTAAATCGTCCGCCACTGGTATTTGGCAATAACAACAAACTGATTAAAAAAGTCGCTTGGTGTACAGGTGGGGCACAAACTTATATTGAGCATGCTATAAAAATCGGTGCCGACTGTTTTCTTAGTGGTGAAGTCTCAGAACAAATCCCAGCCATTGCCAAAGAGAATAATATTGCTTTTATCTCTGCTGGACATCACGCAACCGAGCGTTATGGTGTACAGGCCTTGTGTCAGCATCTAAGTGAGAAATTTGCATTAGAGTATCAATTTGTTGAGATTGACAACATTGTCTAGATGATAGATACAAAGTTAGAAAACTATTGCTATCAAAATATTCTTAACGAGCCCCTTGCATAGTTATGAATGATTACTATGGTTAAAAAATTAGCCTAATTTGGATAATCCAAGTGTTCTATCATATCAATCTCAATTGTGTTGATGGCGTTTGTTTCTTGTCTGAGTTGTTCGGCAATGGTGAATAAATCATGGCTACCCACTGCATAAAATACGGTATTTATTAACTCAAATTTATCACTGATTTCTAAGCCATAAGTTTGAGCGATGGTTTGTGCTTGACTCATATCTTTAAATGTTACAACTAGTTTTCCAGTGAGCACCGCAATATCGTTTGTGCGTTGGTTGCGTACAATCTGAAAGCTATTTTCTGAGGGCAAGGTCATCGTTTGACTGGTAGTCAATGAGGGATTAACAAAAAACTTATAAGGACCTTTTTTTCCAATCAGCTTAATTTCATCATCAGGGCTATTATCGTTATTATTTTTTTGTGCATAACCATTTTGGATCAATTGGTAGGTAGTGTTTCTGATTTTAAAAGTAGTGGTATTTTGTGCTCCAAAACTTGACTCAGCTTGGGTAAATTCCCAAGTGTTTAGGATAAATAGTAGTAATAAAATTTGGATTTTCATCTTGCCCCCTAATGTCCAAAAAATCTAATTGACCAATTATTTAATGTACCCTCATCTCGATCAAATATATCTACTATTTTAACAGTCCAAGCACCATTTGAGCTTTCCCCATAAAAAGCATTAGACAATAGCACCATATCTAAGTCATTGCCTCCTCCAAAAATGCTGGCAGCGGTAAATAACACACTTTTTGTGCCACTTGGAGATGTTATCTCAATATTTAAGTCTATAACATCAGAATGTGTTATATCAACTTTTATTTGTACTGCTTCAATGGTTATATTGTCAGTATGTGTAATGGTGTGGGTAGTGCCCGTTGCGCTGTCATCTGGGATGTTTAATCTAATATCACCACTATCAATCCAATTGCTGGTGGTAAATGTTCCCAAACTACCAGTAACATAATTTCTTGCAGCATTCACCGCATTTGCCGCATTTATCCTGCCAAAGCCATAATGATTATGGAATGTGTATCCAGCATCATTGGTTAGCCATGCAGGGTCAATAATATAACCATTGAGGATGACTGGAGAAAAATCAGCATCCACTTGGTCTGAGGTAGTGGCAAGGATGTGCTTTACATCACGCCAAGTAAGACTGGGATTGGCTTGCAATATCAATGCAATAGTGCCACTCAGAATAGGAGCCGCACTGGAAGTGCCATTAAATATAGAAGTGTAATTACATGATTGATTTTCAGCATGTGGATTATTACCATTTTCAAAGCTATTCGCAGGATTATTGCCAGAGCGAACATACCCCAGGAGACAGCCTGATTGGTCTGTGGTTATCATTGCTGGATTATGCCTGCCGTCTTCTCCACCAGGCGATGATACCCATAAACTAGAACCCGGGGTTGAATAACTTGCCCTCACACCTCGTGCATCTAATGCACCCACTACAGTATTATAAGGTAATGTATTATATGGATCCATATTGGCATTTTGGCAGCTAACTGGTATCATCGGGGCAATCAAACAAATTAAATCTAACACCTCGCTAAATCCATTGCCAGAAGATTTGACATAAATAGCACCTTTTCCCCCTCTAAGATTAGTAACACCCGATAGATAAGCTGCCTCTCTTACTGGATTGACCAATCCATCATCTATCATATTGGAAGAAAAACTTTGGTTAAAAATATCAACATCACTTGAATAATTCGCTCCACCTAAAGCGTTAGTGTAATTTTGAATGGATTGAAATCGTAAAACATTAAAGCCTTTTAATGACATCATTGGCGCAACGCCGCGACTGCCTATATTATTCCAACCCGTAGCAGCTGCTAAACCCGCAACACTAGTGCCATGATCTCCTTCTATGATTAAATTAGTTGGGTTGCTGTCTCCGTCTATAAAATCGTAGGAGCCATCTACCACCACATTGGCCACTAAATCTTCATGGGCAATTTCTAAACCGCTGTCCAATATTGCCAAAATGATACCTTTGCCATTAATACCGCTACTAATGACTGGATTAAGATTAATATCCTCACCAGCTATGCCACTATCAGTGGCAAAATTTCTCTGCCCAGTGTTATTTAGATGCCAAGCGTGTTGATATAATGGGTCTGTATTAAGGTTAATCCTAATATCTGCAGTAGCGGTCTTAGCCCCATCACTGACCGAGAATGTAAATAAATCAAAATCAGTGTTATTTACACCTGAATGAGTTGTATAAGTGTAAGATCCGGTGTTTATATCAGTAATACTTGCCACACCTAATACGCTCTGGCGTGAGATACTATAAGTCAAACTCCCTCCTTCTGCATCGCTTGCAATAAGGCGCCCAGTAAACACTGTTTGTTGCTGTGGTAGTAAATTAATTGTAATACTTGCAGTATTTGCTATTGGTGCTAAGTTTAAGGCGATAACACGCACAGTTCTAATAACAGGGGTGGCAACATTACCAGTGGTGTCAGTGGCAGTGTAGGTTAGGGTATAAACCCCAACTGCGCCAGTATCTACCCTACCTGATACATTTGCAGTAAAAGTGCCATCAGCACTGTCGCTCA
>JYIN01000013.1 GCA_002007405.1 Gammaproteobacteria bacterium Gsub
CTTTGCTCTTAATGCGTTAGCCTCTATGTAGCGTAATAAGGTTAGATAATAACTGTCTTTTTCAACAATAAAGCTTTTAAATCTGCCTTGCCAAATATGACCTGAAGTTTTGTTTTTCTTATGATAATAACGCACATGAGAAGTCATCACCCATTGCATAAATTTACTCAAACTATTCTCACCTTGTGGCACAAGGAGTAAATGAAAGTGATTAGGCATCAGGCAATAAGCATGTAATTCTATGTTTTCTTTTTCTAGCCCTGTTTTCAACAAGTCTAGAAAAAATTCATAATCATCTTCATCATCAAAAACTTGCATACGCATATTGCCTCTATTGATGATATGATAAATTCCGCCTTGAGTTTCTCCCCTGGGTATGCGTGGCATTGCGGTAGTTTTTGTGATAAAAAATGGAAATTATATCATAAAAAGTAGCCTGTCCCCATAATCTATATGTCCCCATTATTTTTTCTTTTAGTATCATAAGTTATTGTTTTTACTGTAATTGTCTAAATTAAAGTAGCCTGTCCCCATTATTTTTAAAGTAGCCTGTCCCCATTATCTGTCCCCATTATTTTTTTCTGTCCCCATTATTTTTTCTTTTCTTTGTGTCGGCTACCAGCAAGCCTGCAGGCTTGCTGGTAGCGATAGCCTTTCTTACCTGTATTGCGTTTAATTTCTCTGCTAATGGTTGAGACACTTCTGTTCATTATCTTAGCAATACTTGTTAATGAATTTTTCTGTCTAATCATTAGATAAATATGGTATCTTTCTTGTTCAGTCAAATGGGTATATTGTTTCATAACACTCCTTAATTATTGTCAGTAAAAAAGGATAAAGATTATCCCATTTGACTGACTACTGAGTGTTGCACTTATGATGTGAATTCAAGATCAGTTAAAATTAACAACTATGAAAAAACCTGACACACTTTATTACATCTGTCATAAAGATAACTTGAAATCTATACTAGAAGATGGCATTTATTCTCGTAATCTTATCAATCAAGAAAGCATAGAACATAAAGACATACACGATAGTGAGGTGTTAGCAAGACGCAATATTATTATTCCTAGAATAAATAAACCTTTAGCCGATTATGTTAATCTTTATTTTCAACCTAGAAACGCAATGTTGTATCGTTTAAAGTGTAATATAGGTGCTAATAATTTGGTTATTCTAGCGGTTAATTCATCGGTTATGGGTGCTAAAAATAGTAGTTTATTTACTGATAGAAATGCAGCTACTAGCACAGTTAATTTTTATTCAAAACTTGCTGATTTGAAGCACATTGATAATAAAATATTTCAATATAAATATTGGACAGACTCAGATGATACTAAGCAAAAAATGATGGCTGAGGTATTAGTTCCTAACAAAATATCAGCAAGCGATATTTTGTCTATTTATCTAGTTAAGGATGATGAGAATGTAAAAAATTTGGGTAAAGATGTTATTGAACAACCTGATAAATTTTTCTATCCTATTTATAGAAAACGCCTAACTGATAAATTATTTCTTTCAAGAGGTGATATGTTTTTTTCTAATATGCAAACTTTTACCATTAGTGTTAATACAGTTGGTATTATGGGTAAGGGCTTAGCATCTCGCACTAAATATCAATTTCCTGATGCTTATGTTCGTTATCAAGATGATTGTAAAAGCAAAAAATTACAAATTGGCAAACCAACACTTTTTAAGCGTGCTATTAGGATTGAAAATGAGTTAGCAGATGAGTATTTAGATGAGTCAAGATTAAATGGCACTCGTTGGTTCTTGTTTTTACCTACTAAAAGACATTGGAGAGAAAACTCTAAATTTAAAGATATTGAAATGTCTATGCAATGGTTAGTTGATAACTATAAAAAACAAGGTATTCAATCTATTGCTTTACCAGCATTAGGTTGTGGCTTAGGTGGACTAGATTGGAAAGAAGTAGGGCCTATGATGTGTTTTTATCTTAATCAATTAGATATTCAGAGTTGTATTTACTTACCAAAACCAAATATATCAGATGATTTATTATCCGCTGAGTTTTTATTAATCCGCTGAGTTTTTATTAAATAGTTTCAAAAGTTAATTATTTCAAAAGTAGAAAGTATCTGGCGTCTATAATCTAAAGATTTTTTATTTTTGACACTGCCTAATCCAATAGCGTTTATCAGTTAAGCGAGATTGGGTTAGCGTAATCGTGCTATTACTTAGTATCATGCTGATTTGACCGCTACATTGAGTGTCATAAAAAGTAATATTATTGTTTAAATAGCGTTGTTTAATTTTAGGGTGTGGGTGGTTAAAGCGATTTTTAAAACCTGATGAATTAATAGCAATGCTGGGACTTACAGCTTGCAAAAAGGCAAGACTTGATGAGGTTTTACTACCATGATGTGGCACAATCAAAATATTAGATTTGAGTTTCTTTCCACGGGTTTTTAGTAAGTGTTTTTCTGCTTTTTTCTCAATATCACCTGTTAATAAAATACTGTATTTTTCATTACTCACTTTTAGCACGCAAGAATTATTATTATCTTTTTTATAAGCAATATTAGGCGGATTCAATAATTCAAAATTCACACCATCAATTTGCCAATTAAATCCGGTTTTGCAAGTTTTTGTTGTTAGATTGTGTGGGATATTTCTGGTATCAGAAACTAGGACTTGACTATCATTTAAAAAGGGTTGTAATGCCTTAACACCACCGCTATGGTCAATATCGCCATGAGAGATAATTAAAGTATCTAATTGTTTAATGTTCTGTGTATTTAAAAATGGGTTGATAACTGATTTTGCCACACTAAAGGATTGATTAGAAAAACCTGTATCAAATAATAAATGGTAATTCTGTGTTTTAATTAAAATGGCTAAACCTTGTCCCACATCAAATATCGTTGTCTTTATAACCCCTTGTTCCAAAGGTTTGGATTTAGAATTTAACACTAAGATAATAATAATTAATACGCCTAAATAGTTAAGTTTTAATCCTTTGGGCAAGGAAAAAATAAGCATTACCACTCTCGTATTTTTATAAAAAAATAAAAAAATTGTTAAGTGTTTTTTATTAAATTTATATACTGAAGTTATTGATAACTCCGCAATAACGCTACAAATCATTGTTAAAGGTAAAACTAAGATGATAGACGCCATTCATTCTGGTGGCAAAGAGTATAATGACCCAGCGGATTTTGGCTATAAAAAGCATTTTAGGGTGCATCATGGTTGAGAATGAATTGGTTAGAGGTAGCCACATTAACGGTATAGAGCCTTTTTGGGTTATCCTAAAGCTAGGATTGATAAAGTTTAGAAGAAATGGATAATACTTCTAATTTATACTTAAAAAAATGTGAATTTAAGTTTAATAATGGGAAACAAAAACTTTATGAGATTTTGCTAAAAAACTAAAAAAAATGCCACTTGACTGGTCAAAGCCTAAAATATCTAATGTTTGCATAAAGTTAGGCACTCAATTTATAACCCTATTTACAATGCCAAGGCAATCAAACGCAAAGTTTATACTATGATTAAAAAACAAACCGCCAAAGCAAAAGGGATAAAAACCATTGATAATAATGCAAATGGTGGGCGGGGTATTTTGCCTTGGCACCAAACCGCCTTTACCAAACTTGAGAAAATGATTGCGCAAAACCATCTGCCACATGCGCTGTTGATTACTGGGGTAATACAGATGGGGAAATTTGAATTAGCGATATCTTTGATTAAAACTTTGATTAAAAATGGTGATTGTATTGATGCAGATAATGTTAGGGATGATTTGGATGTGGCAGTTTTGTATCGACGCTCGCACTATGAAAATTTAATTTATTGCCGTGGGGGGGAGATTAACAAAAAAACCAAAAAAATCTCCAAAAAAATTCGTATTGACCAAGTGCGTGGATTTTGTGAGGCACTTAACAAAACTGCAAATGACCTGCAAATTGGTTTGTTGTTTTACGCTGATGATATGAGTGCCAATGCTGCGAATAGTTTGTTAAAAACCTTAGAAGAGCCGCGTGACAATACTTTAATTATTTTACTGGCACACAATGCAAAAAACCTACCTGCCACGATTATTTCGCGCTGTCAAAGTGTACATATTGCCCCTGCTTATGACACCCAAACTAAAACTTGGCTTGAGAGACAAGTCAGTACCGAGCAAAATGATGATTTTGATATGGCGCAATTGTTAGAAAATACCCACGGCGTACCTTTTAAGGTGCTCTTGGAACTTTCGGGTGATGGCTTTATTCATTATCAAAATTGGCAAAACCAGCTACTGAATATCGCCATTCATCCGACAATGATCAATCAACTGCAAGATATTGAAGGCAATGAGGTGGCGTGGTTGGGTTGTTTGCAAAATTTGGTCATTGAGGGCATAAGGCTAAAATCATTAAGTCGTGTTGGGGGCTTGGTTGAGCTAAATAAGATAGTGCAACTAGTAAAAATTGATTTTTTATTTCATTTATTAGATGATATCTGTCATGCTATTAATTTGGCAAAAACTCCTGTCAATATTAAATTATTATTAGATAATATTCTAATCGTATGGTCGCATATTACCCATTTAAAAAACTATCCGAAAATTACAAAACAAATTTAAAAAGCAATCCCACTTAATGGAAAGATTATGAAACAATCAGACATTTTATTTACTCAAGCGAAAAAATATATCCCCGGAGGCGTTAATTCCCCAGTACGCGCGTTTAATGGGGTCGGTGGCAATCCGATATTTTTTACCCGTGGCTCGGGGGCGTATTTGTATGATGCCGATGACAAAAAATATATTGATTTTGTCGCCTCTTGGGGGGCTATGATTCTGGGTCATGCTAATAAAACAGTATTAGAAGCAGTTAAAAATACTTTAGAAAATGGCTTGGGCTTTGGTGCCCCGAGTACGGTAGAAACCGCCTTAGCAAAAAAAATATGTGAGATTATGCCCTCAATTGAACTGGTGCGTATGGTCAGCTCTGGCACCGAAGCCACCATGAGTGCAATTCGCCTAGCGCGTGGCTATACGGGTAGAGATAAAATTATCAAGTTTGAAGGCTGTTATCATGGGCATTCGGACTCATTGTTAGTCAAAGCCGGATCTGGAGCACTAACACTTGGAGTGCCAACCTCGCCTGGGGTAGTAAAATCTTTAGCGGCACATACTCTAACTTTAGAATACAATAATATCAATCAAGTGCGTGAGGCGTTGCTTGAGGTAGGCACTGAGGTGGCAACTATTATCGTTGAGCCAGTGGCGGGTAATATGAACTGTATACCACCCGTTGATGGTTTTTTACAAGGTCTGCGTGAGGCATGTGATGAGTATGGCGTGGTGCTGATTTTTGATGAGGTGATGAGTGGCTTTCGAGTCGCACTCGGTGGCGCACAAGCACATTATGGGGTGGTGCCAGATTTGACCACCTTAGGCAAAGTAATTGGTGGTGGGCTACCTATTGGTGCATTCGGGGGCAAGCGCGAGATTATGGAATATATATCCCCACTAGGTCCAGTGTATCAGGCGGGAACACTTTCGGGCAATCCAGTATCAATGTCAGCAGGTTTGGCAATGTTGGAATTATTATCCACGAATCGGGATTTTTATCAAAAATTAAGTGCAAAAACCAAAAAATTAACCACTGGGATTATGTCTCAAGCTAAAAAACATAATATTGGCATGATCGCTAATGCAGTAGGCGGTATGTTTGGTTTATTTTTTACCGATTCCAATACCGTGGAAAACTTTAATCAAACTGCACAGTGTAACTTAGAATTATTTAAAAAATTCTATCACTTAATGTTACAGGAGGGGGTTTATATGGCGCCTTCTGCGTATGAGGCAGGTTTTATATCAAGTGCGCATAGCAACAAAGATATACAATACACCATTGATGCTGCCACACGCGCATTCGCCAAAATTAACCCAGCCTAAATTTAGGTGGATTCGCCTACCTCAATTTTAAAAAAATCCGCTTAACCAGTTAAGACCCTTAAAAAAATAATGATAAAAAAACAGCTCAATAGCCCTGATTATCAAACCTTGGCTGATGATATTGAGGATTATTTTAATAACAGCAATATCATTCTTCAAAACGCCAGAAATACAATCAAAGAGATTGAATTTAAGGGGCAAAAATTAGTGGTTAAATCTTTTAAAAAACCCATTTTAATAAACCGTTTTATCTACACTTATTTAAGAAAATCCAAAGCCGAGCGCGCTTATGATTTTGCCTTAAAAACTCATAAATTTACCCCCAAAGCCATCGCCTGTGTTCGCTATTACCCCCTTTTTTTATTGACAAAAAGTTATTTTATTTGTGAGAAATTTGATTTTGACTTTGATATGCAAGCCCCACTGTTTAACTTTGAATTAGCAAATAGAGCGTTGATTTTTCAAAAATTTTCCGAGTTTATTTTTGAACTGCATGCAAACCAAATTGTCCATCAAGACTTGTCCCCCGGCAATATTCTAATTAAACAAACCAAACAAGGTTATGAATTTAGAATTATTGACATTAACCGTATGGTTTTTAAGACGCTGAGCAACAAACAAAAGGCAAAAAATTTTAACAAACTCTGGGCCGATGATAGCGATTTAGCGATAATTCTTTCCCATTATGCGGATTTGGCAGGCTTGGATAAAGCGAGTTTTGTTAAATTGGGTATTGCGTATAATCAAGCCAATAAAAATGCAAAAATACGGAAGCGGAAAATCAAACAAAAATTAGGTTTATGATAGAAAATATCTCAGTTGTTATCATCGTTAAAAATGGGGCAAAAACCCTTAAAAAGACACTAAATTCATTGCAGGAATTTAGCGATATTGTCGTGTATGAAAATGATTCAACCGATGCCACCTTAGAAATCGCCCGAAATTATATCAATGTTAATTTGCAACAAGGGGATTTTTTAGGCTTTGGGGCAACCAAAAATAAAGCTGCCACCTATGCTAAAAATGACTGGATATTAAGCCTTGACAGTGATGAAGTATTAAGTCCAGAAATAATCCAAAATCTGCAAGCAACCCAGTTAAAAAAAGACTGCGTCTATACCCTACTTAGGCACAATTATTACCAACAAAAACACATTCAACATTGCTGGGGTAATGATGTGATTACCCGCCTTTATAACAAAACCCAAACTCAATTTAGTTTTAAAAAAGTGCATGAAAAAATAGAAGATAAGGGTTTAAAAATCAAGCCGTTAGAAGGTATTTTAAAGCACTATCCCTATACTACAATTACGGATTTTATCCACAAACTTGACATTTATTCAAGTGCATTTGCACTTGATAATGTCGGTAAAAAATCCTCCTCACCACTCAAGGCAGTTTTAGATGGCGGGTTTTCCTTTTTTAAAACCTATGTCTTAAAACGCGGTTTTTTAGACGGCTATGCAGGCTTGGTTATTGCTTTTTCACACATGGCAACCAACTTTTACAAATACATTAAACTCTATGAACTCAACCAAAGCAAACGATGAATATTCTCATCAGCCGACATGACAAAATTGGTGATTTTATCACTGCACTGCCTCTTTTTTATGTAGTTAAAAAATCCTATCCTGATGCCAAAATTTATGCTCTTGTGGCAAAAATAAATATTGAAATTGCTAAAAAAATTGGCTTTATTGATTCGGTAATTTTGTATGATAAAAATGACTTTTGGCAGACTTTAAAACAAATCAAAAAAGCCAAAATCACGGTTAGCATCAGTGCATTTATTGACGCTCGACTTGGGCTATTGTTGTATTTAAGTGGCATTCAAAAACGCATTGCCCCAGCCACCAAAATCGCCCAACTGTTTTTTAATAAAACCCTTAAACAAAATCGTAGCCAAGTGGAAAAAACCGAAATTTTATATAATCTTGATTTGGCAAAAAAATTAGATAGAAATATTGATTTGAATTTTACAAGCCCATTATTAAAACTTGAAAAAACCCCCAATTTTCGTAATCAATATCGGTTAGGAAATAAAAAAATTGTGCTCTTCCACCCGGGCTATGGCGGCAGCAGCGAGGGCAATTTAAGCATAACAGATTATCTGAATTTAGCCAAAACTGCCAATGCTATTGAAAATATTCAAGTTGTCTTTACCTTCGGTCCCGATGACCACCAGACTCAAGTAAAAATACAAGACTTAATACCAGCAGAAATGATGATTTATCGCCCCCCAACACTACTTGATTTTTGCCACTTAATTAATGACAGTGAATTATTAGTTAGCACCTCAACAGGTCCCATGCACTTGGCAGGCGCACTCAACATCAAAACCATCAGTTTTTTTGGCAACACTCCATTTGCTAGCCCAAAACGCTGGGCAACGGTAAGCGCTAAAAACAAACAACACAATTTGATAATTAAACAATGTCGTTTTCAAGACATACAAAAAATATTAACCACTGAAGTGAGCGCCTTTAAATAGATCTTTTTTATCAAGATACAAAAGCCCCAAATAAAATAAAATTGTGGCACAATTTATGTTTCAAACAATGAGTATTAAGTGTTAAAAATCAGCTTGCTTAAAAAAGTGCTTAAAAAGGTAATTTTGATGTTGTTTTTTGTTATGATTGAGTAAGTTTTTAGTTTGTTTTAAAAGGTTTTTAAAAGTTGGCTACTTAGTGGGGCATCACTTAACCTAAACCCAACTCAGATACCCTAATCTCTCGTGAGAGTTTATCTAATGAGGCGTTGATAAGTTTATAAGCATCTTGTGCTGCATATAATTTTGCCAATTCAAGGGCTTCGTTAATGACGACTTTATAAGGCACCTCAGGGCTAAATTTAAGTTCATACGCACCCAAATACAAAATTGCATGCTCAACCGAGCCTAATTCATGGATTTTCCTGCTTAGAGTTGGGGCAATAAATTCATCTAATAATGTGCGGTTTTTAAGAATGTTAATAAACAAATTAGAGAAAAAAGTTTTGGATATTTTGCCGCGTTTTTGATTTAAAAATTGTTGCTCAATTTGCAATATTTCTCCCTCAGAAACCAAATATTGATACAATGCTTGCACCACCCTCTCACGGCTGCGTTGTTTGGGGGTTTTGAATGTCATTTATTTAACCTGTTTAAGCAAATACAGCATTTCAATCATCGCCATAGTCGCCTCTTCACCTTTATTGCCTTTGCAGCCCCCTGCCCTATCGATGGCTTGTGCCATATTGTTGGTAGTTAATACCCCAAATGTGGTTGGAATTTCATATTGGTAGGATGCCTCAGCCACGCCACGGGCACATTCATTACAGATAAAATCAAAATGCGCAGTTTGACCTTTAATCACCGCACCTAAAGTGATAATGCCATGATATTTTTTGCTTTTTGCCAATCGCTTTGCAAGTAGCGGAATTTCAAATGCGCCAGGGGCATAAAATACCGCTACATTTTTTGTTTGCATGCCGTATTTTTTTAAGGTTTGTTGGGCTGCCGATAGCAATTTATCACCAATATCTTGATAAAAATAAGCAACAATAATTGCAACCTTTGTGGTTGATAAAAAATGAGTATTGGTATTTTTATCAAATTTAACTTCCATTCCCATTACTTTACTCGCTGGCATCTATATATTCAACAACTTCTAAACCAAAACCTTTAAGCCCATGTAATTTTCTAGGACCGCCTAAAATTTTCATTTTTTTAACACCTAAGGCAGATAAAATTTGCGCACCAATGCCGTAAGTTTTAATATCATCGCCACCAACCTCTCTGGTGAGATTATCAATGTTTTGCAGAATTGACTTATGGCTTTGCTTTCTAAGCAACAAAAACACACCGCTATCGGCGTTGGCAATGTGCCTAAGCGCTGCATCAATGCTAAAACTGCTGGCATCCTCTTTTAACACATCTTTAAAAGTATCTTCCATATGCACCCGCACGCAAATATCATGATTGCCGTCTATTTTGCCTTTTACCAAAGCCAAATGCACCTCATTGTGAATTTTATCAAGAAAAGAAATCAATCTAAAGGTTGCGTATTTGGTTTTAAATTCACGCTCATTAACATATTTAATGGTTTTTTCATTTTTAATACGATAAGAGATTAGATCTTCAATTGTGCCCCATTTAATATTGTGTTTTTGGGCAAAAATCTCTAAATCATCACGCCGCGCCATTGAACCATCTTCATTCAAAATCTCAACAATCACACTGGCAGGCTCAAACCCTGCCAAACGCGCTAAATCACAACCTGCTTCAGTGTGCCCAGCACGAATCAATACGCCACCGGGTTGTGCCATAAGCGGGAAAATATGCCCCGGTTGGATAATATCAGTAGGTTTGGCATCAGCTGCAACCGCATCTAATATCGTTTTCGCCCTATCCGCAGCCGAAATACCAGTGGTTACGCCCTGTGCTGCCTCAATGGAGAGGGTAAAATTGGTGCCATTAGCATCGTTATTCTGCGCCACCATCAGAGGTAAATTTAGTTGCTTACAACGCTGTTGAGTCAAAGTAAGGCAGATTAAACCGCGACCATGTGTGGCCATAAAATTGATGTCTTCTTTGCTAACGGTTGCAGCGGCAATAATCAAATCTCCCTCGTTTTCGCGATCTTCATCATCCATTAGAATAATCATTTTGCCTTGCTTGTAATCGCTTAAAATTTCTCTCATTGTGGCTTTCATATTCTATCTTTTAGTAGTTGCTCAAGGTGTCTGGCAATTATATCAACTTCCAAATTAACCCAACTCCCTACTTGTAATTTATAAAGTGTGGTTGCATTCAAGGTGTGTGGCACAATATTGACATCAAATACATCCGTATCAATGGCATTCACGGTCAAACTCACGCCATCAATACAAATTGCACCTTTTTTGGCAATATATTTTACCAAATTCCTCGGTGTCTTAATTTTAAAACCAGTGGAAACACCTTGAGCAAAGCGTGCCAGCACTTTGCCGACACCATCAATGTGGGCGCTGACCAAATGCCCATTGATACCTTGATTGAGTCTTAATGCTTTTTCAAGATTAACTGTATTGCCAACTTGTAAATATTTAAAGGTTGAACAATTTTGCGTCTCTATGGAGACATCTACTTTGAAATAATAATTACCAATCTCAACTGCGGTAAGGCAAACTCCATTAACTGCGATACTATCACCAACTTTCATAGATACCAAAAACTGCGCGTCATCAATTGAAAAGCAAAATTTAGCATTTTGAATGCTTTTAATCTTCCCAATTTTTTGAATAATGCCAGTAAACATCAGCGATTTTGCTCTTGATGTAGGCAAAAACTAACACTGGCACCAAACAGTACCAAAACCCAAGAAAAAACCCACAACATAAACAATAATAGGGCTGACAAAGTGCCGTAAATCAGCTCATAAAGCGGAAAATAAACGATATATATAAGTAATATTGATTTTAAAACCTCCAAAAAAAATGCCGCAATCAACCCAGATTTAATGGCATTTTTAAAACTGATTCTCTCACTGGGAATAAAATAATACAACAAACTCAAACCAATGGCAGAAAGGATAATAGGCAAACTTGATAACAATATCCCGCCCATAGGCACAAACACAAATACCTTTGAGGCGCCAAAATAGGAACTAACAAACAAAGACAGTGCTAAAAATAAAGGACCTAGCACTAAAACCAATAAATAAATTAACAGATCAAAACCAAAATGACGGGTTTTTTTGCTCTCCCAAATTGAGTTAATGCGATTATCTACCTCGCGAAATAGAAAAATCGTTGCCACCACTAAAAATAACAAGCTTATCCCTTTGAGTTTCTGTGCACTGGTGATAAATTGATGAATATATTGATTAACTATCTCATAGTTTTTTGGCAATAATTGCACAAATAAAAATTCTTCAAGATGCTGCTGTAAATCTACAAAATAAGGCGACAAGGAAAACACACTAAAAATCAAGGCAAGTGTCGGCACAATGGCAAACAAGGTTGAAAATGAAAGAACAGCTGCCGAGTCCAAGCCGTTTTTAGATTTAAGGTGGTGAAACGCCAATGTCAAAATTCTCATTTTTCCCCAACCCAAACATTAAAAAAGCAAAAAACACAAAGCCTAACTGGTGTGGTTTAGAGGATGCAATCATCCATTGGGTGCAATACCATCAAAACCTGCTTTGATATGAGTATTTTAAACCACAAACCCAAACGAACCAACAAACTTTTAAGCGCACGCATCAGATTCGGCATCTTATTTAATGCACCTATAGACAGTATTTTTTGGAAAATATTAAAGATGGGTTTTTAGAAAATTCTGGGGACAATATTAGACACCCTTTCCCATACATAATGATAAATGTAGTAAATTCACAACAGGAATACTCAGTAAGCATTGGATGCTTTTTTACTTAGGACAAGTTCCCAACATAGTTTTAATAATTTTTTTGTGGTGTGATAATTTTCGCCCTTATAAAAACTCTTAGAATAATTGCCGAGTTAATACCAAACCTACAAACACTGCTGATAACGACAATGCCACATTGAGTGCGACATTGATGCTGGCTTGTAAGTAATTTTGTGCTTGAATCAGCTGCAGAGTTTCAATTGAGACAGCAGAAAATGTGGTTAAAGAACCACACAAACCAACCAATAATAACAAACGGTAAGTCTCTGAAAGCAAGACTTTTTCCAAAATAATCACCAGTAAAATACCAGCAATAAAAGAACCGATAACATTTGCCAACAAAGTCCCATAAGCAAAACTATTGCCCCAAATTTGCACACTCCAAAGTGATAAATAATAACGCATACTCGCACCGATGGTCGCGCCAATACCTATCACCAAAATCGTGGGTAGAAAAGTCATGATAAGCCTCTTAATTGCTTGATTTTTTCACTGATTTTGACCTCTAAACCTCGTTGGGTTGGCACATAATATTGTTGCTCGCCTAAATCATCGGGAAAATAACGCTGCCCTTTGGCTATCGCATCTGTCTCGTTATGGGAGTAACGATAACCCTCACCATAACCTAAATCACGCATCAGTCCAGTGGGTGCATTGCACAAATGTTTGGGCACTGGCAAATCACTACTTGCTTTTGCCGCATCTATTGCTTGATTAAAAGCCTGATAAAGTGCATTGGATTTTGGTGCAACAGCACAATACACAGCCGCTTGTGCAATTGCACGGTTGCCTTCTTTTTCTCCCAACCGATCAAACACTTGCGCGGCATTTAGAGTAATCTCTAATGCCCGCGGATCGGCATTGCCAATATCTTCTGAGGCAATTGCCAACAACCTACGGACAATGGTTTTCGGGTCGCAGCCACCCACCAACATTCTTGCCATCCAATATAATGCACCATCTGGCGAAGAACCGCGCACCGATTTATGAAAGGCTGAAAGTTGCTGATAAAAAATATCGCCGCCCTTATCAAAAACGCTGATTTTCTCCTGCAATAATTGCGCGATTGAATTGCGGTCTAATTTATCTAGATTAGCCAAGCTAATTTGCTCAACAATATTAAGCAGCCGCCGCGCATCGCCACTACTGGCATTGATAATGTGTCTTTTTGCCACCGCATCTGCTAACTGCAATTTTGTATGGGCTGAAGCACGGGCTAATATTTGTCCAAGCTCTAACGCATTTAATGGCTGTAAAACATAGACACTTAGGCGTGATAATAGGGACGAGTTCAGCTCAAAAGATGGATTCTGTGTGGTCGCACCAATTAAGGTAACTAGCCCTGATTCAATATGTGGCAAAAAGGCATCTTGCTGGGCTTTATTAAAACGATGAATTTCATCTATAAATAAAATCGTATTTTTATCAAAATTTTGGAATTTTTTAGCATTTTCAACCACGCTCCGAATCTCTTTTACTCCGTCTAATACAGCATTCATTTTCTCAAAATGCCCGCCAACTTGAGTGGCAATAATCCGCGCCAAAGTGGTTTTACCTGTGCCTGATGGCCCCCACAAAATCATTGAGTGTAGTTTCTGATTATCAATGGCTTGCTTGAGTGGGTGAGTGTCACTGAATAGATGTGATTGACCAAAAAAATCACTCAGTTGTTGGGGTCTTAAATGTTCGGCAAGTGGTTTCATAAATTTATTTTTACCACTTTATGGGCATGCTGTTGATTAAAAATTAATATAACTGGCAAATTTAATTGCCTCGCTAAAACACTGGCTTTTTTACTACCCATTGCCAGCATCGCTGTTGCATACGCATCTGCTAGCATTGCTTGGTTATGAATAACACTTACTGAGGCTAGATCACTTGTAGCAGGCAAGCCCGTATCAGGCTGCAAAATATGTGCATATCGTCTGCCTTCCCAAACAAAATAATTACGATAATCCCCTGAGGTAGCAACGGCTTGGTTATTCAACTCAAGGGCAATCGGAAATTTAGTATTAGGCATTTCAACACCCACATTCCATTTTCCACGCACCCGAATTTCACCACCAATTTCTACCAAAAATCGCGCCACACCGCTATTTTCTAAAAGCCGCGCAAGCTCATCTACCGCAAAACCTTTAGCAATACCTGATAAATTAAGTTGAATGTCTTTGTGTTTTTTGATTCTACCTTTGACAAATTGTAAATGTCTAATAGATGATTGTTCAAGTGCGACTTTAATCTCTTGGCTATCGGGCTTGTCTGCCACCGATTTTACCCCAAAACCCCAAATATCAAGCAAACGCCCAATGCCGGGATCAAAATAACCATGGGTTTGTTGATTGATCTTCTCTGCCTCCCGTAACACAAAAAACAACGCATCCGAAACCTTAACCCACTGATTAGTTGGGTTTTTATTAAACAAAGACAATTCCGAAGAATCGTTCCAAGTAGAAAATATAGTGTTCATTTGCCTAAGCTTAAAATTGACTTTTTCTGCAGATAGTGGCTGTGCACTAAACTGCTTTATGGTGTAAGTCGTACCCATGATTTCGCCATTTATACTACTGGTTTGGACGCCATTAAAACAAGCGCTCAACAGCAAACTAACACCTATAATAAGGTATAATCTTGGCATGTTTAGTTTTATATTTTTATCTATTTTTACTACCTTACTGCTGGCTACTGATACTGCTATAAATGATACCCAAGACAGATCTAATCCACGAGCTTTTGAGATATTCTTAACAGATATTCGCGCCCAAGCCCGTAAACAAGGCATCTCAACTGCCACGCTTGATGCCGCATTTAACGGCTTAACACCAAACCCTAAGGTTTTAGAATACGACCGCAATCAAGCAGAATTTACCCTAAATTTTTGGCATTATCTAAACTCAAGGGTGAGCAATAAGCGCTTGCAAAAAGGCAAAATTTCCCTTAAAAAAAATCAAGACTTGTTAATGCGTGTTTATCAAAAATATGGCGTGCGCCCAGAAATTTTAGTATCAATTTGGGGCTTAGAGACCAACTATGGCGAGCAGGTGGGCAAAATGAATTTGGTGCGTTCATTAGCGACCTTGGGCTTTGACCTGCGGCGGCGTGATTTTTTCAGTCGTGAATTATTAGCCCTGCTAAAACTGATTGATGAGGGCAAGCTGCCTTTGAACGCTAAAGGGTCGTGGGCGGGGGCAATGGGCAATACCCAATTTATGCCGAGTAATGTTGCTGCCTATGGTATTGATGCTGATGCTGATGGCAACATAGATTTGTGGAACAGCCTCGAAGATATTATGAGCAGCAGTGCCAATTTTCTAAATGCGATTGGCTGGCATAGAGGTGAAAAATGGGGGCATGAGGTAAAAATTACCGCTGATTTTGATTTTTCTTTGGCAAATATCAACCTTAAAAAAAGTTTAAATGAGTGGCACACATTGGGGGTACGCCTGACTAATAATGCTGATTTACCAAACTCAAATAAACAAGCGGCACTCATTTTGCCGATGGGCTTTAAAGGACCTGCGTTTTTGGTATATCACAATTTTTATGCGATTTTGCGTTGGAATAACTCAATTTTATATGCCTTGTCGGTGGGGCATTTAGCAGACAAAATCATCAATAATCAAACTTTATCCAGCAAACCCATTGCCCAGCCGTCTCTTAGTCGTGATGATATTTTAAGCATTCAAACCAAACTTATAGAATTGGGTTTTAATGCAGGCAAGCCCGACGGCATTGCTGGACCTAAAACTCGCTCTGCAACACGCGCCTATCAAAAACATAACGCCCTACCAGCTGATGGGTATGTGGGGTATCAATTATTACAACAATTACAACCATGAAGATTGAAACTTATCTGGGTTTTGATGTTGGTAGCAAACGCACTGGTGTTGCCATTGCTAATAATTTAGTTGCGCAAGCCAGCGGTATTGGGGTTGTTACCCACCATAAAAACGGCGCCACTAACTGGGGCGAGTTTGACCAAATTATTAACACCCATAAGATTAGCCGTTTTGTCGTTGGCTTGCCACTTGATAAAAATGGTGGCGAGCAGAAAATGTCACTAATTGCCAGATCATTTGCTAAAAAATTAGAAAAACGCTACCAAACTAAGGTTGAGATGATTGATGAATACTTATCTTCATTTGATGCTAGGAGCCAACTAAAATATAATCCCTATCATCCCAACGCTAAACGCAGTGAAGTGGATAGGCGCTCGGCACAACTGATTTTACAAACTTGGTTAAATGAGACTTTGAAATGAGGCAAAAGTCAATTAGCAACGATATCCAACTCAATCGCGAAGGCAGACTCATTCATTTATTGGGTCTTGAGGGGCTTTCCAAACAGCACCTAACCCATATATTAGATACTGCCGAGGGCATGATTGATACTTTGGGTAATTTAAAAAAATCCAAAGCGTTAGATGATATGTCGGTTGCAAACTTATTTTTTGAACCGTCCACACGCACTAGGAATACTTTTGAAATTGCCGCTATGCGTAGCAGTGCTAATGTTATCAATGTTGATTTAGCCAACTCAGCCACCAAAAAAAACGAATCGCTACTTGACACCATGCGTAGCCTAAAAGCAATGCAAATTGATATGTTTGTAATTCGCCATAAACAAAACGGTCTGCCCCATCATGTGGCACAAAACTTAGATAATGTAGCGATTTTAAATGCAGGTGATGGCATTAACGCCCACCCTACTCAGGCATTATTAGACATGCTGACTATTCGCCAATACAAACAAAATTTTACCGATCTATCGGTTGCAATTATTGGTGATATTCTCCATTCACGCGTGGCACATTCTGATATACAAGCGCTAAAAACACTTGGTAGCAAGGATATTCGCCTGATTGCACCAACACAATTACAATACAATCGACACCACTCAGAAGTTAAATGCTTTGATAACATTCAAGATGGAATTAAAGATTGTGATGTTGTGATGGTGTTGCGTTTGCAAAAAGAGCGTATGCTTGCAGCAGATATTCCCAATGAACAAAAATATTTTGATGACTATGGTCTGACTACACAATGTCTATCACTGGCTAAGCCCGATGCGATTGTGATGCATCCAGGACCTATTAATCGTGGTGTTGAGGTTGATTCTTCCATTGCCGATAGCAATCAATCCGTTATTCTCAAACAAGTTACCAATGGCATTGCTGTGCGAATGGCAGTGATGGAAATTTTAGCTGGAAAATTATAAAAATGAACAAATTAAGTGATTATGACACGCTCAAAGGTGTTTTGCACAACCTTAACACCAATGACACCCCCTCTTCTGCCCATGGAATTTTATGTGGTTTTGCCTGTATTAAGCCAGAACTTAGCCTACAGAATTGGCTTGACGAAATCCTGATAGATACTAACTTAAACAACCCCAGCAAAAATGACGCCTACCAACAACTGGCTAAAATTTACCACAACACCTTAGAGCAACTCGGCGATGCTATGCTAAATTTTCAATTATTAATTGCCGATGAAAACACCACACTCAAAAAACAAACCCACACACTTACCCAATGGTGTAGTGGGTTTTTGGTAGGTTTGGGCTTGTGCAAAATCCGTATTGCCGATAAAGAAATATTGGCAATGATTAAAGATTTTGGTGAAATATCCAAACTGGACCCAGATGTGGTCGATAACGAACAAAATGCTCGCGATTTGGGTGAAATAATCGAATTTGTACGCATGGGAACTTTGCTGATTCAAGAAACTCTACAACCTTCCAAACAAGATTATATCTCGCCAAAAACTTTGCACTAACTGCTTATAAAAAATTTTCTGATTGATGATGTTGTCGCCTTATCTCTTGAGGAGAGAATAATTCTTGGGGGAGTGGCGACAACATGTGAGTAATTATATCATATTATAATTGTATTACAATATGATTATATACCCCAACCTAAAAATAGAAAACAAAAAACACAACAAATCTAACTGATTAACGGTTTCAAGAAAAAAATATTTTCATCCATTAGATGAAAAATAAAAGGCAGCCGAACTTTCTGCGTATTGTAAATGTTATAAACCACTGACTTAATACTGCCCTGACTTTTAACTGCCCGCTTCAAATGGCAATCACTGTTAAACTCTTATCAGCATTTTAGTTTTATCTTAACATGAAGGCAGATGATATTTAGACGATGCCACCCATATTGACAAACATAAAACCTGTGTTTGCTTACCAACCAAAGCACACCACCCAAGTTATAAAATTAAAATTTTGTGAAACGAAATAGAAAATCATTAAAATAATATTTGATTTTTTAGAGCACTGTCTCATCATCAAATAATGACAACACACAAACACGGCATTAGTGAAAATAAATCACAGGTAGGGTTACAACTTATACAAGTTTTTTTGGTTGGATTAACCATTGGCATGATGCGAACTGTCGTGCCTGGTTTGGCTGAGAGCGAATTTGGGCTCGGCAATCAACAATTTTTATTGCTCACTTCTTTTGTTGTGGTTTTTGGTGTGGTGAAGTCAATTATGAATTTATTGGCAGGTCGCTTGAGTGATTATTATGGGCGTAAGCCTGTGTTAATTGTAGGCTGGGTGGTCGCCATGCCTATCCCATTTATGATTTTATATGCCCAGAATTGGAATTGGATTATTATCGCGACTTTGTTGTTAGGGGTCAATCAAGGGCTGTGCTGGTCAATGACCATTAACGCTAAATTAGATTTAGCACATTTTTGGCAAAAAGGTTTGGTGAATGGTATTAATGAATTTTCTGGCTATGCTGCTGTTGCCATCGCTGGGGTAGTTACTGCTTATATTGCGAATTTGATTGGTGCTAAACAGGGGCTGTTTTTCTTTGGTATTGTGGTGATTATTTTTGGCTTGATTTTGGCAATTTTTTTAATTAAAGAAACCCTGCCTTGGACAAAATTAGATAACAAGAATTTTGCACTGGAGTCTAATTTTGGTAAATTATTTTTGCACGCAAGTTGGCATGACAAAACCCTGCGCTCTTTGAATCAAGCAGGCTTGGTGGAAAAATTTACCGATGCTATGGTATGGATATTTTTGCCGGTATTTTTTCTATCTAAAAATTTAACCTTAGTAGAGGGTAGCGCCATTATCTCAGTATATGCGTTAGTGTGGGGTGGGCTACAACTTATTACTGGTGCGCTTTCCGACAAAATAGGGCGCAGGCGCCTAATTGTGGTTGGGATGTGGCTATGTGGGTTAGGATTGCTTACCATACCCTACACCAATCATGTATTCTTATGGACATTAGAGGCTGGCGTTATAGGTATTGGTATGGCAATGCTGTATCCAACATTAGGGGCCGCTGTTGCAGATTTTACACCCCCTAAAACACGCGGAGCAATATTGGGGATTTATCGATTTTGGCGTGATTTTGGCTACGCGGTAGCAGCATTAACCCTAGGCATTGTTACACAAATGACGGTAACATTAAACATTGCATTTTTATTCGCAGCTACAGCAATGATTTTATCTGGAACTTATGTGTTAATCATCGTCCCAAGTAATAAAAATATTTGATAATTAAGATGCGTCAAAAACCCAAAATATTGAACATTAAAACTATTGCTAGAACAAGGATGTTTCATATTGAAAAAATGGATATTGAATTTCACAACGGTCAACGACGAGAATATGAACGCCTAAATCCTCCTGGCAATGGATCGGTATTAGTAGTGCCAATGCTTGATGCCCAGACTGTGCTGATGATTTATGAATATTCAGGGGGCACAGATAAGTATGAGCTGGCTTTAACTAAAGGGAGAATTGATGCTGGCGAAACACCACTTGAAGCGGCCAATAGAGAAATCATTGAAGAAATTGGTTATGGTGCGCAGCAGCTGAGTTTTGTTAAAACTCTAACCATTGCCCCGGGTTATCAATCTAACTTTACCCACATTATACTTGCGCAAGACTTATATTCTGCCAGTGCTAAGGGAGATGAGCCCGAACCACTCAAAGTGGTGGAGCACAAGCTCTCAACGCTAGAAACACTGGTCTATAATGAGGATTTAACCGAAGCCAGAAGTATTGCAGCACTGTATATGGTGAGAGAAATTATCAAAAATCAGCGCTAAATTTATCAAAGAGATAGGGTTTCTAACTTTTACTTTAGCCTATCGGTGGTATGAATTGTTGTAAAATCTTGATTTTAATATATAAAAAAATCATGCAAAAAATAATCAAACTATCAATACTTTTATTGCTGATTATTGGTTTGTCTAACTGCGGAAAAACGGGTGATTTACAGCCAATTAAAAGCGAGCAAAGTTCTTGAGTTTTACATATAAAAACGACAATTTATATGCCGAATCTGTGGCAATAAAAGATTTGATGCCAATTTATGACTCGCCACTCTACATTTATTCGCGTACTGATATTGAAAATAATTGGCGCAGTTTTGACCAAGCATTTGCACAACATCCACACCTGATTTGTTATGCGGTTAAGGCAAATTCTAATCTAGCGGTTTTAAACACATTAGCAAAGATAGGTGCGGGTTTTGATATTCTTTCTGGTGGTGAATTAGAGCGGGTTTTAACAGCGGGCGGGAATGCAAATAAGATTGTATTCTCAGGGGTGGCAAAAACAACAGCTGAGATTAGGCGCGCACTTGAGGTTGGGGTGCGCTGTTTTAATGTTGAATCTAGTGCTGAGTTGAGCAGTATTGAGGCGGTAGCACAATCATTAAACACCCAAGCGCCAATCTCTATTCGGGTTAATCCTGATGTTGATGCCAGAACTCACCCCTACATCTCCACAGGGTTAAAAGAAAATAAATTTGGCGTTGATATTGCTGAGGCGCTTGATTTATATCAAAGTGCACAAAAATCCCAATATCTAAGCGTGCAAGGCATAGATTGCCATATTGGCTCACAAATCACAGAAATAGCACCATTTTTAGAGGCATTAGACAAGGTTTTGGCATTGGTTGGGCAGCTCAAGCAATGTGGCATTGAGGTGAAACACTTAGATTTAGGCGGTGGTGTTGGCATTCAATATAGAGATGAGCAGACCATCAATATTAAATCTTATGTTAATGCAATTATTAACAAAGTAGGAGAGATGCCAGTTATTTTAGAGCCCGGCAGGGCAATTGTAGGTAATGCAGGGGTATTTATAACAAAAGTTGGGTTTTTAAAACAAAATGCACAAAAATCATTCGCCATAGTTGATGGAGCAATGAATGATTTGTTGCGCCCCGCCTTATATGGTGCTTATCACCAAGTTTTGCCTGTTGAAAAAAAAAATCAAGGCATTTTAGCCGATTGGGATATTGTCGGTCCTGTTTGTGAAAGTACCGATTATCTTGCTAAAGGACGGAAACTTTCATTATCTCAAGGGGATTATTTGGCAGTGATGGGCGCTGGGGGCTATGGTTTTGTTATGAGCTCAAACTATAACTCCCGCCCTCGCGTAGCCGAGGTGATGGTCTCAGGCACGCAACACACTTTAGTGCGCAAACGAGAGACCATCACTGATTTATTTGCCAGTGAATATTTATATAAGCATTAATCATATTTTTTAAAAAAATGGCAATATGAATAGTGTATTTTTAAAAAATTATCAAAATATAGATGATGTTAAGAGTGGGGGCGGTTGATTTAATCATGACCTCGCCATCTTATTTTTATAATTAAAGATTACGCTAAAAATGATTATCAAGACAAGATATATTAAGATGGGATAATGGTTTGTATATTTTGGGGCTTAACTGGCTAAGGTCCGTAAATTTTTATACAATCTAAAAACTATGCAATTAACCAATAACCAAAAAAAAGTTTTAAGATCTATGGGGCATTCTCTAAAGCCTGTTGTGATGGTCGGGCAGCATGGTTTGAGTGCATCAGTTTTGGCAGAATTGGAATCCAGTTTAGGCAAACACGAGCTTTTAAAAATTAAGATTCGCGCCCAAAAACTCAATGAAAAACAACAGATAATCAATCAAATTATTGGGTTTTCACACGCCCATCTGATACAAGTTATCGGTGCTATTATTTTAATTTATCGTCCTTTTGACGAAACACCGAAAATAATCCTGCCGAGAAAATAATGAAAATTGCCATCAGTAGTACCGAAACTTCAGGCGATTTGCTAGGTTCTGATTTGGTTGCCGCTTTAATGAAGCAAAATCGGGCAATACAAATTGAAGGTCTGGTTGGTGAAAAAATGCAATCTGCTGGTGCAGTGCAGTTGTGGGAGCAAAAACGGGTGAATGTTATGGGGTTTAGTGAAGTTTTAACAAAGCTGGTATTTTTGTTGCGTTTACGCAGGACTATGATTGATTATTTTATTAAATCTCAAGTTAAGATTTTTATTGGTGTTGATGCCCCAGATTTTAATTTTAAAATTGAGAAAAAACTCAAGCAACACGGCATTAAGACGATACATTTCATTTCTCCATCACTGTGGGCATGGCGTCAGAGGCGAATAAAAAAAATCAAACAATCAACTGATTTAGTGTTGTGTGTTTTTCCATTTGAGGTAGATTTTTATCAAAAAAATCAGCAAAAAGCATTGTTTATTGGACACCCATTGGCGCGTAGTATCACCCCAAGAAAAAAACACCTGCCGGGTAAAAATATCCTGCTCATGCCCGGCTCTCGTGAGGGCGAAGTCAGACGCTTGTTGCCTGAGATGTTATCAGCAATGCGACTGATAGCCAAGCAGGATTCACAGACCAGTTTTCATCTGGCTTTAGCGGCTGATGTTGATAATAAATTGCATAGCTGGATAATACAACAAACACAAGATTTACCCATTGATATTTCAATCGGTGATGCACCACATCACATGATAAAATCTGATTTAGTGCTGGTGGCATCTGGCACCGCTACCTTAGAGGCGGCTTTAGTGGGCGTACCTATGGTGGTGGTTTATAAATTATCCGCCCTGAGTTATTGGATTGCCTCGGGTTTGTTAAAAAGCCCGTATATATCATTGCCAAATGTGATCTCTGGTAAAGCCTTAGTGCCAGAATTAATTCAAAATGATGCCAATGGTAATAATATTGCTAAACAGGCGATGCAAATTTTAAACCGTGATAATACCGACTTGATAAAAGAGTTTAATGCTATTCACGCACAGCTCAAATACAACTCTGATGATGTCGCAGCACGCGCTATTTTGGCTTTGATTGATGCGTGATACACTGATAGAAATCGTTAAACAAGCACTGAATGAAGACATTGGCACGGGTGATGTATCTGCCAGTTTACTGACTAATAAAAGAGTCAAAGCATCTATTATCACTAGAAAACCAGCGATTATTTGTGGCATTGCTTATGCACAACAAGCGTTTTTATTACTTGACGATTCAATACAGTTAGATTGGCGGGTCAAAGACGGCGAAGCCGTTACCCAAAACCAAGTGCTTTGTGTTTTACATGGCTTGGCCCGTGGCATCGTCTCAGCTGAGCGGGTGGCACTTAATTTTTTGCAAACCTTAAGTGCCACTGCCACAGCAACACACAACCTACTTGAAAAAATCAAACACACCAAAACACGGCTTTTAGACAGTAGAAAAACCATCCCTAATTTGCGTCTGCCACAAAAATATGCGGTTCAATGTGGTGGTGGAGTGAATCACCGCATGGGTTTGTATGACTGTGTTATGCTCAAAGAAAATCACATTGCTGCTATTGGGTCGATTGAAAATGCGGTTAAAACAGCAGTTGAAAAATATCCAAATTTACCACTCATTATTGAAGTGGAAAATCTATCACAATTACAACAAGCGCTTAAACTTGAAGGCATCACTCGTATTGTGTGTGATAATTTTTCGCCACAAAACTTAAAACATGCACTCTCCCTATCCGCAGGAAAATTGCCATTAGAAGCTTCTGGCAATATTGATGCACAGTCAATTGTTGAGATTGCCAATACAGGGGTTGATTATATTTCTACTGGTAGCATTACTAAAAACATTCAAGCAATAGACTTGTCGCTAAGGTTTTCCTGAGGCAAAAAATACAGGCGAGGCTAAATCATCCTTAGTATTGTATTGGAGTGGGCTACCATTTTCATCAACCACACTACCGCCTGCGGCTTGTAAAATACACGCGCCCGCAGCACTGTCCCACTCAGAACAAGGTCCAAACTGAGGGTAATAATCGTATAAACCTTGTGCAATTTCACAAAATTTTAACGCACTACCAAGCTCTGTGAGTCGGTAATTTTTTTGTTTTTTTAAGTGGTTTTTTAGCTTTTTATTATGCAGTGAGTGATGACCAATGACAATTTTAAAAGGGCTAGACGGCGAGCGCGCCTGTAATCTTTGTTCAATTTTATTTTCCAGTTTAAATGCTAACCCATTTTTACTGTAATAATGAATCTTAGTCAGGGGTGCATAAATCATGCCAAAAACTGGATTGTGGTCTTTGATATAAGCGATACAGATACAAAATTCGCCCGTGTGTTGAAGAAAATCACGGGTACCATCAAGAGGGTCAATCAGCCAATATTCTCGCCAAGTTGATCGCTCTGAGAAAGGCACTATACCGGATTCTTCCGATAAAATAGGGGTATTGGGGGTGAGTTTTTTTAAACCTTCAACAATCAGGCGGTGCGCAATTTGATCAGCAATTGTGAGTGGGGTTTGATCAGATTTTAGTTGAATCTGTAAGCTACGCTTATAAAACGACATAACCGTTTCACCAACTTCAGCAACTAAGGTGATGAGCGGGGCTGTCAGTGCATCAAACATACAAAGGTCTCCTCATATAAGATTTTATTTGAAATTTTTAGCAAAAGACCACTCAAGTTATCATCGCTTTTGTTTTAATTTTTGCTCAATAACAGCAAACAAAACACCAGCAATATTAAGCCCAAATTGGGCGTCTAATTCACGAATACAAGTGGGGCTGGTTACATTGATTTCAGTAATATAATCACCAATGACATCAATCCCTACGAACATTAACCCTTTGGCTTTTAAAGTGGGTGCGATTTGGGTGCATAAGTAATAGTCACGCTTGCTAAGAGGTTGTCCAACGCCACTAGCGCCTGCTGCTAAATTGCCTTTAAAACCCCCCTGTGCTGGTATGCGTGCTAGGGCATAATCAATCGGCTGAGCATTAATGATTAAAATGCGTTTATCACCCTTTTCAATCTCTGCTAAAAATATTTGGCTAATGATTTGACGCTTGCCTTGATGGGTCAGATAATCCAACACTTCGTCTATGTTATTATCTCCATGCGTAAGTTTGAAAACATCATGCCCGCCCATGCCATCTAAAGGTTTAACCACTACGGTTTTTTGGGTTTTAATAAAGGCTCTAATTTGATTTTGATTAGCACTCACTAAGGTTTTTGGCAGGCAATTAGGAAAATTTAGAGAAAATAATTTTTCGTTACAATCTCTTAAAGATTGCGTTTTATTGACCACCAAAACGCCGGTATTTTCCGCCTGTTCAAGCAGGTAAGTGGCGTAGATGTAGTTCATATCAAAAGGTGGGTTTTTACGCATCAAAATAACATTAAAATCCTCAAGTGCCACAACCTCAAAATTAGATTTTACATACCAATCATCCATATTATCAAAAACCTCGGTCTTAGCACTACGGGCATAAACTTTGTTATTGTCAATAAACATATCAAATGTATCAAAAGTATAAGTTATCCACCCGCGACGCTTGGCTTCAAGCATCATTGCTAAAGAAGAATCTTTTTTGGGATTGATAACGGCAATATCATCCATCAACACGCCGATTTTTATTGTATCCATAAATATGCATTATAGTGTATAATATCCACGCTTTAGTGCGGGGTGGAGCAGTTTGGTAGCTCGTCGGGCTCATAACCCGAAGGCCATAGGTTCAAATCCTATCCCCGCTACCAAAAGAATTTATGCCCCCTTTTTAGGGGGTTTTTAGTAGAATGGACGGCAGAGAATGACAAAGATTGCAGACAAAATCAGCGCGTTAATTGCCCCTATGATTAGCGATATGGGTTATGAATTGGTGGGTGTGGAATATGTTGGTAGTGGCAACCGTAGTATTTTAAGGGTTTATATTGATAACGACAGTGGCATCAGTTTAGATGATTGTGCTGCAGTATCACGCCAAATTAGTGCTATTTTTGATGTCAAGGACCCCATTGCTGGGCAGTATAATTTAGAAGTATCATCACCAGGTGTAGCAAGACCTTTGTTTCATATTGGGCATTATCAGCGTTTTCTGGGGCATGATGTTAAACTCAGATTAGTAAAGTCTGTAAAAGGGCAAAGAAATTTTAATGCAACGATTGGCAGTGTCAGTGAAAAAAACAACAGTATTAAATTAGTAACGGAATTGGGATCGGTAACAGTGGATATTGAATTGATTGAAAGGGCGAATTTAGTCGCCACTTTTTAGGAGAAAAATGTGGAAAATAAAGAACTATTTTTAATGGTTGAAGCGATTTCAAATGAAAAAAATATATCTAAAGAAGATGTGCTTGAATCATTAGAAGAAGCATTAGCAGTAGCAACAAAAAAACGCAAAAACATTGACGCGTATGTTGAAATTGATAGAAAAACTGGGGAATTCCACACCTTTAGACAATGGCGGGTTATCGACAACGACAAATTATTGGTTGATGATGACGGCACAGAATTTAACCCAGAATTACATATTTACGCCAAAGACGCTAAAAATATTACGGTGGGAGATTTTAAACGCGAACCAATAGAAACTGAAGGGTTTGGTCGCATTGCAGCACAAATCGTCAAACAAGTGATTATCCAAAAAGTGCGTGAAGCAGAAAGAGAGGTTATTGTCCAAGACTACACTCAGCGTGTGGGTGAGGTGGTTATGGTTACAGTCAGACGCATTGACAGAGGCAATGTGTATGTTGATATAGGTGGTGTAGATGGCATGATTGCTAAATCCGACCTTATTCCAAACGAATCAGTGCGTAAAAATGACAGTATCAGGGCGTATATCAAAGAAGTGAGATCAACCGCTAGAGGTGCACAGATTTTTCTAAGCAGAACAATGCCAGAGATGATGATTGAACTCTTTGAGATGGAAGTGCCAGAGATCTCTGAGGGCGTGATTAAAATTATGGGTGGCAGCCGAGACCCGGGTTTGCGTTCAAAATTAGCCGTTAAAGCCAAAGACAAGCGCTTAGACCCAATTGGCTCATGTATTGGTATGCGGGGTGCGCGTGTCCAAGCAGTATCAAATGAATTAAACGGTGAGCGGGTTGATGTTATTTTATGGGATGAAGACCCAGCACAGTTTGTCATCAATGCCATGGCACCCGCACAGGTTAGCTCTATTGTTGTTGATGAAGATAAACATTCAATGGATATTGCTGTTGAAGATGACCAATTAGCCCTTGCCATTGGTCGTGGTGGGCAGAATATTAAATTGGCATCTAAGCTAACAGGATGGAAATTAAATGTCATGTCGGTGAGTGAATCAGAGGACAAACAAGCTGAAGAAAACCAAAAAATCAACGACAAATTAGCTGAACAACTTGGGGTTGATGCCGAAGTAGCAGGCGTGTTGATTGAAGAAGGTTTTACTAGCATTGATGATATTGCCGATGCCGATATTAGTGTTTTAAAAAACATTGAAGAGTTTGATACATCAATGGTTGAAGAGCTGCAAGAGCGCGCCTCTGACGCACAACTCGTACAGGCACTTGGTGATGCAGACGCCTCAGAAATATTGATGAGCGTTGCTGGCGTGGATGAAGATTTGGCACAAGCACTGATTGAGGCAGAAATTCTAACCGTAGATAACTTAGCAGAGCTGTCCACTGACGAATTGTTAGATATTCAAAATATGGACAAAGAAAAAGCATCAAGTGTAATCATGACTGCCCGAGAAAATGAGGGCTGGTTTAACTAATTTGATGTAATAAAAACAATAGGCAAAAAATTATGGCACATACAGTCCAAACTTTATCTAAATCATTGAAAAAAGCGCCCAGTGAGGTGATTGCCATTCTATCAAATCTTGGCATTGAGGGTAAAAACTCTGATTCCGAAATATCTGCCCAAGAGCGAAAAACGCTAATGCGTAGTTTGTCAAAACGCTCAACCAACAAGCCCAGCATATTGGTCTCTAAAAATCCTAAAACCAATACCAATGTCAGTGGTGTTAAGGTTCAAGTCAAGAAAAAACGCCTTAAAAAAGCCGAACCACAGCCCAGTTTAATTGATAATGATGCCGCCATTAAAGCGCAACAGGCGTTAGAAGAAGGTCGTGCTATTGATGAAAGATTATCAGCACAAGATGCCAAACGCGTTGAAACAGTGCGTTTGCAAAAAGAAAAAGAACAACAAGCGCATAAATCCCAACAAGAGGCAAAACAACAAACCCAGAAAAAAAACACCGAAACACAACCTACCGCGGAAAAAAAACCAAAACGCCTGCGCAATGCACCGGGTAACAATCAACGCCAGCAATTACATGTCGCCCACAAAACCAAACGCAAGCTAAAGAAAAAAGACCGAACCAGACTATCACAAAAAATTCAAGAAGAACAAGCCCAGCACGCCTTTCAAAAACCAGTTGAGAAAGTTATTTATGAAGTATCCGTCCCTGAGAATATTAAAATTACTGATTTAGCACAGAAAATGGCTACCAAGGCGGGTGAGGTGTTAAAAGTATTGATGGATATGGGCGTGATGGCAACCCTAAATGATGTCATTGACCAAGACACCGCACTATTAGTGGTCGAAGAAATGGGGCATAAAGGCATCGTTAGCAAAGCCGAAACAATTGAAGATAGACTCATTGATAAGTCAAAATCCGTAGGCACCACAAGTATCCGCCCTCCCACGGTTACGATTATGGGGCATGTTGATCATGGCAAAACTTCGTTATTGGATTATATTCGTAGGACTAAAGTAGCAAGCAGCGAGGCTGGCGGTATTACCCAACACATTGGCGCCTATCAGGTCCGATCAAATGACAAGGTCATTACTTTTATTGATACCCCAGGGCATGCGGCATTTTCAAAAATGCGCGACCAAAGTGCAAATATAACCGATATTATTATTTTGGTAGTGGCTGCCGACGATGGGGTCATGCCACAAACTGTTGAATCCATTAAGCACGCACAAGCGGCGAAGGTGCCAATCATTGTTGCAATTAATAAAATTGATAAAGAAGGTGCGGATATTGACAAAGTTAAACAAGTGCTCTCAACCCACGATATTATTGCCGAAGATTGGGGAGGCGATGTCATAATGGTGGGTGTCTCAGCACATACAGGCGAAGGGATCGATGCTTTGTTAGATGCAATTTCACTCACCGCAGAAATTTTAGAATTCTCAGCCCCTGTTGAAGCCCCAGCTCATGGCACAGTGTTAGAAGCACGCCTTGATAAAGGTCGTGGCAAGGTAGTAACAGTTTTGGTGCAATCAGGCACACTTAAAACTGGCGATATTGTTATTGCTGGGCTGGAATATGGCAAAGTCAAACAAATTATCAATGACCAAGGCAAAACATTAAAACAAGCAGGACCTTCCACACCAGTAGAAGTATTAGGTCTATCTGGCGTACCTAATTCAGGAGACTCTGTGCTGGTGGTCGAATCCGAGCGTAAGGCGCGTGAATTAGCAGATTTTAGAAAAATCAGAGACCGCGACCGCGGAAGGGAGTTGCAAAGACAGCAAACATCAAAAATGGAAAACTTCTTACAAAAAATGCAACGGAGTGATATTTCCACCGTTAATGTCTTGTTAAAGTCCGATGTTCGAGGGTCATCTCAGGCTTTAGTTGAAGCACTGGGGGCCTTATCAACTGATGAAGTAAAAGTTAGAATCATTGCAAGCGGGGTGGGCGGTATTAACAACACCGATATTTCTCTAGCTGCAGCTTCTAATGCTTTAGTGCTTGGTTTTAATGTTCGTGCTGATGCACTAGCGCGTAAAAGCGCAGATTTTGAGGGAGTGCGAATTGAATATTATTCTATTATCTACAATCTGATTGATGATGTAAAAGCCATTATGAGTGGTATGCTAACCCCTGAGTTAAGTGAAAATATCATTGGTATAGCAACGGTTAAAAATGTATTTAAATCACAAAAACTCGGTGATATTGCTGGTTGTATGGTTACAGAAGGTGTGGTTAAAAAAGAGAGCCCAATCCGTGTTCTACGCGACAATGTGGTGGTTTATGAAGGCAGATTAGAATCTTTGAGACGCTTTAAAGATGATGTAGTTGAGGTCAAATCAGGTACTGAATGTGGGATTGGTGTGGCAGATTATAACGATATTCAACCCAGCGACCAGATTGAAGTATTTGAACGGATTGAGCATGCACGCAATCTCTAAAGACTGACAAAAATGCCAGAGCAGCCGTCTTATCGCTTAGAGCGTATCAATGTCTTAATTCACCAACAGTTGGTGTTACTGCTCAAACAAGAAACCAGAGACCCAAGGCTACAAATGGTGCGTGTAACAGAAGTATTAACCAGCTGTGATTTGGACAATGCAAAAGTATTCTATAGTGTTTTAGAATCTCATCAAGCTACCATAGAACCTTTATTAAACAAGGCTGGGGGTTTTTTTCGTTCGCGTCTATCAAAAACCCTAAATTTGCGTCATACGCCCAAACTTAAATTTATTTTTGACCCCACACCAAACAAAGGCGCCCGAATTGAGGATTTGCTTACTAAACTTTAATACCATAACCATTGAAAAGAAATCCAAAAGGCAGAAATATCAACGGCATTGTTCTATTAGATAAAGACCCAGGCATGACCTCCAATGCCGCATTACAAAAAATCAAACGCTTATTTTTTGCCAAAAAAGCAGGGCATACTGGTGCCTTAGACCCGCTTGCCAGCGGTATTTTACCGATTTGTTTAGGTCAAGCCACTAAAGTGGCACGGTTTTTGCTTGATGAAGACAAACGCTACTTCGTCCGTGGGCAATTAGGGCTAACCACCACCACTGGTGATAGCCAAGGTGCGGTTATAAAAACACAGTCATCTTCACATTTGGGCGCAGGAGAAATAATTACCGCAGTGCAAAATTTTTTAGGTGAAATTACACAAGTGCCCCCCATGTATTCAGCTTTAAAAAAAAATGGGCAACCGTTGTATAAATTGGCAAGACAAGGCATTGAAATTGAGCGAGCACCACGCCCCGCAAAAATTTATAAGATTGATTATTTAAGTTATAAAAAAGAGGTTTTAAGTTTGGAAGTATCGTGTTCAAAAGGCACTTATATCCGTACTTTAGTTGAAGATATTGGCGAACAACTGGGCTGTGGCGCACATGTAGTTGAGTTAAGGCGCATTGGTTTTGCACATATTGATATTACCCAAACCATACGACTTGCGGATTTGGACAATTTAGCCCAAAATGGCTATCGCGCCCTAGATAAAAAAATACTTGCCACTGAAGATATGCTGCCTAAATTTAAAAGCGTTTATCTAAATGCCCAGCAAAGTATTGACATTCAATGCGGCATCGCGATTGAATCTTTAGCCAAGCAAGACATAGGTGGTTGGGTGAAATTGTTTGATGAAAAAAAACAGTTTTTGGGGATTGGACAATATCAAAAAAATGGGATAATTGCACCAAAAAGGTTGTTTATATGAATAAAAGAGACGCATTGGTTGGTTATTATTTTAATAATAATTTGATGCACTCTATTAAGGGCGATAAAAGCCTACGAGAGAGTGTTTATAATCGTGATCGGGCATTTAATATTGTTGATAAGCACCTACCAGAATTGTCAAAAGTGTGGCTGTATTTATTGCTTGAAACGGGCGCATATCGCTTGGTTATTGGGCTAAATAATGCTGAGGTACGCATTGCCTCAGTGTTTGACCCATTTAATACTGAGGTGCATTTGGCTAATGATTTGCTCCGAGTGGAATATGTAGATTTTCATTTTAATAAAATCAGTTTAAACGAAAAAGATAAACTGATTAAACGCATTTATAAAACACTTGAAGAAGACAAAACTTTTGCACTGCTTTCACCCGATTGGCAACGCTCTCTATTAGATAGAAATAGCAAAATGCAGCAGCTGACTGATACAGATGATTTGCGTTTTATTTTGCAAAATATTCCAAAATTGCGGGGATTAGAGGGTTATTATCTACGCTCAATTACCATCAATTTGTTTAATTCCACAGTGTCTATGGCGTTTAATTGTGATGGCACTCAGATTATGTCACACAGGCGTTTTAGGGCATTTATTGAGGAATGTGTGTAGCGATACCTACACGCATTGTTTGCCAGCTTTGTTTTTCTAAATTGCAACTAAAAACATTAAATTAGATAGACCTTTGCATAATTATGAAAAAAACATCAATATTTATTGGATTAACCTTCTATATCAGTATGCTGGTGGATGCCACCAGTAACTACTGAATCATGGTTGTATCACCTTAGTCAAATACATGCCAATAACCCTGAAAATCTTGCTACTCATCTTTCTTTTATTGCAAAATATTCTAAGATAAACACTGATTTATCATGCCTCCTGTTCTTACTACGCTAGCACTGTCTTTCAAAGGCTTGAAAGTAATGAATCTCATTCTGTATTGTCTAATATCACGAAAAATTATGATAGTGCAATTGAGTTATCTAAACTAATGGATCTGCGCGTTCAATCATTTAAATTTATCAATAGTGGTGCTTTTCTAAAATTTATCAATAAAAATATAGGTCCTGGCGAGCACGCAATATTATCTGTGGGGTTAATTGACAAAAAAAGTGGCGAAATACGCCATCATGGTGTTAATCTTATTAACGCTGATGGCAAATATAGGGTGATAGATTCTGGCATTGATAATAGCAAAATAGGCATGCCCTTGGATGAATTTTTGAATAAAGGCGTTGGGCTATATGAGATAAATAAAGCCAATCCTCGTTTTGAAATACTCTTAACCATTAGAAAAAACCGTAGTTATTACATTCCAAAAGGTTGTAGGATTGATGCTTATAAAGCAGAAAACGGTTTGGTAAATACATATTATTTTCATGAAGATAAAATATTTGATGACTTTGAATATTTTTTAAAAACAAAAATAGACCCCAAAAGAGCACAGCAATGTTTAAGATAACGGCCAAACTTAGGGTATTGGATAACACCCAAAAATCTTATTTTGCTACATGGCAAACGCCGTTTAGTAGATGCAGCCGTTTTGTTGTCTGTTGCTTTGTGTTGAAGGATAAAAATAGCAAAATATCATAGCTGACAAAATGTCTGCCACCTCCCACAAACAATAAGAGTAACAAACCCACAGAAACACTCAGTAAAAAACACCCGCAATTATCCTTAAAGGCAAATTTTATAGCCCTTGGCAAATAATTAATGTTTGTGTCTTATTCTTAGGCGAAAAAAAACCCAGACTTCACAGTCTGGGTTTTTTGTGTAACTTAAAAGTGCTTTAAGTTAACTGTTTAGTATCTAAACGAGGTTTAGAATTTAACAGAAATCCTAGCACCTGCTGAAGTGGCGTCTTCCCACTCACCAACTGAAAATCTAATGTTGGAGCCTTTACCTAAGGGGCGAGTTACAATGATGTCCCAAAAAGTATCATCAGCATCTCTAGCTACACCATCAACGGTAACGCTACCATCGTTAATCTCTAAGTTACCAACGGCAACTTGAAGCCCCATACCAGCAACTTTTGTATCCGCACGAATACCCCAAACACTGTCTTCTGCGTCACCAAAGTTACCTAATGCCACATCACCACTCCCACCGGGGGCAGTAGCAAGAATAGACACGCCTAGTGGTGAGAATTTGTTACCACTACCGGTAATCCCTGCAACACCAGCATCGGTCTGAGCCCAAGCGGCGTGCCAAGTAACCTCACCAACTTTAGTCCAGAGATGGACCAGTGCGGCGTCAGCATCATCACCAAGCCCTGCATCATCTCGGGTGTCGTTAGTACCAGCAAAGTACTCAGCAGCAACACCGATGGCACCGATTTTACCTTTGATGGAGATATCAGTGTAGTCACCCTCGTGAATTGCATCAAGACCATTGGGCCCGACATAACCATCATTTATATCTGCCTGCTCAGCTGTGATAGCAGTAGGCTCCTCGCCATCAAGACTTACATTGGTGTTATGCTCAAAAGTAACATTAAAATCACCTATCTTACCTTTGGCAGAAAGCACAGTAGAGGAGCTCTCAGCACCTGTTTCAACAGCTGCTCTCCAGCCACCGATTTTAGTGCTAAACTCAATTCTATCAGCATCAGCCTTACCTTTACGAGCAACGCCTAAACCAGTGGTATCCCACCAATCCCCTGCTTTAATGTTAAGCGCACCAATCTTAGTGGTAATGTATTGATAATCAACATTCAATTGAGATGAAGAATCGCCAGCATTGCCAGCACCTGAGCCAGTTCCGCGTGCGCCATCAGAGGCGTTAGCACCGCCTGATACTCGGGTGCGACCATCATTACGCAAACCTACCTTAATGGTTGTGTCGCCTGATTTGCCAGTAACATGCAAACGCACGCGTTGACGGCTTCTATTCTCACCATCTTGAGATGCAAAAACAGAAGAATCGCTGACATCTTTATAGGAGTACTCAAAATGAGCATCTCCCCTGATTGAAATATCAGCAAAAGCCACCGCTGACATCGTCGTAGCAACTGCTACGGCTAATAATTGTTTTTTCATTTTTTTCTCCAAAAAACTAAACAATGAATAATGTCAAATACCAATAAAACCGTATTTGACCCTCGTCTCTTTGCAATTATTACAAAGATGACTAAATTATACAAACGATTCTACAAAAGTCAATACTTTTTTGCAAAAAAAATACAAATCAATGCAAATTTACCACAAACCTTTTTTAATTCCCCCTTAAAACCCCTGTATATAAGGAATTTAATAATTTTTGCAAAAATACAACAATTTGCAAAATAAAAGATAATGGGGCAGAAAACTAAAGATAGACGCTAAAGATTTTGCCTCTTGGGTGATTGTTGGTGTTTTCTTTACTTAGAATTTATAGGTTTAGGTGGATTTTTAAGGTGCTAGACTGGCGGCGAGTTTTGCCTGTCTTTGTTGTTTTCACCCTTTGTCTAAGGCTAAAACAATCATGGCTAAAAGCATCAATTTAGTATTTATTTGGGCTGGCTTATGGTCTATGGTTTTTTTGCCACCACGCTCAGATAATTTTAACTTTTTTAACTCTCCTAAAATGTGAATTTAAAAGGTGTTTATTGTTTAAAATTGGCTGATAAAAATAAAACCATTTGCAACTATGCCAACTGCGCCTGCTCTGATTAGTGTTGAGCATATTAACCTAAAACATCAAAATCAATACACTTTAGAAAAAGTAAGCTTTGAGTTAAAACAAGGCGACTTTATCACCTTAATTGGACCTAATGGCGCAGGCAAAAGCTCACTCATCAAGATTTTATTAGGGCTGATTAAAGCCGATAGTGGCAGTATTTGGCGTGCCAATAATCTAAGGATAGGTTACACCCCGCAACATTTTAGCCCAAATCCTTTTATCCCAATTTCGGTATTTGATTTTCTCAATCTAAACCAAAAAGTGGGGGTCCATTTCCTAGAGCAAACCAGTGCTCTCACTGGCATTGAAGGTTTGTTAAATGCTCAGCTAAAAAACCTCTCAGGCGGTGAATTGCAACGCGTTTTACTCACCCGCGCCTTGCTTCATAGACCTAATGTTTTGATCCTTGATGAGCCTGCACAAAATCTTGATGTGAATGGACAAATGCAATTATATCAACTTATCCAATATATTCATAAGCAACAAAATTGTGCGGTATTGATGGTCTCTCACGACCTGCACCGAGTTATGCGAGAATCCACCAAAGTATTGTGCTTATACCACCATATTTGCTGTATGGGTAAGCCCGAATCAATCTTAAAAGATGCACAATTTAACGATCTATTTGCTGCCCAAATGGACGATTTAATGGCAACTTATAAACATCACCACAACCATTATCATAAAAACTAAAAAAACCTTGGCATTATGTAAAAATCTAAAAACATGGCAACTACATTTTAAATATTCAACCAATACAATAGAAAACGCCATTCAAATTTTTACCACTTACATCAGCCTTACTGGGATAATAACCTGCTTTTACCCAAAATAAAAATATGAGATCCATTATTGAATCCGCCTTTGAAGACCGAGCCAATCTTAATCCACAAACTGCCAGTTTAGAAATCAAACAAGCCACTGAGGAAGCCATTCACCTGCTTGATTCTGGGCAAGCACGGATTGCCGAGCAGCAAGGTATTGGCAATTGGCGTATCAATGAGTGGTTAAAAAAAGCCGTCTTATTATCTTTTAGATTAACTGATAACATGCCAATAGCGGGCGGATTTACCCAATATTATGACAAAGTTCAATCAAAATTTGCTGATTTAACCCCTGCAGAGTTTCAAACATTGGGGGTGCGTGTTGTGCCGCCAGCCAGTGTGCGCCGTGGTGCTTTCATTGCCCCAAACACCGTACTGATGCCAAGTTATGTCAATATCGGTGCTTTCGTAGATTCAGGCACGATGGTAGATACTTGGGCAACAGTTGGGTCCTGTGCGCAAATTGGTAAAAATGTACATCTCTCAGGTGGTGTTGGTATCGGTGGCGTTTTAGAGCCGCTACAAGCCAGCCCAACGATTATTGAGGATGATTGCTTTATCGGTGCGCGCTCAGAAGTGGTAGAAGGCGTTATTGTTGAACAGGGTGCGGTCATTTCCATGGGGGTTTATATTGGTCAATCTACCAAAATTTTTAATCGTAAAACAGGGGAGATTACTTATGGCAGAGTTCCCGCTGGATCGGTTGTGGTGTCGGGCAATTTACCCTCCAAAGACGGCGCTTATTCACTCTACTGTGCGGTCATTGTGAAGCAAGTTGATGCTAAAACACGCTCTAAAATAGGTATTAATGAACTCCTTCGCAGTATTTAGTTTCAAGTTCAAAAAATTTATCACATTTTTTATTGAACCAATCGGGCTGATATTGCTACTGGCTTTGTTCGGCTTATATTTTTTATTCAAAAATAAATTAACCCCTGCCAAAGTGCTACTGAGTTTGGTCTTTTCCCTATTATTTACATTCAGTTATCCCCCAGTTGCCAATTATCTAACCACACAATTAGAAAGCCAATACAGTGTTTATAACACCAAAATGCCAATTGACTATATTCATATATTGGGTAATTGGCATTATAAAAATCCCTTTATATCAACCTCAAGCAAACTCTCTGATGCCGCTACAAAACGCATATTAGAAGCGATAATGATTTATCAAAGAATGGATAAAAAACCAACCCTTATTTTTACAGGTTTTGGTGTGCCTGTGTCAAATGCCAAAATGGCGGCTAATTTTGCTAATGCTCTGGGGGTTAAAAACAGTGCTATGGTTATCAATGGTAAGCCAAAAGACACGATAGAAGAGGCTTTATTTGCTAAATCTATCATCGGCAAAAAATCATTATTGTTGGTAACATCCGCTGCCCATATGCCAAGAGCGATACAATTATTCAAACAAGTGGGCTTAAATCCAACACCAGCACCTGCTGATTTCAAAAGCACAAAATCAAATTGGTTATCGCCACCCAATATAGACGCTTTACAAAAATCACATAATGCCATTCATGAATATTTAGGGCTACTGTGGATACAGGTAAAATCATTTTAAGGGTCTTTTATGCGATTATTGATAACTGTCAATGAAAACTATTCTCGTTCCCATTATGCTTTTTACCAAAGGAAAAACCTATAATCCCCAACCCAGATTTGCAAGTCTCGTTTGTAAATTGAAACCCAAAGGTCTCAAAGAAATAAAAAACCCGTCATTAAAACGGGTTTTTTACTGTTGTATTTATTCTATAAATTTACTTTCTTGTAAATAAAGAATAGATAACTGCAACTGCTGCCAAGCCGACCAAGCCTTGCGCACCCAGATCGCCAACAATTTTAGTAATTGTGCCAATAACATCACCACCAACGAATGGGACGCTACCGCCAAAAATTACTTGTAGGACAATTGCTAAGGCAATTAAAGCCAAACCCGCTTCCGTTAATTTCTTAAACGGACTGATAATAGTATCAAACATATTCTCTCCTCTTTTTTATAAAAAAACCCCAACATTATTGTTGGTTATTGACTTTTGACTATAATTTAGGAGGATGTCAAGGATTTTTTCAAAAAAAATATTAAATAACTAACAAAAATTGATAAAAATTTAGATACATTTTAAAATTTTCAACCATAAAACCTTTATATAATTTGAGGTCATTACACAACAAAAACCAATAAACGCCTGTTTTTATTTTAAATAAACACTTGACAATGGTTTGATTATTGCTGTTGATACTGCCGCTAATATTCATAACCATCAACAATATAACCAATTTTTAGACAAACACCAACTTAAAAAACCATATTCAGAAAAGCAAAGAAAATAAAATAAAAATCAATAGACTACTGTTTTTAATTGTTTTTAAGATTTGGGTAAAGTGAGTTTTTGTGATGGTCTTAACTTTATATAAAAAGAGAAAATGCTATGCCAATAAAAATTAACAAGCCGATATAATGATTATGCAAAAAAGCATCAAAACAGGCTTTTTTTTCACGATTTTTGATTAAATTTTGATGGTAAATCATTAAACATGCACTCAAAACCAGAGAAATATCGTAGAAAAAACCCAAATTAAAAATATTTGCAATTTTTATTAACACTAACAATAAGCCGATTTGCAAAAGACCAATCACCAATCTATCATATTTTGCAAATAATATGGCACTTGATTTAACCCCAATTTTTAAATCTTCATCGCGGTCTGCCATCGCATACATGCTGTCATAGGCGACCGTCCAAAGCACGGCCGCTAAGAAGACCCACCAAGCTGATAAGGCTACATTGTTATTGATCGCGGCAAATGCCATCGGCACACTCATAGCAAAAGCCACCCCTAATACAAACTGTGGTAGGTGTGTCCAACGCTTGGTAAAAGGGTAGAGTATCGCTAAAAATAAGGCAATAAATGCCAAACAAATGGTGAGCCAATTAGTCATCAAAACTAAGACAAATGCCAAACTGATTAAAATAAAAAACAACACTAAGGCTGATTTTGGGGTAACTTTGCCAGAAGTAATTGGGCGGTTACGGGTTCTTTTAACCAAATGGTCAATTTTCCTATCAGCATAGTCGTTAATCACACAGCCTGCCGAACGCATCAGCACCACACCGAAAATAAAAATCAATAAAATTTTAATATTTGGAAAACCGTTACTGGCTAAAAATAATGCCCATAGCGTTGGCCACAGCAACAGATAAATACCAATCGGCTTATCAAGGCGCATGAGGCGAAAATAAACATTCATAGTCGCTCTAAAAATTGTTGTAATTCTGCTGACAAAGGTGCATTGATTATTTGTATGGTATTCGTCAGCGGATTGGTAAAAGTGAGTTGATGTGCATGTAAAAATAGGCGCCTTAAGCCCTTGGATTTTGTTTGTTTATTAAATTCCCTATCGCCATATTTATCATCCATAGCAATCGGGTGCTCGGCATATTTTGCATGTATGCGGATTTGGTGCATACGCCCAGTTTCAATGGTAATTTTCACCAAAGAGGCAGAAAAATCTTTATTATTAAAATTTTTAAGTACTTGAAAATGGCTCATCGCTTGTTTGCCTCTGGCATCTACCGTAACACCCCTTGAATTTTGATACAATGGTGCATCAATGGTATGATTCTTTTTTGACCATGTGCCTCTAACCAGTGCCATATAGCGTTTTTCTACTTGGTGTTGATTAAGTTGCACATGCAGATTTTTTAATACCTTGCGTTTTTTAGCCACCAATAACGCCCCTGAAGTGGCGCGGTCAAGGCGATGTACTAATTCAACTGGCTCCGAATAAATACTACGCAACGCCTCAATCACCCCAAGTGCCACCCCACTACCACCATGCACCGCCAAACCGCTAGGTTTATTGATAACCAGCAAACCTTTATCCTCAAATATAGTTGCATTTTGTAATATTTGTTTGAGGTTATCCGATGCTTTCTCTTGACTCGGATTTGACACCCGAATTGGGGGAATCCGAACTATGTCACTCAAACATAATTTATACTCTGCCTTTTTCCTGCCTTTATTCACCCGCACTTCACCCTTACGAATCAGCTTATAAATATGTGATTTCGGCACGCCTTTTAAATATTTTATCAGGTAATTATCTAATCGCTGACCAGCTGAGTATTCATCAACTGTTTGAAAACATACACTCATATTGAAAACAATTTTTTAAAATTAGCTGTGGTTATACTAGCAATTTTATTGATGCTCTCACCACGGATTTGTGCCAGTTTTTCTGCTACAAAATAAGTATATGCTGGTGAATTAGGCTTGCCACGATAAGGCACGGGGGCTAAATAGGGTGAATCGGTTTCAACCAGCAGGCGCTCGGCTGGGATTTTTTTTGCCACTGCGCGTAAATTCTCGGCATTCTTAAAGGTGATAATCCCAGAAAATGAAATATAAAAGCCTAAATCAAGCGCTGCTTTGGCAGTTTCCCAATCCTCAGAAAAACAATGCATTACACCACTGCATGCTTCTTCCGCTTGCATAATTTGTAAGGTATCAGCCTTTGCACAACGGGTGTGAATAATCATCGGCTTGCCTGATTGGTTAGATGCCCTAATATGCCGTTTAAAACGCTGACGCTGCCACTCAGCGGCGTTTTCTTCAACATGAAAATAATCCAATCCAGTCTCTCCAATGGCAATGATTTTATCATCGTCTGCCAGTGTTAATAACTCTGCCACGCTTGGGTCTTGACCTTCTAACTCACAGGGATGTACCCCAACTGAGGCATAAATTTGGCGGTGATTTTTTGCTAAATTCAACACTGCCTCAAAATGCTCTAAATCAATGCAAACACACAAAAACCCAACCACTGATAATTCCTCAGCGTGCGCCAACATGCTCTCAATATTGCCACCAAAAGCGGATAAATCAACACGGTCAAGATGGCAATGGGAATCAATGATTTGCACCAAAAGACCCTCTAAAAACCAAATTTTTTGAATGTGTCTTTAAGTTTGTCCTCTACCCCTTTTTTTAGGTTGTCAAAATCATTTTTTTTTGCAGGGTTATCAATACCGAGTTTATCGCCCAATTTACGCATTAAGGTTTGTTTTATTTTTTTCTTGCCTATTTCTATGCCTTGTTTTTCTAGGGCTTTTTTTAGATTTTGGAGGATTTCTCGGGCGATTTCTTCGCCCATTTCATCAGCCCGAACCCCAGTATTTCCACCAAAATTATGGGCTGAAATATCCGCCACATTGAGTGTGGTTTTAACTTGACCAAGTACAACTTTTAGAGTGATTTCGCTCACCTTAAATTTTTTAATTTTAATGCGCATGTCAGTAGAAGTGCTGGAGTTATCGCTTGTATCGGTGTTTGTTGGTTCGAGGGTGTCTAAATTATCAAGTAATTGTGATAGATTAACTTTTGCCCCTTTTTGTTCTAATGTAAATTCAAGCCCACTCAAACTCAGATTCTCAATGACAAATAAATCATCGCTAATATCGCCTATTCTCAAAACAAAATGTTCTAAAGAAAGGGCATTTTTATTATTAAAATCAGGCGGATTTTGCACCTCAACAAAATCAATATTTAAACTTTTATTAAAAAAATCACTGTCAAACTGGCTAATGGTAACTGGTGTTTTGAGTAAATTTCTAGCATACTCTTGGGCGTATTTCTTACCCAATGAATCAAAGCTAGCAATGATAATCATGACCACAATAACCAAACCCAGCAATATATAAATGACTTTTTTCATGTTTGAATCTCTATTAAAAACCGTTTATCAGAAACACCCGGCACCGATAATTGGTGAATTTTTGCCTCTTTAGGTAGTTGTTCTTGGGATACATTTGCCCCTTTCATCAATAAATATCTGCCATTATCGCATAATAAATGCTGAGTTAATTTTAATGTTTTGCCTATTTCAGAAAAAGCTCTGGAAACCACTTGTTGAAAACCAGTTTGTACTTGATATTTTTCCACCCGCATATTGACAACACTGAGGTTATTTAATTTCAATTGGGTCTTGGCAAAACGCATAAAGTGGCATTTTTTAGCCACACAATCAAGCACAGTAACTGCTAAATTCGGTCGCATAATACCAATCACAATACCCGGCAACCCCGCACCAGAACCAACATCTAATAAAGACTGCGGCTTAACATAAGGCAAAATTGACAAACTGTCTAACAAATGTTTGCCAACCCCTTCTTCCACTGCACGAATGGCAGTTAAATTGTAAGTTTTATTCCATTGAATAAGCAGTGTTAGGTATTCAAGTAAGCGTTTTATTTGTTTCTCGCTCAATTCAATACCCATTTGATTTGCCCCATCTATAAGCAATTTTTTATGCTTCATTTCGCCCAATAAGTTTTTAAATACACTAATAAAATGGATATTGAGGCGGGGGTTATGCCTGGAATACGGCTGGCTTGACCAATGGTCGCAGGCTTATGCTTACAGAGCTTTTGTCGCACTTCAATAGAAAGTGCTTTTATTGTGTTGTAATCCACATCTGCAGGCAATGCGGTGTTTTCATTTTTTTTATATTTTTCAATCTCTGCTAATTGGCGTTTGATATAACCTTCATATTTAATTTGATTTTCCACCGCACTCATCAGAATTTTATCATCCAAAAACGGTTTGCCAGATTCAATTTGGCTTAAAACCCTATAGTCTACCTTTGGACGCTTTAATAATTCCAACAATGAATACTCATGATTAAAAGTCTGATTTAAAACTTGGGCGGCTTGTGTATCGTCTGCTTGAATCCAAGTACATTCTAAACGCTGTCTTTCTCTGGCAACTGCTGAATACTTGTCTTCAAACGCCTGCCAACGAACCTCGTCAATTAAACCAAGTGCCCTAGCTTTTGGCGTTAAGCGCTCATCAGCATTATCTTCACGCAATAACAAACGATACTCAGCGCGTGAAGTAAACATTCGATACGGCTCACTGGTACCAATCGTGGTCAGATCATCAACCATAACGCCAATATAACTCTCATCACGCTTTGGTAGCCATGGATCTTTTTCAAGCACCGCACAAGCTGCATTTATGCCCGCCAAAAGCCCTTGTGCAGCCGCCTCTTCATAACCTGTAGTGCCATTGATTTGCCCTGCAAAATACAGCCCCGAAAGCTTTTTTAATTCCAGCGTTTGTTTTAATCCACGAGGGTCAAAAAAATCATATTCAATCGCATATCCAGGACGCACAATGTGCGCTTTTTCAAAGCCTTTAATTGAATGAATGAAATCTTCTTGAATGGCATAAGGCAGTGAAGTCGAAACCCCATTTGGATAAACCTCATGAGTGGTTAAACCCTCTGGTTCAACAAAAATCTGATGTGAATCACGCTGTGCAAAACGCACGATTTTATCCTCAATTGAGGGGCAATATCGCGGTCCAACGCCTTCAATACCGCCTGTATAAATCGGCGATTTATCAAGACCAGCGCGAATCAAATCATGAGTCTTTTCGTTGGTATGGGTGATGTAACAATGAATTTGCTCTGGGTGTTCGCGCCCATCCCCCATAAAAGAAAAACTGGGTAGAGGGGTATCACCGCTTTGCACTTGCATGATTTTATAATCAATCGTGCGCCCATCTAGCCTCGGTGGCGTCCCAGTTTTAAGCCGACCCACGCCTAAATCGTAGGCTTTTAGTGTTTTTGATAGGGCATTTGAGGGGGCATCACCTGCACGACCAGCTGCATAATTGGCACCACCAATATGAATCACGCCGCCCAAAAAAGTCCCTGATGTTAAAATCACTTTATCCGCAAAAAAACTCAACCCAATTTGGGTTTTAACTCCTTTAAGGGTGTTGTTTTCAATCAGAAAATCATCCACTGATTGCTGAAATAATGATAAATTTTCTTGAGTTTCAAGTACTTGGCGAATCGCAGCTTTATATAAAACCCTGTCCGCCTGTGCGCGTGTTGCCCGCACTGCAGGACCTTTTGAAGCATTTAAGGTACGAAACTGAATCCCGGCCTTGTCAATCGCCCGTGCCATTGCCCCACCCATCGCATCAATCTCTTTAACCAAATGCCCCTTGCCAATCCCACCAATTGCCGGATTGCAACTCATCTGCCCCAGAGTCTCAATATTGTGGGTAATCAAAATCGTCCGAACCCCCATTCGTGCAGAAGCAAGTGCCGCCTCAGTCCCCGCATGACCGCCACCAATAACAATCACACCATAATGCTGGCTCATAGCAACGGCGCTAAACTTTGATTATGGATGAACATTTCATCTTTTACAACTCTCGTAGTTACATTCTTCAATAAAGCCTAAAATGGTATTTTGTTTTATTTTTTTTCTAAGGCAATATCTAATACTTCATCAATCCATTTAACTTTGATGATATTGAGTTTGGTTTTGACTTTATCTGGCACTTCGGATAATTCGCGTTCGTTATTATCGGGAATAATCACGGTTTTGATGCCACCACGCAATGCTGCAAGCATTTTTTCTTTAAGACCACCGACTGGGGTGATTTCACCGCGTAGAGTAATCTCACCAGTCATAGCAACATCGGCCCTGACTTTGCGCCCTGTTAGCACTGATACCAAAGCCGTGCACATTGCTGCACCAGCACTGGGACCGTCCTTTGGGGTAGCACCATCAGGCACATGAATATGAACATCAAGTTTGTTTTGGAAACCATCTGCAATTTTGAGTTCCTTGGCCCGGGTGCGAGTAACACTCATGGCGGCCTGAATTGACTCTTGCATCACATCACCCAGCTGCCCAGTGTAGTTTAGTTTGCCTTTGCCTTTATAAGCGCTCGCCTCAATCGTGAGTAAATCACCGCCAACGGCAGTCCAAGCTAAGCCAGTAACTTCACCAATTTGGTTGTGCTGTTCTGCCAAGCCATAGCGGAATTTTCTTACTCCCAGATATTTTGCTAAATTTTTGACATCAATAATAGCCTTATTTTTGCGTTTTTTAAGCACAACTTCCTTAACCACTTTACGGCAAATAGTGCTAATCGTGCGATTTAAATTACGCACTCCTGCCTCACGCGTATAATAACGAATAATATCCAAAATGGCTGTATCTTTAAAACTAATCTCATTGGGCTTGATGCCATTGTTTTCCATTGCTTTTGCCAGCAGATGGCGTTTGGCAATTTGCACTTTTTCGTCCTCAGTGTAGCCTGGAATTTCAATAATTTCCATTCTATCTAACAGTGGTCGGGGCAAATTAAGTGAGTTGGCGGTAGCAACAAACATCACTTGAGAAAGGTCATAATCCACTTCTATATAATGGTCGTTAAAAGTGTGGTTTTGCTCAGGATCGAGTACCTCTAACATTGCAGATTCAGGATCGCCACGATAATCCGATGCCATTTTATCAATTTCATCTAATAAGAATAGTGGGTTTTTAACCTTAACTTTTTGCATTTTTTGGACAATTGACCCCGGCATAGCGCCAATATAAGTGCGTCTGTGTCCGCGAATCTCCGCCTCATCGCGAAGCCCGCCAAGTGCCATACGCACGAATTTACGATTAACCGCCCTAGCAATTGACTCACCAAGTGAGGTTTTACCGACACCAGGCGGACCAACAAGACACAAAATATTAGCCTTATTATGAATAACCCGTGTTTGCACTGCTAAATATTCCAAAATGCGCTCTTTTACCTTGTGCAAACCATAATGGTCATCATTGAGTATTTTTTGTGCTTTTTCAAGATCTTTATTGATATGAGTCTTTTTACTCCAAGGCAACTCACATAAATTTTCAATATAGGTGCGAATGATTGACGCATCAGAAGAATTAGAGGACATACGGGAGAGTTTTTTTAGCTCATTTTGTGCTTTGGTTTTAGCCGCTTTTGGCATTTTTGCTTTATTGATACTTGCGCGTAGATCTTCAATTTCATTTTCGTCTTCAACTTGCCCTAATTCTTTTTGAATAGATTTCATTTGTTCATTCAAATAATAATCCCTTTGATTAGACTCCATTTGTTTGCGTACCCGAGATTGAATTTTCATCTCCGCACCAAGCACATCAATCTCACCCTGAATAAGACTCAATATTTTTTCTAATCGTGCCGAGGCATTATCACCCTCTAATAATGCTTGTTTTTCATTGATTTTAAGGTTTAAATTGGCAATAATAATATCACTAAAACGCTCCACATCGCTAATATCTTGTAAAACTTTAAAGACTTCTTCGGGTATTTTTTTATTGAGTTTTAAGTAGTTTTCAAAACTATCTAAAGCAAGGCGCATCATGGCTTTAATCTCAATATCGTCGGTAGATTTTAGTTCTATTTCGCTAACCGAAACTTCAGTATAACCATTAACATCAACAAAGCTCTCAATCTTGGCGCGTTGGACGCCCTCAACCAAAACTTTGATAGTGCCATCGGGTAATTTCAACATTTGCAAAATGGTTGCTAAAGTGCCAACTTTATACAAATCATCACTTGTTGGCTGTTCGGCTTTTTCATTTTTTTGGACCACCAAAAAAATATATTTATTGCCTCCCATTGCTTGGTTTATGGCATTGACAGAAGTTTTTCTACCCACAAAAAGCGGCATTACTGTATGTGGAAAAACCACCACATCTCGCAAAGGCAAAAGCGGGACTCGCTCTTTTTTTAAATCAATCAACTCTGTTTTGGCTTCTGTTCCCATAATAGTTTAATATTTTTATTTTGTAACAACTTAGATAAATAGTGATGAGTAACGCCAATTTCAAGTGTCCACCTGCCAAAGTCATCTACTTTTTCATTAAAAATATGACCAATATTATGAATTTCACTACGAATATAAGTAGATTTTACCCCAAGTTGGATTTTTGCATGCTCAAGCACCCCGCCGAGTTGTTCAGCTAAAGCTTGATAAAGTAGATCAATCCCATCGCCAGTTTTTGCACAAAGCCATACACGATAAATTTTGCCTTCTTTATCGCGGTCTATTCTAGGTTTAAAATCATGCAAACGATCAATTTTATTCATCACCAAAATACTAGGCACTGCATCTGCATTAATGGCAAAGATAATCTCTTCCACTTGGTTAATTTTATCCCCGTTATACTCATCAGAACAATCAACCACATGTAATAAAACATCGGCTTGGCGGGTTTCCTCCAAAGTTGATTTAAAGGCTGCCACTAAGTCATGTGGTAGGTTCTGGATAAACCCTACGGTATCGGCAATAACTGCAGTCCCAGACGCAGGCAAAATAACCTGCCGAATGGTAGCATCTAAGGTGGCAAACAGTTGCTCGTCAGCAAACACTTCGGCATTAGTTAAAGTGTTAAATAAAGTTGATTTTCCAGCATTGGTATAGCCTGCTAAGGCAATCATAGGTAGGGCATTTTTGATGCGTGATTTACGCCCTAAATCGCGTTGTTTATGCACTTTTTCTAAACGCTTGTTGATATTTTTAATGCGTTTGGTAATCAAGCGTTTGTCGGTTTCTAACTGAGTCTCACCCGGTCCGCGTAAGCCAATACCCCCTTTTTGCCGCTCAAGATGCATCCAACCTCTGACTAAACGCGTAGAAAGGCGCCTAAGTTGTGCTAATTCTACTTGTAATTTACCTTCAAAGGAGCGCGCTCTGAGTGAAAATATATCCAAAATTAAGCCGCTTCTATCCATCACTTGGCATTTTAATATTTGTTCTAAATTGCGTTCTTGCGAAGGGGATAATTCAGTTGAAAAAATCACCAAATCTAGTGCCAATTCTGGGACTAATTCTGCCAATTCTGCAACTTTGCCAGCACCAATAAAATATTTAGCAGTGGCACTATTACGACTGATTTGGATAGTTTTAGCCACCTGCAAACCAGAAGATTTTGCCAATTCGCAAAACTCTTCTAAACCATTATGATGATAATGATTATCACCCAATTTGACATGCACTAATAGGGTGCGCTCACCCTGTCCAACTGCATTTTTTTGTTTATCAAATAGTGCCAATTTGGATGATTCTAATCAAGTATTTAACTGGCTTTTTTAGATTTGTTGGACCTGCCAGACTTGCTCTTAGATTGATACATGATAAGTGGTGTTTTCTTCTTTTCAACCACACTCTTGTCAATCACCACTTCACGCACGCCGTCTAACGACGGTAACTCAAACATTGTATCTAAAAGCAAATCTTCTAAAATTGAACGCAACCCACGGGCGCCTGTTTTGCGTTTAATAGCCAGCTTAGCAATGGCCGATAATGCGGGCTTTCTAAAGGTGAGATTAACCCCTTCCATTAAAAATACTTCGCAAAATTGCTTAATCACTGAATTTTTAGGCTGGATTAGAATTTGAATTAAGGCATCTTCATCTAGCTCACTAAGTGCAGTTTGCACGGGCAGGCGACCCACTAATTCTGGAATTAAGCCGTATTTAATCAAGTCTTCGGGCTCAATTAAATTAAATAAGTCAGTTAGGGTTTTTGCTTTGTTTTGACCACTAACATTAGCAGAAAAACCAATCCCTGCTGATTTTTCAACCCGTCTGCTGATAATTTTGTCTAAGCCATCAAACGCGCCACCACAAATAAACAAGATTTTTGAGGTATCAACATCAATGGTTTTTTGGTTTGGGTGCTTGCGCCCTCCCTGTGGCGGTACTGATGCTATCGTGCCTTCAATCAATTTTAACATGGCTTGCTGCACCCCTTCACCAGAGACATCCCGAGTGATTGAAGGGGAATCAGAACGGCGAGAAATTTTATCAATCTCATCAATAAAAATGATTCCACTCTCGGCGCGTTTGGCATCAAAATCACACTTAGAGAGCAAACTTTTAATCACATTTTCTACATCATCTCCCACATAGCCCGCCTCCGTGAGCGTAGTGGCATCGGCTACCGTAAAAGGCACATTTAAAATACGCGCTAAGGTTTTTGCTAATAGGGTTTTTCCTGAACCAGTTGGACCAATCATTAAAATATTTGATTTGTCTAACTCAACCTCATTTGATATATAACTGCTTTGCAAACGCTTGTAATGATTATAAACTGCGACCGATAATACTTTTTTAGGATGATCTTGTCCAATCACATAATCATTTAAAAAAGCCAATAATTCCTTGGGGGTATAATTCCACTCCTGATGGGAGGTGCTGATTTCTTTTAAAGCTTGCTCAGTAATAAGGTCATGGCAAGATTTTATACACTCACTACAAATATAAACCCCTGGTCCTGCAATAAAACGACCAACCTCAGCTTTTGATTTACCACAAAATGAACAATGCAATTCTTTGATAATTTCTGCCATAAACTGCCCTATCGTTTTCTAAGTACCTTATCAATCAAGCCATATTTAACTGATTCAGTGGCTGACATAAAGTTGTCTCTGTCGGTGTCTTTTTGGATGGTTTTAAGACTTTGATGCGTATGGTTTTTTAAAATCAGATTTAGCTTGTCTCTTACTTTTAAAATCTCTTGTGCATGAATATCTATATCACTAGCTTGACCTGAAAACCCACCTAGTGGTTGATGAATCATACACCGCGTATGAGGCAAAGCAAAACGCTTACCTTTAGCCCCTGCTGCAAGTAATAATGCTCCCATGCTCGCCGCTTGACCAATACACAAAGTTGAAATATCGGGTTTAATAAATTGCATGGTGTCGTAAATTGCCAGCCCACTAGAGACCGAACCACCCGGAGAATTGATATATAAATGAATATCTTGTTTGGAATTTTCAGATTCTAAAAATAATAATTGGGCAACAATCACATTCGCCATATAATCTTCAATAGCCCCTACTAAAAAAACCACTCGCTCTTTTAAAAGGCGTGAATAAATATCATAAGCACGCTCACCTCGGGCTGACTGCTCAATGACTATTGGTACTTGGTTAAGATTTTGAATGCCCATTACAAAAGTTCTTGAAATTTCCTATTTTTAGTTACTATTTTCGCCTTTTCCAAAATAATATTCTCTACCATTTTTTCTACAACCAGTAACTCAATAGTTGAAAGTCTATTGGGGTCTTGGTTGTAATAGTCTATCATTTGCTGGGAATTTTCGCCATAGGTTTGTGCCATTTCTGCTAATTTAGCATTGATTTGCTCCTTGCTGGCACTTATTTTATGCTCACTGGCAATTTGATTTATCAACAGCCCAAGCCGAACACGACGATGTGCCTCATCATTAAAAGTAGCGACTGACAAGTTGTCTTTAACGGGTATGTTTTGTTGCTGGAGGCGTGCTTGGGCGTCCTTTAATAGGTTTTGTGCCTCATTGTCAATGCTGGCTTGTGGCACTTCAAAATCATGGGCTGCCAATAAGGCATCAAAAACAGCCTGTTTATTTTGGTTGGCAAGGCGGCTATCAATTTCACTCCGCATTCGTTTTTGGATGTTTTGTTCTAAAGATTGGATATCTTTTTCGCCAAATTTTTGTGCAAATTTTGCATCAAGTTTTGGCACTTTAGGCTCAAAAACTGCCTTCACACTCACCTCAAAAACCACAGCTTTACCTGCTAATTGGACAACATGATAATCTTTAGGAAAGGTTAAATTTAGTATGGTTTTACTACCAGCATTCATGTTAATCAAACCCTCTTCAAAGCCCTTTATCATTGAGCCCTTACCAAGCACCAGTTTAAAATCATCAGCCTTGCCACCGTCAAATTCTTTACCATCAATTGTGCCTTTAAAGTCAATGCTAATCTGATCATGAATTCTGGATTTACGCTTGATTAATTTGTATTCGGTTGATTCGGAAATCAATTCTTTTAATGCCTTTTCTTCGTCTTTTGGGGTTATTGCAACCTTGATCTGTTCAATTGTTAATTTGGTAAAATCACTGGTTTGTATCTGGGGATAGGTCTCAAATTCAACAGTATAAGAAAAATCACCCCCATCCTTTAAATCAATTTTGCTAATTACGGGGCGGGCTGCTGGTGTTATTTTAACTTTTGCCAGGGCATCAACCAAAGTTTCATTCACGATTTCATTGCTTACATCTGATCTGGCATTTTCCCCAAATTTCTGTCGCAAAATAGAGATAGGCACCTTACCTTTTCTAAAACCATCAATGGTTACCTCAGTTGCCATTTTTTGTAAAATTTTATCCATTTTTTGGCTAAACATTTCAATCGGAAAATACACGGTTAATGATTTTTTTAGACCCTCTAATGTTTTTAGTGATGTTCTCATAGTAATAAATTCTGAATTAAACCTCAAAAAAAAGTGTTGCCCTCTATAGGGAGTTTATGACAATAAAAACAACTTTTTGAGAGGTCTTTGAATCTTAAAAAAATTAATAGAGGCTGGCAATATATTCAGCCACTGCCTCAATCTCTGCATTGGTTAAACTTTTGGTAAAGTTAATCATTACCCCTTCAAAGTCATTTACCCTACTGGGCTTGGTATCGCCAGTTTGCATATTGATTGATTGTTGGCGAAAATCTTTAAGTTGCTTAACGGTATAAGCAGCATGCTGTGCAGACAGTACTGGAAAACCTGCAGATGGGATACCCCTGCCTTTTGGTCCATGACAAGCAGCACAAGCGGTAACACTGGTCTCTTTCTTGCCACCACGATAAATTTTTTCACCCAAAGTAATATCGGCACCTTGTTTTGCCATACCTCGGGTTATTTTTTGCACCGCATAATAAGCGGCTAAATCCGCCATATCCTCGTCTGCTAGGGGGGCAACTATGCCCTCCATCACTGGATCAATGCGTGCACCTGATTTAAAATCTTGTAATTGTTTTAGTAAATAATCCTCGTTTTGGTCCGCTAATTTTGGAAAATTAGTAACAGTTGAGTTACCATCAGCGCCATGACAAGCAGCACAAGTGAGTGATTTTTTCTGTCCTTTTATTGGGTCACCAGTGGCTAAGGTGGTCGTTGAAATAAAAACGATTAAAAATGCAAAAATTGGGGTTAATTTATTCATAAATTTTGCTTTTTCCAAAAAAAATAAGCCGATAAATACAATATCGGCTTATTGCTTAAATATGCTGCCCTTATAAGCCAGCCAAGTAATCGGCAATGGCTTGCTCTTTGCCTTTAGCCAATGCTGCCAATGCGCCCATTGTTGGGTCCTTACGAGCACCAGATTGGAAATCTTTAAGTTGCTTAACAGTATAGGCAGCTTGCTGTCCAGCAAGATTTGGATAAATTGGAATAGAGGATTGACCCGTGGCCCCATGACAAGCGGCACACCCTAAGGCAAGATAATCTTCTTTGCCGCCGGCTTGAGCCGAAAATACGCTGAAGGTTAATAACCCTATTGCTACTAATGAAACTGTTTTTCTCATTTTTGTCTCCTTTTTAAAATTATAATAAAAAAATATATCAGCAACTTATTATACTTATTTTTTACTCCATGAATAAATTTTATCAACAAGCTAAATTTCTGCTTTCCTGTCCCTCGCTCAAAGGTTGCCCGCGCGACCAAGGTTATGAGGTGATTTTTGCAGGACGCTCAAATGCTGGTAAGTCAAGTGTTATTAACGCCCTAACGGGACAAAAAAAACTCGCCAAAGTCTCACACACCCCCGGTAAGACGCAACATTTAGTATTTTTCCAATTAGATGATGATCATCGTTTGGTAGATTTACCCGGCTATGGCTACGCCAAAGTGCCTGGTCGGGTCAAAAAAGAATGGCATATTAACATGAGAGAATATTTTGAAAAGCGCCAATCTTTAACAGGGGCAGTTTTGTTAATAGATATACGCCGTGGATTTACACCTTTTGACCAAATAATGCTTAATTGGTGTGTGACTATTAACTTGCCAACACAAATTCTACTGACTAAGGCTGATAAACTAAAAAGAGGGGCAGCCAGCAGTGCTGAGATCAAAATCATGCGCGTAGTTGCACACCATCCCCGCGTTGGGGTGCAATTATTTTCCAGCCTAAAAAAACAAGGCTTGGAAGAGCTCTGGCACAAGCTTGATACTTTTTTCCATCATGTGGATTAACGCTGATTTAGGCAATATCAATGACAAAGATAGTGTTATCTTGGCAAATAATCGTCAAGTTCTGGCATTTCAACGGACTTGGGGTTTGCAAAAAGGCACATTGCCCCTACCACAAGTGTTGTCATGGCAACAATATTTGCAGCAAACTTGGCGTCGCATTGAGCCTAACACTTTAAAACGCTTAATCTCACCCGTTGAATCCAGAATATTGATTGCCCAATCGATACAAAAATTGGGACAGGTTGTTGAAAATCGCTTATTAGACGAGATTATTAAAAATATGGATTATTGTAATGCACATTTAATTGGCTTAGCGCAATTACAACAATCAAATATTCAAAGTTGCACACTATTTAGCAAGTGGATACAAGCCTACCAAACAACCAAACTTAAACAAAATCTAATTGATACAGGCGATTTATCCCAATACATTATTAACACCCAAGCAGATATTATCAAACCCTATATTTATGGTTTTAAAACCCTCACCCCAGAGCAATCTCAGTTTTTTAAACATGTGGGTTATCATCTTTTAAAGGCAAATGATACCCACACCAAAAGCAGGAATATCAGTTTTAAAACCAGTGATGAAGAATATAGTGCTGTCGCTAAATGGGCACTGGATTTACATACAAAACACCCAAACAAGCGCATCGCAATTGTAAGCCCACAGCTCAATAATGAACACTACCGAGTACGCTCTATTTTTGACCAAGTATTTGATGATGTACTGAATGAAACTGGGCAAAAAGCCTATAACATTTCCCTAGGCTTGCCGTTTACACAATATCCGCTGATTCAACAATTATTATCAATTTTACAGTTTTGCCAACAATTACAAAAAGGACAGATTGACACTGAGACATTTAACACCGTTGTTACCTCAGCTTATATTACCGCTGCCAATGCTGAGCGTTCTGCGCGAGCATTATTGGTTAATCGGATTCTATCTTGGTCGCAGACGCATTTTAAATTGGACAAATTAAAGTCTTATTTATCAAACACACCGCAGTTAAAAATAATCATTGATGCTATTGTCAAACAACCAAAACAGCCTAAACAAAAACATGATAAATGGCTACTGTATTTTAATACTTGCCTGCACTTATGCGGGTTTTTAACCGACAGAACACTGTCTAGCGATGAATATCAATTATTTAATAAATATCAGCAAACCAGTCTTGGTCTAAACCAGCTGGTGCAAATTAAAGGCAAAGTGGGTGGTGGGCAGGCTGTGATGGATTTGCAAAATTGGCTTTCACAGATTATTTTTCAAGCAAAATCTGCTAAAACACCCATTCAAATACTGGGTAGTTTAGAGGCTGAGGGTTTGTATTTTGATGCTGCCTGGGTGCTGGGAATGAGTGATGATTTTCTGCCAGCAGCGCTTAATTCACCACGATTTATCCCATCAAATATTGCAACAGCGCACCAAATTCCGCATAGTAATTTTGAACTGATTGCCAAAGACAGTAAAGATACACTCAGAAATTTAATCAACCTTGCTGACACAGTGACTTTTAGTTATGCCAAAACCCATCTTCAACGCCAACAAATTGGCTCGCCACTGCTTGATTTTAAACACCAACTTAGAGCCCCAAAAACGGTGCAAAAAGTACTGTTATCGGAAAATTTAATTGATAAAAAAACCCAGCCTTTGGCTACCACTCGAGTGAGCGGTGGAGTGGATATTTTAAAAAACCAAATGGCGTGTGCCTTTAAAGGGTTTGTCCATCGGCTCAATATTCCCTATTTTGAGCCACCATATATTGGACTAAATCGCATGCAGCAAGGGGAGATTGCACATAGAGTTTTAGAAAAAATTTATCAAACTGTGCACTCACACAGCCAACTTTTGGCTTATAGTGAGAGTGAATTAAAACATTTAATCAGTGCCTTTATTACTCAAGTATTAAACTATTATCCTCAATCTGGTTTTCTTAAAATTGAAAAAAAACGGCTACTGCAGTTGCTAGAAAAATTTATCAATATTGAAAAACAACGCAATGAATTTAGCGTGCTTACCACCGAGCAAACGCTAACAGCAGATATAAATGGTCTAAATTTCAACATTCGCCTCGACCGCGTGGATGAAGTAGAAAATGGCGAGCATATCGTGTTTGATTATAAAACTGGCAATATCCCAAACAACCCATGGTGTGGCAATCCAATCAAAGAGCCGCAATTGCCCATTTATGCTTTGAATAAAAAAGTTGATGGGGTGGCTTTTATTCACGCCACAATTGATAAAATTAAATATATTGGGCTGAGTAAAAGCGAGAATACGCTCCCCAACAAAACCAAACACAAAGCTTGTGCCAATTGGGAGCAACAACTTAGACTCTGGAAAAACCAATTAGAACAAGCCAGCAAAGACTATCAAACAGGCAAGGCGGAAGTATTGCCAACAAAAAATGCTTGTGATTATTGTGAATATGACTCACTTTGTCGCATTGAGAAATAATTTAATAACCCGAATCCTCTCATTATAGATTGCGCTCACAATATCAGTTTTTTCTAAATCTGCGGTCTTAATATGACTGAGTTGATTTTGAACAACAACAACAGACTCAACATCAATGCCCAATAATCTAAACGCCTGCAATAAATCGGAAAACCGTCTCTTGCGTCTGAATGCATCGGTTTTATTAAAAAACGCCAACACCGCCTGCGCACGATGCTGAGTAAAAATGCTGACAAAAACTTTCCACCTACTGGTTAATAGGGCAAGTTGTTGATAATCTTTAGGGCATTTAATCCATTGAGATAGTTTTTTAATCGCATTTTCGGACTCATCACTTAGCCAAATGGCAAATTTTATCTGCGCTTTATCCACGCCTAAATTGTCTAAAAATTCAAATTCATTGGTGTGTGTTTTTCGCAACCCCATATTTTTAATTGAGGGAAACACTTTAGGATAGGCGCCACAAGCACACAATACTTTAAAAAATGCTGATGGCGTGGTATATGAAAGCGCTTTATCCAATTCTTTAAACACACGCTCGGGTGTGAGTGCATCAACCTCGCCCGACTCAACCATTTGACACATAAGCCTGTGTGTTGGATGTGCTACTTTAAAACCCAATGACTTGAATTTCGCTGCAAACCTTGCTACCCGTAAAATACGCACTGGATCTTCGCTAAAAGCGATAGATATATGACGCAGTAATCCATTGTCTAAATCTTGCCTCCCATTGAATGGATCAAACAAAATGCCATCTTTTTCTGCCATGGCATTAATGGTTAAGTCACGGCGAGATAAATCCTGCTCAAGAGTTACTGTTTTGGAAGTATCAAATTCAAAGCCTTTATATCCCACACCAACTTTGCGCTCAACTCTAGCAAGTGCATATTCTTCGCGTGTATCGGGGTGTAAAAATACGGGAAAACTTTTACCCACTTGACGATAGCCGAGCCCCAACATCTCTTCAATTGAACTACCAACCACCAGCCAATCTTTTTCGACCTTATCATTGGCTATGCCTAATAGGCGGTCACGCACTATACCACCAACTAAATATTTTTCCATAGTTTATTTTTTAAAATACACCTATAATACCCTAATGAATTTAGACAAATTAACCCCAGAACAATTTCGAGTTACCCAACAAAGTGGGACCGAATCACCTTTTACTGGGAAATATTACAACTGCCATGAAAATGGAGACTATGTTTGTATCTGCTGTGGGCAATTATTATTTTCATCTACTACCAAATTTGATTCTGGTTCTGGCTGGCCTAGTTTTTATGATATTGCACACGCCGATAGCGTTAAATTAATTGATGATAATTCACACGGCATGAAGCGCGTAGAGGTGTGTTGTAAAAATTGTGATGCCCATTTAGGGCATGTATTTCCCGATGGTCCCAAACCAACCAAACAACGCTATTGCATCAATTCTGCTGCATTAGACTTTAAAAAATCATAATGCACATCCATATCCTGGGTATTGCTGGGACTTTTATGGGGTCATTGGCTTTGATTGGCAAACAACTCGGGCATAAAATTACGGGTATGGATGACAACATTTATCCACCAATGAGCACCCAATTAGCCGAACAAAACATCTCTTATACGCAAGGTTATCAACCCAAAGACCTGCCTGAAGCTGATATATTTATTATTGGCAATGCTCTCACCCGTGGTAATGCTTGCGTTGAAGAAATCCTAAGCCAACAATACTGCCACACTTCAGGCGCACAATGGCTGGGTGAAAATGTATTAAGAGATAAGTGGGTGCTTGCTGTGAGTGGCACTCACGGTAAAACCACCACCGCCAGTATGCTGGCTTGGATATTAGAATATGCAGGTTATAATCCGAGTTTTTTAATCGGTGGGGTGGCACAAAATTTTTCCACTTCATCAAGGCTTACCGACTCCAATTTTTTTGTGCTTGAAGCAGATGAATACGACAGTGCATTTTTTGATAAACGCTCAAAATTTTTGCATTATAGACCAAAAACTTTGGTAATTAACAATCTTGAATTTGACCATAGCGATATTTTTGATTCCCTAGCAGATATTCAAACCCAATTCCACCACCTTATTCGCACCCTACCCAAAGAGACTTTAATCATTTACCCACAAAACAATACCTCAATTAACCAAGTTTTGGATAAAGGGGTTTTTTCAATGACCCAAACCCTACCGTCATCAAGTCTTGAGAACAGTGCATCTGGTAGCGCATTTAATGTTGAGGGAAATAATCGGGTTAATTGGTCTTTGCTGGGAGAACACAATATGCAAAATGGCTTGAGTGCCATTTATGCTGCTCATCACGCTGGTGTTGCAATTGATGTAGCTTGCAAAGCATTAGCAACTTTCAAAGGAGTTAAACGGCGTCTGGAAATTAAATATCAACGCGGGGCAATCATCTTATATGACGACTTTGCCCATCACCCCAGTGCGATTAAAGCCACCCTTTCGGGTCTGCGCGTCAAAGTTGGCAATGCGCCTATTATTGCCATTTTAGAGTTGCGCTCTAACGCCATGAAATCCGGCGCTCATCAACAAAATTTAGCAGATTCACTGAAGGGTGCTGACCAAGTATTGGTATTACGACCCGCCAACCTTAACTGGAATATTGACGCTATTTTTAACAGTAACGATTTGTTCGATTCGGTGGATGCCATCCTTGAGAAAATAAGCCCAGTTGAAAAAGGGCATATTGTCATTATGTCAAATGGTGAATTTGGGGATATTCACAATAAACTGATTGGCATTTTACAAAAACGGAAAAACATCTAGGCTCAAGTAAAAATCAGCTGAGTTTTGCCCGAATTAAGTTAGATACTGTACCCATATCAGCCTTACCGCTGAGTTGTTCTTTTGCAATCTTCATCAGTTTGCCCATATCTGCCATAGAAGTAGCACCAACATCAGTAATCATCTTATCAACAGCAGTGCTAACTTGTGCCTCAGACAGTTGTGCTGGCATATAATGATTGAGAATGGCAAGTTCATCTTCTTCAACATCAACTAGATCGGTGCGGTCTGCTGCTTTGAATTGAACAATAGAGTCTTTGCGTTGTTTGACCATTTTTTGAATAACGCTCAATATTTGGCGCTCATCAAGCACAATACGCTCATCTATCTCCTTTTGCTTAATTGCCTCTAGAATCATACGAATGGCTCTAAGTGTATTTTTGTCTTTTGCCTTCATTGCTGATTTCATATCAGCCTCAATGCGTTGTTTCATCTCAGACATAGTAAATTAGGCATCTTAAAGGCAATCAATACATGCGTCTGCGACGGATGCGATTTTTAGCCATTTCTTTATGGGTGCGTTTAATAGCAGCAGCTTTCATACGCTTATTAACCCAAGTGGGTTTTTCATAAAATTCTTTTTTTCTAACATCAACAATAACCCCAGCCCTGTCACATGAGCGACGAAAGCGGCGTAGGGCAATATCAAATGGTTCGTTCTCTCTTACTTTAATTGAGGGCATATTGTCTTTTTTCCTTTACGATTCTGTGGTTTGTGTACCATCAATCTCTATGTCTTTAGAATCGTTGGTATCCACAGTGGGAGTGCTATTGAAATCAACCAATTGTACAATCGCCATTGGGGCTTTGTCACCAGTGCGAAAGCCTGCTTTTAAAATACGGATATAGCCACCAGGACGGTCTTTGTAAAAGGGACCTAACTCGGTAAATAACTTAGCCACCATGGCACTATCACGAAGTTTGGCAAAGGCACGGCGACGGTTGGCAATGTTATCAATCTTGGCTTTGGTAATAAGTGGCTCAACCACACGACGAAGCTCTTTTGCTTTAGGTAGCGTTGTTTTTATGGTCTCATAGAGAAACAATGAATTTGCCATATTCTTAAACATCGCCCTGCGGTGAGAGGCGTTACGATTAAGTTGTCTGCCTGACTTTCTGTGTCTCATGTTAATTTATACCTTTGCTTATTCACTCATTAAATCAACAGGTGGCCAGTTTTCAATGGTTACACCTAATTCAAAACCTTTTTCGGTTAGTACCTTTTTAATTTCATTAAGTGATTTGCGACCTAAATTAGGTGTTCTTAATAATTCTTGCTCAGACTTTTGAATTAAATCACCAATGTAGTAAATTTGCTCTGCTTTTAAGCAGTTTGCACTACGCACGGTTAATTCTAACTCATCTACCGCCGCTAATAATTGCGGATCAAAGTCATCAGATACTGGCAAAGCCTTTTCCTCTTCAAGTAATTCCAATTCAACAAATGAAGAAAGTTGCTCTTGGAGAATAGTTGCTGCGCGTTTAATCGCAGATTCTGCATCCACAGAACCATTGGTTTCAATAATAATATTGAGTTTATCAAGATTAACTTCTTGCTCAACACGCGCCGAATCTACCGTAAAACTAACGCGTTTAATTGGCGAAAAACTGGCATCTAACTGCATACCGCCAATAGTTGATGCCTCATCACCACGGGCTGATGCCTTGTCATAACCAATGCCAGTGCCAATTTTAAGCATCATGCGTATATGCCCGCCCTCATTCACAGTGGCAATGACCTTATCCGCATTAAATACTGAAATATCCACACCATTCTCTTCAATATCAGCAACCGTGATTACATAAGGACCTTTTTTATCAATCACCACTTCAGCATTTTCACTGGTGTTGAGTGCCACCGACACTTCTTTGAGGTTTAATAAAATGTCTAATACATCTTCCTGCACGCCATCAATGGTTGAAAATTCGTGCATTACGCCATCAATGGCGACTTCTGTTACTGCCGAACCTACCATAGAAGATAATAAGGTTCTTCTAATGGCATTGCCTAGTGTATGTCCAAAGCCTCTTTCTAAAGGCTCAAGAATAACTTGATATTCGTTGTTGCCTGTTTGGGTTGACTCGACTAATTTTGGCTTTAAAAAATCTCCTGCGCTACCTTGCATAATATGTCCTTTATTTTGAATATAACTCAACAATTAAATGCTCTTCAATATCTGACGACAATTCATCACGAGTTGGAGCATTCTTAAATATTCCTTTCAGGGTTTTATTATCTACATCAACCCAATCCACTTGAGCATTTTGTTCGGCTAATTCAATGGCTAATTGAATACGGTTTTGTTTTTTGGCTTTTTCTCTGATGGAAATTTCATCATTGCTACGCACTTGATGAGAAGGAATATTAACCACACAGCCATTCACCAAAATAGACTTGTGGGTAACTAATTGCCTTGCCTCAGCGCGTGTCGCACCAAAACCCATACGATAAACCACATTGTCCAAACGACACTCTAATAGAGACAATAGGTTTTCACCCGTGGAACCGCGTTTTTGAGAGGCTTTTTTATAATACAGGTGAAATTGCTTTTCTAAAATCCCATAAATGCGTCTTACTTTTTGTTTTTCACGCAGTTGTAGGCCGTATTCTGTGCCTTTTTGACGACGGGCATTAGCACCGTGCATACCAGGTAACTGAGAAACTCTACATTTGGAATCTAGCGTTCTAATACCGCTTTTAAGAAATAAGTCACTGCCTTCGCGGCGTGCTAATTTACAAGTAGGTCCAGTATATCTAGCCATAATTTATTCTATACCCTGCGTTTTTTAGAAGGACGACAACCATTATGGGGAATTGGCGTTACATCTGTGATTGATTGAATTTTTAAACCTTGTGCGTTAAGACCGCGAATTGCAGAATCTCTACCAGGACCGGGACCTTTAACCCGAATTTCTAAGTTTTTCACCCCCAAAGCCAATGCTTTTTCACCACAATTTCCAGCGGCCACTTGTGCTGCAAATGGGGTTGATTTTCTTGAACCTCTAAATCCAGACCCACCTGAGGTTGCCCAGCAAATTGCATTTCCATGACGGTCAGTAATCATGACAACGGTGTTGTTAAAAGTTGCATGAATATGTGCAATGCCATCAGTAATAACTTTTTTTGATTTCTTTTTTACTGCTGCTTTAGCCATAATATCTGTCTATGATTATTTAATTAAACGCCGAGGACCTTTACGAGTTCTGGCGTTTGTTTTAGTTCTTTGTCCACGAACAGGTAATGATTTTCTATGGCGAATCCCGCGGTAACAGCCCAAATCTCGCAGACGCTTAATATTGGTTGAAATTTGGCGACGAAGATCGCCCTCGACTTCAAACTCAGTAATGGCATCACGGATTAACTCTAATTGTTTTTCATTCAAATCAGAAACCTTAGTGGCAGGAGGTAATTTTGCTTGCGTGCAAATCATTTGTGCCCGCGTCCTCCCAATACCAAAAATTGATTGCAAACCAATGACAACATGTTTGTGTGTTGGAATGTTAATCCCCGCTATTCTTGCCATTTATATTTTTCCTCTATCCTCTTCTATCCTCTAATAATTATCTCAGCCGACAAAAATCAAAAAACCGCGATTATACCTTGCACCTGTTTTGATGTCAATTTGAATTTAATAAAATTAACCTTGTCTTTGCTTGTGTCTGGGTTCTTTGCAAATAACCCGCACCACGCCATGGCGTTTAATAACTTTGCAATTATTACAAACTTTTTTAACCGATGCTCTTACTTTCATAATTCCTACCTTAAATTAGTATTTAGTTTAAACCTGCCTTTTTCATCAAAGATTCGTATTGATTAGACATTAAATGCGACTGTGTTTGGGCAATAAAATCCATCACTACAACTACAATAATCAGCAAACTGGTGCCACCAAAATAAAACGGCACATTCCAATATAGAATTAAAAATTCTGGCAATAAACAAACTGCAGTAATATAAATTGCACCTGATGCAGTGAGGCGTGACATAACAGAATCAATATAATTGGCTGAGTGCTGACCAGGGCGGATACCGGGGATAAAGCCGCCTGATTTACGCAAATTATCTGCAGTATCTTTTGAATCAAAAGTAAGTGCTGTATAGAAAAAGGTAAAAAATACAATTGCCAAACCATACAACAATACATACAAAGGCTGCCCCGGCGAGAGACTACTAACCACTTTATCAAGCCAAGTAAGATCTCCACCTTGTGAAAACCAGCCACCTAAAGTGGTTGGAAACAAAATAATACTAGAGGCGAAAATCGGAGGGATAACGCCTGCCATGTTAATCTTAAGTGGCAAATATGAGCTTTGACCACCGACCATTCTACGCCCCTGCTGACGCTTAGCATAATTGACGGTAATACGGCGTTGTCCGCGTTCCATAAACACTACAAAAGCGGTTACTAATAAAGTCATAGCCAATAAAATAATCATCAAAATAACACTCAATTCGCCTGTAGATACCAGTGATAAAGTAGACCCCAATGCTGATGGCAGTCCAGAAACAATGCCTGCAAAAATAATCATTGAAATACCGTTGCCAATGCCTTTTTCAGTAATCTGTTCGCCAAGCCACATTAAAAATAATGTGCCTGTTGTTAGTGTAACTACGGTAACTACACTAAAAGTAAAGCCAGTTTGGGTAACCAGTGCCACCCCGCCAGCACTTTGTGATTGCAGAGCAATAGAGATACCATATGACTGGAACACCGCTAAAATAACAGTTCCCATGCGTGTATATTGGGTAATTTTACGCTTACCGCTTTCGCCTTCTTTTCTCAATTGTTCTAACTTTGGCACCATTGTTGTCATTAATTGAATAATAATGGATGCTGAAATATAGGGCATGATGCCGAGAGTAAAAATTGACAATCTTTCTAATGCCCCACCAGAAAACATATTAAACATATCTAATATTGTGCCTTGTTGATCCTGCACCAATGAGGCAAGTGCGATGCTTGAAATAAACGGAATGGTAATGTGAGTACCAAGCCTAAAAATAACCAACGCCCCGAGTAAAAATAAGATGCGTTTGGATAAATCTTGTGAAAGACCTAAAGATTGGTTCATAAATTACCCACCTACCGAGCCTTGGACCGCTTCAATCGCCGTTTTTGCACCTTGTGTTGCTTTGATGCCAACTAAATGAACTGCTCGGGTAATCTTACCAGAGCGTATGACCTTAACATGCTTGATGTTTTTCTCTACCAAGTTGTGTTGCTTTAAAACATTAAGACTAATTTCGGTTTCTGCTAACTTATTAAGTTCTGCCAAAGTTACCTGTGAAGTAACTCTCCCAATTCTTGAGGAAAAGCCTACTTTTGGCAGACGGCGTTGCAAAGGCATCTGCCCACCTTCAAAACCAATTTTAACAAAGCCACCTGAACGCGACCTCTGACCTTTGTGACCACGGCCACAAGTTTTACCAATACCACTGCCAATGCCGCGACCCACACGTTTTCTGGTTTTTTTCTCGCCTGCTACGGGCGCCAATGTATTTAATTGCATGCTATCAATCCTCTACTTTTAGTAAATAAGCCACTTTGTTAATCATGCCTCTAATTTCAGGTGTATCAGCCAGCTCTACACTGTGATTAATACGCTTGAGACCAAGACCGGTAATGGTTGCACGGTGTGCGGGCAAGCGACCATAAAAACTTTTAATCAAGGTAACGCTGAGAGTATTTTTCTTGGTAGTTGTTTTCTTTTTGGGTGTTTTGGGTGTTGTTTTTTGGGCAATGGGTTTTTTGGTGGCTACGGCTTTTGCAGATGCTTTTTTAAGACCTGCTGTTTTTACGGATGTTGTTTTTTTAGTCGTGGGTTTTTTAGTAGCTACGGCTTTTGCAGGTGCTTTTTTAACGGTAGATTTTGTGGCTACCTTCTTTGCTGGTGTTTTAACCGTTTTGTTATCTTCAGCCATTATCCTTCCTCAGTAATTTTTTCCACAGTCTTACCGCGTTTGGCAGCGACCAACTGTGGCGATGACATTGATGTTAGACCTTTAATGGTTGCCCGAACCACACTGATTGGATTACGCGTACCGTTACATTTTGCCAAAATATTATGCACTCCCACCGCCTCTAAAACACTGCGCATTGGACCCCCGGCAATAACCCCTGTGCCTTCTGATGCGGGCTGCATATAAACCTTAGCTGCACCAGCGCTTACGATAATTGGGTAATGTAATGTGCCGTCTTTTAAAGGCACTTTTTTCATCACCTTCCTAGCTTTATCCATCGCTTTTTGAATGGCAATAGGTACTTCACGGGCTTTACCAGTGCCATACCCGACTTTGCCATTACCATCACCAACCACAACGAGTGCTGAAAAGCCAAAAATACGCCCCCCTTTTACTACTTTGACAACACGACGAATATTAACCAATTTCTCAATGTAGTCGTCATCTTCATTATTATTTTTATTTTTATATTCAGCCATTTCTACGCCTATTTTTTAATTACTTTAAAAATTTTCATTAAAACTCCAAGCCACCATCTCTTGCTGCATCTGCCAACGCTTTGACGCGACCATGATATTTAAAACCAGAGCGGTCAAAAGCCACCTTGCCCACTTTGATTTTCTTTGCTGCTTTAGCAATCTCAGCGCCTATCTTTGTTGCTGCCTCTTTATTGCCTCCGTTTTTAATCTTGGCGGACAAAGTAGAAGCGGATGCCAATATTTTTGTGCCGCAGGCGCTAATAATCTGGGCATAAATGTGTTGCGAGGTTTTATGCACACACAAACGCACAGTATTGTTTTCAATATTTTTTGCCCTAAATTTGGTTGCCCTTCTTAAACGGGCATGTTTTTTGCTCAATTTCATAACTACTTCCTTAAATCTTATTGCTTTTATTTCTTCTTGGCTTCTTTACGCGCTACGAATTCATCTGCATAACGCACACCTTTGCCTTTATAAGGCTCTGGCACACGATAGGCTCTAATTTCAGCAGCTGCCTGCCCAACTTTTTGTTTGTCCATACCTTTAATAATAATTTCTGTAGATGATGGCGTTTCAGCGTTAATACCTACTGGCAAATTATATTTAACGGGATAGGAAAAACCCAAAGTTAAATCTAGTATCTTGCCCATAGCTTTTGCACGGTAACCAACGCCAATCAAGGTGAGTCTCTTTTCCCAGCCCGCAGACACGCCTTGGATCAAATTTGCAGTGTTAGCCCTCGCAGTGCCTGCTTGTGCCCAGGCTTGCTTTACCTCTTCTTTGTTGGTTGTAGTAATAGCAAAAGTCAGCACATTGTCCGTATTATTCACCGCTACTAAGGGATGTAAATTCATCTGCATTTGACCCAATTTACCTTTAGCAGATATCAATGTGCCAACTATTGAAACCTCAACGCCAGCCGGAATGCTAATGGGTGTTTTTGCAATTCTACTCATCTCATTACCTCTTTAAAAAACACTACACAAAACTTCACCACCTATATTTTGTGCGGCTGCATCCTGCCCAGTCATCACTCCTTTGGGTGTTGAAATAATAACAATACCTAAACCATTCATAATGCGTGGCATTTGGGTGCTGGCAACATAAACCCTTAAACTGGGCTTTGAAATTCTTTGTAAAGACTCAATAACTGGCTGATTGTCATAATATTTCAGTTTTATGTTTATGGTTTTGTTAGCAGATTCACCCATAACGCTAAACGAATCAATATAACCTTCTTGCTGCATAACACTAGCGATAGCAGATTTTAGATTGGATGCTGGAATATTAACTTGTTTTTTTTCAACCATATGGGCATTGCGAATACGAACTAACATATCGGCAATTGGGTCTGACATACTCATATTATTTCCTCCCTTTTACCAGCTTGCTTTAGATAAACCCGGCACTTCGCCGTTCATGGCCCGTTCTCTGAGTTTGATTCTACCCAAGCCAAATTTTCGGTAAAAACCATGCGGACGACCAGTTAAACCACAACGACCACGCTGCCGTGTCGGTGAAGCATTACGAGGCAGCGCTTGTAATTGAATACTTGCTTGAAAACGCTCTTCGTCAGAAGAATTTACACTTTTAATAATCTTTTTTAATGCAAGTCGCTTTGTGCGGTATTTTGCAACCGTTTTTGTGCGTTTTAGATCTCTATTTATCATCGACTTTTTAGCCATTTTCTTATCCTTTAAATGGGAATTTAAACATTGTTAGTAGTTTTTTAGCGCTATCATCACTTTGGGTGCTGGTGATGATAGCAATATCCATACCGCGTACTCGTGTTACTTTTTCAAAATCAATCTCAGGAAATACAATTTGCTCATTCAAACCCATGTTGTAATTGCCACGACCATCAAAAGATTTTTCATTAAGACCACGAAAATCACGAACCCGAGGAATGGCAATATTCACAAGACGGTCAAGAAACTCATACATTTTTTCTCTACGCAAGGTAACTTTACAACCAATTGGATTGCCTTCTCTAATTTTAAAACTTGCCACTGATTTACGAGCATTACAAGTGATAGGCTTTTGCCCAGCAATCAGGCTCATCTCCTCCAAAGCACTTTGCAAGACTTTTTTGTCACCCAAAGTAGTACCCAGCCCCATATTGATAGTAATTTTTTCAATTTTAGGCACTGCCATTGGATTTTTTAAACCCAAGGTTTTTTGCAAAGCAGGCAAAATTTCATTTTTATATTGTTGCTGTAATCTAGACACTATACTTCTACTTCCCTATTATTTTAGGCAATTGAATCACCATTTGACTTAAAAAATCTTTCCTTATTGCCTTTATCATCAGTACGAAAACCAACTTTATCAGCTTTTTCTGTGGCTGGATTATAAAGCGCTACATTTGAAATTGCCATTGGCATTTCAATATCCACAATACCGCCAGCTACACCCGCATTTGGATTGGGTTTTACATGTTTTTTAACCATATTAAATCCCTCAACCACAACTTTAGTGGCTAATATTTTGGTTATTGTGCCAGTCGACCCCCTGTCCTTACCAGCGATTATAATCACCTCATCACCCAGTTTAATTTTATTCATAACACCTCCGGGGCAAGGGAGACAATTTTCATAAACTGTGCGCCACGCAATTCACGGGTAACAGGACCAAAAATACGGGTTCCAACTGGCTCAAGCTTGCTACTCAAAAGTACCACCGCATTACTATCAAAACGAATACGCGAACCATCGGAGCGACGAACGCCTTGCGCACTACGCACCACAACCGCATCATAAACATCGCCTTTTTTTACCTTTCCGCGTGGCGAGGCTTCTTTAATGCTGACTTTAACCACATCACCAATGTTGGCATAACGACGCTTAGAGCCGCCCAACACTTTAATACACATTGCTTTAATGCCACCACTATTATCAGCAATATGAAGTTTTGTTTGCATTTGAATCATTTTTTTACTCTCTTTAAACTGGGGAAAATTAACCAATCGCAACTGATTTTTCAACCACCTCTAACAACCCCCAATGTTTGGTTTTTGAAAATGGCTTCGCCTCTACTATCCTAACGGTATCACCCAAACCACATTCGTTATTTTCATCATGTGCATGAATTTTGGTACTGCGTTTGATATACTTCTTGTAAATCGGGTGTCTAACTTTGCGTTCAATCAAAACTGCAATACTTTTATCACGGCTATTGCTAATCACTTTGCCGGTTAATATACGCTCTACTTTTGCTTGTTGTGCGACTTTTTTCATGTTTGTTTCTCAATTATAATGGTTTTGACCTGGGCGATTGAGCGTCTGACTTTCCCCAATTTTGAAGAATCAGACAGTTGTGCACTTTTGTGCTGCATACGCAATTCAAAGTGTTGTTTTAAAAGCTGTGTCAAAGTATCGTCTAATTTGTCCATATCTTGTGCTCTTAATTCTTTAATATCCATCTACATCACCGCCCGTTTAATAATTATGGTTTTAACCGGCAATTTAGCCGTTGCTAACTGGAATGCCTCCCTTGCAACAGTCTCCTCAACGCCTTGCATCTCAAACAGCATTTGCCCCGGCTTAATTTGTGCCACCCAATATTCAACAGCGCCCTTACCTTTCCCCATCCGCACTTCTAAAGGCTTTTTGGTAATTGGCTTATCTGGGAATATACGAATCCAAATTTTGCCCTGGCGTTTTACATGGCGCGTCATTGCGCGACGCGCTGATTCGATTTGTCTAGCACTTATGCGGCACCTGCCAATTGCTTGCAAACCGATTTCACCAAAACTGACTTTATGGGCAATCGCTAAACCACGATTACGACTTTTCATCATTTTTCTGTATTTTGTGCGTTTGGGTTGTAACATAGTTTGATTCTCTATTTCTTCTTGCTCTGAGTGGTTGTAGTGCGGCGAACAACCTCATCTAATGTGCCTTTTCTGTGGTCTAAAATTTCACCTTTGAAAATCCAAACTTTAATGCCAATCACCCCATATTGAGTATTTGCACTATAAGTAGAATAATCCACATCTGCTCTAAAAGTGTGTAATGGCACACGACCTTCACGATACCACTCACAGCGAGCAATCTCAGCGCCATTCAAGCGACCACTCACCATAACTTTAATACCTTGGGCACCAAGACGCGTTGCATTGCCCAAAACCCGCTTTACCGCACGCCGATACATCACTCGCTTTTCCAATTGTTGGGCAATATTTTCTGCCACCAAACGCGCATCAAGTTCAGGTTTTTTGATTTCTTCAATGCTAATGTGTGCTGGAATGCCCATCATTTTAGCCACAATATTTTTTAACTGTTCAATATCAGCGCCTTTCTTACCAATCACAATACCTGGGCGTGCGGTATGAATAACCACTTTGGCATTATCTGCCAAACGCTCAATTTGAATGCGGCTCACAGAGGCGGATTTGAGTTTCTCAAAAAGATAGTCTCTCACCTCAATATCAGATAATAAATATTTAGAATAATTTTCAGAACTGGCATACCATTTGGAGTCCCAATCTTTGACAACACCCAGTCTGATACCTTTTGGATTTACTTTTTGCCCCATGCTAACCTACTTACTTACGCCAACTGTGATGTGGCTTGTTCTTTTTAAAATTCTATTCGCTCTGCCTTTTGCTCTAGGGCGAATTCTTTTTAGGGTTGAGCCTTCATCAATGTAAATACTGCTTACCCGCAATTCATCAATATCCAATCCATCATTATGTTCAGCATTTGAAATCGCTGAATTGAGGACTTTTTTCACCAAAACGGCTGCTTTTTTATTGCTAAACGATAAAATATTCAATGCCTCTTCAACTGATTTAAGGCGAATTTGGTCTGCCACCAATCTCGCTTTAAAAGCTGAGGTTCTTGCATATCTTTGAATTGCTTTAACTTCTTTCATTTTTTTAATCTATTTTTTATGTTGATGCCTTGCGGTCGCCAGAATGCACTTTGAAAGTTCTAGTGGGTGCAAACTCGCCCAATTTATGCCCAATCATATTCTCATTAATAGAGACTGGAACATGTGCTCTGCCATTATGAATGGTAATGGTCAGTCCAATCATCTCTGGCACAATAACTGAGCGGCGTGACCAAGTTTTAATTGGTTTTCTATTTTTATTTTCCTGTGCAGCCAATACTTTTTTAATTAAATGCTCATCAACAAACGGACCCTTTCTTAGTGATCTAGCCATAATAACCCCTTATTTATTCCTACGCCGCACGATGAATTTATCGGTGCGTTTGTTACTGCGCGTTTTATAACCCTTAGTCGGTGTCCCCCAAGGGGAAACAGGATGACGACCGCCGCTGGTTTTACCTTCACCACCACCATGCGGATGGTCCACTGGATTCATCACCACGCCACGAACGGTGGGTCTCACCCCACGCCAACGCGAAGCACCAGCTTTGCCAAATTTTCTTAAACTGTGCTCTTTTTTAGAAACTTCGCCAATTGCCGCACGACAATTCGCCAAAACCCTACGCACTTCACCAGAACGCAATCTTAAGGTTACATAGTTGCCTTCTTTTGCAACCAACTGCGCAGAAGTGCCCGCACTACGGGCCATTTGTGCGCCTTTGCCGGGCTGTAGCTCAATACAATGAATCACACTACCCAAAGGAATGTTAGCACAAGGCATAACATTGCCTACTTGAATGGCAACAGTATTACCAGAGATAATGCTATCGCCCACTTTTAAACCATTGGGGGCAATGATATAAGCACGCTCACCGTCAGCATACAACACCAAGGCAATGTTAGCACTACGATTGGGGTCGTATTCTAAGCGTTCAACCACTGCTGGAATATCATCTTTGATGCGTTTAAAATCAATCACACGATAATTACGCTTATGCCCACCACCTTTGTGACGAACGGTAATTTTCCCCCGATTGTTACGCCCACTGATTCTGTTTTTTTTCTCACTCAAAGGTGCATAGGGGGAGCCTTTATGCAAATCCTTATCAACAACATGAACCATAAATCTTGTGCCGGGTGAGGTGGGCTTTCTTTTAATTACTTGTGCCATAATTTTTTCTATATTAAGCGTTACTTATATCAATCATTTGTCCTTCAGGCACGCTAACCATCGCCTTCTTCCAGCTCGCTCGGGTACCAGCCCTGCCTTTGAATATTTTCTTTTTGCCACGCACATTAGCCGTGGTTACATTTTCAACATTAACGCCGAATAAAGCCTCAACGGCGGCTTTAATTTCTTTTTTGTTGCTATCAGAACGGACTTTAAATACATACTGATTATGCGCTGATGAGAGTTGTGTTGTCTTTTCGGAGACAATTTGCGCTAATAAAGTTTTAAATATTTTCTCTTGATTCATAATTGCGCCTCAATTTTTTTTAACGCCGCCTCAGTAATAGCCACATTCTCATAACCAATAAGACTAACCGGGTCAATGCTTTGGGTATGGCAAACACCAACATGGTATAGATTACGCGCAGAAAGATATAAATTCTCATCTATCTTGTCAGTCATTAAGAGGCAATTTTGTACTTTTACTGCCTTGAGTAATGCCACTATATTTTTGGTTTTAGCGTCCTTCACACCAAATTCTTTGACGACCTTTAAACGCTTAGAACGCACCAACTGTGAAAGAATAATACTGATTGCACCTTGATACATTTTTTTATTCACTTTTTGTGTATAACTTCTCGGCTGGGCTGCAAAAGTTACCCCGCCTGAACGCCAAATTGGGCTACGAGAAGTGCCTGCGCGGGAACGACCCGTGCCTTTTTGCTTCCAAGGTTTTTTGCCGCCACCTCTAGCTGTTGAGCGACTTTTTTGGGCTTTGGAACCTTGACGAGCACCTGCCATATAGGCTGTCGTTACCTGATGAACCAATGATTGGTTAAAATCTCGTGCAAAAATAGCATCAGAGACTTCTAACGAAGTGGTTTTATTGGCGCCTACATTGAGTACTTTTAATTTCATCTTAAAACCTTAATTGTCGCTATTCTCTTGGGAATCTTCTGCTTCGCTGTGCGCTTTTTCTTGTTCAATGCGTTTGCTCACTTCGGCATTATTTTTATGTTTCTTGGCTGATAATAACACTTTTACCAAGCCGTTTTTAGCACCGGGAATTGCGCCCTTGAGTAGTAATAAATTTTTATCATCATTTACGCTAATGACCTCTAAACATTCTTCGCTGACTTGTTCATAACCCATCTGACCTGCCATTTTCTTACCTTTGAAGACGCGACCCGGATCTTGACACTGGCCTGTTGATCCAATCGCCCGGTGAGAAATTGAATTACCATGCGTGGCATCTTGCATAGAGAAGTTATGGCGTTTTACCCCGCCTTGATAACCTTTACCTTTAGAGCGAGCTACAACATCAACATAATGACCTACGCCCAATAGGGACAAATCAAAGCTGCTGGTATTGCCAATTTCATCACTGCTGGCTCTAAATTCCCACAAACCCAAACCAATGGCTTGCTTAGCCTTAGCATAATGCCCTTTTATGGCTGCGGGAATGCGCCCCACCTTAGCCTCACCTTTTTTATTGAGTTTGCTACCAGTGGTCACTTGTACTGCAGTATATCCATCAATTTCTAGGGTTTTTTTTTGCACAACGCGATTAGGCTCAATTTTAATAACACTAACAGCAGTCGCTGAGCCATCAGCTGAGAATATGCGCGTCATCCCTAATTTTTGTCCTACTAAGCCAATTGCCATATTCTTATTCCTAAATTACTTTTTTAATTCAACTTAATTGCCACATCAACGCCAGCTGCTAAATCCAATTTCATCAATGCATCAACGGTTTTATCAGTTGGGCTAATAATATCCATCAACCGAATATAGGTTCTAATTTCATATTGGTCTCTGGCTTTTTTATTAACATGTGGAGAGGTTAGGACCGTCCACCTTTCTTTTTTCGTTGGCAAGGGGACTGGACCCCTAACACTCGCACCAGTGCGTTTGGCCGTCTCTACAATCTCAAGGGTAGATTTATCAATCAAACGATGATCAAACGCCTTTAATTTAATTCTAATATTTTGGTTGCTCATGCTTGTGTGCTCTAAACTTGAATATCTAAATTTTTGAAACGAAAAACGCGAGATTATACAATAGTTACGAGTACCCATTCAACAATTTTCTGCTTTTATTAAGAGATATTTATCAAGGCCTTTGTATAATTATGCAAAGTATCTTATCAGTGCAGAATAATTAGGGACAAAGTGGGGAATGACAGATTTTTCTTGATGGATACCCTTAGTCTTGCCATAACTGATTTTATAAAAATTAGCCAATAAACCGATGGGGATGGGTTATGGTTATGGTTATGGTAACAATTTGTTAGGAAGGTAACTTTGCACCCAAGTCTTCACAGTCTCATTTTCACCATAATTTTTAAGGTGTAATTTATAAAATTTAATCACATTATTTTCATCGTTAAATTTAATCGACATTTTGATTAAATTTAACACAATTTGCTCACTTCTAACCAGCAATTCAATTGGTTTTTTGCTTAACTGTTGATATACTAATTTTGCCCCTTCTAAATTATTGGTATTGATATAGGCAATATATTGACCAATATAGTCTTGATAAAACCCCGCCAAATGATGTTGTTTGGCTTTTTCAAAAGATTTAATTGCCAGATCATAGCGTTTTAGCGCCAACTCATTCATCCCAGTTAAATTCTCTAAGCGCCAATGATTAGGAATGCAATGAGAAATTTCATTCAAAAACGCTAATGCAGTATTGTGATTTTTGCTATTGCCATAAGATTGAGATACTGCATAAAGCGTACGCACAATTAATTTATGGCAACCAATAGGGAGGTATTTCCCAGTGGTTTGCCACTTATTTTGTAAAAAATTCTTATTGATGGTGGAAAATCTATCCAACCAAACAGCGTTCATCGCTACTGCCGATAAAAAAATGATAGCAACAAAACCAAGGGCATATTTGCGATCAATCTTAAAACTTTTTACCCTCTTCTCATCAGAGTCGCAGGCTTTAATAATCAACCCACTATAAAGCGCAAAAATCGTTAAAGGTACACTCATTTGATAAGGAAAACTAAACTGCATATTAACAAAACTACCCACCAGTGCGATGCCCAACATGAGGAAAAATAGGCTGTTTTTATGATTATCTTGCCTCATCAATTTAACCAAATTAAACACCAAACTAACCACCACACCAAAAAATAACACTCCTCCCACAACACCTAATTCAACCAGCATTTCCAATAAATCATTATGAGTATTGGCACTTAAGGTTGTGTAATTTTGTGACTGGGTTAATATGTTGTGATAATAACTGCCCATACCACTACCAAACACAGGGTTTTGTTGCAACATTAAAACTGCCGTTTGCCAAATTTTATAACGCCCTTCAACAGCGTTTGTACTTTGCTGGGTAGTATCAATAATACTGCCCACTTGTTGGGTAAATACCTGCCAAAAAGGACTCCAGCCTTCGGCAGAAAAATTAACTAACCCAAACAATACCACAATCGCCAATATTGAAGTTTGGATTTTTGCACTTGAGAAGTGGAGTGATTGGATTGAAAAAGCCTGTTTAAAACGCTTGATGTAAAAAATAAAAGCAATAATTAAAAATAAAAACGCCACTCCGATACCCAGCCAAGCTGCCCTAGTTTGTGCATAAAATATATATACCAACATTAAGGATAGGGCAAAAGGATATAAATTAGACAGGCGTTTTCTATCAACCAATAACAAGAAAAAAGCCAGCGGTAAAATCAATACAATTACCTGTGATGCTCTATTTTTATTAACAAAATTAGCCGCAGGTGGAAAATTCTGAACAAAAATATCAACTGAAAAAAGAGTTTGAATAATTCCAAGTATGGCAATAAAAACACCGAGAAATACCAGTGTTTTACTAATATAAATATAGGTTTTGGTATCAACTTTTAGGTTTAATGCCAGTAAAAAAACTGCCCCAGCCCCCAGCCACATTAAATATTTACTTAGAAAAAAGCCAATGTTCTCTGACCAAAAAAACGAAGCCGTTGCCAATAAAAACAAACCTAAAAACCACATCCGAGTATTGCTAATACGCAATTTAATTGTTTTTGCCCATTGATTTTTATAAAGCCAATAAAGCAGTAGGCCAATAAAACCAACCTCGGCAATAAATTCCCGGTAAGCCGTTGTATAACTAACACCGCTAGAAAATGAACCAATCGTAGTCAATACAACAAGTATCGTAAGCAAATAATTGAGATTAACAGGTTGCAACAGTTTTTTATTCTTGTTGCCCATAAAGTTTGAGCGAATTTTTGTTTTAAAAAGGTATTTGGATAAACTAAAGGTTCTTTATTTATTCAATTTTTCAATCACCTCATCAGCAACATTTTTCGGGGCCGCAGTGTATTTGGAAAATTCCATTGAATAACTGGCACGACCCTGGGTCATAGAACGCAAGTCATTGGCATAACCAAACATCTCGGCGAGCGGGACATCGGCTTGTAATTGTTTGCCATTTGGTAAATCTTCCATACCACCGACTAAGCCACGGCGACGGTTAATATCACCCACCACATCGCCCATATATTCCTCAGGAGTAATCACTTCAACTGCCATCATTGGCTCTAAAAGCTGGGGGTTGGCTAATTTAACAGCTTCGCTTAGACATTTGCTGGCAGCAATTTTGAATGCCATTTCACTGGAATCAACATCATGATAAGAGCCATCATAAACACTCACTTTCATATCAACCAAAGGGAAACCTGCCAACACACCATTTTCCATTTGCTCTTGAATGCCTTTGTTAACCGCAGGAATGTATTCTTTAGGAATCACGCCGCCTTTAATCTCATCCACAAATTCATAACCCGTGCCTGCCTCTTGTGGCTCAATGCGCAAATAAACATGCCCATACTGACCACGACCGCCCGACTGTTTGGCAAATTTGTGTTGATGCTCAACCAGTGTGGTAATGGTTTCTCGGTAGGCAACTTGAGGTGCGCCAACATTACATTCAACATCAAACTCACGCACCATCCGATCAACAATAATATCTAAATGCAGCTCACCCACACCCGCAATAATAGTTTGCCCCGACTCCTCATCACTAGACACCCTAAATGAGGGGTCTTCTGCAGCCAACTTGCTCAAGGCGATACCCATTTTTTCTTGGTCTGCTTTGGTTTTAGGCTCAACAGCTAAGGCAATAACTGGATCAGGGAATTCCATTCGCTCAAGCACGATCTTTTCTTTCATATCACATAAAGTATCACCAGTAGTAACATCTTTAATACCGATGGCAGCAGCAATATCACCAGCACGCACTTCTTTAATTTCTTCGCGTTCGTTAGAATGCATTTGCACCATCCGACCAATCCGCTCTTTTTTGTCTTTAGACGAATTATAGACAAAGTCACCAGCTTTTAATACACCTGAATACACGCGAAAAAAGGTCAAGGTACCGACAAATGGATCAGTTGCAATTTTAAATGCTAATGCTGAAAATGCTTCATTATCGTCAGCATTTCTCGGCACCAGAGTTTCACTATCATCAACTAAAATACCTTGAATCGCATCCACCTCAAGTGGTGATGGCATATACAAAACCATTGCATCTAACACCGCTTGCACACCTTTGTTTTTAAAAGCTGAACCACAAAACATAGGAATAATGGCATTGTTGATTGTCTGTGCGTGAATCCCTGCTCTAATTTCGTCATTGGTTAATGTGCCTTCTTCAAGGTATTTTTCCATTAACTCATCATTGGCTTCTGCGCCAGCCTCAATCATAAGCTCACGCTTTTGTGCTGCCAAACTTTGTAATTGTGGGGGAATGTCTCGTGCCTCATAAGTGGCACCTTGATCATCTTCATTCCAATAGATGGCTTTCATGCTAATTAAATCCACCACACCCTCAAAATTATCCTCAGCGCCAATGGGAACTTGCATCGGCACTGGGTTGCCACCCAAACGGGTTTTAACTTGTTGGCAAACACGAAAAAAATCAGCCCCGGCACGGTCCATTTTATTAACAAAACCAATTCTCGGCACATTGTACTTGTTGGCTTGACGCCATACTGTTTCGGACTGAGGCTCAACCCCGCCGACCGCGCAAAACACTGCACAGGCGCCGTCTAATACTTTAAGTGAGCGCTCAACTTCAATAGTAAAATCAACATGTCCTGGGGTGTCAATAATATTGATGCGATGCTCATCAAACTGGTTGTCCATACCCCGCCACATGCAAGTAGTTGCCGCAGAAGTGATGGTAATACCGCGTTCCTGTTCTTGTGCCATCCAATCCATGGTTGCACCTCCTTCATGCACCTCACCAATTTTATGGGTACGACCGGTATATAGTAAAATGCGTTCTGTTGTTGTGGTTTTGCCAGCGTCAATATGTGCCATAATGCCAACATTACGATAGCACTCAAGGGGGTGTTTTCTCGCCATTTTTTCTGTCCTTGGTTTTTTCTACCAGCGGAAATGTGCAAATGCTTTGTTTGCTTCCGCCATTTTATGGGTGTCTTCTTTTTTCTTAAAAGCACTGCCGCGATTTTGTGCCGCATCCAATACTTCACCAGCCAATCTACGCTTCATGCCTTTTTCGCCACGCCTGCGTGAGGCTTCAATAATCCAACGCATTGCCAGTGCCATTTTGCGTTGCGCTCTAACCTCAACAGGCACTTGATAAGTTGAGCCACCCACGCGCCGAGATTTGATTTCTACTTGAGGACCAATATTATCTAGAGCTTGTTTAAAAGTATCAATTGGCTCAGCATTGCCTTTGGCTTTAATTGCCTCTAATGCTTCATAAACAATTTTCTCGGCGACTGATTTTTTACCGTCTAACATTAAAATATTAACAAACTTAGCCAAAACCAAATCGCCGAATTTAGGGTCTGGCAAAATTTCTCTTTTAGGTGCGGGTCTTCTTCTCATGGTCTTTTATTTTAAGAGCTTTGCATAATTATGATGATTAGCAAAATGGGAGATTTTGCCAAATGGGTGAAAAATGGTGTTTTGATGACGATTCATAATTATGCAAAAGTCTATTTATTTTTTAGGTTTTTTAGCGCCGTATTTAGAACGCCCCTGCATCCTGCCGTCAACACCTGTGGTGTCTAATGCGCCACGCACTGTATGATAACGAACACCGGGCAGGTCTTTAACACGACCACCGCGAATTAAAATCACCGAGTGTTCTTGTAAATTATGCCCTTCTCCACCAATATAAGTCGTTACTTCGGCTGCGTTAGTTAATCTCACCCGGGCCACTTTTCTAAGTGCTGAGTTGGGTTTTTTAGGAGTGGTCGTATAAACTCGGATGCAAACACCGCGCTTTTGCGGGCAACTATCAAGTGCTGGTACGCCGCTTTTGATCACTTTTTTCTTACGCGGCTTGCGCACTAATTGATTAATTGTTGACATACAACTACTACTTCTCCAAAATCAAACATAAAAATTAAAAAATAATTTGAATAAATCGCTCGCTTCTTTACGACCAACAAAGGGGGGAATTATACTGTGATAAAAAAACTTGTGTCAATAATTTTAAAGTTTTTATAATTTGGGTCTTTTATATCTATATGTAGAGATCTAAATTTCACCTATTTTGTTAAAAATTGGGTTGTTTTTCTTAAAAAAACACGCTACCGCATCATTGACCATAGTTAAAGTATTGTTAAAATCACCACTAAAATACGGGTCTGGCACACTCTTGCCCCGAGTGCCCTCAACATTGTCTAATATCAATGCCAATTTGTGCTGGTGCTGGCTTGGACAAAGCATTTTTAAATTAGCCAAGTTTTTCGCATCCATCGCAAAAATATAATCATAATAATAAAAATCAGACTCATCTATTTGTCTAGCGCGTTGATTGGACAGGTCAATCCCCTTTTTCATGGCAGCAACTTGGGAGCGCGAATCTGGGGGCTCTCCCACATGGTAGGCGTGCGTGCCAGCAGAGTCAATTTCAAACAAATCCTGCATACCGCGTTGCGCTGCTTGAAATCTAAATACCCCCTCAGCCGTTGGCGAACGGCAAATATTGCCCATACAAACAAATAAAATTTTAAACTTTTCTTTATTCATTCCTTAACTTAGATAAAATCTGACAATTATATCAATTTAATGCAGCTCACATGCCAAACTCGCTACTCCAATCTGCCAAAACTGTTATATTGTCCGAATCTCGTGCGGTTGCCGACTTAGCCGACCGGCTTGATAAGAATTTTATTCAAGCCTGCACCTTGATAAAAAAATGCCAAGGCAAAGTTATTCTTATTGGTATGGGAAAATCTGGACATATTGGTAATAAAATTGCTGCCACCCTCGCCTCAACTGGCACTCCTGCTTTTGCCATTCACCCGAGTGAGGCTGGACATGGCGATTTGGGCATGATTAGTGCCAATGATTTAATCATTACGATTTCTTATTCAGGAGAATCCGATGAAATTATGACCTTAATCCCAGTCATTCAGCGTTTGGGAGTGTCTATTATCGGCATGACTGGCAATCCGAATTCTACCATCGGCAAAGCCTGCAGCGTACATCTTGATGTTGGGGTCGAAAAAGAATCCTGTCCGCATAACTTAACGCCCACCTCATCCACTACAGTAGCCTTAGTAATGGGCGATGCTTTAGCAATTAGTTTGCTCATTGATAAAGGCTTTAGCCCTGATGATTTTGCTAGATCACACCCTTGTGGCGCATTAGGGCGGCGTCTATTGACCTTTGTTAAAGACATTATGAAAACAGGTAAGGATATTCCCAAAGTCAGCGCTGATACAAAACTCATTGATGCGCTTTTAATTATGAGTCAAAAAGCCTTAGGCATGGTTTTAATAACCGATGGCAAAACCCTCAAAGGCATTTTTACCGATGGCGATCTCAGGCGCGTTTTAGAAAATCGTGGGGCAATTCAAAACTTGACTGTCGGCGAAGTGATGACAACTAATTGCCAATCCATTACTGCTGACAAACCTGCCGTATCCGCACTGCAGATTATGGATGAATTTAACCTAAACGCCTTGCCTGTAGTTGATAAAAACCAAAAAATCATCGGCGCTATTAACATGCACACTTTAATACAGGCCAAAATCATTTAACCTGTGTCTTTTTATAGTTTATGCTTTTAAAATGTCTTTTGCGCCCATGGCAATCATCTCATCTGCCAGCTGGGTGCCGAGTGATTTTGCAGCATTGATATGACCACAAATTTGATGCTTTAAAATCACCCCAGAATCTACATTACCTGCCAAACCAGCCAAAGTAATTTGCTGGTTATTGACGGTTGAAAAACCACCAATCGGTGCCGAACAGCCGCCTTCAAGGCGGGCATTCATGGCGCGTTCTGCACTGATTCTATGTGTTGTTTGTTGGTCACGCAAAGGTAAGATTAAGTCTAGCGTTTGTTGGTCATTTTCACGAATTTCAATACCCAGCGCACCCTGCCCAACGGCTGGCAGGCTTTGCTCTGCAGGGATTTGTTGTTTAATTCGGTCTTTAAAACCCAGACGAATTAGCCCCGCACATGCCAGAATAATAGCATCATACTCCCCGTCATCAAGTTTTTGTAATCGGGTATTAACATTACCACGCAAATCAAGGATTTTTAAATCAGGACGCAAGGCTTTTAGTTGCACAATACGACGCATTGAGCAAGTGCCGATTTTGGCGTTTTTAGGCAGTTCATCAATGCTGTTAAAATCATTTGCTACAAAAGCATCAAATGGATTTTCCCGTTTTAGAATCGCACCGAGTGTAAAACCTAGGGGGATTTGATACGGCACATCCTTCATTGAATGCACTGCAATATCGGCAATACCAGCCAACATGCCCTGCTCTAATTCCTTAATGAATAAACCCTTACCGCCAACTTTAGACAAAGGCGAATTAAGAATTTGATCACCTTTAGTGGTCATTTTCACCAATTTAATATTCAAGTTAGGGTGTTGCGCCCGCAGTTTGTCCCCCACATACTGAGCCTGCCATAACGCTAGGGGGCTTTTTCGTGTTGCAATTTTTAAGGTTTTGCGCATACTCCGAGAAGTTTGTATTAAAATATTTCAAATGTTGCGATTTTATCTATTTCTAATCACTCTTGCAATTTTCCCTAATTTTGCTACAGCAGATTTACCACTAGCAAAAAATTTTTTTGCGGATGCGCAACAAGCACGGAAGAATAAATCTCCAATTTTAATAATGTTTTCTATTCCTGATTGTGAATATTGCCAAAAAATCAAAGAAGATGTAATCTCACCGATGGTGCAACTCAAAGAATATCAGGACAAAATTATTATTCGCCATATTGAGGAGCAAAGTTTTGACAAAATTTATGATTTTTATAATGTTGCCACCTCACATAATAAATTTGCTTTCAAATACGCTGTTAATTTCTTCCCGACTGTCATTTTGGTTGATAATTATGGCACAGAATTGGAAAAAATCATTGGCGTTCCCAGCGAAGAATATTACTGGGCCGACTTAGACCGAGCAATTAAACAAGCAAGCAAAAAAATACAGCAACAACCAAAAACACCTCTATGACCAAAAAGTCCAATAATAAAATAAACCAATCTTGGGGCGGGCGTTTTAAGCAACCGACTGACGAATTTGTCAAAATTTTTACTGCTTCAATATTTTTTGACAAAATTTTAGCGCCATATGACATTCAAGGCTCAATTGCCCACGCCACCATGCTTTTTGAGGCAGGCTTGCTAACAAAACATGAAAAAGAGCAAATTATCGCTGGGCTTAATCAAATTCTCAGTGAAGTTGATGGGGGACAATTTAATTGGTCTGTGGCACTTGAAGATGTGCATATGAATATTGAATCGCGGCTGATAGAGATTTGTGGCAATATTGGCAAAAAACTCCACACTGCGCGCTCACGCAACGACCAAGTGGCAACTGATATTCGTCTCTATCTACGCGACCAAGTGGATATTATTGCTACAAAAATTAAACATTTGCAATCAGTATTGTTAGACTTGGCTGAGACAGAAACCAACACTATATTACCCGGCTTTACCCACTTGCAAGCCGCCCAGCCAATTAGTTTTGCCCATCATCTCATGGCTTATTTTGCAATGCTCTCGCGTGATGCTCAACGCCTTAGTGAGTGTCGCACTCGCATCAATACTTTGCCACTCGGCAGTGCCGCCCTAGCAGGCACAACCTATCCCATTAACCGTGAGCGAGTAGCAGAATTATTAGGCTTTGAGCACATTTGTAGCAACTCGCTTGATGCGGTTAGCGACCGTGATTTTGCAATTGAATTTTTGTCAGTAGCCAGCATGATTATGATGCACCTATCACGCTTTTGTGAAGAGCTGATTTTATGGTCTAGCGCACAATTTAACTTTATTGAATTGGCGGATAATTTTTGCACTGGGTCCTCCATCATGCCACAAAAGAAAAACCCTGATGTGCCTGAATTAGTGCGCGGAAAAACAGCGCGCATCTACGGTAACCTTAACACATTGCTCACTTTGATGAAAGGGCAGGCGCTGGCTTATAATAAAGACAATCAAGAAGACAAAGAGCCGATATTTGATAGTGTTGATACCCTCAAAGCTTGCTTGTCTGTATTCACCGACATGTTAGCAAACATCGATCTCAAACGCGAAAACATGTACAATGCCTGCAAAAAAGGTTACACCACTGCCACAGACTTAGCCGATTATCTAGTAAAAAAAGGCTTGGCATTTCGCACCGCGCATGATGTGGTCGGTAGGTGCGTTGCCTACAGCATTGAACAAAAAAAAGACTTAAGCGAACTTAGTTTAGAAGAATTACAAGCCTTTGACAACCATATTCAAAATGATGTGTTTGATGTTTTATCGTTAGCAGGCTCATTGCGCGCTCGCAACCACTTTGGGGCAACTGCGCCCAACCAAGTGAAACAAGCCATTAAAACCGCTAGAAAATCTCTGTTGCAATGCGGGTAGTTTTTGCTGGCACACCCGAATTTTCTGTTGCTGTGTTGGATGCACTTATTAAGGCTGGACATGAGGTTATCGGTGTTTATTGCCAGCCCGATCGCCCCAAAAATCGTGGCAGAATTATCACCGCCTGCGCAGTGAAAATATATGCTACCCAAAACGGTTTGTCTATTTACCAGCCCGATAATCTCCAGGACCCAAACGCACAATCACAGCTTGCAAAATTAGATGCTGAGGTTATGGTGGTGGTAGCATATGGTCAATTATTGCCCAAGCCAGTATTGGCAATGCCAAAATATGGTTGTTTGAATATTCATGCCTCGCTTTTGCCACGGTGGCGTGGTGCGAGCCCAATCCAACACGCCATTTTGGCGGGCGATAGACAAACTGGTGTGAGTATTATACAAATGAGCGAAAATTTGGATGCGGGTAACATTTTACTACAAAAAAAATGCAAAATTACCCCAACAGACACCGCACAAAGCCTACATGAAAAATTATCCATACTCAGTGCAAAAGCCATAATTGAAACATTAGATAATATCCAAAGCTTGCATCCCATTGCGCAGGATAAATCGGGTATTACTTACGCTAAAAAGCTCAGCAAAGATGATGCCTGGATTGATTGGCGTCAAAGTGCGGTGCAAATCAGTCGCCAAATACGCGCCTTTAACCCTTACCCAATCGCTAAAACCCATGCAAAAAGTAACAAGTTTGGGACAGTAGTATTGCGTATTTTATCCGCCTGTATCGTCAATAGGGACGAAGGTAAAAATCCAGGTGCGGTGATTAAATATAGCAAGGGCGTTTGTCATGTGGCAACGGGTGAGGGGGTTTTGAGTTTAAAAAAAGTCCAACTGCCGGGCAAAAAAACCCTTGCTATCAAAGATTTTGCTAACGCCCGCCAACTCAGCCAGATGTTTTAACAATATTGCATTTGCAAGGGCTGGGTTACTCGCTTATATCTGGATTAACCCATTGGACACTATACCAATAATACCTATCTTTTTTCTGGCTAGGCATGGTGCAATTATATTTATTGCGTCTTTGCTTCAGTGGCTGTTTGCCAATAACCACCACATTTTTATCGTCTTTCCAATCAACTTCTGTGCCCCCACTGGCAAAGCAATTAAAATTGTTCAGCTGATGTTTGCTCAGCGTTTTTTTAAATTCCAACATTAATTTGGGTGGATTTTGGGTGAATATTGGGTTTATTTTTTTAGCAACTATCGGCATTGGCAAGGCATTAACTTTGGTTTTAAAACTTGGCATTTTGGCATATTCTCCTGCCATAGGAAAACGGGGTAGATTTTGTTTATTACTCATGTTTGACACGACCCCAGAGTGTTGTCCAAAGACATAAAAACCCATTTCTTTTAATTGCCTCATTATTGAAAAATTAGCCTCGCCATAAGGATAGGCAAAAATCCTCTCTCGCACTCTTAATTCTTTATTTAACCGATTTTGGGCATCTTCAACCTCTGATTTTATTTGTGCCTCATTAAGTTCTAACAAATGTGGGTGAGTGCTTGAATGATTATAAAATTTGATAATCTTGCCCTGAATATCACGCATTTGTTGCCAAGACATCATCGCCCCATATTGTTTATCAACCGCGTTGGTTGAGACAAAAACGCTCATTGGCATTTGGTATTTTTTCAAAATAGGATAGGCATTTTTGGCAATTGAAAAATACGCATCATCGGCAGTTAAAACCACACACTTATCTACCAAATTATCCAATTCTAATGCGCGCAACATGGTCTCTAAAGATAAAACCTTAAAATTATTCTCTTGCAAATATTGCAAATGTTGGGCAAATAATTTTGGGCTAATGCTGGTGGATTCTGGGCTTGTATCAGAAAAATTATGATACAAAAGCACCACGCAACCTTTTGAAAAAAACAAACCCTCGTCTTCTTGGGTTGCAACAACAGTATTCATCGCTAATAAAAAAATCATCCCCAGAAAATAGATGGGGAATGATTTTTCAAACATTTTTCGCCCCCTTAAACCCAATTTGTCGCCAAGCTTCATAGGCCACAATAGACACACAGTTGGCCAAATTCAAACTCCTAGACCCTGCCTGCATAGGTAAAGTAAGGGTCTCATAATTTTGGAGTATTTCTGCTGGTAAGCCTCTGGTTTCAGATCCGAATAAAAATGAATCGCCACTTTGATAATGCCCTTGTGCATAATTTTTCCTAGCTTTTGAGCTGAGTGCAAATAAGCGTTTTGGCTTAGCTTTATCAAGGTAATGGAGGAAATTTTCATGTTCATAAACTTGTGCCAATTCTTGATAATCTAACCCCGCGCGTTTGAGTTTTTTGTCCGTCATCTCAAACCCCAATGGCTTAATCAAGTGTAGTGTCGAGCCCATATTGGCACACAAACGAATCAAGCTGCCGGTGTTGTTAGGAATCTCTGGCTCAAACAATACAAAATTTAACATAACATTTTATAAAAACGGTTGAAATAAAGCAATCATCCCATAAATAAAGGCTAAAACTTCATAAAAGCGGACAAAATGGATATTAACAAACTAACCACTCAGTTTCAACAAGACTTAGCCAGCGCACAATCAATTGCGGTTCGCTACAATCACAACGCTATTGAGCCGCTTCATGTTTTGCAAAGTATGCTTCAAAACACAAGTGGCAGTGTTAAAAATTTATTGGCACAAACACAGGTGGATTTACCCCAACTTGAGAAAAAACTAAGCCAAGCTATCAATGCCCTTGCCACTGTCAATAACCCAACAGGTGAGGTTAATGTTTCACAAAATCTACTACGAGTGTTAAACCAAGTTGACAAATTAGCCGCTGAGCGCGGTGATGAATACCTATCAACTGAGTTATTTTTATTGGCAGTTATCAATAGCAGTGACACAAGTAGTAAAATTTTGAAAGATTGTGGTGCCACAAAGCAAAACTTAAGCGCCGCAATTGATACCCTTAGAGGAGGCGAGCGCGTGAATGAACAAAATGCAGAAACCAACAGAGACGCACTAAAAAAATACACCCAAGACTTAACACAATTAGCCACTGACGGCAAGCTTGACCCAGTTATTGGGCGTGACGGAGAAATCCGCCGCGCCATTCAAGTCCTACAACGCCGAACCAAAAATAACCCAGTGCTAATCGGCGAACCCGGTGTAGGCAAAACAGCAATTGTAGAAGGCTTGGCACAGCGCATTATTAACAATGAAGTGCCAGAAGGCATTAAAGGCAAGCGCGTTTTAGCCTTAGATATGGCAGCATTACTTGCTGGAGCAAAATACCGTGGCGAATTTGAAGAGCGTCTAAAAGCGGTATTAAAAGAATTAGAGGCCGAACAAGGACAGGTCATTTTATTTATTGACGAGCTGCACACAATGGTCGGTGCGGGTAAAACTGAAGGGGCAATGGATGCTGGTAACATGCTCAAACCTGCCTTAGCGCGTGGCGATTTACATTGTATGGGGGCAACCACTTTGGACGAATATCGCCAATATATTGAAAAAGATTCGGCCCTAGAACGCCGTTTTCAAAAAGTTTTGGTTGATGAGCCGAACGAAGCAGACACAATTGCCATTTTGCGTGGTCTTAAGGAAAAATACGAGGTGCATCACGGGGTGGAAATTACCGACCCAGCGATTATCGCTGCCACCACTTATTCACAACGCTATATTACCGATCGGCAACTGCCTGATAAAGCGATTGATTTAATTGACGAAGCAGCCTCACAAATCCGCATGGAAATTGACTCTAAACCAGAGTCAATGGATAAATTAGATAGAAAATTAGTGCAGCTCAAAATTGAGCGCATGGCACTCAAAAAGGAAAAAGACAAAGCCTCAAAAGAGCGCCTTAAAGAATTACAAGCGGTGATTAAAGACTTAGAAAAACAATACGCTGATTTGGAAGAGGTTTGGAAAAAAGAAAAACTTGTAGTACAAGGAGCACAACACCTAAAAGAAGAATTAGAACAAGCAAAAACTGAACTTGAAAGCGCCCACCGAAACAACGATTTAGCCAAAATGAGTGAGTTACAATACGGCATTATCCCAACACTTGAAGAAAAAATCACCCAAGTGGAATCAACCAATAACCAAGACATGACTCTGCTACGAAACAAAGTGGGGGAAGATGAAGTTGCCCATATTGTCGCGCGTTGGACTGGTATTCCAGTGGATAAAATGATGGCAGGCGAACGCGATAAATTGTTAGCAATGGAGTCCATTATCCACCAGCGTTTGATTGGTCAAGACAAGGCAGTTAAAGTGATTTCCGATGCTGTGCGCCGTGCCCGTAGCGGGTTGTCTGACCCTAATCGCCCAGATGGTTCGTTTTTATTTATGGGACCTACAGGTGTAGGGAAAACCGAACTCACCAAGGCTTTGGCAGATTTTTTGTTTGATACCGAACAGGCGATTGTGCGTGTTGATATGAGCGAATTTATGGAGAAACACTCGGTTGCACGCCTCATTGGCGCGCCACCCGGCTATGTAGGCTATGAGCAAGGTGGGGCGTTAACTGAGGCGGTGCGTCGCAAACCGTATTGCATTATTTTATTAGATGAAATTGAAAAAGCACATCCCGATGTATTTAATGTTTTACTGCAAGTGCTTGATGACGGGCAACTTACCGACGGGCAGGGACGCACGGTTGATTTTAAAAATACCGTGATTGTAATGACCTCTAATTTAGGTTCGCATCTTATTCAAGACAACCCCGGCAAAGATATAACAAATGAATTAAATAAAATTATAAGAGAGCACTTTAGACCCGAGTTTGTCAATCGTATTGATGAAATTGTTACCTTTAACAACCTTAAAAAACCCCAAATCCGAGGCATTGCCGAATTACAAATCAAAACCCTCGTGGCACGCTTAGCAAAACTCGGTCTCACATTATCAATAAGCGATAGTGCTATGGCAATGATTGTTGATAGAGGTTACGACCCTATATTTGGCGCTCGCCCACTCAAACGAACCATCCAGAAATTGTTAGAAAATCCACTTTCACAAAAAATCTTAGCAGGTGCGTTTTTACCGGGAACAACCATTACTGCGGATGTTAAAAATGGTGAAATTGTTTTTTCCTAAACCTTAAAATACAGCCAACAAATCCAACTCACAAGTTAAATTAGACTTATTTTTTGAAAAGCTGTTGGCTAAATATATTGTTGATTCTGGTGCTAAATTGATTAACTCCGCCATAATTTTTAACAAACAATGCAAACCATTCGTGTGCTTCTTTTTCTTTATTAAGCTCTATGGCCATTAGCACAACCTGTTTTAAAAACTTTTTTTGTGTTACTAATTCATTGGGGTCAATTTGTTTGATTTGTTGATAAAGTTGGTGCATTTTTCTATGATTGCCAACTTTTTTATAAAGCCTATACAATAACGAATAATGTTTGTAACTTTTCTTTGGGTAGTATCCAATCGAACGCTCTAACGATTGAATGGCTTGCTGATATTGCTCTAATTTAACAAAACCAATCGCCTTAAAATAATGGTATTGCCAGCTGTTAGGGATGCAATTATTAAAGGTATCCAGCACTTGTATTGCATTTTTATTATTGCTATCAAAATATAGTTTATAAACACTTAATAAGGTTTTTGTCATTGATTTATGACAAAAAAGTGGGTTTTCAACGCTGTGAGTCCAACGGTTATTGGCAATATTTTCGCTGACCTTAATCCCTGCATTTAACCAAACAGTATTGATAAAAAAGATACCCAAAAAAACCAATAATAACAGCCCAGAAACAATGTAATAATGGATTTTACTCCAAGTGATGTGGATGGTTTTTAGCGGGGTTATTAGCCCATCTGCGGTTTTAATAATAAGCCCCAAGTACACAGAAAAAATCATAATCGGAATAGGCATTTGATACGGAAAACTAAACTGCATATTGATAAAATTTCCCATTAGGGCAATTAAAATAAACAAATAAAGTATTTTTTGTTCTGGCTGCCCCTTGCTGATAATTTTAATTAGATTTAATAATAGACTAACCATAACCGCCAGAAACACCACCACACCTAATAAACCTAACTCAACAACCATCTCTAAAAGATCGTTATGAACACGCAGCTGATTATCTGCCACAAAATCTTGAGGATTAGAGATAAGGTTATCAAAAAAACTACCCAAACCAGTACCTAACATTGGGTTTTGCTGAACCATGACTAACACTGATTCCCAAATTAACCAACGCTCGCTTTTTGTATGGAGGCTATGCTGACCATAGCTTGTAACATCAGTAACAATGCTATCAATCTCCCTCAAAGCACTGCCACCCCAGAAAGTAAAATCGGTTGCTGAGACATTAATCAATAATAAAAACCCTAAAAAAGCAAAAGTAATATGGATTTTTCTAAATGGTGGGTAGATAAAATCCTTAGTTTTTAGCATTTTTTTAATGGTGTTTCTTTGCCAAAACAAAACCCCAATAATCGCCAGAATTTCTAACGATACCCCCACCCATACAGCACGAGTTTCAGTATGAAAAACATAGGCCAGTATGAGTGCAATCAAATAAGGATAGAGCTTTGACAACCACTTATGTTCATCAGTCAATAATAGGAAAAAAGCAATCGGAATCAACAAAGTAACCACTTGTGCCGCTGCATTTTTATTAACATAATTTGCTGCTGGTGAATAAGATTGAGAAAATAAATCAATCCCGAGTACTGATTGAATCAGACCAATAATCGCAATATAGACCGCAATAAATAGCAAAGCCCGGGTTAGAATGATTAATTGATTTTGACCTTGCTTGAGGTTAAGTACCAGTAAAAATACCACCAATGCCCCTAAATATAACAGATATTTACTAATAAAAAAACCCAAATTATGTGTCCAAAATACCGAAACCGTTACCAACAAAAAAAACCCTGCCAGCAATAGCCGTGTTATGCTGATGGTCAGTGTCCATGTAGCCCTATTTTTATTGCTATAGAACCAATACAGCAGTAACCCCATAAAGCCCGACTCAAAAATATATTCTCGGTAAATATCTGAGTTATTCATGCCCACGGTATCGCTAAATACGCCAAGAACTGAGGCTAAAATCATAAGCCCAATAAACGGATAAATCGGCACTGGTTTTGGCATAGATTTGAGATATTTTGTGTTTTTCATGAGGGATGGATTATTTAAAATGGTTATTTAAATCTATAACTTTGCCATTATCCATAAAGTTTTAGAGTAAATGCTGTTTTTTATAGCAAAGCAATAGAACGGACAAGATGCTCTCAATTAGAGATAAGAAAAACTGGCTACCAAGTATGGTGCTTAAAATCCACCCACACAGTAAAAATCGTCTATTTGTCGTCTGTTGCTTAGTTGGTGGCAAACCGTCGTAGATAGTACTCATTCCCCACAAGCAATAAACGCAATCAACCCACAACAAACACCTAAGTAAAAAAAATACTCAACAATTATCCCAAAGGCAAAACTCAAAGCCTCTAAATAAAGGGCAGCCCATGCTGCCCTATTTTTAAAGACAATTTGTTACTCAGGCGG